>NZ_LMEQ01000006.1:0-187924 GCF_001426425.1 Streptomyces sp. Root1310 | reverse complement strand
AGCATCGCCTCGCGGAACTTCTTCGACCCGTTGGCGTTCGTGCGCTCACCGATCGCCAGGTAGGCGGTGTCCTGGCGGAACGGGACGGTCTGGTAGAGGGAGGCGGCGCCGGGCTCGGGCTGCGGCTGCCGCTCGGCGGGCGACGCCCCCCGGACCCGCTCGACGAGCTGCCGCAGGTGCTCGGGCGTCGTTCCGCAGCAGCCGCCGACCAGGTTCAGCCCGTAGTCGCGGACGAAGGTGTCCTGGGCGTCGGCCAGGCCCTCGGCGTCGAGCGGGAAGTGGGCGCCGTCCTTGGTGAGGATCGGCAGACCGGCGTTGGGCATGCACAGCAGCGGGGTGCGCGAGTGGCGGGCCAGATAGCGCAGGTGCTCGCTCATCTCGGCCGGGCCAGTCGAGCAGTTCAGCCCGATCATGTCGATGCCGAGGGGTTCCAGCGCGGTCAGCGCGGCACCGATCTCGGAGCCGAGCAGCATCGTGCCGGTCGTCTCGAACGCCATCGAGACCAGCAGGGGCACGTCGACGCCGGTCGCCTCCATGGCGCGCCGGGCACCGAGGATGGACGACTTGGTCTGCAGCAGGTCCTGCGTGGTCTCCACGATCAGGGCGTCCGCGCCACCGGCCAGCAGGCCCTCCGCGTTGGCCTGGAAGCCGTCGCGCAGGGTGCCGTAGGCGATGTGGCCGAGGGTGGGCAGCTTGGTGCCCGGGCCGATCGAGCCCAGCACCCAGCGCGTGCGGCCGTCGCGTCCGGCGAAGGCGTCGGCGGTCTCACGGGCGATACGGGCGCCCGCCTCGGACAGCTCGAAGACCCGCTCGGCGATGTCGTACTCGGCCATGGCCGAGTGGTTTGCGCCGAACGTGTTGGTCTCGACGCAGTCCACGCCCGCGTCGAAGTACTCCTCGTGCACGGAGCGGACGATGTCCGGCCGGGTGACGTTGAGGACCTCGTTGCAGCCCTCGAGCTGCTCGAAGTCCTCCAGGGTGGGCTCCTGGGCCTGGAGCATGGTGCCCATGGCTCCGTCGGCCACCACCACACGGGTGGCCAGCGCCTGTCGGAGCTCGGACACACGGGTCCGGCTGTCGGCGGAAGGGGTCGGCGGCACAGAGGCCATGAAAGGGCTCCCTCAGATGCGACGGCTGTCGGCTTTGCGTCACCTCAGGATGAGGGCGGAAACCCTTCCCGAGACGAGCGCACGCCGTCAGGGTAGCCGGGACGGAGGCCTTATGGTCAGGGGCGTCCACGGGACGGACGGGCGTGGCGGCCTTTCACAGGGCGGGCACGAGCCGGGCACGAGCGGGGCACGGGCGGGGCACGGCCGGAGCACGAGCGTGCGACGGCCGCGTCACTCCGTGGAGGCGAATGGCGTAACACGTATCGACCGAACATTAGCGAGAGGTCGACATCGACCGGTAGTGTTCGACATTGCCGAACGGCGGCAGTTGATGCCGTGCGTGGACGGTCCAGGGGACGGAGGCAGGGCGGCGATGGCACGGAACATCCAGTCGGTCGAACGTGCGGCCGCGATGCTGCGGCTGCTCGCCGGTGGCGAGCGGCGACTGGGCCTGTCGGACATCGCCTCGTCCACCGGCCTGGCCAAGGCGACCGCCCACGGCATCCTGCGCACCCTCCAGCAGGAGGGCTTCGTCGAGCAGGACGACGCTTCCGGGCGGTATCAGCTGGGCGCGGAGCTGCTGCGCCTGGGCACCACCTACCTGGACGTGCACGAGCTACGCGCGCGTGCGCTCGTGTGGACGGACGACCTGGCCCGGTCCAGCGGCGAGAGCGTCCACCTGGGAGTGCTGCACCAGCAGGGCGTGCTGATCGTGCACCACGTCTTCCGGCCCGACGACAGCCGGCAGGTGCTGGAGATCGGGGCGATGCAGCCGCTGCACTCCACGGCCCTGGGCAAGGTGCTGTCGGCCTACGACCCGGTCGCGCACAGCGAGGTCCTGGAGGCCGAGCGCAAGCCGTTCACGGACCGCACGGTGTGCGAAACGGAGGCCTTCGAGCGGGTCCTCGACCTGACCCGCGCGCGGGGCTACGCCGCCGACGTGGAGGAGACCTGGGAGGGCGTGGCCTCCATCGCCGCACCCATCCACGACCGGCGGCGCATGCCCGTGGGCGCGGTCGGCATCACCGGCGCGGTGGAGCGGCTGGGGCGGGACGGCGAGGTGCGTCCCGAGCTGATCGCCGCGGTACGGGACTGCGCCCGCGCGGTTTCGCGCGACCTGGGCGCCGGACGCTTCTGAGCGGCTCGCCGCCCCGACCTCCGCCCGACCCAGGGCTTCCGAGAGTTACCAAGAGCAGGCCGGGACGTCCCAGGACGCCTCCGGCCTTTGTCATACGCGGAAGTAACCGTGCGAACCGGCCAAAAAGGGCGAGTACGTGCGCACCGACGCGAAGATCGATAACTCGTGGCGATCAATAACGATCGCGCTTTCGATAACCACACTCTTGACGCACACGTAACGACGCGGCAAGACTCCCGTCCACCGGTCGACATTGTCGAACACCTAACGGCAATACGCGCTAGAGTGTGACAACGCCAAAGGCCGGCATCGCTCTCACCCCCGAGGGCGCTCGAACCCCCGGCGGGACCCGGGGTTCGGCTTCCCTGGACGAAGGACAAAGGAGTCGCGGGTGTCCAGCTCCGACATCTTCATCGGCGAGACCATCGGTACCGCCATACTCATCCTGCTCGGCGGTGGCGTCTGCGCCGCCGTGACGCTGAAGGCCTCCAAGGCCCGTAACGCCGGCTGGCTCGCCATCACCTTCGGGTGGGGTTTCGCCGTTCTGACGGCTGTCTACACCTCGGCGCCCCTCTCGGGCGCCCACCTCAACCCGGCGGTCACACTCGCACTCGCGATCAAGGACGACGACTGGAGCAACGTTCCGGTCTACTGGGCCGGGCAGCTGCTCGGTGCCGCCATCGGCGCCGCCCTGGTCTGGGTCGCCTACTACGGCCAGTTCCACGCGCACCTCACCGACAAGGAGATCGTCGGCGAGCCGGCGGCGGAGGCCGCGAAGGCCAAGTCGGTCGAGGCACGGGAACCGGCCGCGGGCCCGGTCCTGGGCGTCTTCTCCACCGGCCCGGAGGTCAGGGTCGTCTGGCAGAACCTCGCCACGGAGATCATCGGCACCATCGTGCTCGTCCTCGCCGTGCTCACGCAGGGCCTGAACGACAAGGGCAACGGCCTCGGCAACCTGGGCGCACTGATCACCGCGCTGGTGGTCGTCTCGATCGGTCTGTCCCTCGGCGGCCCGACCGGTTACGCGATCAACCCGGCCCGTGACCTCGGTCCGCGCATCGTGCACGCCCTCCTGCCCCTGCCCAACAAGGGCGGCTCCGACTGGAGCTACGCCTGGATCCCGGTGGTCGGTCCGCTGATCGGCGGCGCGATCGCTGCGGGTATCTACAACGTCGCTTTTGCTTAAGAGCACCAGCCACACCGCGTAGTCAGCAGCGCCGTACAGACAGCCCCCTCACCACGGAAACCCAGGAGTACACCGTGACCGACGCGCACACCGCCGGCCCCTTCATCGCCGCCATCGACCAGGGCACCACCTCGTCGCGCTGCATCGTCTTCGACCGGGACGGCCGTATCGTCTCCGTCGACCAGAAGGAGCACGAGCAGATCTTCCCGAAGCCGGGCTGGGTGGAGCACAACGCCACCGAGATCTGGACCAACGTCGAGGAGGTCGTCGCCTCCGCCATCGCGAAGGCCGGCATCACCCGCGACGACATCAAGGCCATCGGCATCACCAACCAGCGTGAGACGACGCTGCTGTGGGACAAGAACACCGGTGAGCCCGTCCACAACGCCATCGTCTGGCAGGACACCCGCACCGACGCGCTCTGCAAGGAGCTGGGCCGCAACGTCGGCCAGGACCGCTTCCGCCGCGAGACCGGCCTGCCGCTGGCCTCGTACTTCGCCGGGCCCAAGGCGCGCTGGCTGCTCGACAACGTCGAGGGGCTGCGGGAGCGCGCCGAGGCGGGCGACATCCTCTTCGGCACCATGGACAGCTGGGTCATCTGGAACCTGACGGGCGGTGTGAACGGCGGCAGGCACGTCACCGACGTCACCAACGCCTCCCGCACCATGCTGATGAACCTGCACACCATGGAGTGGGACGAGAAGATCGCCGAGTCCATCGGCGTCCCGCTCGCGATGCTCCCGGAGATCCGCTCCTCCGCCGAGGTGTACGGCGAGATCACCGGCGGCAAGCTGGGCGACCTGCTCGGCGGCATCCCCGTCGCCTCCGCGCTCGGCGACCAGCAGGCGGCCCTGTTCGGCCAGACCTGCTTCGCCGAGGGCGAGGCCAAGTCCACGTACGGCACCGGCACCTTCCTGCTGATGAACACCGGTGAGAAGCCGGTCAACTCCTACAACGGCCTGCTGACCACGGTCGGCTACCGCATCGGCGACCAGAAGGCGGTCTACGCCCTCGAGGGATCGATCGCCGTCACCGGTTCGCTGGTGCAGTGGATGCGCGACCAGATGGGCCTGATCTCCACCGCCGCCGAGATCGAGACCCTCGCGCTCTCGGTCGAGGACAACGGCGGCGCCTACTTCGTGCCGGCCTTCTCCGGTCTGTTCGCCCCGTACTGGCGTTCCGACGCCCGCGGTGTGATCGCCGGCCTCACCCGGTACGTCACCAAGGCGCACCTCGCGCGCGCCGTCCTGGAGGCCACGGCCTGGCAGACCCGTGAGATCACCGACGCCATGACGAAGGACTCCGGCGTCGAGCTCGCGGCGATCAAGGTCGACGGCGGCATGACCTCCAACAACCTGCTGATGCAGACGCTCTCGGACTTCGTGGACGCCCCCGTGGTGCGCCCGATGGTCGCCGAGACCACCTGCCTCGGCGCCGCCTACGCCGCCGGCCTGGCCGTCGGTTTCTGGACCAGCACCGACGATCTGCGCGCCAACTGGCGCCGGGCCGCCGAGTGGACCCCCCGCATGGACGCGGAGACCCGCGACCGTGAGTACAAGAGCTGGCTCAAGGCCGTCGAGCGGACCATGGGCTGGCTCGAGGACGAGGAGTAAGAACCCCACATGACCAGTCAGACCACCCTGAAGTCCGTGCCTGCCCTGGGGACGCACCCGGCGTCCGGCTCGAACCCGAGCCGCGCCGAGACCCGGGAGCAGCTTTCCAAGGCGTCGTTCGACCTTCTCGTCATCGGCGGCGGCATCCTGGGCATCTCCACCGCCTGGCACGCCGCGCAGTCCGGGCTCAGGGTGGCTCTGGTCGACGCCGGCGACTTCGCCGGCGCCACCTCCTCCGCCTCCTCCAAGCTCCTCCACGGCGGTCTGCGCTACCTGCAGACCGGCGCGGTGAAGCTGGTGGCGGAGAACCACTTCGAGCGCCGTGCGGTCTCCCGTCAGGTGGCCCCCCACCTGGCGAACCCGCTCACGTTCTACCTCCCCGTGTACAAGGGCGGGCCGCACGGCGCGGCGAAGCTCGGGGCGGGCGTCTTCGCCTACTCCGCGCTGTCGGCGTTCGGCGACGGCGTCGGTCACCTCCTGTCCCCGGCCAAGGCCGCGCAGGACGTGCCGGAGCTGCGCACCGACAACCTCAAGGCCGTGGCCGTGTACGGCGACGACCAGATGAACGACGCGCGCATGGCGCTGATGACGGTCCGCGCCGCCGTCGAGGCGGGCGCCGTCGTCCTGAACCACGCCGAGGTCTCCGGGCTGCGTTTCACCAGGGGCCGGGTCACCGGCGCCGAGCTGCGCGACCGGCTCTCCGGTGACGAGTTCGGCGTGAGTGCCCGGCTGGTGCTCAACGCGACCGGTCCGTGGGTCGACCACCTGCGCAGGATGGAGGACCCGAACGCGGCTCCGTCCATCCGCCTGTCCAAGGGCGCCCACCTGGTCCTGAAGCGCACCGCCCCCTGGAAGGCCGCGCTCGCGACCCCCATCGACAAGTACCGGATCACCTTCGCCCTCCCCTGGGAGGACATGCTGCTGCTCGGCACCACCGACGAGGAGTTCGAGGGCGACCCGGCGGACGTCTCGGTCACCGAGAAGGACACCGCCCAGATACTCGACGAGGCCGCGTTCTCCATCCGCGACCAGCAGCTCGACCGTGACCTGATCACCTACGCCTTCGCGGGTCTGCGGGTGCTGCCGGGCGGTCCCGGCAGCACGGCGAAGGCCAAGCGCGAGACGGTGGTGACCGAGGGCAGGGGCGGCATGCTGTCCGTCGCCGGCGGCAAGTGGACGACCTTCCGGCACATCGGCCGTACGGTCATGCAGAAACTGGAGGCGCTGCCCGGCCACCCGCTGGGCGACGACTTCGAGCCGATCTCCTCGCTGCCGAAGAAGCTGCCGCTGCCCGGCGTCGCCAACCCGCGCGCGGTCGCCCACCGGCTGCTGGTCGACAACCCGGCGCCCGGCCCGCGCATGGCGGCCGACACCGCCCGGCACCTGGCCACCCACTACGGCTCGCTGGCCTTCGACATCGCGCGGCTGGCCAACGAGAACCCCGAGCTGGGCGCGCGCGTCCACCCGGACGCGCCCGAGATCTGGGCGCAGGTCGTCTACGCCCGCGACAACGAGTGGGCCGAGACGGCGGACGACGTGCTGCGCCGCCGTACGACGCTGACGATCCGCGGTCTCGCCACGGACGACGTCCGGGGCAGGGTGCAGGACCTGCTCGACAAGAAGTAGGTCCCGCTCGCCCGAAGACGAAGACCCGCCGCCGGCCCGCTCCCCTGACCCGGGCCGGCGTCAGGGGCCGGCCCCTCCGTACCGGGGCCGGATCCGGGAAGGGGCGGCTCCACCCCTATGGAGCCGCCCCTTTCGCATGCCCTCCTCAGGCCCGTCCGCCCTCGCGGCGGTCCGGTTGTCAGTGCCGGGTGCTTTCCTGGGGGCATGAACATCGATCAGGCGGATCCCGCCGAACTGGCGTCCCTGCGGGCGGCCTTCGCCGTGGACGACGGCGGGGCGTCGGCGCTCGGCTGGGAGGCGGTGCGCGCCTTCGAGGCGGAGCACAAGGTGGTGCTGCCGGAGCCGTACCGCACGTTCGTGGCGGAGATCTCCGACGGGTCGCTCCAGGGGCCGCCGTCGTACGGGCTGGTGGGGCTGGCCGAGCTGCCCTCGGACTGGGGCGACGACGGGGCGAGGAGAGACCTGGCCAAGCCGTTCCCGCTCACACGGCAGTGGCTGTGGGAGGAGGAGGACGTGCCCTACGAGGACCAGGATCCCGAGGCGGTCGTCGATCAGGTGCTCCACCACGGTTCCGTCGTGCTGGGGACGGACGGATGCGCCATGAACTGGCACCTCGTCGTCACCGGCCCCCAGCGAGGGCAGATCTGGCAGGTGACCGACGTGGGTGCCCTGCCGTTCGGCGCGGAGTTCGGCCACACGACCTCCGCGCCCGGTTTCGCGGGCTGGGTGGCGCACTGGGCGGCCGGCAAGGAGTGGTTCGACGCCGGGTGAGCGGCCGGCCACCCCGGCCGGTCAGCCGAGCGATTCCACGACCGCCCGTACCGCCTCGACGTCCGTCAGCTCCGCGCGGCGGACGATCAGTTCGCGCCCCAGCAGCAGTGCGCGCCGGGAGGCGGGCACCGGGTCCGGCAGGGTCGTCAGGTCGGTCAGGTGGGCGAAGCCGATGACGCGTCGGACGATCTCCGTGCCCGCGTAGCCGACGGCGTCGGTCCAGACGCGGCGCAGGAAGCGGTCGAGGTAGGCGTCGTCGAAGAAGTCGTCGACACGGGCCGGCCACAGACGGCGGAACTCGGCCTCGAACGCCTCCCAGGAGAGCCGGAGCTGGTCGGCGTGGTCGGACAACGCGCCCAGCTCCCGCGCCCGTTCCTCGGAGACCAGCACATTGGCCCAGTACAGCCCCAGGTCGTAGCCGATGGGGCCGACGAAGGAGAACTCGGGGTCGAAGACCCGCACCACGGGCACGCCTCCGCGCCGGCCGACCATCACGCTGCCGGTGTGCAGGTCGCCGTGGAGGAGGGCCTGCGCGCCGGTCATGAAGGTGTGTCGGAGGTCGGCGACCTCGGTGCGCAGCCGGGTGTCGGCGCGGAAGGCCGCGGCCAGGTCGTCGAGGCCGGGGTGCCAGTGGTTGTGTTCGTGCTCGACGTACGGTTCGGACAGCACGACGTCTTCGGTGATCTTGCACAGCTCCGGGCTGACGGAGGCCGCGATCAGCGCCTTGCGTTCGGCGGACGGCATGCCGAAGTCGCTGGTGGCGAAGGAGAACTGGGCGACGAACTCGCCGATCCGCGCCGAGGTGTGCGGGCCGTAGGCCGCGCCCTCGTTGAGCAGCGTGCGCAGCACCTCGAGGTCGGACATGTCCTCCATGACGAGGGCGTAGTTCTCGGGGTCGTAGCCGTGCACCACCGGGATCTTGTCGGGGGCGACCTTGGCGACCTGCTCGTAGGCGCGGGCCTCGGCGTCGGCGCGGTCGGGGTTCATCGGCCAGGAGGGTCCGGCGACGCGGACCCAGGGCAGGGCCTGCTTGACGGCGAGGCTGCGGGTGCCGTCGGCGGAGGACGCCAGGAACACCCGGTTCATGTTGCCGTCCGACACCTCCCGGACCCGGATGTCCGCGAGGTCCTCCCAGTGGCCCCGCTCGCCGAGGTAGGCGGGGATGTCGTCGGTCTCCAGGATGCGGTAGCCCATGGTCGTGAACTTCCTTATGCGGTGCGGCGCTTGGACAGGGTGAAGCTGAAGACCAGGGCGAGGATCAACACCGCGCCCTCGACGACGTCCTGCGTGTAGTACGGCAGGCCCTTGATGGTCAGGCCGGTGGTGATGATGCCGATGAGCACCGCGCCGAGGGCCGTTCCCCAGACGTTCGGCCGGCCGCGGCCCAGGACGGAGGTGCCGACGAGTGCCACCGCCACCGCCTCCAGCAGCTGGGAGGTGCCGGCCGACACGTCGCCCTGGCCGATCCTGGACGCCAGGATGAGCCCGCCCACCGAGGCGAGGACGCCGGAGATGACGTAGGCCAGGGCACGGTAGGCGCCGACCCGGATGCCGGCCAGCCGGGAGGCCTCGGGGTTGGCGCCGATGGCGTAGAGGACGCGGCCCCAGCGGGTGCGGGCGAGGAAGACCCAGGCGGCGATCGTCAGACCGCCGAAGATCAGCACGGAGATCGGGATGCCGGCCACCGTGCCGCGGTCGATCTTCAGGAAGCCGTCGGTGAACCTGCCGGGTGCGGTCGACCCGTCGGACATGGTCATGCCGGGAGTGATCGACTGGCCGTCGACGAGGATCAGCTTGCTGCCCTGGATGACGAACATCGTGCCGAGCGTGGCGAGCATGTCGGGGATCTTCAGTACGACGATCAGCAGGGCGTTGAGCAGGCCGGCGAGCGCGCCCGCCACCAGCACCGCGAGGATCGCGACCGTGCCGACCTGGTTGAAGACGACCATCGTCTGGGCGGCGACGGAGACGCCCAGTCCGGCGACGGCCCCGACGGACATGTCCATTCCGCCGACGGCCATGGTGAGGGTGACACCGAGACCGAGGATGGCGGCGACGGAGACGTACCGCAGGGTGTCGAGCAGCGTGGCCGATTCGCGGAAGGAGCCCTCGGTCAGCGCGAAGTACAGGAACAGCGCGACCGTCACGAAGATGAAGCCGTACTTGATCACGGCGTTCTGGACGCGCCCCGCGGTGCCGGCCGCCGGCCGGATCGCCGCCTTGGTGGGGACCTCGGTGCTCTGGGTGGTGGTCATGGGGTGATTCCTGGGCCTTCGTGGGGGCGGGCCGGCATCAGACGGACGCCGAGATGGTCTGGATCACGCGGTCGCGTTCCGCGTCTTCGCCGTACGCGTCGAGGTGGACCTCACCGGCCGCGAGGACGACGACCCGGTCGGCCACCTCCAGGACCTCGTCGACGTCGGCGGACAGGACGAGGACGGCCCCGCCCTCGGCGGCGAGGGCGCGGGCCCGGCGGCCGATGTCGCGCCTCGCTCCGATGTCCACACCTCGGAACGGTTCGTCCAGGATGAGGACACGCGGGGTGTGGGCGAGCCAGCGGCCGACGACGACCTTCTGCTGGTTGCCGCCGGACAGCTCCTCGACGGTGCTGTGCTCGTCGCGGGTGACGACGCCGAGGGCGTCGATCGTCTCGCGGCCGAGGGCGTCCTCCTTCGGCCGGTTCATGAGACCGGCCCGGGAGAAGGACTTCAGGAACGGCAGCGAGATGTTCCGCGCGACCGACCAGCCGGGCACCAGGGCGTCGGCGTGCCGGTCCTCGGGGACGAGGTGGACGCCGGCCCGGATGGCGTCGGAGGGGCGGCGGGGCGCGTAGGCCGCGCCGTCCAGTTGGACGGTGCCGGTGGCGAAGGGCTCCGCGCCGAACAGGCCGCGCGCCAGCTCGGTCTTGCCCGCGCCCAGCAGGCCCACCACGCCGGTGACCTCCCCCGCGCGCAGGTCGAGGTCGAGGGGGGTGCGGCCTTCGAAGAGGCGGACGCCGCGCAGCGAGAGGGCGACCTCCCCTTCGGCTCCCGCCCTGACGGGCCGGGCGGTCGTCACCTCCTGGGCCTGCGCCAGCATCGCGCGCAGGGCCGCGTCCCAGTCGAACGGTCTGGACTGGTCCTCGGTGAGCAGACCGTCGCGCAGCACGACCAGCCGGTCGGCGAGCGCGTCGATCTCGCCGAGCCGGTGGGAGACGTAGAGCACGGCGATGCCGTCCTCGCGCAGCCGCTCTACGAGCGCGAACAGCCGCTGTGCCTCGGCGGCGGAGAGCGCGGAGGTGGGCTCGTCGAGGACGAGCAGCCGGGGGCGGGTCGCCAAGGCGCGGGCCAGGATCAGCAACTGCCGGTCGGAGATGCCGAGTTCGCCGACGTCCTGCCGGAGCAGCTGCTCGCTCCAGTCCAGGCCGAGGCCGGCCTGGATCTCGCGCGCCCGGGCGAGCGTGCCGCGGCCGCTCAGGAACGGGTTGCCGCGTTTCTGCGCGAGCTCCTCGAAGACCAGGTTCTCGGCGACCGTGAGGCCGGGCACGATGCCCTCGCCGATCCGCTGGTGCACCGTCTGGATGCCCAGCTGACGGGCGGCCAGCGGCGAGGCGAGGGCGACCGGGGTGCCGTCGACGCGCACCTCTCCCCCGTGGTCCGTGTGGACGCCCGAGAGGATCTTGATCAGCGTGGACTTGCCGGCGCCGTTCGCGCCGAGCAGCGCCACCACGCTGCCCGGTGCGATGTCCAGCGTCACGGAGGCGAGCACCGTCTTGCCGCCGAAGGCCATGCTGACGTCGGTGAGACCGACCGCGGGTACGGCCCGCGAGGGGCCGGACTCAGTGGGCGACATTCGAGATCCAGTCCGCGGTGGAGACCTGCGACAGGTTCAGCGCGGGCAGCGCCTCCCGCAGCTGGTCCATGTTCGCGATCTTCTTCTCGCGCAGGAAGTCCTGCGTGATGGCGACGGCCGGGAACTCGACGGAGGTCCTGTTCAGCTGACCGGCCAGTTCCAGCGCCGTGGTGCGCACGACGGCCGCGCCGACGGCGGACGGGTCGGTGCCCGCGGTGGCGACCCAGGGGCTGTCGGCGGCGGTCATCTGCTGGATGTCGGCGTTGGAGACGTCGGCGCCGAAGACCTTCACCTTGTCCTGGAGCTTCTTGTTCTGCACGGCCAGCACGGTGCCCTTGGCCAGCTCGTCGTAGGGCGCGAAGACGCCGGCCACGTCGGAGTGCTGGGTGAGCGCGGCGGAGACGAGGGGAACGTTGTCGGTGGCCGTGGAGTCGGTGACCTTGCCGACCTTGAACTGCTGCTTCCAGGCCTGCGAGGTCACCGTCGACTTCCACACGCCGTCGCGCTTGTCGAGGGCCGCGTAGCCGGCCACGTTCACGTAGCCGACCTTGGCGTTCCTGCCGACCTCCTTGGCCATCACGTCGAGGACCGCCTGAGCCATGCTCGCGTCGTCCTGCTTGGTGGAGACGACGCCCTCGGTGGCGGTCTCGACGTCGTAGACGACGACCTTGATGCCCTTCTTCACGGCCTTGTCGATCTCCGGCTGGATGGTCGCCGGGAAGCCGTGGTCGATGATGATCGCCTTCGCCCCGGAGTTGATCGCCGAGGAGAGGTCGGTGGCCTGCTTGGCGTTGTCGGCCTGGGCGTCGTACACGGTCAGGTCGATACCGAGTGCCTTGGCCTGGGCCTTCGCGCCGTTGCCCCACTGCTCGAAGTAGTCGCCGGCGCCGCTCTGCCGGACCAGGGCCACCTTGACCGTGCCCGCGCTGAAGGGGGCGGGCTTCTTGCCGGTGGCGGCGGAGGCCGGGGCGGCGTTGGCGCCGGTGCCCTTCGAGGCGTCCGTGGACTGCGCGCAGCCGGAGAGGACGAGGGCGGAGACGGAGGCCAGCGAGAGCGCGGCGAGAGGCAGACGGACACGGGACATGAGGGGCTCCAGGTGCAAGGTGACGCAGAAGGGGGGCGCGAAGGGGAAGCGCGACGGGGAGGCGGGGCAGGGGTGCGTGAGCCCGGAGCGAAGGACGGGAACGAGCCACCGCGCATGGCGGGGAGCGCCCCGGGAACGGGGGCGCGTCAAAGCTCCGGGAGGGGTCAGCGACAGCTGGCCGTGGTCGACCGGAGCAAGTCCACGTACAGCCGCCGCACGAGCAGCAGCGTCTTCATATGCAGATCATGAGAACGATTTCAGCCACCCGTCAAAGGAATGGACATCGCATCTCATTATTCGAGACATCGATTACGTCACAGGCGGAGGACGCGCCGCCGGGAGTTACCATCACGGAACCGGCATCCGACCCGGCACAGTGAGGCCCCGATGACCAGAGATGGCGCGAACGCGCTGCGCATGCCCTGCATGCGGCGCTGTCCCGGCGCGTCCTGTCGCGGCTGAGTGACCGTCCCCGCCGCCCGTCTCCCCCTTTCCCCTCCCCGTCCGATCCGTCTCGGTATCCGGACGCCCCTTCCAGAAGCCTGGAGTTGCTTCCATGACGCTGCTGACGACCTGGTCCGAGTCCGGCCCGGAGACCCTGGTCCGCCGCACCTGCGACCCCGTCGAGATCGCCGCGGCACTCAAGCCGCTGGGCGTGCGCTACGAACAGTGGCCGGTCCGCGCGGACGTGCCGTTCGACGCCGACAGCGAGACGGTGTTCGCGGCCTACGGCCCGGAGATCGAGAAGCTGAACGCGGAGGAGGGCTTCACCACCGTCGACGTCCTCGGCCTGCACCCGAGCGACGACCCGGAGTTCCCGGCGAAGGCGAAGGCGGCCCGTGAGAAGTTCCTCCAGGAGCACACCCACGACGACGATGACGAGGTCCGCTTCTTCGTCTCCGGCTCCGGCATCTTCTACCTGCACGTGAACGGCGAGGTGCACGCCGTCTTCTGCGAGAAGGGCGACCTGCTGGGCGTGCCGCGCGGCACCACCCACTGGTTCGACATGGGCACCAACCCGTCGTTCACGGCGATCCGCTTCTTCCACGAGGAGGACGGCTGGATCGGCAGCTTCACCGGCTCCACCATCGCCGGCCGCTTCCCGGACTACGACACGATCGCGGCCGGCTACGAGGCCGACCGGGCCGCCGCGTGAGCGCACCGGGCCCGACGTACGACGTGGACGCCGTGGTGCTCGACATCGAGGGCACCACGAGCGCCACGGGCTTCGTGGTGGACGTGCTGTATCCGTACTCGCGCGCCCGCTTCGCCGAGCTGCTCACCGAGCGGGCCGGGGAGCCCGCGGTGGCACGGGCGATCGCGCAGGTGCGCGAGCTGACGGGCGAGCCGGACGCCGACGCGGCCACGATCGAGAAGACACTGAACGCCTGGCTCGACGAGGACCGCAAGGCGACCCCGCTGAAGAGCCTCCAGGGCGTCATCTGGTCCGAGGGCTTCGCGCGCGGCGACCTCGTCTCGCACTTCTACGACGACGTCGTACCGCGGCTGCGTGCCTGGCACGCGGCGGGGCTGCGGCTGTACGTCTACTCGTCGGGCGCGGTGTCCGCCCAGCGGGCGTGGTTCACCAACAGCCCGGCGGGCGACCTCACCTCGCTCCTGTCCGGTCTGTACGACACCGAGAACGCCGGCCCGAAGCAGGAGCCGGATTCGTACCGCCGTATCGCCGGATCGACCGGAGTGGCGGCCGACCGGCTGCTGTTCCTCTCCGACCGGCCCGCCGAGCTGGACGCGGCCCGCGAGGCCGGCTGGCACGCGGTCGGGATCCGGCGGCCGGGCGAACCGTATTTCGAGCAGGGCGTCGGCGACCACGCGCAGGCGGGGACGTTCGACGAGATCACCGCAAGCAACTCCAGGAGCACTTCATGACCGCCGACCTCACCGCACTCGACCTGGAGGAGGCCGGGGCGGTCCTCGCCGCCGAGTCCGCCCGCTTCGCCTCCTTCGGCTGGATGCGCGGCACCTCGGGCAACCTGTCGGTGGTGCTCGGCCGCGACCCGCTGCGGCTCGCGGTCACCGCGAGCGGCCACGACAAGGGCGAACTGACTCCCGCGGACGTGGTGCTGGTGGACGGGGACGGCGCCGCCGTGCACGAGGGCAAGCCGTCCGCCGAGGCCGAGCTGCACGCGCGCGTGGCCGCGCTGACCGGTGCGGGCGCGGTCGTGCACGTGCACACGGTGGCCTCCGTGGCGCTCGGGCACCGGCACCCGGGCGGCATCGTCTTCAAGGACCTGGAGATGCTCAAGGGCGTCGGCCAGCCCGCGCACGACGTCGAGGTGACGCTGCCGGTCATCGCCAACAGCCAGGACATGAAGGTCCTCGGCGACCGGCTGGAGGCGGCACGCGAACCGCGGATGCCCGCGGTGGTCGTGGCCGGGCACGGTCTGTACGTGTGGGGCGACACCCCGCGCCAGGCCCGACACCACACCGAAGTCGTCGAATGGCTGCTGGAGTTGGAGCTGACGCGGCGCTGACCGCCTGTGTCCCGCGAGCCACCGCGACACGCGGGACACGCGGGACACGCGGGACACACCGAAGGCCACGGTCCCTCGACCGTGGCCTTCGGTGTGTCCGGCGCAGCGGAGCCGGGCGCAGCCGCAGCCGGCGTCGGGCGCAGCGGGTGTGCTCAGCGCAGCCGGTCCCCGGGCAGCTCCCCCGCGGACACCTCCAGTACGCCCCGCTCGGTCACCAGGCCCGTCACCAGCCTGCCCGGCGTGACGTCGAACGCCGGGTTGTGACCGCGCGACTCTGCGGGCGCCGTCCGCACCCCGGCCCACTCCAGCACCTCGTCCTCGCCCCGGAGTTCGATGTGGATGGCGGCGCCGTCCGGCGTCGAGAGATCGACCGTGGTGGTGGGCGCCGCCACCAGGAACGGGATGCCCGCGTCGGCGCAGGCGAGGGCGACCCCCACGGTGCCGACCTTGTTGGCGGTGTCGCCGTTGGCCGCGATGCGGTCGGCGCCCACGATCGCCGCGTCGACCTCGCCGCGCAGGATGGTGCCGGCGGCGGCCCCGTCGGCCTGGACGAAGTGCGCGATGCCCTCCTGGACCAGCTCCCAGGCGGTCAGCCGCGATCCCTGGAGCAGCGGGCGGGTCTCGTCGGCGTAGACGACCTCGAGGCGCCCGCGCGCGTGCAGTTCGCGGATGACACCGAGGGCGGTGCCCCAGCCGGCGGTGGCCAGCGCGCCGGTGTTGCAGTGCGTCAGGATCCGCAGCGGGCGGTCCGCGCCGACCCGTTGCAGCAGCCAGTCCGCGCCGAACGCGCCCATCGCCCGGTTCGCCTCGACGTCCTCGCGCTGCACCGCGGCCGCCTCCGCCAGGACCGCGTCGAGGCCCTCGCCGAAGCGGGTCATGACCCGGTCCACGCACACCATGAGGTTCACGGCGGTCGGGCGGGCCTCGCGGAGGCGCGCGACGGCCTTGCGTATCTCGTCGTCCGTCCAGCCCTCGCGCTCACCCTGCAGGAGCGCGATCGCGACGCCGTAGGCGCCCGCCGCGCCGATCGCGGGGGCGCCGCGCACGACCAGCCGCTGGATCGCGTCGACCAGAGTGTCCACATCGTGGACATCAACGGTCGCGGTGCGATGCGGGAGAGCGGTCTGGTCGATCAGCGCGAGGCCGGTTCCGGTCCACTCGACGGCGCGCAGTTCCTGGGACATAACGGGACGCTCCTGATGTTCCATTGGTGTTCGACACCGTACATGACCTCGCAGAACCCTCGACGGACGGCGAGCGAACCACAGTTCGAGACACCCCGCCGGATGTCCGGAAACGAGTGTTAGAGTCCAGCACCTGCATCCGCAGGGCGATACCAGCATCCCGCAGAACGAGACGAAGGGGGAACGCATGCCGCTGCTCACCAGGCGCCGCTTCCTCGACTTCGGCCGCTGCGCCGGCGACGGCTGTCGCGGCTGAGTCCGTCCCCTCAGCCCTCCCCCGCGGTCTCTGCCGCACCGAGCACCGTCGCTCACCTCACCCCGCCGTACGCGCGCACCTCAGCATCGTGATGCGCCTCTCGGCATACCCGGAAGGTTCCCCGATGCCCCGCAGACACCGCCGTTCCGTGCAGCTCGCCGCCCTCGCGACCGGCACCGTGCTCCTCGCCACCGCCTGCAACGCCGCCGCGGAGAAGGACGACTCCGCCTCCGCCGCCAGCGGGGGCAGCGGCAAGTCCTTCACGCTCGTCACCCCCGACGCCGTCGGCCAGAACGAGTTCCTCAAGCTCGCGGTGACCGGCGTCAAGAGCGCGGCGAAGCAGCACGACGGGTCCCAGAAGGTCTACGAGTCCACCGACACCGCCTCCCAGCAGCAGAACGTGCAGGCCGCGGTGGACGCCAAGCCGGACGTCATCGTCCTCGTCGGCTTCGAGTTCGCCGACCTCGTCGCCCAGCAGGCCGCGAAGAACCCGGGCCAGCAGTTCCTGATCATCGACGCGTGCACCACCAAGACCTTCAAGAACGTCAGTTGCGCGGTCTTCCGCGAGCACGAGGGCGTCTACCTCGCCGGCGCCGAGGCGGGCCTGCTCAGCAAGTCCGGCAAGGTCGGCGCGGTCGACGTGCTCGACACGCCCCAGTTCCGCCGCTACAGCGACCCGTTCGCGGCCGGCGCCGAGAAGGTCGCGGCCAAGACGCAGACGTCGACCCGCTTCGTCGGCGGCCAGTCCCCCTTCGACGACTCGGCCCGCGCCAAGGAGCAGGCGAACACCCTGCTGGCCAAGGGCTACGACCAGATCATGGCGGCCGCGGCGGCCGGCAACTACGGCGTCTTCGAGGCCGCGAAGGCCAAGGGCGCGTTCGCGTACGGCGTCGACGTCAACCAGTGCGCCTCGGCGCCCGGGACGGTCGTCGACAACGTGATCAAGCGCACGGACATCGCCGTCGAGAAGGGCATCGAGACGGTGCTCGGCGGCACGACCGGCACGACCGTCTCGTACGGCCTCAAGGAGGGCGGCATCAGCCTGACCGGCCTGGAGGACGGCGTGGACACGTCGAAGTGCGTGATCGCCGACCACAAGGACGTCCTGACGAAGGTCGAGGCGCTGCGCGACCAGATCGTCTCCGGAGAGCTGAAGGTCGATGACCCCGCCGCCTCCTGAGAACCTCGCCGTCGAGCTCCGGGGGATCACCAAGCGGTTCCCCGGCACGCTCGCCAACGACGCCGTCGACCTGACCGTCCGTCACGGTGAGATCCACGCCCTGATGGGCGAGAACGGCGCGGGCAAGTCCACGCTGATGTCGGTCCTGTACGGCATGGAGCGCGCCGACGCCGGGTCGATCCGGATCGACGGGCGGGAGGTGCGCTTCACCAGCCCCTCCGACGCCATGGCCGCGGGGCTCGGCATGGTCCACCAGAGCTTCAAGCTGTTCGACTCGCTGACGGTCGCCGAGAACGTCGTCTACGCCGCCGAACCGCGCCGCTTCGGCCTGGTGGACCGGGCGGCGGCCCGCCGGCGGGTGCGCGCACTCGCCGAGGAGCACGGGCTGGCCGTCGACCCGGACGCCCGGGTCGGCGATCTGCCGGTCGGGCTGCGGCAGCGCGTGGAGATCCTCAAGCTGCTGCACCGCGGCGCCCGTACGCTCATCCTCGACGAGCCGACGGCCGTGCTCACCCCGGCCGAGGCGGACGCCTTGTTCGGCGTGCTCAAGTCGCTGACCGCGCAGGGCCGTACGGTCGTCCTCGTCACCCACAAGCTGCGCGAGGTGCTGGAGGGGAGCGACCGGGTGACCGTCCTGCGGGACGGCCGGGTCGCCGCCCGGCTGGTCACCCCCGACACGACGGCCGGCGAGATCGCCGCCGCGATGACCGGCCGCGCGGTGGAACTGGACCGGGTCCACGCACCGGGAACGCCCGGTGCGGCCGTGCTGCGGGTCACGGGTTTCCGCACGGGTTCCGTCCACGATGTGGACCTCACCGTCCACGCCGGTGAGATCGTCGGCATCGCGGGCGTCGCCGGGAACGGCCAGAGCGAGCTGGTCGAGGCGCTGGCCGGACTGCGTCCCGTCGCCGCCGGACAGGTCACGCTCCAGGGCGACGACATCACGCACGCCTCGGCCACCGAGCGCCGTGCGAAGGGGCTCGCCTACGTTCCCGAGGACCGGCACGCGGTCGGTACGGCCCCCGCCGCCTCGGTCGCGGACAACCTGGCGATGGGGCATCACCGCACCACCCTCTCCGCTCGCGGCCTGCTGCCGCCGGCGGCCGTCCGCGCGCACGCCCGGCAGCTCGTCGAGCGCTTCGGCATCAAGGCGGCGACCACCGAGGTCCCGGCCTCCGCGCTGTCCGGCGGCAATCTCCAGAAGCTGCTCATCGGTCGCGAACTCGCCCACGACGCACCGCTGTTGCTGGTCGAGCAGCCGACCCGGGGCGTCGACATCGGCGCCATCCAGAACATCCACGACCAGCTGATCGCCTACCGCGACGCCGGTCACGCCGTCCTCCTCGTCTCGGCCGAGCTGAGCGAGATCCGCGGCCTCGCGGACCGTGTGCTCGTCATGTACGAGGGCCGGGTCGCGGCCTCGTACACCAAGGAAGAGGCGGACGAGCGGACGCTGGGCCTCGCGATGGCGGGCGCTCCCGTGGAGGCCACCGACATGAACCCACTGACATGACACGCATATCCGGAGCCCTGCGCTCCCCCCTCACCTTCTCCGTCCTCGCGGGCCTCGTCATCGGCGCGCTGTTCCTGCTCGGCACCGGCGCGGACCCGGTCACGGCCTACCGAGCCGTCGTGACCGGCGCGCTCGGCGCGGACGGCATCGGCTCGACCCTGACCACCGGCACCAGCGTGCTCGGTCTGGCGCTCGCGCTGGCGATCCCGCTGCGGGCCGGGCTGATCAACCTCGGCGGCGACGGGCAGATGGTGCTCGGCGGGATCACGGCCGCCGTCACCGGTCTCTACGCGCCGCTCCCCGCGCCCCTCACCGTGGCCCTGGCCCTGCTCGCCGGGATGGCGGCGGGTGCCGGGTACGCCGTCCTGGCCGCCCTGTGCGAGAACCGCCTGGGGGTCCCGCTGCTGGTCAGCAGCCTGCTGCTCAGCTATCCGGCGGTGTCGCTGGCCTCCTACCTGGCGCGCTACCCGCTGAAGGAGCCGGGCTCCAGCCTGCCCCAGACCCGTGCGCTGCCCGACGGGGTGGCCCTGCCCGCGTTCGGCGACTCCACGGTCACCCTCGGGCTCGTCCTCGTCGCGATCGCCGCCGCCGCGTACTGGTTCACCGACCGGCGCACCGCCGTCGGCTACGAGATCCGCATGACGGGCCTCAACCCCCGCTTCTCCGCGTACGCGGGCGTCGAACGCCGTGGCCTGACCCTGAAGTTGATGGCGCTCTCCGGCGGTCTCGCCGGACTCGTGGGCGCCATCGGGGTGCTGAGCTTCCCCTACCGCTTCGTGGACGGCTCGCTCACCGCCCCCGGCTACACCTGGACCGGCCTCACGGCGGCCCTGCTGGCCGCCGCGGCTCCGCTGGGCACGGTGGTCGCCGCGTTCTTCTTCGCCGTCCTGCAGGTCGGCGGACTGGCGATGGAGCGCACCACCGAGGTGCCGCGCGAACTGACCCAGGTGCTCCAGGCGATCGTGATCGTGTTCCTCGCGGCCCGGCTGCGGTTCCCCGGCCGCTGGTTGGGCCGTCGCACGCGGGAAAGCGAGGCGGTGTGATGTTCCTCGACTCCGATCTCCTCATGTCGGCGCTGCGCGCGCTGACCCCGATCCTGCTGGCGGCCCTCGGCGGCGCCCTGTGCGAGCGTGCCGGGGTCTTCAACATCGGCCTCGAGGGCATGATGCTGATGGGCTGCTTCACCTCCGTGGCCACCAGCTGGTTCACCGGCAGCCCCTGGCTCGGCGTGCTGGCTGCGGCCCTCGCGGCGGCGGCGTACTCGCTGGTCCTGGCCGTGGGGGCGGTCACCCTGCGCGGGGACGCGGTGGTCCTCGGCATCGCCATGAACCTCCTGGCCGTCGGCCTGACGAGCTTCCTGCTGCGCACCGTCTTCGGCGTGCAGGGCACCTTCGACGATCCCTCCCTCGCCGGGCTGCCGCTGATCGGTGGCTTCACCCCGCTCGCCTACCTGTCGTGGGCGGCGGTCGCGGTCGCCGCCCTGCTGCTGTCGCGCCATGTGTGGGGGCTCCGGCTGCGCGGGGTCGGCGAGGCGCCCGACGCGGCGGCCACCCTCGGGGTGAGCCCGGCGAAGTACCAGTACGGCGCGATCCTGCTGTCGGGAGTGCTGTGCGGTCTGGCGGGCGCCCAGCTCGCCCTCGGCAACGTCACGTTGTTCACGGAGAACATGACGGCCGGCCGTGGTTGGATCGCTGTCGTGGCCGTCATGCTGGGCCGCGCCGCGCCCCTGGGCGTCCTGCTCGCCGCGCTGCTGTTCGGGCTCGCCGAAGCGGCCGGGTTCCGCCTCCAGGGTCTCGGCCTGCCGCAGCAGGCGACCGATGCCGCGCCGTACGTCGTCACGCTCGGCGCCCTGTTCCTCACGACGGCCCGCCGCCGTCGCCGCCCCCGTACCACCGGAGCCGTCCAATGACGCAGGACCTGCTGCCCGTCACCCGCATCCCGCGCACCGGCCTCCCGGCGCACGCCGTGGTCGTCGGCGACCCGGCCCGCGCCGCGGCCGTCGCCGCCCTCCTCGAGGGCGCCGTGGAGGTCTCGTACCACCGCGAGTACCGGGTGTTCGAGGGAAGCTGGAAGGGCCTGCCGGTCGTCGTCGCCTCGCACGGGGTGGGCGCGCCCGGCGCGATCCTGCTGTTCCAGGAGCTGGCGGACGCGGGCGTGCGCACCTTCCTGCGGTTCGGTACGGCGGGCGCGATGAGGCCGGGCATCGGGGACGGCGACCTGGTCATCGCGGAGGCGGCCGTGCGCGACGACGGCGTCACCCATCAGCTGCTGCCCCCGGAGTACCCGGCGGTGTCCGCGCCCGAGGCGGTCCTCGCCCTCCGGCGCGCGGCCCGCGAGGCCGGCGCCCCGCACCACCGGGGCGTCGTGTGGACCCGGGCGGCCTTCCAGCCGGGCCTGCTCCCACTCTTCTCGTACGCGGGCGCCGGGCTCGCCGCCATCGAGATGGAACTGTCCGCGCTGCTGGTCACGGCCTCGCTGCGCGGCCTGGTCGCGGGCGGTGTGCTGGTGATCGACGGGGCGAACGCCGACGAGCTGGTCGACGAGCAGGCGACCGGCGGCTACGACCCGCACCGGGAGGTCGTCGCGGCCGGTGTCGAACGGGGAGCCGTCGTCTCCCTGGAGGCGCTGCGGCTGCTCGCCGAGGCGGAAGGGGAGCAGGCGTGAGCATCGACCTGCTGATCCACGGCGGCGACGTCCTCACGGTGGACGACGCCGGAACCGTCGTCCCGGGCGGGGCGGTCGCGGTCCACGGGGGCGGCATCCTCGCCGTGGGACCCTCCGACGAGCTGCGCGAGCGCTACACCGCGGCCGAGGAGATCGACGCCGCCGGGTGTCTCGTCCTCCCCGGGCTGATCAACACGCACACCCACCTCGCGATGACGCTGCTGCGCGGCCGCGCCGACGACGTCACCCTCCAGGGTTTCCTGGAGCGGGTGCTGAAGTGGGAGGCGGAGCTGCTGGCGCCGGAGAACGTGGCGGCGGCGGTGCGGCTGGCGGTCGCGGAGAGCGTGCGGGCAGGCGTGACCTCGGCGCTGGACATGTACTGGTTCCACGAGGCGGCCGAGCGGGCGGCCCGCGAGGCGGGCTGGCGGCTGCACACCGGGCCGACCTTCATGGACGTGCCCGGGCCGCCGGACGGCATCGCGTACGAGGAGCGGCTCGGGTGGGCGCGGCGCGACCTCGAGGCGCGCGGGCCCGCCCGGCCCGGGCACCGGCCGGTCGTCTTCGCGCACTCGGCGTACACCCTCTCCCCCGGGCAGCTCACCGAAGTCTTCGCGCTGGCCCGGGAGTTCGGGGCGCTGGTGCACATCCACGCGGCCGAGAACGCCACCGAGGTCGCCACCGTCGAGGTGCAGCACGGGAAGCGGCCGGTGGAGCTGCTGGACTCCCTGGGGCTGCTCGGCCCCGATGTGCTGCTCGCGCACGCCGTCGACCTCACCGGGCCCGAGATCGCGGCGATGGCCCGGACGGGCACGGCCGTGGCCCACTGTCCGGTGTCGAACCTGAAGCTGGGCTGCGGCATCGCGCCCGTGCCGCGGCTGCTGAGCGCGGGCGTGACGGTGGGGCTGGGCACGGACGGCGCCGTCAGCTCCAACTCGCTGGACGTGCTGGGGGCCGTACGGCAGGCGGCGCTGGTGCACAAGGCGTCCGGCGATCCGACGGCGGTCGGCGCCGAGCAGGCCGTACGCATGGCGACGATCGAGGGTGCGCGGGCGCTCGGGCTCGGCGAGCGGCTCGGCTCGCTGGAGGCGGGCAAGCGGGCCGACCTGATCGTCGTCGACCTGGACGCGCCGCATCTGCGGCCGCGTCACGACCCGTGGTCGACGCTGGCGTACGCGGCGCACTCGTCGGACGTGCGGGACACCGTCGTCGACGGGCGGGTGCTGATGCGCGATCGCGGGCTGACCACGGTCGACGAGCGGGCGGTGATCGCAGACCTGGAGGCACTGCTCTGATCTGCCCCCATAATGGCGCTGAGACATCCGATGTCTGGATCTGACGTCTGCATCTGATGTCGGGATCCGCTGCCCGGGGCTGACGTCCGGGCGATGAACGACAGGGAGGCCGGCATGGCAGTCACCGACGAGGCGATCGAGAAGATCAAGGGCATGATCGTCTCGGGTGCGCTGCGCCCCGGGGACCGGCTGCCCAAGGAGAGCGAGCTGGCCGCCGATCTGGGACTGTCCCGCAACTCCCTGCGGGAGGCGGTGCGCGCCCTGTCGCTGATCCGGATCCTGGACGTGCGACAGGGCGACGGCACCTACGTCACCAGCCTCGACCCGCAACTGCTCCTCGAGGCGCTGAGTTTCGTCGTCGACTTCCACCGCGACGACACGGTCCTGGAGTTCCTGGCGGTGCGCCGCATCCTGGAGCCGGCCGCCACCGCGATGGCCGCCCTGCGCATCAGCGAGCAGCAACTGGACGCGCTCGACGCCCAGTTGGGCAAGCTCGGGGCGGAGCCTTCGGTGGAGGAACTGGTCGCCGGCGACCTGGAGTTCCACCGGGGGATCGTGCAGAGCGCCGGCAACTCGGTGCTCTGCTCGCTGCTCGACGGACTGTCCGGGCCGACCACCCGGGCCCGTATCTGGCGCGGCCTGACACAGGAGGACGCGGTCGCCGGCACGCTGCGCGAACACCGGGCGATCCTGGCGGCCCTGCGCGACCGGGACGCGGAGGCGGCGCGGTCCTGGGCGACGGTGCACATCGCGAGCGTGGAGCAGTGGCTGCGCTCGACGCTGTGACCGAGCGGCGTGCGCCCACCCTGTGCGCCGCCTGTGCGCCGACGCCGTGAGTCGGGTCCACCAGGGGGTGTTCGGGGGTGGCGAACGGGGCAGTGATCCGTTCACTCCCCCGTGCAAGGGGGCTGCGAGCGCTCCCGCGGAACGCCGTAAGGTTGGGTGGTCAAGCGAGGGCACGTCGGAAGGAGGCGCTGGGTGATCGAGCTCGAGGGGGTTCCCGAGCTGATCGACCCGGTCATGGTGGCCGCGTTCGAGGGCTGGAACGATGCCGGCGACGCCGCCTCCACCGCGGTCGGGCACCTGGAGCGGGAGTGGAAGGGCGAGGTGTTCGCGGCACTGGACGCCGAGGACTACTACGACTTCCAGGTGAACCGCCCCACGGTGTGGATGGACGCCGGCGTGCGCAAGATCACGTGGCCCACGACAAGGTTGTCGGTCGTCCGCGTCGGCGGCGACAAGCCGCGCGACCTGGTGCTCGTCCGCGGCATCGAACCGTCCATGCGCTGGCGCTCGTTCTGCAACGAGCTGCTGGGCTTCGCGCACGAGTTGGGCGTGGAGCTGGTGGTCATCCTGGGCGCCCTGCTGGGTGACACCCCGCACACGCGTCCCGTGCCGATCAGCGGGACCACGTCGGACGCGGACCTGGCCCAGCGGATGGACCTGGAGGAGACCAAGTACGAGGGCCCCACGGGCATCGTCGGCGTCCTCCAGGAGGCGTGCACGCACGCGGGGGTGCCGGCGGTGAGCCTCTGGGCGGCCGTGCCGCACTACGTCTCGCAGCCGCCGAACCCCAAGGCGACGCTGGCCCTCCTCAACCGCCTGGAGGACCTGATCGACGTGCGCATCCCGCTGGGCGAGCTGCCCGAGGACGCGCGTGCCTGGCAGGTGGGCGTGGACCAGCTGGCCGCCGAGGACAGCGAGGTCGCCGAGTACGTGCAGACGCTGGAGGAGGCGCGGGACACCGCGGAGCTGCCGGAGGCGTCGGGCGAGGCGATCGCCCGCGAGTTCGAGCGCTATCTGCGGCGCCGGGACGGCGGCGGCCCGCCGGACCCCGGGGAGCGGACCCGGCCCCCGAAGCCGCCGAAGCCGAGCGGTGACGCCTCCGACGACAGCGATTCCTCGGAGGACTAGGACACCGGGCAGGACAGGGAACCGAGAGGGGCGGCGCGCATCGGCGCACCGCCCCTCGTCGTACCCGGTGTACGGGCGCCTTCGGCTACAGGGCCACGCCCAGCAGCGCGTCCACGGCCCGCGAGACGACGCCGGGGGCGCCGATGTCCGTTCCGCCGTGCTCCTGCTGGAGCGCCGCCCAGCGGTCGACGGCGGCGAGTGCGGCCGGGGCGTCGAGGTCGTTGCCGAGCGCCTCGCGGATCTCCTCGACGAGCGCCTCGGCGGGCGGCCCGTCGGGCCGGGAGACGGCGGCACGCCAGCGCCCGAGCCGGGCCTCGGCGTCGACGAGGACCTGGTCGGTCCACTCCCAGTCGGCCCGGTAGTGGTGCGCGAGGAGGGTGAGGCGGATGGCGGCGGGGTCGACGCCGTCCTGGCGCAGCTTCGAGACGAAGACGAGGTTGCCCCGGGACTTGGACATCTTCTCGCCGTCCAGGGCGACCATGCCGGCGTGGACGTACGCCTGCGCCATGGGGAACTCGCCGGTCAGCACCTGCGCGTGGGAGGCGCCCATCTCGTGGTGCGGGAAGGCGAGGTCGGAGCCGCCGCCCTGCACGTCGAAGCCCATCCCGAGGTGGTCCAGGGCGATGGCCACGCACTCGATGTGCCAGCCCGGCCGGCCGCGGCCGAGCGAGCCGCCGTCCCAGCTGGGCTCGCCCTCGCGGGCCGCCATCCAGAGCATCGGGTCGAGCGGGTTCTTCTTGCCGGGTCGGTCGGGGTCGCCGCCGCGCTCGGCGGAGAGCAGCCGCATGGCGGCCGCGTCCAGGCCCGAGACCCGGCCGAAGTTCGGGTCGGACCCGACGGAGAAGTAGACGTCGCCGTCGAGCTCGTAGGCGGCGCCGGCGTCCCGCAGCCGCTCGACGAGCGGGACGATGCCGGGTATGGCCTCGACGGCGCCTATGTAGTGCCGCGGCGGCAGCATCCGCAGGGCCGTCATGTCCTCGCGGAAGAGCGCCGTCTCCTTCTCGGCGAGGGCGACCCAGTCGACGCCGTCGCGTTCGGCCCGCTCCAGGAGCGGATCGTCGACGTCGGTGACGTTCTGGACGTAGTGAACCTGCCGCTTGGTGTCGAGCCACACGCGCTGAACGAGGTCGAACGCGTTGTAGGTCGCCGCGTGACCGATGTGGGTCGCGTCGTACGGCGTGATGCCGCAGACGTAGATACGGGCGACGGGACCGGGGTCGAGGGAGACCAAGCCGCCGGTCGCGGTGTCGTGGATCCTCAGGTCGCGGCCCTGACCAGGCAGGGCGGGGACCTCGGAAGCGGGCCAGGCATGCATGTCATGAGCCTAACCGGACGGAAGTTGCGTATACGAACCGGAGCAGGCCAGATGGCCGGGAAGGCCCTCTTGTGTGATTCCGTCCGGCATGCGTGTCGGCCGGTGCGGGGCGGCCCGCACGCCGGACGGTTCAGACCGGGGGCCAGGGGATGGCCGGCCAGTCGCCGCTCGGCTCCGGGTGCTTCCCGGCCTCCAGCAGCGCGTCGGCACGCGCGCGCGTGGCGTCGACCTCGGCGGGGGTGAGCAGCGCGGCCAGGGTGACCGCCAGCCGCCCATCGGGCTCCAGGGCGCTTCTGAGGCCCTTGAGCACGTCGACGGCCTCACCCGTCAGGGGCTCCCCCGCCCAGCCCCACAGCAGCGTGCGCAGCTTGTTCTCGGCGTTGAAGGTGACCCCGTGGTCGATGCCGTACAGCCGGCCGTCGGCGGTGGGCAGCAGGTGGCCGCCCTTGCGGTCGGCGTTGTTGATCACCGCGTCGAGGACGGCGAGCCGGCGCAGCCGCTCGTCGTCTGCGTGCACGAGCAGCGCGGTGCGGCCCTCGCCGACCTCCGCGAAGCCGATCGCCCGCCAGCCCGGCTCGGGCTCCTCCGCGTCCACCAGGGCGAGCAGGTCGGTCTCCGGGGCCGTCTCGATCCACAGCTGGCACATGCCCTCGCCGTACGGCCCCTCGCGCAGCACGGTGGGCGGCACGAGGCCCCAGCCGGTCGCCTCGGAGACCTCGTAGGCGGCGACCTCGCGCTGGGCGAGGGTGCCGTCGGGGAAGTCCCACAGCGGCCGCTCCCCGGCGACGGGCTTGTAGACGCAGGCGGCCTCGCGGCCCTCGTGCGCGACCGTGCAGTACAGGGCCGCGTTGGAGGCGTCGCGGATGCGACCGCGCACGGTGAGCTCGCCGCGCGCGAGGAGTTCGGCGGCGGCCGGGTCGGTGGTCGTCACGCCCCCCGGCGGTATCCGTTCTGGCGCGGACATACGTGTCCTTCCGGATCGAGCGGCAGGCTGCACAGCGGGCACGGCGGCCGGCCCGCGTTGACGACGTCGAGGGCGCGCTTGGCGAAGGCCCTCGCCTGCGCGCCGGTGAGCCGGACCCGCAGCATCGGGGGCCCGTTCTCCTCGTCCTGGAGAAGCTTCTCCTCGGCCTCGGCGAGGTCCTCCTCGGAGTCCGCGTCGAGTTCCACGAGGGCCTGCGCCTCGACGATCATGCGCTGTTCCTCGCCGTCCCAGGCGAGGGCCATGGTGCCGACCCGGAACTCCTCCTCGATCGGTGTGTCGAGGGGGGCCGTGTCGGTGTTCTCGGCGGGCGACATCGCGGGCACGGGGGCGCTGCCGCCGGTCCGGCGCACGACCTCGTCCAGCAGTTCGTCCATGCGCTCGGCGAGCGCGGCGACCTGGGTCTTCTCCAGGGCCACGCTGGTCACTCGGGCGCCGGCGGTGGCCTGGAGGAAGAAGGTACGGCGCCCGGGCAGTCCGACCGTACCGGCCACGAAACGGTCCGGGGGGTCGTAGAGGAACACCTGACGGGACACGTCCTGTCTCCATGGGAATCGTGGGTCATCGTGGGCCGGGGAACGAGTGGGGGAACGTCCCTGCGGGTACGCGCGCGTTTGCGGACCGCTTCACCCTACTGCGGCCGACGATCACGGTGCGCCCGCACCACCCCCGACCGTCGCGTCCCCGGCCGGCGGCTCCTCGCGCGGGGCGAGCGACGCGAAGTCGCCGGTGTCGCCGAGGCGCACGAGAAAGGGGCGCAGCCGGGTGTAACGGATCGCGGTGACGGAACACGGTTCCACAGAGATCCGCTGGAAGAGGTCGAGATGAAGTCCGAGGGCGTCCGCCACGAGCGACTTGATGATGTCGCCGTGCGAGCACATCAGATAGACGGCGTCGGCGCCGTGGTCGCGCTCCACGCGCGCGTTCCACTCCCGCACCGCCTCGGCGGCGCGGGTCTGCATGGCGCGCATGGACTCGCCGCCGGGGAACGCGGCGGCGGAGGGGTGCGCCTGCACGACCTCCATCAGGGGCTCGTCCGTCAGCTCGGCGAGCTTGCGTCCGGACCAGTCGCCGTAGTGGCACTCCCCGATCCGCTCGTCGGTGTGGGCGCGCAGCCCGGGGCGGGCGTCGAGGAGCGGCCGGATGGTCTCCTGGCAGCGCTGGAGGGGGCTTGCGACGACCTCGGCGATCGGCAGCGCGTCGAGCCGCCCGGGCAGGGCGGCCGCCTGCGCGGCTCCGCGCTCGTCGAGGGCGACGCCGGGCGTCCAGCCGGCGAGCAGTCCGGAGGTGTTGGCGGTGGACCGGCCGTGCCGGACGAGGATCAACGTGGGCATGCGGCCCAGGGTAGGCGCACGCGGGTGCGCGCCGATGAGCGTCCGAAGGGAGAACACGCCGAGTGATCGTCGACTGCGCTGTCTATCGCGACGGGCACCGTACGGAGGGCCCGGAGGACTTCTCGGACGCCCTGGCCGAGGCACGGGCCGCGGGCGGTTTCGTGTGGATCGGGCTGCACGAGCCCACGGAGAAGGAGTTCGACCACGTCACGCACGAGTTCGGCCTGCACCCGCTCGCCGTCGAGGACGCCCTGAAAGCCCACCAGCGGCCCAAGCTGGAGATCTACGACGACTCGCTCTTCCTGGTGTTCAAGCCGGTCGTCTACGAGCCCGAGAGCGACGCGGTCTCCTCCGGCGAGGTGATGGTCTTCCTCGGTGACGCCTTCGTGGTGACCGTCCGGCACGGCGAGGGCGCCCCGCTGGCGGCCGTACGGCACCGGCTCGAGCACGAGCCGCAGCTGCTCGCCAAGGGCCCCACGGCGGTGGTGTACGCCATCGCCGACGCCACGGTGGACCACTACCTGGACGTGGCGACGGAACTCCAGACGGACCTGGAGGAGCTGGAGGCGGAGGTGTTCTCGCCGAACGACGGCGGCTCACGGCACACCGCGTCGCGGATCTACCGGTTCAAGCGGCAGATCCTGGAGTTCCGCCGGGCGACCGGCCCGCTGGGACCGCCGCTGACCCGGCTGGCGGGCACCAGCCTGTCCGGCCCGGGGGTGCCCTTCGTGGACGACCGGGCGCGGCCCTTCTTCCGTGATGTCAGCGACCATCTCATGCGGGTGAACGAGTCCGTGGAAGGGCTGGACCGGCTGGTCACGGACATCCTGTCGGCGCATCTGGCGCAGATGAGCGTCCGGCAGAACGACGACATGCGGAAGATCTCGGCGTGGGCGGCGATGGCCGCGGTCCCCACGATGATCGCGGGCATCTACGGCATGAACTTCGAGCACATGCCGGAGCTGCGGTGGGTGTGGTCGTATCCGGCGGTGATCGCGCTGATGGCGGTGCTCGAGGTGCTGCTGTACCGGCTGTTCAAGCACCGGGGATGGCTCTAGGGACGGCTCCGGGGCCGACTCCGGGAGCGGCCCGCGCGGCCGGGGCGGCCAGGGCGGTCGACGCGTCGGCGCGGTCGGCGCGGTCAGGCACTCAGGCGTACTCGGGAGCCGGGACCGCGGGGCCGCCGAGCGCGTCGCGGCGCTCGGGCATCTCCAGGGAGACCATCCGCCGCCAGCCCGCGAACCGCTCCCACGCGTACACGGCGTGGATGCCTCCCGCGAGAAGCGCCGACCTGGCCCTCGACCAGCCGAGGATGTCCCCCATGTGGGCCATCACGGCGAGGCTCACGTCGCGGTAGATCCGGATCTCGGCGAGCGCACACGCGCGGAGCGTCTGCTGGATGGCGCGGCCGTGCCCGGCGCGGGCGAGGCGCAGCAGCTCCTCGTGGCAGTAGGCGAGGTGGTTGTCCTCGTCGTTCGAGATCATCCTCACCGCCCGGCCGAGGTCGGGGTGGTCGGCGAAGTGCCTGCGCAGCAGCTCCATCTGCTCGGCGGCCCGCTGTTCGGTGACCCGGCTGTGGGCGAGGTAGGTGACGATGTCGTGCACGGTCAGCGGGTGGTCGGCCCGGAGCCGGTCGTGCGCGAGGCCGATGCCGGCGCGCTCCAGAAGCATCGTGTAGTCGGTGTCGCGCGGGACGGGAACAGGGGCGAGGCCGCGCTTGCGCATCAGGGCGGTGAAGATCCGCCCGTGCTTGTCCTCGTCGGCGCCGTGCCGGGCGATCTTGGGAGCGAGGTGGTGTTCGCTGGGCGGGACGAGCGCGGCGATCCGGGAGTTCTCCCAGCCTCCCTGCGACTCCCCGCCTGCGGCGATGGAACAGAAGAGCGCGAAGGACTCGTCGTTGTCGATGATCTCCTGGAACAGACTCTTGGCCGAAAGCATCGTGGGGCACCTCTCCGCATCGCGCAGGATTCCGCAGCATTCCGCAAGGAACGAGTCAAATGCGGCACGGAAGGCGGTGCAACAGCTGTGTCCGACAACTCCGCCGAAAGAGGTACCCGAGGAGTCGGCCCGCAAGCGTAACCACGCGCCGTGTGGCGCGTTGTTCCGCGTGACGGCCGTGGCGGGGAAGACCCCCGAGCCCCCACCACGGCCGCTGAAACTCCCGGGATCCCCGGGCCGGCTAGGCCAGGCCGGCGAGCTCGACGGCCTCCGAGCCGGCCCGCAGCGAGGCGAGACGCTCGTCCAGGGTGAAGCCGGCCGGGGCGAGGGTGAGCGTGGTGACACCGGCCGCCGCGTAGGCCTTCATCCGGTCGGCGATCCGCTCCACCGAACCGAGCAGCGTGGTCCGGTCGATCAGCTCGTGCGGCACGGCGGCCGCGGCGCCCTGCTTGTCACCGGACAGGTACTTGTCCTGGATCTCGTCGGCCGCGGCCTCGTAGCCCATGCGGCGCGCGAGCTGGTTGTAGAAGTTCTGCTTGCGGCTGCCCATGCCGCCGACGTACAGCGCGGTGTAGGGGCGGAAGGTGTCGGCGAGCCGCTCGACGTCCTTGTCCTCGCCGAGTGCCAGCGGCAGCGTCGGGCAGACGTCGAAGCCCTCCAGGGTCTTGCCCGCCTTCTCACGTCCGGCCCGCAGGTGCTTGATCGCGGTGTCCTCGAGGTGCTCGGCGGACGGGAAGATGAGCAGGGCGCCGTCGGCGATCTCGCCGGTCTGCTCCAGGTTCTTCGGGCCGATCGCGGCGATGTACAGCGGGATGTGCTCGCGCTCCGGGTGCACGGTCAGCTTGATCGGCTTGCCCGGGCCGCCCGGCAGCGGCAGCGTCCAGTGCTCACCCTCGTACGACAGCCGCTCGCGCGTCATCGCCTTGCGGACGATCTCCACGTACTCGCGGGTGCGGGACAGCGGCTTGTCGAACTTGACGCCGTACCAGCCCTCGGAGACCTGCGGTCCCGAGACGCCGAGGCCGAGGCGGAAACGGCCGCCGGAGAGCGAGTCGAGGGTGGCGGCGGTCATCGCGGTCATCGCCGGCTGGCGGGCCGGGATCTGGAAGATCGCGGAGCCGACGTCGATGCGCTCGGTCTGCGCGGCCACCCAGGTGAGCACGGTGGCCGCGTCGGAGCCGTAGGCCTCGGCGGCCCAGCAGACGGCGTATCCGAGGCGGTCGGCCTCCTGGGCGACGGCGAGGTTGTCGCCGTCCATTCCGGCACCCCAGTAGCCGAGGTTGATCCCGAGCTGCATGGCCGATCCCCTTACTGATCAGTAACGACGCTGTTGCGGAGACCATAGCGCGGGGGCAGGGGGCCCGGGAGGGCGGTGTGGCGAGGGTCGCGCGGATCCAAGCCGGGGTCCCGGCCTGCGGAACTCGGCTCCCCTTCCCGCGGATTCGGTTATCCACAGGCAACCCACTGCCCAGTTATGGCCAGTAATCTCGGCGTCCATGGAGCAGAGGCATCTCGGCCGCACCGGCCTGCGTGTGTCCCGCATCGGGCTCGGCACCCTGACCTGGGGCCGCGACACCGACGAGCACGACGCCGCGGACGTCATGAAGACGTTCTGGGAGGCGGGCGGGACCCTCGTCGACACGGCCGACGTGTACGGCGACGGGGACGCCGAGTACCTGCTGGGACGGCTGATGGAGGGCCTGGTGCCGCGCCGGGACCTGATCATCTCGACCAAGGCGGGCAGCGTCCCCGACCCGGACCGCCGCTACGACGGCTCCCGGGGGCACCTCCTCGCCGCCCTGGACACCTCGCTGGCCCGGCTGGGCACGGATCACGTCGACCTGTGGCAGGTGCACGCCTTCGACCCCGACACCCCGCTGGAGGAGACCCTCCAGGCGCTCGACATCGCTGTCACCAGCGGCCGCGCCAGATACGCCGGGGTCTCCAACTTCTGCGGCTGGCAGCTCGCCAAGGCGGCCACCTGGCAGCTCTCCGCGCCGGGCACCCGGACCCGGCTCGCGGCGACACAGATGGAGTACTCGCTGCTGCAACGCGGAGTCGAGCGCGAGGTGCTGCCGGCCGCCCTGGACCTGGGCATCGGTCTGCTGCCCTCCTCCCCGCTGGGCCGCGGCGTCCTCACCGGCAAGTACCGGGGCGACGCCCTGCCGCCCGACTCGCGCGGCGCCTCGGACCACTTCGGGCTCTTCGTCGAGCCGTATCTCGACGACACCGCGAGCCGCATCGTGGACGCCGTCGCGACCGCCGCCGACGGGCTCGCGGTGACCCCGCTCCAGGTCGCCCTCGCCTGGGTCCGCGACCGGCCCGGCGTGGCCGCCCCGATCGTCGGCGCGCGCAACGCGCAGCAGCTCACGGCCGCATTGTCAGTGGAGGCCCTTAGTCTTCCTGACGAGATCTGCCGGGCCCTCGACGACGTGTCGGCGCCCGTGCACCGCTATCCCGATCACGACTGGAGCACGCTGTGAGCACGGAGCCGGTTCCCCCGGAGAGCACCGAGAACGCCGGACCGGCGACGCCGGACGCCGCCGAGGAGCCCGGGACCCCGGACGACACCGCGCCGGCGCAGCCCGAACCGGCACCGGCCGACAGCGCTTCGACGAGCGACGACGACACTCCCGCCGCGCGCGACGCGCAGGGCGTGAGCGAGGGCGAGGGCGAGGAGACGCTCGCCGCGGCCGCAGCCGCAGACGCAGACCCGGCCACAGAGGCCGAAGCAGAAACGGAAGCAGGTACCGGGGCAGGTACCGAGGCGGGCGAGGCCGAGGCCGCCGCCGAAGCGGCCGCGCAGCTCTCCGAGGCGCAGGCCGAGCTCGCCGCGCAGAAGCTCGAGCGGGAGCGGATCGAGCGGCGCCGGGCCGAGAAGGCGGAGCCCATCGCCAGCGGGACCAAGCTGAGCGGGAAGGCCGCCGACCTGCTGGCGGCGGTGCGTGCGGTGGAGGGCGGGGCCAAGCCCCCGGCCACCGTGTTCGCCGAGCCGGCGCCCGCGCGCCGCCCCGCCCCGGAACCGGTACGCCGTCCCCAGCCCGTGCCCCCCGTACCGGCGGCGGTTGCCGCACCGGCACCCGCGGCGGAGGCCGTCGAGGGCGTGCGGCGCGTGCTCACCGACGGCGGCGCGCCCGAGACCCTCGCGCCGCAGACCGCCGCCGCGCTCGGTGAGGGCGCCGACGATCTGCTGCGCGAGGACCCGTGGCAGCTGCTGCGCGTCCCCGGCGTGCGTCCCGAGCAGGCCGACGGGTTCGCGCGGGCGCTGCTCGGCCCGGAGTGCGCCCCCGACGACGAACGGCGCGGCCGCGCGGTGACGGTCTGGCTGCTGGAACAGGCCGCCCTTGCCGGGCACACCGCCCTGGAGTTGCCGACGCTCACCGCCGCCCTCGTCCGGCAGTCCGTGCCGGACGCCGAGGCGGCCGTGCAGAGCGCGCTGGCCGAGGGCGAGGCCCTCGTCTTCCAGGACGCCCTGGACACGGTGGACGCCGCCCGCCCCGCTCAGCCCGAGAGGCCCACGGAGGACAGCGCGAACGGCGAGGACCACGGGGGCGAGAGCGGTCAGGACGGCGAGGAGTCCCGGCCGGTCCGTGTCCTGGTGGGCCTGGAGCGGTACGCGCTGGCCGAGGAGAGCCTCGCCGACGCGCTGGCCCGGGTGGTCAACTCCCTGGCCAAGGAGGCCTCCGCGCGGTGGGATTCGGTGACGGCCGGCGCGTCCGGCAGCACGGCCGAACTGTTGCGCGCCGTCGCCGGACACGGCCTGGTGCTGCACACCGGCGGCGACGCCTCACGTGCCGAACCGGCGGCGCTGCTCACCGCGGCCCGGACGCTGGGCCTGCGCGCGGTCGCGGCCTGCCACACGCCGGACGGACGGCAGCGGTTCGCCGCTCTGCTCGGCGAGCGGGCAGCGGACGGCGCCGTCGTGACCGTCCCGGGGCTGCTGGCCGGTACCGAGGGTCCCGGACGGGACGCCGAGGGGGCCTTCGCCCTCGACCTGCTGATCCTGCTCGACGCGCCGCAACTGGACGTGGAGAGCGCCGCGATGCTGGTGGAGTCGCTGCCGGACGGGGCGCGGCTGGTGCTCAGCGGCGACCCGGCGGTGCTCTGGTCGGCCGGCCCCGGCCGGGTCTTCGCCGATCTGCTCGCGGCGCGCGCCTGTCCGCAGGTCGCCTCGCGCACACCCGACCCGGGGCCGATCGGCGAACTCGTGTCCGGCGTCGGCATCGGCGAGCTGAACCAGGTCGACGCGCCCGGCAAGGAGATCGTGATCGTGCCCGTGCGGGAGGCGGGCGAGGCCGTGCACCGGACCGTGCAGCTCGTAGCCGACTCGGTGCCGCGGGCCTTCGGGATCACCCCCGAGGAGACGGTGGCGATCACCCCGGGGCACGGCGGCGCGGCCGGCACGCGCGCGCTGAACGCCGCCCTCAAGGAACGGCTCAATCCCGGCCCCGGCCGGTTCGGCGGCTTCGACCCCGGCGACCGGATCGCCTACTCGCCCGCGCCGGGCCGTACGGTGCCCGGCCGGGTGGTGACGGCCGACGCGGAGGGGCTGCACCTGTCCTGCGCCGACGGCCCGGTGGTCGTGCCGAGGGAACGGGTGGAGCAGTCCGTACGGCACGGGTGGGCGCTGACCGCCCACCAGGCCGTGGGCAGCCGGTGGCCCGCGGCGGTCGTGGTCCTGCCCGGGGACGCCGGGCAGGCGCTCTCACGCCCCTGGGTGTACACGGCGTTCGGCCGGGGGGAGCGCCATCTGTCCGTGGTGCACGGCGTCGAGCAGGCCCTGCCGAAGGCCGTCGCCGAGGTCCCGGCGAAGCCCCGCACGACCCGGCTTCCGCTGCTGCTGCGCGCGCAGGTCCCGGCGGCCGAGTAGCGCGAACGGCGGCGGTCCCGAGGGTCTCCCCCTCGGGACCGCCGCCGTCCTGCGCGGACCCGGAAGCCTCCGCTTCCCGTTTCCCGTACGCCGCTTCCGCACGCCGCTTCCGCATGCCGTTGCCGGCCGGCGGTCAGCGACGGCGGTCGGCGTCCAGCGGCTCCAGTTCCTCGTCCTCGACGTCGTCCACGAGATCCTCGTCGTCGCCGTCGTCACCCTCGTCGTCACCGTCGTCGAGGTCGTCGAACACCGAGCTCACGTCGAAGCGGCAGACCACCCGCCCGAGGTCGGCCTGCTCGAAGGGTGTCTCCAGCCACTCGCCCGGCTCGGCCGGTTCGTCGGCCGCCAGCACCCACAGCGTGGAGTCGCCCTCCTCCAGGCCGAACTCCTTGTGCCGGGAGGCGATCTCGTCCGCCTCGAACTCGCCGAACAGTATGCCCAGCGCCCCGTGCACCGTGTCCGAGACCGCCCCACCCACTCCCTCGTCGTCCGCCGCCTCGATCCGCTGGGCATGCGCCAGCAACCGCTGTGGCTCGGCGACGGCGTAGTCGCGTCGGATCAGCACACTCAGCGCGTTCGGCTCCTCGGGACCCGCGTACGGCGGCAGGGAGTCCTCCGCGCCGGGGATCTCGAAGGGCGTGACCTCGTCATACCGGTCGTAGAGCAGTTCGTCGTAGACCTCGGCGGCGGCGGCCAGCTCGTTGAACGCCTCGTAGACAGCCGGGTCGTCCTCCCCCGTCCTGCGTTCGACCGCGGCCAGGTGGCGGTCGAGCGCGGTCTTGACCGCCTCGGCGGCGGCGCGTACCTCGGCAGCGGTGGGCTGCGCAGCATCAGACATAGTGCAGACGCTATCCGTACCCGACCCCAGACCGCACAATAGATGCGATGCCGGAATACGAATTTGTCGACGTCTACGTACCGCGCGGGGTCTCCCGCAAGGACGCGACCCGACTGCTGACCGACCATGCCGAGTACGGACACTGGGAGTTGGACCGCCTGAGCCTGCTGCGTGACGGCAGCCGCAGGGTGCGGTTGCGCCGGCGGATCATCCGCCAGGTGCGGGCCACCTGGTGAGATGACCCCACGAGTACGGAGCGGGCCCCGCCGAGGCGGGGCCCGCTCCGTCGTGGGCACCCCGGCGGCTCACGCCGAGGGGCGCGCCTTGCGGTAGAGCACCGCGCCCGCGAGCAGCGCGCCCGCGCCGGCCGGCAGGGCGAGGCCCATCGGCAGCCCGCTGCCGGTGTGCGCGAGCTGCGCGGCGTGGGCGGCGGGCCGGTGGACGGCGGCGGCGCCGGCCGGGGTCACGTGATCCGAGGTGGACGGCACGCCCCCGGGCCGGGACGGGTTGGACTGTCCGTGCTCGCCCGGCTTGCCGGGGCCGTGCTCTCCGGGCTTGCCCGGCGTCTCGTGACCGCGGGAGGGGGGCGTGTGGGGGCCGGTACCGCTGTCGTTGGCGCAGTCGTTGCCGAAGGACGGGTTGAGGATCCCCACCACGTCGATGCTGTTGCCGCACACGTTGACCGGCACGTCGATCGGCGCCTGGACGTGGTTGCCGGAGCCGACACCGGGCGATCCGCCGGTGTGCCCGCCCGCGTGCGCGCCCCCGGAGCCGCCGTGCGTGCCGGAGCCGCCATGGCCGCCGCCGTGGTTCCCTCCGTGGCCGCCACCGTGGCTTCCGCCCCGGCCGCCACCGCCGCCCTGGTGGTCGCCGTAGCCACCGCCCTGATGGTCGCCGTAGCCACCGCCCCGGTGGTCGCCGTGACCGCCGCCGCGCTGATCGCCGTAGCCGCCCGACCGCGCACCGCCGCCCTTGTTGGCGCAGGAGTTGCCGAAGGTCGGGTTGAGCGCCCCGACGACGTCGACGGTGTTGCCGCAGACGTTCACCGGCACGTTGACGGGCGCCTGCACCGAGTTGCCCGACAGGACGCCGGGCGAGTCCGTGGCGCCGCCGTGCGCACCGGAGTCGGCGTGGGCGTAGCCGCCCGCGGCGGCGATCACCCCCGTCGCCGCCGCCACGGTCATGAGGCTTTTACGGGTGACCTGTCGCATTGCTGAATCCCTGCTTTCGATCTCGTCATTCGTCCCGAATGCGCTCGCATCATGGCAGCTGTTCGATTCATTTCGGGCTCTTCGACTTCTTCGGCTTTTCCTTCGGAAAAAGACCGGTCGGCCCCGGAGCGCATGGCGCGCGCTCCGGGGCCGACGGTGTGGACGTACGACCCCTCAGCGGGTCGACGTCACTTGTTGATGCAGGTGTTGCCGAAGGCGGGGTTCAGCAGCCCGATCACCGAGATCGTGTTGCCGCAGACGTTCACCGGGACATGCACGGGCACCTGGATCACGTTGCCCGAGGCGACACCCGGGGAGTGCACGGCAGCACCCTGGGCACCGGCATCGGCAACAGCCAGACCCGCGCCCGCGAGAACCAGCCCACCAGTGGCAGCCGCAGCAGCGACGACCTTCTTGATCATTATTCCTCCTTGTTGGCAATGCGATCCCAAGCAGCGGATCGCATCACCAGTAACGAGGGGGAATTAATGAGGCTACGCGCTTATCGGCGCATTCACTCTTCCCAGTCCCGCCCGTACAGGCGGCCGATTATCTTCGTCCGTTCTCCGCCCGGTGGATTCTCGTTTCACCGGGACAATTCAGGACGCGTCGATGAACCGGTCGAGCACGCGCACGCCGAACCGGAGCCCGTCCACCGGGACCCGCTCGTCCACGCCGTGGAACATCCCGGCGAAGTCCAGCTCCGGCGGCAGCTTCAGCGGCGCGAAGCCGAAGCCGCGGATGCCGAGGTCGTCGAAGGACTTGGCGTCCGTGCCGCCGGACAGCATGTAGGGGACGGCCTTGGCGGTCGGGTCCTCGGCGAGCAGCGCGGACTGCATCGCCTCGACCAGCGGCCCGTCGAAGGAGGTCTCCAGCGCCTTGTCGGAGTGCACGTCCTCGCGGCGCACCTTCGGGCCGAGGATCCGGTCGAGGTCGGCGAGGAACTCGTCCTCGTGCCCGGGCAGGAACCGCCCGTCGACGTGCGCGGTGGCCTCGCCCGGGATGACGTTGACCTTGTAGCCGGCGCCCAACTGGGTCGGGTTGGCGGTGTTGCTCAGCGTCGCGCCGATCAGCTTGGCGATCCCGCCCAGCCTGGCGAGGGTCGCCTGCATGTCCTCGGGGTCCAGCTGGGTGCCCAGCGCGTCGCCGAGCTCGTCGAGGAAGGCGCGGGTCGTCTTGGTGACCCGTACCGGGAAGGTGTGCCGGCCGAGCCGCGCGACCGCCTCGGAGAGTTCGGTGATGGCGTTGTCCCGGTGGATCATCGAGCCGTGTCCGGCGGTGCCGGCCACGGTCAGCTTCATCCAGTGCATGCCCTTCTCGGCCGTCTGGATGAGGTAGAGCCGCCGCTCCTCGCTCACGGTGAACGAGAACCCGCCCACCTCGCTGATCGCCTCGGTGACGCCCTCGAAGAGGTCGGGGTGGTTGTCGACGAGGTGACGGGCTCCGTAGGTGCCGCCCGCCTCCTCGTCCGCGAGGAACGCGAGCACGATGTCGCGCGGCGGCCTGCGCCCGGAGCGCAGCCGGTCGCGGACGACCGCCAGCGTCATCGCGTCCATGTCCTTCATGTCGACCGCGCCCCGGCCCCACACACATCCGTCGGCGACCTCGCCGGAGAAGGGGTGGTGGGTCCAGTCGACCGCGTTGGCCGGCACGACGTCGAGGTGACCGTGGATGAGCAGCGCGGGCCTGGACGAGTCCTCGCCCTCGATGCGGGCCACGGTGGAGGCGCGGCCCGGGTGCGATTCGAAGATCTTCGGTTCGAGTCCCACTTCGGCGAGCTTCTCTGCGACCCATTCGGCCGCCTTGCGTTCACCCGGACCCGAGTGGTCGCCGTAGTTGCTGGTGTCGATCCGGATCAGCTCGCGGCAGAGGTCCACGACCTCGTCCTCGCCGGTGACGCTCCTGGCCGTGCCGTCGGTCGCGCTCACGCTGGTTCCTCCCGCTGTCACTGCTGGTGGGTCCCCCTCATCCTCCCTCTCCCCCGCTCCCCGCCCAAGGCCGGTCCCGGCCCGACACACGCCGTTCACGCGAGACGCGGCCGGCCGGCGGGGCGGCTGGCCCGTGATCGGGCACCCCGGAAAGCCTGGTAATGTTTACGACGTCGCCGCGAGGGAAACCCCGCACGACAGACACCTTGTCCGGGTGGCGGAATGGCAGACGCGCTAGCTTGAGGTGCTAGTGCCCTTTATCGGGCGTGGGGGTTCAAGTCCCCCCTCGGACACAGAAGAAGAACCGGAGCGGGGCGTTCGGAAGATCGCCTTCGACGGGTTCACGAAGTGCCGGTGAGTCATAGGACTCACCGGCACTTCGTCGTTCCTGGAGCCTTCGAGTGTCGCGGGCCGGGTGTCACGGCCGGGGTTCCCGCGCCTCTCGGGTCGGTCGGCTTCGGGCCACGTCGGTCCGGGCCGCGCCCTCCGGGCCGGTCACTGATACTGGGAAAATGGGCAAACTCGGGCAACATGCCCCAGCGAGCCGACAGGCCGACCGCGTGCCACCGAGGGGCGGGCCACCGGAGACCGGCCCGGCGGCCCGTCACCAATCGGCCGGCCGACGTCTGCTGTCGTTGCGGAAACCGCGCAGCGTCGCCGGTCAGGTCTTCCTGCTGCAACTGGTGGTCGTCCTCCTGCTCATCGTCACGGCCGTGGTGGTGCTCGTGCTCCAGGACCGTAACCGGGCGATCCAGGAAGCCGGCGACCGGTCACTGGTGGCGGCCGAGTCGTTCGCGAACGCCCCGGGCACCGCGGAGGCGATGAAGAGCGACGACCCGACGGCGGCGCTCCAGCCGCACGCCGAGGCGGTGCGCAAGAGGACCGGCGTCGACTACGTCGTGGCGCTGAGCCCCTACGGCTTCCGGTGGACCCACCCGGACCCGGACCAGATCGGGAAGCACGTCTCCACCTCCTACGGCCAGGCGCTCGAAGGCGAGCCCCACCAGACCACGTTCGACAGCAGTCTGGGGAAGGCGGTCGACTCGACGGTGGCCGTCTTCGACGAGAAGGGAACCGCGGTCGGCCTGGTCACCGTGGGAGTCACGGTGGACAAGGTGACCAGTGTGGTGCAGCACCAACTGCCGGTGATCTTCGCCGCAGGCGGTGTCGCACTGCTGCTGGCCGCGGGTGGGTCGGCACTGGTCAGCGGGCGCCTGCGGCGCCAGACCCGGGGCCTGGGGCCGGTGGAGATGACCCGCATGTACGAGCACCACGACGCGGTGCTGCACGCGGTGCGCGAAGGCGTGATCATTCTGGACGGTGAGGGAAGGCTGCTGCTGGTCAACGACGAGGCGCGCCGGCTGCTCGCACTGCCGCCGGAGGCCGAGGGCAGCCCGGTCACCTCACTCGGGCTGAGCCCGGCCCTGGCCGAGCTGCTCGCATCGGGCCGGGCGGCCACGGACAAGGTCTTCCTGGCCGGGGACATCCTGCTCGCGGTCAGCGTGCGGCTGGTGGGCTCACAGGGGGGCAGCGTGGCCACCTTGCGTGACACCACGGAGCTGCGCGCCCTCGCGGGCCGGGCGGACGTGGCCGGCGGGCGCCTGCAACTGCTCTACGAGGCCAGCACACGGATCGGTACCACCCTGGACATGCAGCGCACCGCCGAGGAACTGACCGAGGTGGCGGTCCCGCGCTTCGCCGACTACGCCACCGTCGAATTGATGGAGCCCGTGCTGCAAGGGGGCGAACCGACGGGCGCGAGTAGGAAGATGCGCCGTATCGCAGCCGAGGGCATCCGGGACGACGTGCCCCTCTACCCCGTCGGGAGGCGTATGCATTACGCGCCCGACAACCCCGTGGCCATAGGGATGAGCACCGGCCGGCCGGTCCTGGTGGCGGACCTCGCCATGGCCGACGGATGGCGGGTCCAGAACCCGGAGCGGGCCCGGAAGGTCATCGATTTCGGTATCCACTCCATGATCTCTGTGCCGCTCCAGGCCCGAGGCCAGCTGCTGGGTGTCGTGGAGTTCTGGCGTTCGGAGCAGGACCCCTTCGAGCCGGACGACCTGTCCCCCGCCGAGGAACTCGCCGCCCGGGCGGCCGTGTGCATCGACAACGCGCGGCGATACACCCGCGAGCACACCACGGCCGTCACCCTCCAACGCAGCCTGCTGCCCGGCGCGCTCCCCGAGCTGTCCGCCCTGGAGGTCGGGCACCGGTACCTGCCCGCCCAGGCGGGGGTGGGCGGCGACTGGTACGACGTCATCCCGCTGCCGGGGGCCCGGGTGGCCCTGGTGGTCGGCGACGTCGTCGGACACGGCCTGCACGCCGCCGCGACGATGGGTCGTCTGCGGACCGCGGTGCACAACTTCGCCGCCCTGGACCTGCCTCCGGACGAGCTTCTGGCGCACCTGGACGAGCTGATCACCCGGATCGACGAGGACGCGGCGGCCGAGGGCAACACCGAGGCCGTGTCCGGTGCGACCTGCCTGTACGCGGTCTACGATCCGGTCTCCGGGCGGTGTGTCCTCGCCCGGGCCGGTCATCCCGGGCCGGCGCTGGTCTCGCCCGACGGCTCCGTGACCTTCCCCGACATCCCCGTCGCTCCGCCACTCGGCGTGGGAGGAGGTCTGCCGGTCGAGACGGCCGTGCTCCGGTTGGCGGCCGACAGCCGACTGGTCCTCTACACCGACGGCCTGGTCGAGGCCCGGGGCCGTGACTTCGACACCGGCCTCGGCATGCTGAGGCAGGCGCTCGCCCATACGGACGGCACCACCCCGGACGACACCTGCCGTGCGGTGCTCGACGCGATGCTGCGCACCAGGTCCAGTGACGATGTCGCGCTGCTCGTCGCACGCACCCGGCTGCTCGACCCGGCGCAGGTCGAGGAGTGGGAGGTGCCCGACGACCCGGCGGCCGTCTCCCGGATCCGCGCCGAGGCCACCCGCAGGCTGGAATCCTGGGGGCTCGGCGAGGCCGCGTTCACGACCGAGCTGATCCTCAGCGAACTCGTGACGAACGCCATCCGGTACGGAGCGAGTCCCATCAGCCTGCGGCTGCTGCGCGACCGCGACAGTCTGATCTGCGAGGTCTCCGACGGCACCAGCACCTCCCCGCACCTGCGCCGCGCGGCCTTCACCGACGAGGGGGGTCGTGGTCTGTTCCTGGTCGCGCAGATGTCCCGCCGCTGGGGGACCCGGTACACCGACCGAGGCAAGATCATCTGGGCTGAGCAGGCGCTCGACGCCGGAGCCGCCGGGGACCTGAGCGGTGTCCTGATGGCGGACCTGTGAGGCGGGACGGCAACCGGACCGCCGCTCCGGGTGTCCCGCGCGGGGCGCGTCGGGCGCCGCGCGCGGGACACCCGGAGCGTTCAGGAGCCGCCGCCGACCGTGAAGTACGGGATCTTGGCCGGGTCCTGGCCGAAGGCGGCCCCCAGATAGACGGCCGACAGCTTGGTGAGCGTTCCGTCGTCGATCAGCTGCCTGATGATCCGGTCCAGCTCGTCCTTTTCGGGTGAGCCCTTCGGGTAGAGGGCGCCGTAACCCTGGTCGGTCCTGTACTGGCCCACGAGACGCACCTTGCCCTCCCGCTTCTGGGGATACGCCAGCAGGATCGTCGTGTCGTGGACGACCGCGTCGATGCGTCCCTCCTCCAGCGCCGTGACCATCTCCGGGTCGTTGGGGAACGCGGTGACGGGCTTGGTCGGCTTGAGGCGCTTCTTGACGAACTCCTCGCCCGTGGTGCCCTCGGCCACTCCGATGCGGACGTCACGGATGTCGGCTTCGTCGATCTTCTCCTCGTCCCTGATCAGCACTCCCAGGGTCGAGGAGAGGTAGGGCGGGGAGAACTCGGCCACCTTGCTCCGTTCCGGGGTGATCGTGATCTGCGCCAGGGCCAGGTCGAAGTCCTTGGTCCGGCCGGACACGACCTCCGGAAAAGGGGCGTTCTCGACCTTCACCCGGTCGAGCCCGGATCGATAGGCGATGTTGGCGGCCATGCAGTACTCGTAGCCGCTCTTGATGGAGTCCGGCGTGCGGCCGTTCCACCAGCCGGGCGCGGGCAGGGTGGTTTTGACCGTGAGGGCGCCCGCCGTCTCGGGTGACAGGTGGAACTCCCCGTAATGTCCCGAGATCGGGCAGTCGCCGTAGTGGGCATTCGGCGACTGCGACCCGCCCTGGTCACAGGCCGATGTCGCGACGATGAGCGCCAGGCCGACAGTCAGAGAGCCGATCGCTGCCGCGGCGCGCATCATTGCACCTCCGGTAGGGGCATGCTCCTCGATTCACCATAAAACACCATGAACCATACGACTGCCGGAGCCGCGCGCGAGGACTCCGGGGCGCGGGTCGGGCCACCGGCCTGCGCGGGTCGGGCCACCGGCCTGCCGTCGGTGCGGCAGTGGCCGGGCGGAAGCGCGAGCCATGCCCCCGCCGCACCGCGTCCCGGCCGTGCCGCGCCCGGCCTGATCGGCCGGGCGGCTGCCGGAAGCGGCCACGGAGCGGGTCGCCCACGGGACGCGGCCCCTCGGCGCTCCGCAACGAGGCCGCCGCCGACACGCGGTGTGCGCACCCTTCGTCGTCGACGCCGACCGCGCTCAGGGTGCGCAGCTCAAACCGGGACATCAGGTCGGCGAAGGCGTCCTTCCCGCCGATGTGGGGCAAGTCTCGCCGCAGCGCGAAGCCTCCAGGTCAGAACGGTGCCGTTGATCTTCCTCGGCGCCCCGGACGGCCTTCCCGGGTGGCCGGGCCCCCCGGGCGCGCCTAGCGTCGTACTAAAATTTCCGGCTTGTTACGGAGCTGGACCGGACAACCCCAGGCAGACCTGCGGGCCCGCCGGCTCCCCGGAGGCTTCCGGGATCGAGACGCGAGGACCGATGGCAGCCATCGACGAGAGCAGTGCTCTCGGCCTGCTCGACGAAGAAATCCGCGCACAACTCGGCGACACCGCCCGCTTCTCCGGCGGCCCCGCCACCTCCCCCCGCACCCTCGTCGACATCTTCGACGCGTCCGTGCGGTCGTTCCCGGACGAGCTCGCCCTGGACGACGGCAGCACGACCCTCACCTACCGCGCCCTCGCCGTCGAGGTGGAGAACCTCCGGCGCCGGCTCTCCGCCGCCGGGGTCGGGCTCGGCGACCGGGTGGGCATCCGGGTCCCTTCCGGCACCAACGACCTCTACGTGGCGATCCTCGCCGTCCTCGCCGTCGGCGCGGCCTATGTCCCGGTGGACGCCGAGGACCCCGACGAGCGGGCCGAGCTGGTCTTCGGGGAGGCGGACGTACGGGCCGTCGTCGGCGCCGGGCACGAGATCACCGTCCACGGCACGCCGACGTCGGCCGCCGCCCGGCCCGGCACCGAGCACGACGCCTGGATCATCTTCACCTCCGGCTCGACCGGCAAGCCCAAGGGCGTCGCCGTCAGTCACCGCAGCGCCGCCGCCTTCGTGGACGCCGAGGCCGCGCTGTTCCTCGCCGATGAGCCGATCGGACCCGTCGACCGGGTCATGGCCGGGCTCTCCGTGGCCTTCGACGCCTCCTGCGAGGAGATGTGGCTGGCCTGGCGCTACGGGGCCTGTCTGGTGCCCGTGCCCCGCTCCCAGGTCCGCAGCGGCGCCGATCTGGGGCCCTGGCTGGTCGAGCAGGAGATCACGGTCGTCTCCACGGTGCCGACACTGGCCGCGCTGTGGGAGCCCGAGACCCTCAACGACGTACGGCTGCTGATCTTCGGCGGTGAGGCCTGCCCGCCCGAGCTGGTGCAGCGGCTGGTGACGGAGGGACGGGAGGTCTGGAACACGTACGGGCCGACCGAGGCCACCGTCGTCGCCTGTGCCTCCCTGATGTCCGGCGAGGAGCCGATCCGGATCGGGCTGCCGCTCAGGGGCTGGGAGCTGGCGGTGGTGGACGAGGCCGGGGAGCCGGTGCCGCTGGGCGGCAGCGGACAGCTGGTGATCGGCGGGGTCGGACTCGCGCGGTATCTCGATGCCGAGAAGGACGCGGAGAAGTACGCGCCGCTGAAGTCGCTGGGCTGGGAGCGGGCGTACCGCAGCGGCGACCTGGTGCGCGCCGACGCCGGGGGGCTCGTCTTCCTCGGGCGGGCCGACGAGCAGATCAAGCTCGGCGGGCGGCGGATCGAGCTGGGCGAGGTGGACGCGGCACTCCAGGCACTGCCGGGTGTCGCGGGGGCCGCCGCCGCCGTGCGGACCGCCCGCAGCGGCAACCAGCTCCTGGTCGGATACGTCGTGACGCAGGACGGCTGGGACCAGGCGGCCGCCGTGCGGCGGCTGCGCGCCGAGCTGCCGGCCGCCCTCGTACCGCTGCTCGCCCCGGTGGCCGAGCTGCCGACCCGCACCTCGGGCAAGGTCGACCGCAACGCCCTGCCCTGGCCCCTGGAGGGTGTGGAGACGGGCGGCCCGGCCGAGCAGTTGTACGGCACCGAGGCCTGGCTGGCGGAGCAGTGGACCGAGGTCCTCGGCATCCCCGTGGGCAGTGCCCGGGACGACTTCTTCGCGATCGGCGGCAGCAGTCTCGCCGCCGCCCAGCTGACGACACGGCTGCGCACCCGCTATCCCAGCGCGGCCGTCCTCGACATCTACCAGCAGCCCACCCTGCGCAAGCTGGCCCGGCATCTGGAGAGGTCGGCGCAGGACGACGGGGCGACCCGCGTCATCGCCCCGGTTCCCGCGCGCGCCAAGGTGATCCAGACGCTGCTGCTCGTACCGCTGTTCACCCTGCTGGGGCTGCGCTGGACGGTGCCGCTGGTCGCCGCCGGCAATCTGCTGCCCGGGTACGCCTGGCTGCCGACCGCCCCGTGGTGGCTGGTCGTCTCCGCCGCGCTGCTGCTCTTCAGCCCGCCCGGACGGCTCGCGATCGCCGCGGGCGGGGCACGGCTGCTGCTGCGCGGTGTGCGGCCGGGACGTCACGCGCGTGGTGGCGGCGTCCATCTGCGGCTGTGGACGGCGGAGCGGCTGGCCGAGTTCAGCGGGGCGACCTCGCTGACCGGGTCCTGGCTGGAGCGCTACGCGCGGGCCCTGGGGGCCAAGGTCGGGCCGGACGTGGACCTGCACTCGCTGCCGCCGGTGACCGGCATGCTGAAGCTGGGCCGGGGCGCGGCCGTGGAGTCCGAGGTGGATCTGTCCGGCTGGTGGCTGGACGGCGACCGGCTGGAGCTCGGCACGGTCAAGGTGGGCGCGCACGCCGTCGTCGGCACGCGCAGCATGCTCTTCCCCGGCGCCCGGGTCGGCAAGCGGGCCGAGGTGGCGCCGGGTTCCGCGGTCACGGGTCAGGTTCCCACCGGTCAGCGGTGGGCGGGCGCGCCCGCGGTCAAGCTCGGCAAGGCCAAGCGCAACTGGCCCAAGGAGCGGCCGGGGCGCGGCACGTCCTGGCGTGTGCTGTACGGCCTGTCCGGTTTCGCGCTGACCTCGCTGCCGGTGCTGGCGGCCGGGGCTGCCCTGCTGGTGGCGAGCCTCTTCGTGGCCCCCGGCGGCGGGCTCGGTGAGGCACTGCGGGGCGCCGCGCTCGCCCTGGTCCCGGCCACGCTCTCGTTCGGTCTGGCGTACGCCGTGCTGCTGCTGGTCGCCGTCCGGCTGCTGAGCATCGGTCTGCGCGAGGGCACGCATCCCACGCACAGCAGGATCGGCTGGCAGGCCTGGACCGTCACGCAGCTCATGGACCACTCTCGCGAGACCCTCTTCCCGCTGTACGCGGGGCTGGTCACGCCGGTGTGGCTGCGGTTGCTCGGGATGCGGATCGGCAAGGGCGCCGAGGTGTCGACCGTCCTCGCGCTGCCCAGCCTGACCACGGTCGGCGAGGGCGCGTTCCTCGCCGACGACACACTGACCGCGCCGTACGAGCTCGGCGGCGGCTGGATGCGGATCGGGCGGGCGGAGATCGGGCGGCGGGCGTTCCTCGGCAACTCAGGGATGACCGGGCCGGGGCGGAGCGTGCCGGACGGCGGCCTGGTGGGGGTGCTGTCGGCGACGCCGAAGAAGGCGAAGAAGGGCAGCTCCTACCTGGGGCTGCCGCCGGTGAAGCTGCCGCGGAACACGACCGACGGCGACCAGAGCCGGACGTACGAGCCGCCCGCGCGGCTGCTGTGGGCGCGCGCCCTGGTGGAGCTGTGCCGGATCGTGCCGGTGTTCTGCTCGGCGGGACTTGCCGTGCTGACCGTGGCCGCGCTGTGCGCGCTGGGCGTCCGGGCGCCGCTGCTGGCCGGGCTCGTCCTGCTCGGGGCGGGGGGCGCGGCGGCCGTCGTGTCGATCGCCGCCAAGTGGCTGCTCGTCGGACGGCATCGCAGCGGCGAGCATCCGCTGTGGTCGGGCTTCGTGTGGCGCAACGAGCTGGCGGACACGTTCGTGGAGGTCGTGGCGGTGCCGTGGCTGGCGGGCGCCGTGCCGGGCACGCCGGTGATGACGGCGTGGCTGCGCGGGCTCGGCGCGCGGATCGGCAAGGGCGTGTGGGTGGAGAGCTACTGGCTGCCCGAGTCGGACCTGGTGACCCTCGAGGACGGGGCGACGGTGAACCGTGGGTGCGTCCTGCAGACTCACCTCTTCCACGACCGGATCTTGCGGACGGATACTGTGGTCCTCCGTGAGGGTGCCACGCTGGGCCCTGGCGGGATCGTGCTGCCCGGCAGCACGATCGGGGCCCGGACGACCCTGGGTCCCGCGTCGCTCGTCATGGCCGCGGAGTCCGTCCCGGACGACACCCGCTGGCTCGGCAATCCGATCGAGGCATGGCGTCCCTGAGAAGGGGCTACTCGCAGTCGGTGGGCGGTGCACCGGCGGCGGGTGGTTCGAGCACAGGTCAGGGAGCGGACGGGGACGTGGCAGTTCAGCAGGCGGTCGGGCCGGATCCGTATTTCCCGGCGAACGGTGATTCCCGTTACCGGGTGCACCGCTACGAGCTCACGCTGGACTACCGGCCCGCCCCGAACCGGCTGTCGGGGGCGGCGCGGATCAACGCCATCGTGGGACGCTCGGCCCTGCCGGAGTTCCAGCTGAACCTGGCCGACTTCAAGATCGGCCGGGTCCGGGTGGACGGCCGGCCCACGCACTACACCCACCGCGGCGGCCGGCTGCGCGTCCGGCCGGCCAAGCCGCTGCGCGCCGGGGCCGCCTTCACCGTCGAGGTGCACTGGTCGGGCAACCCCAAGCCGGTGAACAGCCCCTGGGGCGGCCTCGGCTGGGAGGAGCTGGGCGACGGGGCGCTGGTGGCCAGCCAGCCCGTCGGGGCGCCCTCCTGGTACCCGTGCAACGACCGGCCCGCGGACAAGGCGTCGTACCTGATATCGGTCACGACGCCGTCGGCGTACTCGGTGGTGGCGGGCGGCCGGCTGCTGACGCGGACCACGAAGGCCTCGACGACCACGTGGGTGTACGAGCAGGCGGCGCCGACGTCGAGCTATCTGGTCGGCCTGTCGATCGGGAAGTACCAGACCGTGCTGCTGGGCGACCCGGGGCTCGGGGGCATCCCCCAGCACGGGCACATCCCGGCGGAGCTGCTGGCGGAGTTCTCGCGGGACTTCGCGCGACAGCCCGGCATGATGCACCTCTTCCAACAGCTCTTCGGGCCCTACCCGTTCGACGAGTACGCGGTCGTGGTGACCGAGGAGGAGCTCGATGTCCCCGTCGAGGCGCAGGGGTTGTCGCTGTTCGGCGCCAACCACGTGGACGGCGCGCGGGGTTCGGAGCGGCTGGTGGCGCACGAGCTGGCGCACCAGTGGTTCGGCAACAGTGTGTCCATCGCCGACTGGCGGCACATCTGGCTGAACGAGGGGTTCGCGAAGTACGCGGAGTGGCTGTGGTCGGAGCGGTCGGGCGGGCGCAGCGCGCAGCAGCTCGCCGCGGTCGCGCACCGGTCACTGGCCTCGCTGCCGCAGGACCTGCGCCTCGCCGACCCCGGCCGCAAGTCGATGTTCGACGACCGGCTCTACGAGCGCGGCGGGCTGACCGTGCACGCGCTGCGCTGCGCGCTCGGCGACGACGCCTTCTTCCGGATGCTGCGCGCCTGGCTCGGGCTGCACCGGGGCGGTTCGGTGACAACGTCGACGCTGACCGCGCACGTGGCCCGGTTCGCACCGGAGCCCCTGGACGACCTGTTCGAGGCATGGGTGCACGGCACGGCGCTGCCGCCGCTGCCGGTCCCGTCGGTGGGGCGCGGCGCGGAGTCGGCGTAGGCGCTCCGCTGTGCTCGCGGCGACGAACCGACCGGTGGTGAGCCGACCGGTGGTGAGCCGACCGGTGGTGAGCCGGCGGGCGCGGTGTTCGGCCTGCGGGCCGGTGGGGACCGATCGCGCGGTTCCCCACCTCCCTCTCGCGGGGCGCTGCGCCCCCCCGGCAGAAGTGATCGGCGGGGCGGGCACAATGGGGCCATGGCCCGACGCAACGCCCGCCCGCGCACTTCCCCCGTCGGCTGCCCGTGCGGGCTGCCCGCGGCCTACGAGGCCTGCTGCGGCCGTTTCCACGCGGGTGGCGGCTCCGCGCCGACCGCCGAGGAGCTCATGCGGTCGCGGTACAGCGCCTTCGTGCGGGGGGACGTGGGGTATCTGCTGCGGACGTGGCATCCGCGGACGCGGCCGGAGCGGCTCGAGCTCGATCCGGGGATGCGGTGGACGGGCCTGGAGATTCTCGGGACGGCGGACGGGAGCGCCTTCCACACGACCGGGACCGTGGAGTTCCGGGCCTCCTACCGGGGCGGCGCGCTGCACGAGCGCAGCCGCTTCGAGCGGGTGGCCGGGGCGTGGGTGTACGTGGACGGGGAGTTCCCGGAGGGCTCGGAATGAGCCGCTAGGGCGCCAGGATGTCCAGTTCCTGGAGGGCGCCGACCGTGATCTCCCGGGTCAGTCGTTCCGCGCGGGCCGCGTCGCCCTCGCGGACCGCCTCCGCGACCTGGACGTGAAGGGTGACGGCGGCGGGGTCGGGGTCCTCGAACATGACCTCGTGATGGGTGCGGCCCGCCAGGACCTCCGCGACGACGTCGCCGAGGCGGGCGAACATCTCGTTGCCCGAGGCGGCGAGGATCACCCGGTGGAAGGCGACGTCGTGGACGAGGTACGCCTCCAGCCGGTGGCCGCGTGAGTTGGTCACCATGCCGAGCGCGCACTCCGTGAGTTCGGCACACTGCTCCGCCGTGGCGTGTGTCGCCGCCAGGCCCGCCGCGACCGGCTCGATCGCCGAGCGCAGGACGGTGAGCGAGCGCAGCTGGTGCGGGCGGTCGGCGCCGGCCAGCCGCCAGCGGATGACCTGCGGGTCGTAGACGTTCCACGCGGCCCGGGGGCGGACCGTCACGCCCACGCGGCGGCGGGACTCGACCAGGTGCATCGACTCCAGGACGCGGACGGCCTCGCGCATCACCGAGCGGGAGACGTCGAAGCGCTGGGCCAGTTCGTCGGTGCGCAGAACACTGCCCGGCGGGTACTCACCCGCGGTGATGGCGGGGCCCAGGGCGTCCAGTACTCGGCCGTGCAGACCCCGGCCCGGAGTGGTCATGCACTCAGAGTACGGGGTAGATCACGGAGCCAAAAAGTCAGACTTATTTGTCACACACTCTTGAATTCGTCGTACCTAATCGGTTTCAGTGTCGTCGGCGTCCGTTGGCGTCAGACGTCGAGGCAGACAGCGAGGCAGAGATGCGTACCCCCCATGTCGTCGTGGTGATGGGCGTCGCCGGCACGGGCAAGACCACCATCGGTCCCCTGCTCGCCGCCCGGTTGGGTGTTCCGTACGCCGAGGGCGACGACTTCCACCCGCAGGCCAATATCGACAAGATGTCGGCCGGCACCCCGCTCGACGACGACGACCGCCGGCCCTGGCTGGACGCCATCGGCGGCTGGGCGGACGCGCGGGCCGGACTCGGCGGGGTCGTCAGCTGCTCGGCACTGAAGCGGTCGTACCGCGACCGGCTGCGGGCGACGGCTCCCGGGGTCGTCTTCGTGCATCTCGCGGGCGACCGCGCGCTGATCGAGGACCGCATGGCGCACCGGCAGGGCCACTTCATGCCGACCGCGCTGCTCGACTCCCAGTTCGCCACGCTCCAGCCGCTCCAGGCGGACGAGGCGGGCGTCGTCGTCGACGTCTCCGGCAGCCCGGAGTCCATCACCGGGCGGGCCGTGGCCGCGCTCGACGCGCTTCCCCAGCCTGCCTGAACACCTCGTTCCTCCCTCCCCGTCCCCATGACCTGCAAGGGAATCCACCCGTGACCAGACTCAGTGTCGAGATGCTGGCAGCGGACGCCGTCGAGCCGATCACCTCGGCCGGCCACGCGCAGCTGGGCATCGCCGTTCTGGCGGGCATCGCCGTGATCGTCCTGCTCATCACCCGGTTCAAGCTCCACGCCTTCCTGGCGCTGACCATCGGCTCGCTCGCGCTGGGCGCGTTCGCCGGGGCGCCGCTGGACAAGGCCATCGCCTCCTTCACCACCGGGCTCGGCGCCACCGTCGCCGGGGTGGGCGTGCTGATCGCGCTGGGCGCGATCCTCGGCAAGATGCTCGCGGACTCCGGCGGCGCCGACCAGATCGTGGACACGATCCTCGCGAAGGCGGGCGGCCGCTCGATGCCGTGGGCGATGGTGCTCATCGCCTCGGTGATCGGTCTGCCGCTGTTCTTCGAGGTGGGCGTGGTGCTGCTGATCCCCGTCGTGCTGATGGTCGCCAAGCGGGGCAACTACTCGCTCATGCGGATCGGCATCCCGGCGCTGGCCGGTCTGTCGGTGATGCACGGCCTCGTCCCGCCGCATCCCGGTCCGCTGGTCGCGATCGACGCGGTCGGCGCCAACCTGGGTGTCACCCTGGCGCTCGGCGTGCTCGTCGCCGTCCCGACGGTCGTCGTCGCGGGTCCGCTGTTCTCGCGGGTCGCCGCCCGCTGGGTCGACGTCCCCGCTCCCGACCGCATGATCCCCCAGCGGCCCTCCGAGGACCTGGAGAAGCGGCCCGGTTTCGGCGCCACCCTCGCGACCATTCTGCTGCCCGTCGTCCTCATGCTGTCCAAGGCGCTGGTCGACATCGTCGTGGACGACCCCGAGCACACCGTGCAGCGCGTCTTCGACGTCGTCGGATCCCCGCTGATCGCGCTGCTGACCGCGGTACTCGTCGGCATCTTCACCCTGCTCCGGCCCGCCGGGTTCGCCAAGGACCGGATCTCGGGGCTGGTCGAGAAGGGCCTCGCGCCCATCGCGGGCATCCTGCTGATCGTCGGCGCGGGCGGCGGCTTCAAGCAGACGCTGATCGACTGCGGCGTGGGCCAGATGGTGCTGGACATCTCCGAGGACTGGTCGATCCCGGCGCTGCTGCTGGCCTGGCTGATCGCGGTGACCATCCGGCTGGCGACCGGTTCGGCGACCGTGGCGACGATCTCGGCGGCCGGCCTGGTCGCGCCGCTCGCGGCCGACATGTCGACCACGCACACCGCCCTGCTGGTCCTGGCCATCGGCGCCGGCTCGCTGTTCTTCAGCCATGTCAACGACGCCGGATTCTGGCTGGTGAAGGAGTACTTCGGGCTCAGCGTCGGTCAGAACATCAAGACCTGGTCGGTCATGGAGACCATCATCTCCGTGGTCGCCGGTGGCCTGGTCCTGCTCCTCTCTCTGGTCATATAGCGGTACGGCGGGAGCGGGAAGGAGAAGGACCACGACCATGAGTCATCCCCTGTTCGACATCAGCGGCCGGACCGCCCTGGTCACCGGCTCCAGCCGGGGCATCGGGCTGGCGCTGGCCCGGGGCCTCGCGGAGGCCGGCTGCACGGTGGTCCTCAACGGCCGGGACGCGGACCGTCTGGAGCGGGCGGCCGCCGGACTGCCCGGCGAGGTGCGCACGAGCGTGTTCGACGTCACCGACGGCTCCTCGGTTGCTGCCGGGATCGCCGGGATCGAGGACCGGGTCGGTCCGCTCGACATCCTGGTCAACAACGCGGGTGTGCAACTGCGCGCCCCGCTGCTGGAGTTCGCCGACTCCGACTGGCACCGGCTGCTGGACACCAACCTCACCAGCGCGTTCCTGGTGGGCCGGGAGGCCGCCCGCGGGATGACGGCACGCGGCCACGGAAAGATCATCAACATCTGCTCGCTCCAGAGCGAGGTGGTCCGCCCGGGCATCGCGCCCTACGCGGCCACCAAGGGCGCGCTGAAGATGCTCACCAAGGGCATGTGCGCGGACTGGGGGCCGTACGGCATCCAGGTCAACGGGCTCGGTCCGGGCTACATCGAGACCGAGCTGACCGGGCCCCTGGTCCGGGACGAGGAGTTCAGCGCATGGGTGCGGCGCCGTACCCCGGCCGGGCGGTGGGGTCGCACCGAGGACCTGGTGGGCGGGGTGCTGTTCCTGGCCTCTCCCGCGGCGGACTTCGTCAGCGGACAGGTGCTGTACGTCGACGGCGGTATGACGAGTGTGCTCTGAAGGAGCGTGACGAGGGATGCTCGGTTGTGTGATCCACGGTCGGGGCGACCTGCGCGTCGAGGAGCTGGCGTCGCCGGTGCCCGGACCGGGCGAGGTGCTCGTCGCCGTCCGCTACGGCGGGATCTGCGGCTCCGACCTGCACTACTGGCGGCACGGCGGGGTCGGTGACTTCCGCCTGAAGGAGCCGATGGTGCTGGGACACGAGGTCGTGGGGACGGTCGTCGCGTACGGCTCCCCCGGTCCCTCGGGTCCCCCTGCCGGTACGCCGGTCGCCGTGCACCCGGCCACTCCCTGCGGGGTGTGCCCGGAGTGCGCGGACGGGCGGCGCCATGTCTGCCGGGACACCCGCTACCTCGGCAGCGCGGCCCGGACACCGCACGTGCAGGGCGGCTTCGCGGCCGAGGTCGTCGTCCCCGTCGGGCAGGTGCGGCCGCTCCCGGAAGGGCTCCGCCCGCGTCGGGCCGCGCTCGCCGAGCCGCTGTCGGTGGCATTGCACGCGGTGCGGCGGGCCGGGGCGGTGTCCGGGCAGCATGTCCTGGTCACCGGTGCCGGGCCGATCGGCTGTCTGGTGGTCGCGGCGGCGAAGGCGGCCGGCGCGACCCGGGTGACCGTCTCCGATCTGCTGCCCACCGCGCTCGGCCACGCCCGTGCCGTGGGCGCCGACACCGTCGTACGGGCCGACGATCCGGCGGATCCCGGATGGCCGTCGGAGGTGGACGTGGCCGTCGAGGCGTCCGGGGTGGCCGCCGGTCTCGACAGCTGCCTGCGGCTGGTGCGGCGCGGCGGGGTCGTCGTGCAGCTGGGCATGCTGCCGCCGGGGCAGAGCCCGTTCGCGGGGAACCTGGTGGTCAGCCGGGAGATCGAGCTGCGCGGGGCGTTCCGCTTCGACACGGAGTTCGACACGGCGCTGCGACTGCTCGCGGCCGAGCCCTCGTTCGACGCGCTGATCAGCGCGGTGGTCCCGGTCCGGGACGCGGAGACGGCGTTCGCGCTCGCGGCGGACCGGGACCGCTCCTGCAAGGTGCTGCTGGACTTCGGGGATCGAAGGCCCGGGTGAAGCGGGCGGGGGTGGGGGGAACGGGGTGAGGTGAGCAGTGTGGGGGGAACGGGGTGAGGCGAGCAGGGTGAAGTGAGCGGGGCGATGTGACGGGGTGAGAGGTCGGCTAGGGGCGCCACAGGCGGTGTTCCCGGCGGGCCCATTCCCGGCTCACCGAACCCGTGCGCATCCCTCGGCGGGCCTCCGGATCGCCCAGGGCCATGCCGATGTGGCCGGCCAGGACGACGCCGATCGTCAGGGCCAGCCAGTCGTGGACGAAGGTCGCGCTGGTGCGCCACATGATCGGGGTGAGGTGGGTGAACCACATCAGCAGGCCGGTACCGACCATCACGAGGGTCGCCCCGGCGATCCAGGCCGCGTAGATCTTCTGTCCGGCGTTGAACTTGGCCGCCGGACGCGACTGCCGGCGCTTGTCCCGGCGCAGGGCGGCACCCAGCCAGCGACGGTCGTGCGGGCCGAAGCGGTTGAGGTGGCGCAGGTCGGCGCGGAACGCGCGGGAGGCGAGGCCCGCCAGGACCGGGACGGGCAGGGCCAGGCCGGCCCACTCGTGGACCCGGACCACCAGCTCGCGCCGGCCCACGAGCTGGGCGAACTCGGGGATGTACAGGAAGGCCGCCGTCACCACGCACACGCCCATCAGCAGGGCCGTGGTGCGGTGCACCCACCGTTCGGCGCGGGTGAAGCGGGGGATCTCCGTGGTCGCCGGCGGCGCCTCAGCTCGTAGGCTCATCGTCCCGTCCGTTCGAGCGGCCGACCCAGGCGTCGACGTCGTAGCCACGCTCCTCCCAGTAGCCGGGCTCCACCTTCTCGGTGACGGTGATGCCGGAGAGCCACTTGGCGGACTTGTAGAAGTACATCGGCGCCACATAGAGGCGGACGGGCCCGCCGTGGTCGTGGCCGAGGTCCTTGTCCTGCATGCGCAGGGCGACCAGGACGTCGGCGCGACGGGCCTGGGCGAGGGTGAGGCTCTCGGTGTAGGCGCCGTCGAAGCAGGTGAAGCGGATCGCGCCGGCCTCGGCGCGGACTCCGGCCGCGTCGAGCAGGGCGGACAGCCGGACGCCCTCGAAGGGGGTGCCCGGCACCCGCCAGCCGGTGACGCACTGGACGTCCTTGACCATCCGGGTCTGGGGCAGGGCCCTGAGATCGGCGAGCGTGTAGGTGGCGGGCCGGTCGACCAGGCCGTCCACGGTGAGGCGGTAGTTCGTGACGTTCCTGTGCGGGACCGAGGACGTCACCGAGTAGTAGCGGAAGCCGCCGCCGTTGGGGAGCAGACCGGTGAGGCCGGTGGGGTCCTTGTCGGCGGCGCTGCCGAGGAAGGCCTCCATGCCGCGCTGGAGCGGGGGCGCCGCGACGACCCCCAGGGCGCCGAGGGCGAGCGTGCCGAGGAAGACCCGGCGGCCGACGGGTGTGCCGCGTTCCGGGGGCGCTGCGTCCGGGCCGGCTGCCTCGGAGGGCTCGGCGGGCTCGGATCGTTCGGGGTTCACCGTTCCATTCGAGCACCCGGGGGCCTGCCGGGGCCAGGGATCCCGGGCGGCCGTCAGACTTCCGTCATGACTTCTCACCCGGCTCTCAGACCGGGCGCGGCGGCGCGGGCCGTGTGAAAGGCCCGGTGGGGGCCGCGGTGCGGGCAGGACCGGGGCTCGCAGGCGGCGTGCCGGGTTTGCCCGGCGGCTGGAATCCGGTGGCGGAGCGGCGCTGGTGGGACCGCCCGCGGCCGGGTGTCCCGAGGTCCCGGTGTGGCGTACGCCATGGCGCGGCCCGGCCGCAGCCCACACCATGGCCATAGGGCCGCCCGTGTTCCCGGCCCTGTTCCCGGGTGCCGCGGCCGGGTCGACCGCCCGGTTCCGGGTACTCGGGGCGCCGAGGGCGCTGGGACGCTACAGTCGGCCACTACGCATCCCGTCCGTGGTCCGACCGGATGATCGAGGTAGGCAGCGTGTCGGTTCTGGTTCTGGTACTCGCCGTGAGCGCCGCCTGCTGCCTGGGCTTCGGGTTCGTCCTCCAGCAGAACGCGGCCCAGCGGGCGCCGCTCGGCGACTTCCTCTCACCGCGGCTGCTGCTCGACCTGATGAAGGTGCCGCGCTGGCTGGGCGGCATCGGACTCATGGTGGCGGGCATGGCGCTGGGCGCGATCGCGCTCGGGCAGGGGGAGATCTCCCTGGTGGAGCCCCTGCTCGCGACGAATCTGCTGTTCGCCCTCGCGCTCTCCCGGCACCAGACGAAACAGCCGCTCGGCCGCCAGGGCTGGGCGGGCCTGCTCCTGCTCGCCGGCGGGGTGACCACCTTCATCGTGGCGGGCGAGCCGCGCGGCGGCACGGCGGTCACGGATCCGCTGCGGCACTGGCTGATCATCGGGGTGATGATCGGCGTGGCCCTGCTGCTCACCACGTACGCCAAACGCTCCCGGCTGAGTTCCGGCCCGGTGCTGCTGTCCCTCGCGGCCGGCCTGCTGTACGGCGTCCAGGACGCGCTGACCAGGGTCAGCGGGCAGCGTTTCGCGGCCGGCGGCCTCGGCGAGCTGATGACCGGCTGGCAGCCGTACGCGGTGCTCGCGCTCGGCGTGACCGGCCTCGTACTGGTCCAGAGCGCCTTCGAGACGGCACCCCTGCGGATGTCGCTGCCCGCGCTGACCGCGGCGCAGCCGCTCGCGGGGATCATCTGCGGGGTCGGCTTCCTCGGCGACCGGTTGCACACCGACACCGGCGCGCTGGCCTGGGAGGCGGCGGGGCTCGCGGCGATCGTGGCGGGCATCGTGCTCCTCGGGCTGCACCCGGCGATGCCGCGCGGCACGGCGCCGCGGGAACGGGTCCCGGACCTCCAGCCCCAGTAGCCGCCGGCACCGGTGGCGGGCCTGCTTGGATGGGCCCATGAGCGCTGCTGACGAGATCCTCGACATCGTCGACGAGAACGACCGGGTGGTCGGACAGTTCCCTCGCGGGCAGGTGTACGCCGAGGGCCTGCGGCACCGCTGCGTCTTCGTCCGGGCCAGGGACGCCGGGGGCCGGGTCTTCGTCCACCGCCGCACCCCGACCAAGCTGGTCTTCCCCTCGCTGTACGACATGTTCGTCGGCGGGGTGGTCGGCGCGGGCGAGTCGTACGACGACGCCGCGCTGCGTGAGGCCGAGGAGGAGCTGGGCGTGAGCGGCCTGCCCCGCCCGGAGTTCCTCTTCAAGTTCCTGTACGACGCCGGTGCCGCCGGGAGCTGGTGGTCGGCCGTCTACGAGGTCCGCTGCGAGCTGCCGGTGCACCCTCAGGCGGACGAGGTGGCCTGGCACGAGTTCCTCCCCGAGGAGGAGGTCGAACGGCGCCTGTCCGTCTGGGAGTGGGTGCCGGACGGACTGGCGGCGTACGAGCGGCTGAAAGCGCGCCCCGCGACCGGCTGAGCAGGGCGGGAACCGCTCCCCCGGGCCTCGGGAACGGGTCGGGGACCGGTCGGCGGGTAGGGTCGAGCGGGTGATCGAGTTCGTGCGGAACGTCCGGTTGTGGTTCGCCCCCGAGCAGGTCCGGGAGGAGGGCCGCACACCCGACTACCGGTTCTCGCTGGCGAACGAGCGCACGTTCCTCGCCTGGCTGCGCACCGCGCTCGCGCTGATCGGCGGGGGCTTCGCGGTGGACCAGTTCCTGCCGGATCTGCGCTGGGGCTGGCGGGTCGGGCTGGCGCTCGCGCTGCTGGCCGCCGGTGTGCTGTGCTCCCTGCGGGCGGTCAACCACTGGATGCGCTGCGAGCGGGCGATGCGCCGGGGCGAGGACCTGCCGGCGACCCGCTTCCCGGCGCTGCTGGGCGTACTGGTCGCGGTGGTGGCCCTGGCGATGGCCGTCGTGGTGCTGGTGGGGTGGGAGGGGTGAACGAGGCGGACCGGCCGGTGCGTGATCCCGGCCTTCAGCCCGAGCGGACCCGGCTCGCCTGGCGGCGTACGACGCTGGCGAGCACGGTGGCCGCCGTGCTCGCCGCGAAGGCGGCGCTGCACGGCGGGGTGTCGGTGTCCGGGATCGTCACCGGTGCGCTGTGCTGCGGCCTGTGGCTGGCCTTCCTGCTGCTCGCGCACCGCCGGATCCACGCCCTCTCCGCCGCCGCGGCCCCGGCGGCCCTCAGCCCGCGGCACGCCACGGCGGCGGCCCTGTGCGCGGTGGCGACGGCGGTGTGCGCCGTCGCCCTCGTGGTGGTCTAGGACGCCGCCGTCGCCCTCGTGGCGGTCCGGGACCGGTGGTCCGGGACCTCGTCGCCCTCGTGGTGGTCCAGGACCTCGTCGGGGGTCCCGCCGGGCTCACCGCTCCAGGTTCTCGGCGGCCTCGTCCGTCCAGTCCACCGTCACCACGATCTTGCCCCGGGTGCGGCCCTGTTCGTTGAGCCGGTAGGCGTCCGCGGCGCGCTCCAGCGGGAAGGTGTCGGAGACGTGCACGGACACCACGCCCTGTTCGGCCAGTTCCGACAACCGGGTGAGGTCGTCGGCGTCGGGCCGGACCCAGAAGTACCGGCCGCCGTACCCGACGACATCCCCGTCGGCGATCGACGCCAGGCGTCCCTCGGGGGCCAGCAGGTTGGCGGAGACCCTCAGCGTGTCGCCGCCGATCGTGTCGAAGGCCGCGTCCACCCCCTCGGGGGCCAGCCCGCGTACCCGCTCGGCCAGTCCCTCGCCGTAGGTCACGGGCTCGCCGCCCAGCGAGCGGACGAAGTCGTGGTTGGCCTCGCTCGCCGTGCCGATCACCCGGGCGCCCAGATGGCGGGCGAGCTGAACGGCGATGGAGCCGACACCGCCCGCGGCCGCGTGGACGAGGACCGTCTCGCCGCGCTTCACCTGGAGGGCCCGGTTCAGCACCTGGTAGGCGGTGAGCCCGGTCAGCGGCAGGCCCGCGGCCTCCTCCCAGGTGAGGTTGCGCGGCTTGCGGGCGAGGGTGCGCACCGGGGCGCCGACGTACTCGGCGAAGGTGCCGCGGGAGAGGAAGTCCTCGCGGACGTAGCCGATCACCTCGTCGCCGACCGCGTACTCCGCGACGGACACCCCGAGCTGCACGACGACCCCCGAGACGTCCCACCCGGGGATCACCGGGAAGACGGCGTCGAGCATCGGGTCCAGGTATCCCTCGCGGGCCTTCCAGTCGACCGGGTTCACGGCCGCCGCCCGGACCTTCACCAGCACCGAGTCGGGGCCGATCTTGGGCTCGCGGACGTCCCCGTACACGAGCGTCTCGGGGCCGCCGTAGCGTGAGTAGCTGATGGCCTTCATGGGTCCGACCCTCGGGCGTACCCGGACGCCACGCAAGCCGAATGACCCGATATGCGCAGTTCGCGTGGCACCCTGTGCGACGTCATCACCCCCGCGGCTTCGAAGGTGAGCAGCATGACCACCCTCCATCTCGAGCACTCCGCCCACGCCCACACGCACGGCCCGGACTGCGGGCACACCGAGGTGCGGCACGGCGACCACGTCGACTACGTCCACGACGGACATCTGCACCGTGAGCACGGCGGCCACTGGGACGAGTGCGAGCCGGGCGGGCATGTGACCCACGACGGGCACGAGCACCGGCACGGCGAGGACTGCGGACACGCGCGCGTGCGCCACGGCGACCACGTGGACTACCTGCACGACGGACACCGGCACGCCGAGCACGACGGTCACTGGGACGACCACTGACGCGTCCGGAGGACGACGGCCCCGGAGGACTACGGCCGGGCGGGCGGTCGGGCAGGCGGCCGGGCGGGCGGGCGGCCGGGCGGGCGGCGGCCCGGAACCGCCCCGCCGACCGCCCCGACACCGGCGCCGACGAAGGCCCCTGAAGGCTCCCCGGGTACTGCCCGGGGAGCCTTCGGCCTATCGTGGCCCCGATCACGTTGGGCGTGACCACTGGACGGCATACCGACCGGTCGGCATCATAGTGCGCATGCTGATTACCCGTCCCTTCCGCAGGAGCCGCGCATGAGCCCCGACCACCCGCCCGGACTCGATCTCGACCGGCTGCGCGCCCTGCTGGAGCGCGAGCGTCCCGGTCTGGTCGACGGTCCCCTCACCGGCCGGCTGATCGAGGGCGGACGGTCGAACCTCACCTACGCGGTCTCCGACGGCACCGCGAAGTGGGTCGTGCGGCGCCCTCCGCTCGGGCATGTCCTGGCCACCGCGCACGACATGCGGCGCGAGCACCGGGTGATCAGCGCCCTGCACCCGACGAGCGTGCCGGTGCCGCGCCCGGTGCTGCTGTGCGAGGACCCCGACAACGGGGCGGCGCCCGGAGCGCCCTTCTACGTCATGGAGTTCGTCGAGGGCACCCCCTACCGCACCGCCGACGAACTCGCCCCGCTCGGTGAGCGGCGCACCCGGGACGCGGTCCTGTCGCTGGCGGACACCCTGGTGGAGCTGCACGCGGTGGACCCCGCCTCGGTGGGTCTGGCCGACTTCGGCCGGCCCGAGGGCTTCCTCGACCGGCAGCTGCGCCGCTGGGGCAAGCAGCTGGACGCCTCCCGCAGCCGCGACCTGCCCGGGATCGACGAGCTGCACGCGGCGCTCGGCCGTGGGCTGCCGCGCTCCGCCGCCCCCGCGGTCGTGCACGGCGACTACCGGCTCGACAACGTCCTGATCGGGACCGACGACAGGATCCGGGCGATCCTCGACTGGGAGATGTCGACGCTCGGCGACCCACTGACCGACCTGGGCCTGCTGGTGATGTACAGCGTGCCGCTGGAACTCCCGAACTCGCCCATCTCCACGACCGCCTCGGCGCCCGGGCACCCGTCGCCCGCCGAGCTGATCGAGCGGTACGCGACCCGCTCGGGGCGGGACGTCTCGGCGGTCTCCTGGTACACGGCGTTCGCCTGGTTCAAGCTCGCCGTGATCCTGGAGGGCATCCACTACCGGTACACGCTCGGCCAGACGGTCGGGCGCGGCTTCGACCGCATCGGGGAGCTCGTCCCCGTCTTCATCGAGCACGGACTGACCACTCTCCAGGAAGGCTGACCGGCATGGACTTCGCGTTCGACGCACGCACCGAGGAGCTCCGCGCCAAGCTGCTCGCCTTCATGGACGAGTACGTGTACCCGGCCGAGCCCGTCGCCGAGGAGCAGCGCGCGCTGCTCGCCTCGCCGTGGGACACCCCGGCCGTGGTCGAGGAGCTGAAGGAGCAGGCCCGCAGCCAGGGCCTGTGGAACCTGTTCCTCCCCGACGCCGAGCACGGCGCCGGTCTGACGAACCTCCAGTACGCGCCGCTGGCCGAGATCACCGGCCGCTCCCCGCAGCTGGCGCCGACGGCCCTGAACTGCGCCGCCCCGGACACCGGGAACATGGAGGTGCTCGCCCAGTTCGGTGACGAGCGCCAGCAGAAGCAGTGGCTGGAGCCGCTGCTCGCCGGGGAGATCCGCTCGGCGTTCGCGATGACCGAGCCCGAGGTGGCCTCCTCCGACGCGACCAACATCACCACGCTCATCGAACGGGACGGCGACGAGTACGTCGTCACCGGGCGCAAGTGGTACATCTCCGGGGCGATGAACCCGGACTGCAGGATCTTCATCGTGATGGGCAAGACGGACCCGGACGGCGCCGACATCCGCCGTCAGCAGTCCATGGTGCTGGTGCCGCGCGACACACCCGGCGTCACCGTCAAGCGCGCCATGAAGGTGTTCGGCTACGAGGACCACTCCCACGGCGGCCACGCCGAGGTGGTCTTCGACCGGGTGCGGGTGCCGGTGACGAACCTGATCGGCGAGGAGGGCGGCGGCTTCGCCATCGCCCAGGCCCGGCTCGGCCCCGGCCGCATCCACCACTGCATGCGGCTGATCGGCATGGCGGAGCGGGCGATCGAGCTGATGTGCCGCCGGGCGGTCTCCCGCGAAGCCTTCGGCAAGCCGCTGGCCCGCCAGGGCGTGGTGCAGAACTGGATCGCGGACGCGCGGGTCGCCGTCGAGCAACTGCGGCTGCTGGTCCTGAAGACGGCCTGGATGATGGACACCGTCGGCAACCGGGGCGCCCACACGGAGATCCAGGCCATCAAGATCGCGACGCCCCGCGCGGTGGTCGACATCCTCGACCGTGCGATCCAGCTGCACGGCGCGGGCGGCGTCAGCCAGGACTTCCCCCTGGCCGAGCTGTACGCGAGCGCCCGCACCCTGATGCTCGCCGACGGGCCGGACGAGGTGCACCAGCGGTCGCTGGCGCGGCGGGAACTGAAGAAGTACCTGTAGGGGCACGCGGTAAGGGGCGGTCGCCATGGCGACCGCCCCTTACCCGTCGGCTTGCCCGCTCACGGCCGCAGCGCGCGCAGCAGCAGATCCGCCAGATGATCGGCCACCTCCTGCGGACCCATGGAACCGTCCGGGCGGTACCAGGTCGACAGATGGTGGACGGAGCCGAAGTGGTAGTCCACGACGAGGTCGGCCGGGGTCGCCGTGGAGAAGACGCCGGCCTCCTGGCCCTCCTCGACGAGGGCGCGGAAGCGTTCGTGGTAGCGCCGGCGCTCGGCCCGGACCTGCTTGTTCTTCTCGGGGCTCAGGTGGTGCATCGAGCGGAAGAAGATCGACGCGTCGTCGAGGTTCTCGATCGTCGTGACGACGACGTCCGCCGCCGCGCCCCGCAGCCGCTTCTCGATCGGCTCGTCGGCGTTCGCGAACGCGTCCAGACGCTCCTGCTGAACGCGCAGCACGCGCGCGTACACCTCGTGCAGGAGGTCGTCCTTGGATCCGAAGTAGTGGTACAGGGCACCCTTGGTGACGCCTGCCGCCTCGACGATCTCCTGCACCGAGGTCCGGTCGTAACCCTGTTCGGCGAAGAGCCGGGTGGCGGCGGCAAGGAGCCGTTGCGGAACAGGAGCCTCTGCACCGTCCGTCGTCCTGGGCACTGCCGCCACCTGCCTTCCTCTATGCCGCATCGGCGAGCCGTACCGGCTGTCGTGCTGCTGACCTGATGCTGATTGTCACTTACTGTCCTGTGGACGGGAGCGCAGCTCCCGACGGAGGATCTTGCCACTCGCCGTCTTGGGCAGGTCGGGCAGGATCTCCACCTGGCGCGGATACTTGTAGGCCGCCAGCCTGTCCTTGCAGTAGGCCGCGAGCGTATCCGCATCCGCGTCGGTGCCGGGACGCAGGCTGATGTACGCCTTGACGGTCTCCCCGCGATAGCCGTCCGGCACCCCGACGACGGCCGCCTCGCGCACCGCCGGATGCGTGTACAGCACGTCCTCGACCTCGCGCGGCCACACCTTGAAGCCGGACGCGTTGATCATGTCCTTCTTGCGGTCGACGACGTACAGCCAGCCCTGTTCGTCCATGAACCCGATGTCGCCGGTGCGCAGCTCGCCGCCGGGGAAGGTCTCGGCGGTGGCCTCGGGGCGGCGCCAGTACCCGGGGACCACCTGCGGACCCCGCACGACGATCTCGCCCTGTTCGCCGAAGGGCACCTCCGCGCCCTGCTCGTCGACGATGCGGACGACCGTGTCGGGTCCGGGCACGCCGACGGCGAGGGTCCCGGAGGCCGGGTCGACCGGCGCCTCGTGCTGGGGCGGCACGGAGGCGCAGGGCGCGGTGCACTCGGTGAGTCCGTAGCCGTTGCGGATGTACGGTCCGAAGCCCGCCCGGAACTTCTCCACCAGGGCGGGCGGCACCGGCGCGCCGCCGGAGGAGATGTTCACGAAGGACGCGAAGTGGTCCCGGGTGACGTCGGGGTGGGCCGCCAGCGCCATGAAGGCGGTGGACGGGCCCACCGTGTAGTGCGGCTGGTGCTCGGCGAAGGCCTCCAGCACCGCGCCCGCCTCGAAGCGGTACGTCAGGACGAGGGTCCCCGCGCTGTTCAGACAGGCGCCGAGCTGACAGACCATGCCGGTGATGTGGAACAGCGGCGCGAGCGCGTAGTAGACGGGCGCCTCGGGCAGGCGCAGCCCGGTGCGCTGCCGCTCGGCGTTGACCATGATGTTGCGGTGGGTGTTGGTGGCGCCCTTGGGGGCGCCGCTCGTGCCCGAGGTGTAGCTGATCAGGGCGATGTCGGCGGGGGCGGCCTCGCGGCCCTCGGGGGCCTTGTGGCCGGCGCGGGCGACGGCGGTGAGGTCGTCGGCGTCCGGTGCCTGCGGGAGCCGCTCGAAGGCCAGCACGCGCGCGTCGTCCCGGGTCTGGAAGTCCAGTTCGCAGCCGGTGAGCACGATCCGGACCGGCGAGTCGGCGACCGTCTCGCGCAGATACGACTCCCAGGCCCGGTCGGAGCAGATCAGCGCGGTCACCTCGCCGTCCCGCAGCACGTGGCCGACCTCGCCCGACTTGTACATCGGGTTGACGGGGACGACCGTCGCGCCCGCCTTCCAGGCGCCGAGCAGGGCGAGGACGAAGAGCGGGGAGTTCTGCAGCAGCACGGCGACCCGGTCGCCGGGCTCCAGGCCACGGGCGGCGAGGTGACCGGCCACGGAGTCGCTGAGCTCGTCCACCTCGCGGTAGCTGAGCCGCCCGTCGAAGTAGGCGAGGCAGGTGCGGTCGGGGGCCTCGGCGACGGACCTGCGGAAGGCGTGCACGAGGGAGTCGGCGGGGTCGATCGGGGCGCGCTGGGCCTCGTCGAGGAGGGCCACCCAGGGCCGGGCCGCGTAGCGGGAGGCGGGCCCGGTCATTCGGCGGTCTCCCACTTCTGCTGGAGGTGGTTCATGTTGGTCAGCCAGCGGTCGGGGTCCCCGGCCCGCACCTGGTAGTACCCGGCGACCTCGGGGTGCGGCAGGATCAGGAAACGGTCCTCGGCGATGCCCTTGAACAGGGCGTCCGCCACGTCCCGCGGCTCGATCGCGGTCGGCTTGAGCACCAGGTCGCCCGCGCTGCCGGTGGCGTCCAGCATGTCGGTGCGCACGCCCTGGGGGCAGATCGCGTGCACCTTGATCCCCCGGTGGCGGTAGGTCAGCGACAGCCACTCGGCGAAGGCGTACGCGCCGTGCTTGGTGACGCTGTACGGGGCGGCGCCGATCATGGTGAGCAGCCCGGCGGCGGACACGGTCGACACGAACCGGCCCCGGCCGCGCTCCAGCCAGTCCGGGAGCAGCGCGTGGGCCGCGCGGACATGGGCCATGACGTTGACGTCCCAGGCGAGCGCCCAGACGGCCTCCTCGGCCGACTCCGAGCCGCCCGAGGCGACTCCGGCGTTGGCGCAGTACACGTCGACGGTGCCGCCGAGCGCCTCCCGGGCCCGGTCGACGATCTCGGAGGCGTCGCCGGGGACCGCGATCCCGCCGATCTCGTCGGCGACGGCGTGCGCCCGGTCCGCGTCCAGGTCGTTGACGACGACCCGGGCTCCCTCCTCGGCGAAGCGGCGGGCCAGCGCGGCCCCGATACCGCCTCCCGCTCCGGTCACGACCACTCCGGCATCCTGCACGGCTTCCACCATCGGTCTCCTTCGACGCGACTGCGGCACGAATCGGCTCTCCCGCCAGACTAACCGGTCGGTATGTTGCGACGGAAGGGGTGCCCTGGATCCGCTCGGACCTGTTCCGGCGGACGGGACGGGATTGCCTCTTGTACGGATGAGCCGTGACGTATGGCCAATTGCCCCCGTTCGCAGGACGATACGCGCACTTGGCGCACCGCTCGGGGAACGAGGGGGCCTGTCATGGCGGATCCGGCGATGAGCGTGACTCCCTACTGGGAGCTGGCCTTCGACGCCGACGGGGACGCCGACGGCGGTCGGCGGGACCGGCTGCTGACCGGGGTGAGGCGGAGCGGTGTCCGTGACCTGATCGTCTTCTCGCACGGCTGGAACAGCGACCGCACCGGCGCGACCCGGCTCTACAGCCGCTTCTTCGCCCCGATCCCCGCGCTGGCCCCGGCGGCCCGTATCGGCTACGTGGGCGTCGTGTGGCCGTCGATGCGGTTCTCGGACGAGCCGATCCCCGACTTCCCGCACTCCGCGGCCGCCGAGGAGTGCCGGCGTCCGGCCCTGGACGCGGACACCCGGCACGCGCTCCTCGAGACGTTCCCCGGCCGGGCCACGGTGGTCGACCGGATCGCCCGGCTGCTGGAGCAGCGGCCGCCCGAGGAGGCCGAGCTCGAGGAGTTCGGCCGGCTGGTGCGGCTGCTGGTGGACGTCGTGCCGCCGGGACCGCAGGCCCCGTTCGGGGCGGACACCCTGGCGGAGGGTGTGCCGCAGGACGAGCCGGAGATGTTCGCCTGTCCGACGGCGGTGGCCTGCGAGCAGTTCGCGCGGGCCCTGTCCGGCCTCGACTCCGCACCGGGGGCCGGGGAGTTCGCGCTGCCCAACCCGTGGGACGGGGCGCACGAGCTGCTGCGGCAGGCGACGTACTACGCCATGAAACGGCGCGCCGGGACGGTCGGCGAGCGTGGACTCGGCCCGCTCGTCGGGCGGTTGGCGGCGGTGGCGCCGGCCGTCCGGGTGCATCTGGTGGGGCACAGCTTCGGCGGGCGGCTGGTGTCGTTCGCGCTGCGGGGGCTGCCCGACGGGGTGCGCACGGTGAAGTCCGTGACGCTGCTCCAAGGGGCCTTCTCGCACTACGCGTTCGCCCCGCGAGGGGTGCTCCAGGGCCAGCAGAACCGGATCGACGGCCCCCTGGTGTGCTGTTACTCGCGGTTCGACCAGGCGCTGCGCACGATGTACCCGCTGGCCTCGCGGATGGCGGGCGACGCCCGGGGGCTCGTCGGGGAGGTGCTGGGGGCCGAGTGGGGTGCCCTGGGATACGACGGGGTGCAGGCCGTGCCGGGCACCCACGCGCGCGTGCTGGCCGACGCGCTGTCCCGGCCGCTGCCGACGTCGGGGTGCGTGAACGTCGACGCGGCGGCGGTGGTCCGGCGCGGTGGGGCGCCGGCCGGGGCGCACAGTGACATCGTGCACCCCGAGCTGGCGCGGCTGGTGCTGGCGGCGGGCCGGATCCGCTAGACGCGACCCGCCGCCGCGGGGACCGACGGCGTCGAGCGACCGCCGTGACGTGACCACCGGTGTCACACGACCACCGGTGTGGCGTGGCTACCGGCGTGACGTGACTACCGCCGTGGCGTGACTACCGGTGTGAGGTGAACTCCACCACCTGCTGGAAGGTCGGCCGGTTCTGCCAGCTGATGTTGCCGTGCTTGATGCCGCCCAGGGTGCGCTGGACGATCGAGTCGGCGCACCACTGGTTGCCCGCCGCACACAGGGTGTCGCCGGGGTAGACCTGGGCCGCGGTCTTGCCGGCCGCCGTCTTCAGGGTGCTGATGAGGATGTCCCGGCAGCCGGCGACGGTGCCGCCGCCGCAGTACTTCTGGGGCAGCGCGCCCTGCACCGACTCGCCGAGCACGGCCCGGATGTCTTTGTCGACATAGCTCCACCAGCCGTACTGGAAGGAGCTTCCGGCGTGCGCCCCGGTCGGGCCGTGGGCGGCCGAAGGAGCCTCGTCGATCGGAAGGTTCGCGGTGAACGCCGTGTACAGGCCTGTGCCGAGGCCGGGTTCGAACTCGGCCTTCACCAGCAGCGGCCACCAGGCGTCCAGGATGCGGATCGCGTCGGCGTCGGCGTACGTCTTGGAGCCGGCCGTCGTCTCCGTCCGCCTGCCGCCCGCCGTCAGCCAGGTCTGGAGCTTGGCCACCGCGGCCGCGGCCGTGGAGTCGGTGACCGTGGAGCTGTTGATCACCTTCAGCAGGTCGGGCAGGACGTCCTCGGCGCGCAGGTCGGCGAGGGCCGCCTCCGCCATCGCCTTCGTCAGGGACGCGCGTGTGACGCCGCCGGCCGCGACCAGCTTCTTCACCCGGTCCTCCAGCAGGTTGCCGCGGTGCACGGAACCGTCGCCCCAGGACGCCGTCGAGTAGTCCTTGGCCTGCTTGTTGTTCCAGGAGATGTAGTAGTCCTGGTCGATGGAGTTGGGATGCGCCGAGGCCGGTGTGTACGCGGCCGTGTTGGTGGCCGGCACCCAGCTCTTCCACTCGTAGGCCGACTGCGCCCACACGGGGAACTCGGCGTCGACGCCGCTCGCCCGCACCGGGTTGTCGCCGCTGTTGTAGTACGCGGTGTGCGTGGAGTCGGCGTAGAACCAGTTGAAGGTGTAGTTGATGTGCTGCACCGCGCTCTGGAAGGTCTGCGGGCTCTTCACGTAGTCCGGGTCGTTCAGCATCTGGAAGCCGATGATCGAGTCGGCCTCGTGCATGAAGGAGGAGCGCAGCGTCGTGTAGGCGACCTTCTTGCCGCCCACCGTCGCCCGGTACTCCACGGGGCCGTACTTGGTGCGGTACACGCGCATCGTGTACGAACCGGCGGCCGTCCCGTCGGCGGTGGTGGGCTTCCAGGCGTTCTTCTGCTCCACCACGTCCATGGCCGTGCAGGTGCCGTGGAACAGGTAGTGGTAGTCGTCCTGGCAGAGTTCGACCGCGTAGGTGTCGATGATGTCCTGGCCCGAGGTCGTGGCGCTCCACGCGTAGTCCTGGCCGCGGCCGAGTTCGACGTACATGCTCAGACCCGCGAAGGAGGCGCCGCGGGCGCTGATGCCCGGGCCCTGGATCTCCTGGAGCATGAGCAGCTGCGGGGCGAAGTAGCCGGTCTGCGGGCCGAAGACGGCGATCGGGTGGCCGCTCGCGGTGGCCTGGCCGCTGACGACGAGGGCGTTGGACATACCGCGCCTGGCAGAGCTGAGCGCGGTCGCGGTCGCCGTGGCGGAGGTGGCGGTGGCCGAGGCGTCGGCCCCGGTGCCCGTGGCGTCGTAGATCAGCGGCTCCGCCGTCGCCGAGCCGCCGTCGGGCAGTGCCGCGCCCTGCGGGCTCGCGGGCTTGCCGGCGTAGGGGAAGCTCTGGCCGTTGTGGAGGGTGAGCACGGCCTCGGGGTCGTTGCGCTCGCGGAACGCCTCCCAGACCTGGGTGCCCTGCTCCACCCCGTACTTCTCCTGCGCGGCGAGCAGCGACACCGCGTTGTTGACCTCGCCGCCGCCACCCGAGCCGAAGAGCGCGCCGATGACCGAGGCCAGCGCCACCAGGTCGGTGATCTTGAAGTGGTCGATGGTACCCGCGTTGGTGATTGAGTCCTTGTGTCCGGTCAGGACGTATTCACCGGGGAAGTAGCGGCCGCTGTCGGAGGCGTCGATGTAGGCGTTGACGCCTGCCAGGTAGGCGTTGGCGTCGGCGAGGGCCTGCTGGCCGCGGGTGCCGTTGGTGGCCACCGCGTTGTCGATCTGGGCCTGGAGGTCTGCCTCGGTGTACGGAGCGTTGCGCCAGAACTGCTGTTCAAGACCCTGGTTGGAGGGGTCGCCGCCCGCGAAGGCGGTGAGCTGGCCACGGCCGACGTGCCGGAAGACGTCCATGAGCCACAGCCGGTCCTGGGCCGCCGCATACCCGGCGCCGAACTCGGTGCCGTATCTCGTGGTACCGGTGATGTGCGGTACGCCCGTCTTCTTGTCGCGGACGATCGTCACGTCGCTGCGGCCCGCGGGACTCAGGGTGGAGGCGACTTGATCGGAAGCGACACCGAACGACGCGTCGTTGAAGAACGTGTTGATCGTGGCGTTGGTGAGCGTGGGGTAGCCCTTGGCCAGGTTGGCGTAGGGGCCGAGCTGGTCCTCGGCGTGGTCGGGCTGGGTGCCGAAGGCCTGGTTGAGGAGGATCTGCGCCAGGGTCGCGTTGCCGTTCTCGCCGGGCGGCAGGATGTCGGAACACTGGCCGCCGCAGTAGTCGTTCGCCGCCGTGACCTCGGCGGCTGCCGCCACTTGGGAAAGCGGCGACAAAAGACCGGCAATCAGGGCGCATACGGAGGCTGTCTTCAGGAACCCGGGGAATCTGCCGGGAGTTCTCAGTTTGTCGAGAGTGAAGCGGGGGGTTCGCCGTGGCATCGGCTGCTCCTAGCGACGGGGGGGTCGGCGGAAGGTTACCGCCGGTATCCCCGGGATTGAAGATGAACATGCGTCAAGTTTTCGGCAGAGGGAGGTCCTCGGAAATCGGATGGAGCCGAATCGCATGTCGATACGTCTATTCGACGACGTCCGTACGACGACGCCGAAGTGACCGAAGTGCAGATGCAGATGTGACGGAGGTGCAAGGCGATGGCCGGTTTCCGGAGTCTGGCGAGACAGGTGCGAGACCCCCGGTGCGATCTGGCACTGCGGCGGTACTCACTGCGCAAGTGCCTTGAACGGTTCGCCCCCTACGGACACCGCGCGACCTGGGACCACCTGTGCTCCCGGGCCGGGTTCGGTCCGGAGGACCGCTCCCCCGATCCGGCGCGGCTCGTGGCCGCGTTGGACGAGCTGGAGGAGGCACGGGCGGTATGGCTGGCCTACGAGGTCGAGTTCGCCGAGCGCCGCAAGAAGGAGAAGCACGACGGGCTGCGCAGGCCCGGCACCGTGGACGACTGGCACCGGCTGACCTGGGGCGGATTCGGCGTCGCCTGGTGCGACGATCCGCGGCTCCACCCCCGTGAGCCGCTGGCCGACGTGCTGCGCAAGCTGATCGCCGCGCTGGAGCGCGCACCGGGTTCCGGCTGCCCGGTGTGCGGCGGCGAGCGACTGCCGTGGAAGTACGACCTGGATCACGAGCCGTCGGCCGGCCCGGTCTGCGCGGACTGCGGAATTCTCGTACCGCGCCCCGTGCTTACGCCCGAGGCCCTGGCGAACGCCAGGAGCGGACGACTCCTGGTGTCGGCCTGACACCGGCCCGAGCTCTGCCCAAGGTCGGCCCACGGCCGGCCTGAGAGCACGGCGGGGGTGCGCCGGGGATGCCGCACCCCCTTTTTGCCGGTGCAACGGTCGGCCGTCCCCTGACCGACGCCGTTGGCCGAAGGCGTTGGCCGAAGGCGTTGTCGGTGGCGGGTGTCACCATCGGGACATGGTGCAGGTCTGTCTCAACGGAGCGCGCGGCGCCGCGGACGGCGCGGTAGTACCCCTGACGCCCGAGGCGATGGCGGACGCGGCGGCCGAGGCCGTCGCGGCGGGGGCCACGGATGTCCATGTCCATCCCAAGACGCCGTGCGGCCGGGACACGATGTCGCCGCGGGTGGTCGCGGCGACCCTCGACGCGATCCGGGCGCGGGTGGCGGTGCCGGTCGGTGTGACGACCGGCGCCTGGGCGTACCCGGACCCGGCGGCCCGGCTCACCCGGGTGCGCGACTGGACGGTGCTGCCCGACCACGCCTCCGTCAACTGGCACGAGCCGGGCGCGGAGGAGCTGGCCACCGCCCTTCTCCGCAGAGGCGTGGGCGTGGAGGCCGGCATCTGGTCCGGCACGGACGGGGCGGCGCGGTTCGCCCGCTCAACCCTCGGCCCCCGGGTGCTGCGGGTGCTCGCGGAGGTGACGGACACCGCCCCGGACACGGCCGAGTCGACGGCGCGCGCTCTTCTGACCGAGCTCGGCACGGCGTCCGGCCGTCCGGTTCTGCTGCACGGTGAGGACGGCGGCGCCTGGCCGGTCCTGCGGCTGGCGGCGCGGCTGGGTCTGCCGACCCGAGTGGGCCTGGAGGACACTCTGACCCTGCCGAACGGCGAACGGGCGCTTTCCAACGCCCAGTTGGTGACGGAGGCACTGGCCAGGCACGGGTGAGACCGCCGGCCGGAGGAGCGACGCTACCAGCCGGAAATCGGGTCGCTCCAGCCTTTTCCGGCGGGGAGAGTCGAGGGGATGAAACCCCACCGGGCCAGGCCCCGCAGGACTTGAAGGAGCCCTCATGTCGACGCTGCGCGTCACCGCCGAAGTGCTGACCGTCCACGAACACCCCAACGCCGACGCCCTCGAACTGGCCCAGGTCGGCCTGTACCGGGCCGTCGTCGCCAAGGGCGCGTACCGCACCGGCGAGGCCGCCGTGTACATCCCCGAACAGTCGGTGCTCCCCGCCGGGCTCGTCGAGGAACTGGGGCTGACCGGGCGGCTGGCGGGCAGCAGGTCGGACCGGGTGAAGGCGGTACGGCTGCGGGGCGAGCTGTCCCAGGGGATCGTGTGCCGGCCCGAGGCGCTGGCCGGCGTCGACCTGGCGCTGGCCGCCGCGGAGGGCACGGACTTCGCGGAGCGACTGGGCATCGTCAAGTGGGTGCCGCCCATCCCGCCGACCATGAGCGGCGACGTCGAGGCCGCGCCGGATCTGCTGCCCTGGGTCGACATCGAGAACATCCAGCGCTACCCCGGCATCTTCGAACCCGGCGAGCCGGTGGTCCTGACCGAGAAACTGCACGGGACGGCGTGCCTGCTGACGTATGTCGCCGACGAGGAGCGGGTGTACGTCTCCTCGAAGGGCTTCGGCTCCAAGTCCCTCGCCCTGACGGAGGATCCGAGGAACCTGTACTGGCGGGCCGTACGCGCCCACGGCGTCCCCGAGGCGGCGGCCCGTCTCGCCGAGCGGCTGGGCGCGCGCCGGATCGGTGTCTTCGCGGAGGTGTACGGAGCGGGTGTGCAGGACCTGACGTACGGCGCGGACGGCCGACGCGAAACCCTCGGATACGCGGTGTTCGACGTGTCCGCCGAGATCGACGGCGTCGTGCGCTGGCTGGACGCGGCGGAGCTGCTGGACGGCGAACTGCCTCTCGTCCCACGCCTGTTCGAGGGTCCTTACGACAGCGAGCGGGTCCTGGAGATCGCGACCGGCCGCGAGACGGTGTCCGGACGCGGACTGCACCTGCGCGAGGGTGTGGTGATCCGGCCGGCCGTCGAGCGGTACAGCCCGGTGACGGGCGGACGGGCGATCGCCAAGGCGGTGAGCGGCGCGTATCTGACCCGCAAGGGCGGAACCGAGTACGAGTGAGCAACCGGGTGTGGGTGCGAGAGGACGGAGGCACGGCCCTGCTCAGCAGCAGCCGGCCGCCTCCTCCCGCTCCCGCCGCTCCTCCGGCCGCTCGTCCCCCGACCGCCGCCCCTCCGGCCGCGGGTCGCCCGGCCGCTGGCCCTCCGGCCGCCGCCCCTCCGGCCGCCGGTCCCCCGACCGCCGCTCGGCCGCCTTCTTCTCGCCCGTCCTCTTCTCCACCAGCAGGCGCGAGCCGGAGGCCCGTTCGCCGAAGGCGTCGTCCGGGTTGGACAGGACGCAGGTGTCGAGGGACAGGCAGCCGCAGCCGATGCAGTCGGTGAGGTGGTCGCGGAGTCGGTTGAGCTGCTTGATGCGTTCGTCCAGCTCCGTGCGCCATGCCGCCGAGAGACGGGCCCAGTCCTCGTGGGTCGGGGTGCGTTCCTCGGGGAGTTCGGCGAGGGCCTCGCGGATCGTGGCCAGCGGGATGCCGACGCGTTGCGCCGCGCGGACGAAGGCGACGCGACGCAGCGTGTCGCGGTGGTAGCGGCGCTGGTTGCCCGCCGTACGACGACTGCTGATCAGCCCCTTCGTCTCGTAGAAGTGCAGGGCGGAGACGGCGGCGCCGCTGCGCGCGGCGAGCTGGCCGACCGTGAGCTCGTGGATCTTCTCGGGAATCTGGGGCACCCCTGGAAGCCTACCCATCGCCTCGTCCCCGGGTCCGTTGACATCGGCCCGGCTCCCGACCATGCTAAGCAGTCGCTTAGACCTATGGCATGGTGACATGGGCAGCTAGTGAGGCGAGAGGGCAGCAGACATGGCAGAGCCGAGGATCTTCACGTCCGCCGACGACCTGAAGGCGGCGGTGGGCGAGCAGCTGGGGTACACCGACTGGCTGGAGGTCGACCAGAAGCGGGTCGACCTCTTCGCGGAGGCCACCGGAGACCACCAGTGGATCCATGTCGACCCCGAGAAGGCCGCCGCGGGCCCCTTCGGCACCACCATCGCGCACGGCTACCTCACGCTCTCCCTGCTGCCGCTCTTCGGCCCGCAGCTGATCAAGGTCGAGAACGTGAAGATGGGCGTCAACTACGGGACGAACAAGGTCCGTTTCCCCGCCCCGGTACCCGTGGGCTCGCGCGTGCGCGCCACCGCGACGATCACCGGCGTCGAGGACGTCACCGGCGGCGTCCAGGTGGCCGTCGCCTTCACCGTGGAGCGCGAGGGCGGGGACAAGCCCGTGTGCGTGGCGGAGTCGGTGGCCCGCTACTACCTGTAGCCGCCACCCGCCTGCGGGCGCCGCACCCGTCCGTGGGCACCACCACCGCCTGTGGGCGCTGCACCCGCCCGTGGGCACCACCGCCTGTGGGCGCTGCTCCCGGTGGGCGCTACTTCGCCGCGCCCACCATCCGCAGCACGAGGTCGGCGTACAGTGCGCCGACCTCGTCGGGTGTGCGGGGGCCGTCCACGTTGAACCAGCGGGCCACGTCGATGCAGAGGGACAGCACGGCGAGGGTCGTACCGTGCACGTCCAGCACGGCGAACTCGCCGCTCGCCACGCCGTCCTCGATGATCCCGCGCACCTCGGCGTCGACCTGCCGACGCAGGTCGAGGATCTCGGCGCGGGCGTCGGGACCGAGCGCGTCCAGTTCGTACTGGACGACCCGTGCCGTGGTGCGCCGACCGGCGTGCCAGCGGACGAAGGAGCTCACGGCGTCCGCGAGGCGCCCGGTGGCGTCGCCCTCGCCGGCGGCCGCCGTGCGCAGAATGCCCAGCGCGCGGTCGTGGCCGATCCGGCTGATGCGGTGGAGCAGCTCTTCCTTGGTCTTGTAGTGGATGTACAGGGCGGCCGGGCTCATACCCGCGCGGCCCGCGATGTCGCGGGTCGTCGTCGCGTGGTAGCCGCGCTCGGCGAAGGCCTCCACGGCCGCGACCAGCAGTCGCCGGGCCGCGTCAGGGGTGACCTCTTCCCACGGCTCGATCTCGCCGCCGGTCGTCTCCTCCGCCGTACTCATCGCTCGTTCGCCCCTCTCGGTACAGGAGCTACACCATACCGCCGAAGGTGAGCGGCCGCTTAGCGTGCCTGCTCAGATCTTCTCGAAGGGGTCGTGGTCGGCGAGGAGCTTCTCCAGGCGGGCCTGGTCCACCCGGCTCACGATCTGGCCGGCCTCCTGGCGGTCACGGATCACCTTCGCCAGGGTGAAGGCGGAAGTCACCAGATACAGGACGGCGATCGCCAGGAAGGCGCGCACCCAGGCGTCGGTCTGGAGGTTGTAGATGCCGATGGCGGTGGCCGCGATGGCGATGCCGAAGGAAGCGACGGCCTGTCCGTAGAACGCCGCCGTGCTCTGCTGCTTGACCGGTGTGTCACTCATGGGGACAAGCTTCGGCGGAGGGGATCCGCGCCACATCCGCGCACCTACTCAGACAGGTACTCAGGCGCTTCGGCTCAGAAGGCCGAAACCCCCGTCAGCGCCCGCCCGATGAGCAGTTTCTGGATCTGGCTGGTGCCCTCGTAGAGCGTCATCACGCGGGCGTCGCGCAGGAGCTTGCCCGCCGGATACTCGTCGATGTAGCCATAGCCGCCGAAGACCTGGAGGGCGTTGTTGGCGGCGCGGACGGCGGCCTCCGAGGCGAAGAGCTTGGCCTTGGAGGACTCGGTGGCGAAGGGCAGGCCCCGGTCGATCAGGTCGGCGACCCGCCAGGTCAGCAGCCGGGCCGCGTCCACGTCGACCGCGATGTCGCTGATCAGTTCCTGGACCAGCTGGTGGTGGGCGATGGGCCTGCCGAACTGCTCGCGCTCGCCCGCGTACCGCACCGCCGCGTCCAGGGCGGCCTGCGCGATGCCGACACAGCCGGCCGCGACCGACATACGGCCCTTGGCCAGCGCCGACATCGCGACGGAGAATCCCTTGCCCTCGGGCGCCAGCATCGCGGAGGCGGGGACCCGGACGTCGTCCAGGACGAGTTCGGCGGTCGCCTGGCCGCGCAGGCCGAGCTTGCCGTGGATCGCGCGGCGGCTCAGGCCCGGGGTGTCGGTGGGGACGAGGAACGCGGAGACGCCCTTGTGGCCCGGCGCGTCCGTGGAGCGGGCGAAGAGCAGGACCACATCGGCCCAGGTGCCGTTCGTGATGAACATCTTGGTGCCGTTGATGACGTAGGAGTCGCCGTCGCGGACCGCGCGGGTGCCGAGGTTGCCGGCGTCCGAACCGGTGCCGGGCTCGGTGAGGCCGAAGCAGCCGACGTACTCGCCGGAGGTCAGTCCCGGCAGCCAGCGCCGCTTCTGCTCCTCGCTCCCCCAGGCCGCGACGGTCTTCGCGACCAGCCCGAGGGAGACCGACACGATCCCGCGCACGGACGAGTCCCCGCGGCCCAGTTCCTCCGTGACCAGGCAGTACGCGAGGTGATCGCCGCCCGAGCCGCCGTACTCCTCGTCGATCGTCAGGCCGAGGAAGCCGACCTCGCCGAGCTTCTTGACCAGGGACCGGTCGATGTCCTCGGCGCGGTCCCAGGCGATGACATGAGGCGCGACCTTGCGGTCCACGAAATCCTTGGCCAGCCGCCGGACGGCCTCCTGCTCCTCGCTGAGCGCCAGATTCACCACGAGATCACCCCACAGAGGAAGGCCTTCAGGACCGCTTCACGATTGCCGCTTAAATTAGCACTGCTAGTTTTCGCTCCGCAGCCCTACTATGTGCGCCATGGCCCGACCGCGCAAGCCCCTTCTCAGCACCGACCGGATCGTCGAGACCGCACGGACGCTCGTGGACGCGGAGGGCCTGCCGGCCGTCTCCACGCGGCGGCTCGCCGCCGAGCTGGGGGTGAGCGGGCCCTCGCTGTACAACCACTTCCGCACGAAGGACGAGATCCTGGAGGCCGTCGCCGACTCGGTGAGCGCGCAGGTCGACCTGTCGATGTTCGAGGACGGCCGGGAGTGGCGGACCGCGCTGCACGACTGGGCCGTCTCCTACCGCGCCGCCCTGCGCGACCACCCGAACATCGTCCCGGTGCTCGCCCAGGGCCCCGGCCGCCGGCCGGCCGGGCTGCGGCTCGCCGACGCGGTGTACGGCGCGATGGTCCGCGCGGGATGGCCCCCCGCGCAGGCCACCTCCATCGGCGCGCTGATGCGGTACTTCGTCATGGGCTCCGCGCTCGGCTCGTTCGCCGGCGGCTTCGTCGACGACGTGAGCGCCTACGATCCCGCCGACTACCCGCACCTCGGACAGGCCCACCTCCTCGCCGACCAGCAGGAGAAGATCGACGACCGGGCGTTCGAGACCGGACTGACGGCACTGCTGGACGGCCTCTCCCAGCAGTTCGCGCAGCTGCCCTAGCACGGTTCGGCGGCCGCCGAAGTGTCCGTCGCGCATGCTGGGACACGTGAGCATCACGGACACCGGGAACGACAGGGACGTGCGGGCGCCGGGGCTGGCCGCCCTGGCCGGGCTCGTCGCCGACGAGACGCGGGCCGCCTGTCTGCTGGCGCTGCTCGACGGGCGGGCGTGGACCGCCGGTGAGCTGGCCCGGCACGCGGGCGTCGCCCCGTCGACGCTGAGCGAGCACCTGGGCAAGCTGGTCGCGGGCGGACTGCTGGCCGAGGAACGGCAGGGGCGGCACCGTTACGTACGGCTGGCCGACACCCGGGTCGCCCAGCTCGTGGAGGACCTGGCCGCCCAGGTCGCCCCGCACCCCGCCCACCGGCCGCGCACCCTGCGCGCCGCGAGCGCCGGATCGGCGATGGCCCGGGGCCGGACCTGCTACGACCACCTCGCCGGACGGCTCGGCATCGCCGTCACCGACGCACTCACCGCCCACGGACTGCTGAGCGCGGTGAGCGAGCCCGAGGGGCGGGCCGACGGGGCGGCGGCGGGGCCCAGCGCCGCCGGACCGAGGGCACCGGCGGCGCCGGCGGTCAGGGAGCGCGCCACCGGGTTCCTGCTGACCGAGGCCGGGCTGCGGTGGTTCGAGGGCAGCGGCATCGCGCTCGACCGCGCGACGCGACGGCCGCTCGCCCGCGCCTGCCTGGACTGGACCGAGCGCCGCCCGCATCTGGCGGGCGCGGCGGGCGCGGCCCTGTGCCGGCACGCCCTCGACGCGGGTTGGTGCGTGCGGATCGGCTCCGAGCGGGCCGTGAAGGTGACGGCGGCGGGCGAACGGGCGCTGGCCGAGCTGCTGGGCGTCGACGCGGGTGCGCTGCGCTGACCCGCTCGCGGTGCCCCACCCTCGCCGGCCCCGCACGCGGTGACCCTCGCCCGCCGCGTGAGCCCGGCCGCGCCAAAAAGGGCCGAGCCGCGCCTCGGGAGGGGCCGACGCCGGCCCTCCGTCCCTCGGCCTCCGTCCCTCGGCCTCCGTCCCTCGGCCTCCGTCGCTCGGCCTCCGTCGCTCGGCCTCCGTCGCTCGGCCTCCGTCGCTCGTATCCGGGCCCTACGGACCGCGCCCCTGGTCCCCCGCCCTCGCCCAGACCCCCGCGTCTCGATCTCTCGCCCAGACCCCCACGTCTCGATCTCCCGTCCGAAATCCGCGAGCTTTCGGCCCGCGTTTCTTCCTAGCCTGAGGAGCATGATGAACAGCGCCCGGCGTACCGAACGTCGTACAGAGTTGCTCGCCGCCGGTGCGGCCGCCGTGACCGTCGTGCTGTGGGCCTCGGCCTTCGTGTCGATCCGCAGCGCGGGCGACGCGTACTCGCCGGGGGCACTGGCGCTCGGACGGCTGGTGTCGGGGGCCCTGGTACTGGGGGCCATCTGCGCCGTGCGGCGCGCGGGGTGGCCGCCGAGGGCCGCCTGGCGCGGGATCGCCGTGTCGGGCGTGCTGTGGTTCGGCTTCTACATGGTGGTGCTCAACTGGGGTGAGCAGCAGGTGGACGCGGGGACGGCGGCCCTGGTGGTGAACATCGGGCCGATCCTCATCGCGCTGCTCGGCGCACGGCTGCTCGGGGACGCGATGCCGCCGAGGCTGCTGGCCGGGATGGCCGTGTCCTTCGCGGGCGCGGTCGCGGTCGGACTGTCCATGTCGGGCGAGGGCGGATCGTCGGTGCTCGGGGTGGTGCTGTGTCTGCTCGCCGCCTTCGGCTACGCGGGCGGGGTCGTCGCGCAGAAGCCCGCCCTGGGCCGGGCGACCGCGCTCCAGGTGACGACGTTCGGATGTGTCATCGGCACGGTGGTGTGTCTGCCGTTCGCGGGGCAGCTGGTCCACGAGGCGGCCGACGCGCCGGTCTCCGCGACGCTCAACATGGTCTACCTGGGCGTCTTCCCGACCGCGCTCGCCTTCACCACGTGGGCGTACGCGTTGGCCCGGACGACCGCGAGCCGCATGGGCGCGACCACGTACGCCGTGCCCGCGCTGGTCGTCCTGATGTCGTGGCTGGCGCTGGGCGAGGTGCCGGGGCTGCTCACCCTGGCCGGTGGGCTGCTGTGCCTGGCGGGCGTGGCCGTGTCGCGGTCGAGGCCGCGCACCTCGCAGACCGGGGAGCCGGAGGTGACGCGGGAGCCGGAAGCGGGGCAGGGGGCGGAAGCGGGGCAGGACCTCACGGCCCCCGGGCCCGACCGGGAGGTCGGCCCCCGGGCGGGCTGAGAGCGCCGGAGCGTGCCGAGGACGCCGGAGCGGGGCCCGTCGGAACACCGGAGCGGGGCCACCGTCAGAACATCACCAGTGCCCGCCCTCCTTTGCCCGCCAGCATGTTGTCGAAGGCCCCCGGGATGTCCTCCAGGGCGATGCGCTCCGTCACCAGGGCGCTCAGGTCGAGACGGCCCGCCCGGACGTGGTCGGCGAGGACCGGGAGATCCTTCGCCGGGTCGCAGTTGCCGTAGACGCAGCCGGCGAGGGTGCGGCCCCAGTGGAAGATCTCCAGGGCGTTGAAGGTGACCTGCTGGTCCTTGCCGCCGATGCCGACGACCGTGGTGCGGCCGCCGCGCCGGGTCGACTCCCAGGCCGTCCGGATGGTGACCGCGCGGCCCACGCACTCGACGGCCACGTCGACCCCCTGCTTGCCGGTGAGGGCGCGGATCTCGCGGGCGGTCAGCTCGGAGGCGACCACGTACTCCGTGGCGCCCGCCGCCCGCGCCAGCTCCTCCTTCTCCGGGGAGACGTCGACGGCGACGATCGTCGAGGCGCCGGCGATCCGGGCCGCCTGGAGGGTGGCGAGCCCGACCCCGCCGACGCCGAAGACGGCGACCGTCTCGCCGGGGCGGACCCGCGCGGAGTGGTGGATCGCGCCGTAACCGGTGAGGACGGCGCAGCCGAGGAGGGCCGCGTCGGTGAGCGGGATGCCGTCCGGCAGGGGCAGCACGCAGGAGGCCGGGACGACGGTCTCCTCGGCGAAGGCGGCGACGTTCAGCCCGGGGTGGAGGTCCGTGCCGTCCGTCGTGCGGGCGTACACCTCCGCGGCCCCGTTGAGGGCGTTCACGCACAGCCACACCTCGCCGAGCGTGCAGGGGTGGCAACTTCCGCAGGAAGGAGCCCAGTTGAGGATGACACCGGCACCGGGCGCCAGGTGTTCGACTCCTTCGCCGACGGCGACGACCGTGCCCGCGCCCTCGTGGCCCAGGACCGCGGGGAGCGGCAGCCGCATGGTGCCGTCGGACAGGGACAGGTCGGAGTGACAGACCCCGGCGGCGGCGAGCCGGACGCGGACCCGGCCGGGGCCGGGGTCCGGAAGGACGATCTCCCTGATCTCCAACGGAGCGCCGATGGCGGGGAGTACGGCGGCGCGGACAGCCATGTTCGGTTGACTCCTCTAGAACTGGAGGGACTTGGTCTGGAGGTACTCGGCGAGGCCGTGGGCGCCGAGCTCGCGGCCGACACCCGACTGCTTGTAGCCGCCGAACGGCGCGAGCGGGTTGAAGCGGCCGCCGTTGATGTCCACCTGGCCGGTCTCCATCCGGCGGGCGAAGGCCACCGCCTCCGCCTCGTCACCGGCCCAGACGGCGCCCGCGAGCCCGTAGACCGTGCCGTTGGCGATGCGCAGGGCGTCCTCCTCGTCCTCGTAGCGCAGGACGGACAGGACGGGGCCGAAGATCTCCTCCTGGGCGATGGCCATGTCGGGGGTGACGTCGGCGAAGACCGTGGGGCTGACGAAGTAGCCCCGCTCGCGCGGGGAGTCGGGGCCGCCGGCGACCAGCCGCGCGCCCTCGGCGACGCCCTTCTCGATGTAGCCCCGCACCCGGTCCCGCTGTGCGGCGTTGACGACGGGGCCGATGCGGTCGGCGTACTTCGCGGCGGCCGCCGCGGCGAGCTCGACCGCCTCGTCGTACCGGTCGCGGTGGACGAGCATCCGGGTCCAGGCGCTGCACGTCTGCCCGGAGTTGGACATCACGTTGGCGACACCGACGTTGACCGCCCGGGCGAGGTCGGCGCTCGGCAGGATGACGTTGGCGGACTTGCCGCCGAGTTCCAGGGCCACCTTCTTGACGGCGGCGCCCGCCGTCGCGGCGATCCGCCTGCCCACGGCCGTGGAGCCGGTGAAGGACACCAGGTCGACGCCGGGGTGCTCGACCAGGGCCTGGCCGGCGACCGGGCCCAGGCCGGTGACGAGGTTGAGGACTCCGGCCGGGACGCCCGCCTCGTGGACCGCCTCGGCGAAGAGCTGGGCGGTCAGCGGAGTGTCCTCGGCGGGCTTGAGGACCACCGTGCAGCCCGCGGCGAGGGCCGGGGCGACCTTGGCGACGATCTGGTGCAGCGGGTAGTTCCAGGGGGTGATGGCACCGACCACGCCGACCGGCTCCTGGAACACGGTCGAGTTGCCGACCTTCTCCTCGAAGGGGTGGGTCGCGGCCAGCTCGGCGTAGGAGCCCGCGACCGCGATCGGCACCGCCGCGTGGACGGCCTGGGAGAAGGCCAGGGGCGAGCCGAGTTCGGCGGTGACCGTCTCGGCGATCTCGTCCTTGCGGGCCGCGAGGACGTCCCGGAGCGCGGTCAGCCGGGCCGCGCGGTCGGCGGGCGGGGTCGCGGCCCAGCCCGGCAGGGCGGCGCGGGCCGCCCGTACGGCGGCGTCTACGTCGACGGCGTCACCGGCCGGGACCCGGGCGATCACCTGCTCTCCCACCGGGTCGACGACCTCGATCACATCCCGGCCCGCGGCCGGGCGCCAGGCGCCGTCGAGGTAGATGCCGTCATGTGCCTTCATCGCGTTCCCTTCGGGCGGGCGTCCTCTTCCGCGACCTAAACTAGCGCTGTTAGTTTTCTGGCACCAGGGGACGGCGGTGAAGGACTCGGAACGCGCGCGGCACCGGACCGCGGACGCCTCGGGACGCCCCCTCACTCGTCGAGGTCGGGCAGCCGGGCCGGAGCCGGGCTGATGCGCTCGCCGTGCTGGTCGAAGACGAAGAGATGGGCGATGTCGACGAGGAGCGGGACCTGCATCCCGTGCCGGAGGTCGAAATCGGGGGTGGTGCGCACGACGAGGTCACCGAGGGGGCGGGCCTCCGGGGACGCGAGCGGCCCCTCCTGCGCCGACGGCTCGTCCAGTACGTCGACCGCGCCGGCCCGCAGGCTGCCCGCACCCTTGCGCAGCCGGTCCAGCATCCCGCCCTCGCGGCGCCGCCGCCGGGCCGGCCGGCCGGCGGGGCGGGGCGCCTCCAGCTCCGGCACGACCGCGAGCCGGGAGCCGGTGTTGAAGTGGACCAGCACCTCGTGACCCTGGAACTCCACGTGCTCCACCAGGCCGGTGATGTGCGTCTCGCCGGGCCGGGCCTCGGCGGGCGTGGCGATACGGACCGCCTCCGAGCGCAGTCCGACGATCACCTCCCGGCCCTGCTGCACACGCAGCAGCTTGTGGTCCAGGGAGTGGGGTTCGGGCAGCCGCAGCGCCTGCTTGCCCAGGTTGATCGTCATGGCTCCGTCGAGCGGGGCGCGGACCAGGCCGCGCAGGAGGTTGATGCGCGGGGTGCCGATGAAGGCGGCGACGAAGATGTTGCGCGGCAGGGCGTAGACGGACCGCGGGGTACCCACCTGCTGGAGGACTCCCCCGCGCAGCACGGCGACCCGGTCACCGAGCGACATGGCCTCGGACTGGTCGTGCGTGACGTAGACCGTGGTGACGCCCAGATGCCGGGTCAGTTTGGATATCTCGGCCCGCAGATGGTTGCGGAGCTTGGCGTCGAGGTTGGACAGCGGCTCGTCCATCAGGAAGGCGGAGGGGTGCCGGGCGATGGCCCGGCCCATGGCGACGCGCTGGCGTTCACCGCCGGAGAGCTGACCGGGGAAGCGGTCGAGCAGGTCCTCGATGCCGAGCAGCCGGGCGGTGGCGTCCACGCGGGGGCCCGGGTCGGCGCCGGGGGCCTCGATGCGCAGCGGGAAGCCGATGTTGTCGCGGCCGGTCATGTTCGGGTAGAGCGCGAAGTTCTGGAAGACCATCGCGATGTCCCGCTCCGAGGGCGCCAGGTCGTTGGCGTACTCGCCGTCGAGCCGTAACTCGCCCTCGGTGATGTGCTCCAGGCCCGCGATCATGCGGAGCACGGTGGACTTGCCGCAGCCGGAGGGGCCGAGCAGGACCAGGAACTCGCCGGGCGCGATGTCCAGCGACAGCCGGTCCACGACCCGGACTCCTCGGGTGTGGACCTTGCTGACGTCGTGCAACGAGATGGCGCGTGTCATGAGAAGTGTCCCCGGGGACTCGTGTGCCGGGCCGGCCCGGCCGGTGCTCCGCTGTCCGACCTGCCCCGTGCGGGTCGAACGGGGCTTGTGAGTCACGGAAGTTAACGGACTGTGCGCACCCGGGGGAAGAGACAGGCCAGGATCGGACTCCGCCGTCCGACTGGTGAGAAACCGGACTGCCTGATTCAGCGGGCCTCGGCGCCGGGGCCGGGACCACCAAAGCGGCCAGGGCCGCGGGTCGGCGGGTCAGCGGGTCGCCGTCAGGTGGGCGAAGACGACGACGTTGCTGGTGTACCCGGTCGCGTGCCGGAAGAGGCCGCCGCAGGTGAGGATGCGCAGCTCGGGGCGGCGGGTCGCGCCGTACACCTCCTTGTCGGGGAAGGTGGCCTTGTCGAAGACGCGTACCCGGTCCACGGTGTAGACGGCCGTGTGGCCGTCGGCGCGCCGGGCCTCGATCCGGGCGCCCCGGGCCACCCGCGCGAGGCCCGCGAAAACCGCCGGGCCGGTCTTGGTGTCGCGGTGGCCCACGGCGATGGCGGTGCCCCGCTCCCCCGGTGTGGGGCCGCCCGCGTACCAGCCGACGAGCTTCGGCCGGTCGAGCGGGGGCGTCCCGAGATGCCGGTCCGTCCCGAGCCGGAGCGGGACGATCGGCGCGACGATGCCCAGAGAGGGCACGCGCAGGGTGGTCGCCGGGGACCGGGGCAACGGGCGGGGTGGGGGTCCGGGACTCTTCGACGCCTTCTTCCCCGCCGTCCGGCCCTCGCCGGCGTCACCCCCGGGGGCCGGGGCGGCCTGCGCCCCGCCGGACGCCACCTCCCCGGCCCGGGCCGCCGTGGCCGGGCCGTCGTGCCCCCCGCACCGGACTCCGACCGTCACCAGGACGACCGTGAACAGGGCCGTCCTGGTGAGGCGGTAGGCGCGGGTCCGGTGCCAGGGCCTGCGTACGCGCCTACGCGGCACCATGGGTGCGCCGGCGGATCAGGCGGAAGTAGGCGACTCCACCGACGGCCACCAGTCCGACGGCCGCGGCTCCGGCCAGCGGGGTGAAGGCCTGCGCGGTGTCGGCGAGACCGCCGCCGCCCGCGTGCACGCCGCCCTCCGGGCCGCCCTTCTCACCGTTCCAGGCGGAGCCGCCCTGCGGGCCGCCCTTCTCGCCGTTCCAGGCGGAGCCTCCCTGCGTTGCGCCTTCCCGCCCGCCGGCACCCTGCGAGCTGCCGTTCTGCGTGGTGCCGTTCTGGCTCCCGCCGTTCTGGCCGCCGCCGGCCTGGCCGTTCGGACCGCCGGCCTCGCGGCCGTCGTCCGTGATCGGCCGGTTGGGGCTCCCGTTGCCCTCGCGCTGGCCCTCAGGGCAGTTGATCTTGAAGACCTTCACCTTGGGCGAGGGGACCACGACGTCGCCGGGGATGGTCCACTCGAGCGTGTACGACCCCTCGGCCAGCCCCAGGGTGTCGGTGTGCCCGGCGCCCTGGGTCAGGGTGATGGTGCCGGTGACCGTGGCCGTGTCGGGGGCCGGGGGCCGCGCCTTGATGGTGTACCCGACGGAGGGCAGTTCGCCGAAGTTGGCCGCGTCGAGGTAGAAGCGGCAGGCCACCGGGTCGTCCTTCGAGACGCCCGGGGGGACGTTCTCGCGGTGGATCCTGATGTCACCGGCCTCCCCCACGGCCACGGCGGACGGTGCCGAGAGGCCGGTGAACCCGGCCGCGGCGAGCACTGTGAGGGCCGTGACGCCGAGGCGGGAGCCGAGGGCGGACGGGAGCGTCGAGCTGGACATGCGCATTCCTCCGAGTCAGGACGATTTTCATACAAATCGCTCTTGCACCTGACTCTCTTTCACATCGGCGCCCACGACTGTGGGAGCGCCGCCCGACGCGCCGTCAGACATCGCTCGACCGGCGCAACCCCGATCCCGACCGGCGCCGCCGGGGCACGGCCGCCTCCATCTGCGCGTCCCCGCGCGACCGCACCGCCACCCCCGACGAGACCAGCAACAGCACCCCGAGCATCACGAACGGCGCGGCCACCCCCGCGACCCCGGCCACCAGCCCCGCGGCGGCGGGCGCGGCGACCTGGCCCAGCCGGTTGCCGGTGAGGCGCAGCGCGAGCGCGGTGGAACGGGCACCGTCCGGCGCCGCCTGGACGACGGTCGTCATGGACAGCGGCTGCCCGACACCGAGGCAGAAGCCGAGCAGCGCGAGGACCACGCCCAGCCCCCAGACCGGCATCGGCAGCGCGATCCCGGCACACAGCAGGGCCGCCAGCAGGCAGGTCACGGTGAGCAGCAGGGTCCGGCCGAGCAGCCGCAGCAGGGGCGTGAGGACGAGGCGGCAGGCGATGGAGGCCGCCGCGCGGACGCTGAGCAGGACGCCGATGACGGACGGCGCGATGCCCCGGTGCTCGCCGACCACCGGCAGATAGGCGGTGAGGATGTCGGTCGCGGACAGCACGGACAGGCTGATGAGGATGCCGGCGGGAACGCCCCGGGCGTGCAGGATGCGGCCGACCGGGACGCGTTCGCCCTGCTCCGTACGGGACTTGGGCGTGGTGTCGCGGTCTTCGATGCGCCACAGCGAGGTGACCGCGACCGCGCAGCCGGCGCCCGCGACCAGCAGGGCGAGCGCACTGCCGGCCGCCATGTCGGCGCCGCCGATCAGCGCTCCGGCCGCGATCGGGCCGACCAGCTGGCCGAGGGAGGCGCCGATGGTGAAGTGGCCGAAGTTGCGGTCCTGTTCGTGCGGCGCGGACTGGCGGGCGACGAGCGACTGGGAGCCGATGACGAAGCAGAGATGGCCGAGGCCCATCACCCCGCTCCACAGGGCCATCGTCCAGAGGGAGCCGGCGACCCCGCTCAGCACACAGCCGCCGGATATCAGGACCACCCCGACCGGCAGCAGCGGCGCGCAGCGGCCGTGGTCGGTGCGGCGGCCGAGCGGTACGGCGGCGAACAGCGGAAGCAGCGCGTACACGCCCGCGATGACGCCGATCGCCCGCTCGTCCGCGCCCAGCGCGAGGGCCCGGTAGGAGACGGCGGGCCTCGCCATCGACACCGCCCCCTGCGCGAAGCCGAAGGCGATGACGAGACGGAGCAGCCAGCCGCGGTTCCTGCCGGGCCTCACAACTTCCTCCACGACCGGCTCAGATGATCCCGAACAGGATGCCCGCGCCGAGGATCGCCAGGCAGGTCAGGGCGGCCCACTTGACCACGAACCTCGTGTGGTCGCCGAACTCGACCTTCGCCATGCCGACGAGGACGTAGACGGCAGGGACGAGCGGGCTCGACATGTGCAGGGGCTGGCCGACGAGCGAGGCGCGGGCCATCTCCAGCGGCGAGACGCCGTGCGCCGCCCCCGCCTCGGCGAGGACCGGCAGGACACCGAAGTAGAAGCCGTCGTTCGACATGAAGTAGGTGAGCGGGAGGCTCAGGACGCCGGTGACGAGGGCCATGTGCGGACCCATGCCCGCGGGGATGACGTCCACCATCCACGTGGCCATGTGGTCGACCATGCCGGTGCCCTGGAGGACGCCGGTGAAGACGGCGGCGGCGAAGACCATGCCGGAGACGTTCAGGACGTTGTCGGCGTGGGCGGCGAGGCGGGCCTTCTGGTCCGGGATGTGCGGGAAGTTGACGCTGAGGGCGAGCGCGGCGCCGAGCAGGAACAGCACCGGGATCGGCAGCCACTCCATGATCATGGAGGTGAGCAGCGTGACCGTGAGCAGCGCGTTGAACCAGTACAGCTTGGGGCGCAGGGTGGCCCGGTGCGGGTCGAGGCCCTGGAAGTCGTCGTCCTCGTCGTCCTGCGCGGCAGCGGCGGCCGCGTCGGCGCCGGAACCGGAGCCGGAGCCCGATCCGGAACCGCCCTTGCGGACGGGGGTCTTGGCGTCGCCGGAGCCGCCGGCGCCCACCAGGACCGTCTCGGTCGCCTTCTCCTCGACCAGCACGTCGTCCAGCGTCAGCGTGCCGAGCCGGGCGCGTTCCCGGCGGCCGAGCACGTAGGAGAGGGCGATGACGAAGAGCAGGCCCACGGCCAGGGCCGGGATCATCGGCACGAAGATGTCGCTGGCGTCGAGCTTCAGCGCGGTGGCGGCGCGGGCGGTCGGGCCGCCCCAGGGCAGCGTGTTCATCACGCCGTTGGCCATCGCCGCGACACCGGTCATGACGACCAGGCTCATCTTCAGGCGCTTGTACAGCGGGTACATCGCCGAGACGGTGATCATGAACGTGGTGGAGCCGTCGCCGTCCAGGGAGACGATCGCGGCGAGCAGCGCCGTGCCGACGACGATGCGGAGCGGGTCGGCCTTGCAGAACTTCAGGATGCCCCGAACGATCGGGTCGAAGAGGCCGACGTCGATCATCACACCGAAGTAGACGATCGCGAACATGAGCATCGCCGCCGTGGGGGCGAGGCTGGTGACGCCGTCGATGACGTAGTCACCGAGCTTGGCGCCCTTCCCGACGAAGACGCAGAACAGTGCCGGGATCAACACGAGCGCCGCGATCGGCGACATCTTCTTCAGCATGATCAGGACCAGGAAGGTCGCGATCATGGCGAAGCCGAGGATGGTCAACATGAGTGGATACCTAACGTTCGCCCTTGAACATCCCACCTGGGGTCGGCGGTGGGTTGACGTTAGGTCCGTTCAAACGGTGTTAACAAGACGTTGACGTGCGAGCAATAAGCGCAAAACTCCAGGTCACAGCTTTGCTCAGCTCAGCGCGCCGCCACGGGGGCAAGTTCCACCGGTACTCCGTTGAGGACGGCGTTGCCCGACAGCGGGTCCAGCAGGCTGCCGTCGAGGAGCTGGTTGACGTTGACGCCGGGGTCGGTGGCGGCATGGCTGAGGCGGGTGCCGGGGCGGTCGTGGCCCCAGCCGTGCGGCAGGCTGACCACGCCCGGGCGTACGCCGTCGGTGACCTCGGCCGGTGCGGTGACCTCTCCCCCGGCGCCCTTGATCCGTACCGGCGCGCCGTCCCGCACGCCGAGCCGTTCGGCGTCCTCGGGGTGGATGTGCAGGGTGCAGCGGTTGGTGCCGCCGGTGAGCGCGGGGACGTTGTGCATCCAGCTGTTGTTGGACCGCAGATGACGCCGGCCGACCAGGACGAGTTCGTCGGGCCGCCGCTTCAGTACCTCCCGCAGCCGCGGAAGATCGTCGGCGATCGGCTGCGGCAGCAGTTCGATCCGCCCGCTGCGCGTCTTCAGCGGCTGGGGCAGGCGCGGCCGGAGCGGCCCGAGGTCGATGCCGTGCGGGTGGTCGAGCAGCCGGGCGAGGCCGAGTCCGTCCGGGCGGGCGCCGAAGCCGTCACCGTAGGGGCCGAGACGCAGCATCATGTCGAGCCGTCGCTCGGGCCCGGTCTCGCCGGTGAGCTGTGCCGCGAGCTGGTGCGGGTCGCGGCCGTGCACGGGTGAGTGGGGCTCCTTCACCGCCTTGCCGAGGGTCTGGCCGATGACCAGGTCGTCCACGGCGGACGGATCGGCGCCGTGCATGCCGGTGGCGGCCAGGACCAGCCGGGCGAGGATCTCGGTCTCGGCCATCCGGCCAGGCTCGAGCGGGACGGCCGGGCGGCTGTAGCGGACCTGGTTGCGTACGGCGAGGGTGTTGAAGGCGAAGTCGTGGTGCGGGCTCTGCGAGGGCGGGGGCGGGGGCAGCACCACGTCGGCGTGGCGGGAGGTCTCGTTCAGGTAGGGGTCGACGCTGACCATGAAGTCGAGGGAGTCGAGCGCCTTGTCGAGCCGGTCGCCGTCCGGGGCGGACAGGACGGGGTTGGCGGCCACGGCGACGAGCGCGCGGACCGGCTCGCCCTCCGCCGTCGCGGTGTCGATCTCCTCGGCGAGCGACGACAGCGGCAGCTCGCCCTTGGCCTCCGGGTGCCGGCTCACCCGGGAGTGCCAGCGCGCGAGCCGGAAGCCGTGGCCGGGGCCGGCCGGCCGGGGCGTGCGGTCGGTGGCGGCCTGCGGGAAGAGGGCGCCGCCGGGCCGGTCCAGGTTGCCGGTGAGGATGTTGAGGATGTCCACGAGCCAGCTGGCGAGGGTGCCGTGGGGGACCGTGCAGCTGCCGATGCGGCCGTAGACGGCGGCGGTGGGGGCGGCGGCGAGTTCGCGGGCCAGGGTGCGGATGAGCGAGGCGTCCACGTCACAGGCGGCGGTCACCGCTTCGGGGGTGAAGTCCCGTACGGCCTCCGCGAGTTCGTCGAGGCCCTCGAGGTGCGGGGCCGACTCGCCGGGATCGACGAGGAGTTCCTCGAAGAGCACCTGGGCCATGGCGGCGAGGAGCAGCGCGTCCGTGCCCGGCCGGATCGGGATGTGCCGGTCGGCGAGCTTCGCGGTGCGGGTGCGGCGCGGGTCGATGACGGTGAGGGTGCCGCCGCGCGCCTTGAGCGCCTTGAGCTTGCCGGGGAAGTCGGCGGCGGTGCACAGACTCCCGTTGGACTCCAGCGGGTTGGCGCCGATGAGCAGGAGATGGTCGGTGTGGTCCAGGTCCGGCACGGGAATCGCGTTGGCGTCGCCGTACAGCAGGCCGCTGGAGACGTGCTTGGGCATCTGGTCGACCGTGGAGGCGGTGAAGAGGCTGCGGGTGCCGAGGCCGGCGATCAGGACGGTCGGATAGAGCGCGCCGGCCATGGTGTGCACGTTGGGGTTGCCGAGGACGATTCCGACGGAGTTCGCCCCGTACCGCTCGACGACCGGCCGGATCCCGGCGGCCACGGCGTCGAAGGCCTCCTCCCAGGTGGCCTCGCGCAGCTCGCCGTCCCGGCGCACCAGGGGCGTCCGCAGCCGGTCGGGGTCGCCGTCGACGGCACCGAAGGAGGCGCCCTTGGGGCAGATGAAGCCCTTGCTGAAGACGTCCTCTCGGTCGCCGCGGGCGCCGGTGACCTCCGTCCCCTCGATGGTGAGCGTCAGCCCGCAGGTGGCCTCGCACAACGGGCAGATTCGCAGGGCGGTGCGGGACACGGGTCCTCCTGGGGGCGGCATTGCCATCTCCCGGTGAGCATACCGAGCGGTATGGCCAATGGGGAGGGGGCGGCCGCGACCGTCAGTCCAGGGTCCGCGCCAGATACGCCCGCAGCAGCTCCCGCGTCTCGTCGATCACCTTCGGATCGCCCTCCGGATCCACCCGGAAGGCCAGCTGGACGAGGGTGTCCGCGGTCTCCACGGCGATCAGGAAGGTGCGGCGCAGGTCGTCGTCGGGCTCGCGGACGAGATAGTCGGAGAGCAGCTCGGTGAGGCGGTCGGCGACCCGGTGGTTGGGTTCCGCGTGCCGGGCGCCGACCGGGATCTGGTTGCCGAAGTCGACGAGGGAGAACCCGGGAGCGGTGTGCTTCATGGCCAGGTACTCGTCGAGCACGGCGTCCATGGCGGCCCGCCAGTCGCCCCGGCGCGCGCCCTTCAGCCGCTCGGTGACGCGCTCGGAGTAACGCTCGAGATTGCGCTGCGCGAGCGCGTCGGCCATCTGCCGCTTGTTGCCGAAGAAGCGGTAGACGGAGCCGATGGGGACGCCGGCGCGCTCGGCGACGGCCCGGGTGCTCAGGCCGTCGTAGCCGACCTCGTCCAGCAGGTCGGCACAGGCGTCGAGGATTCTGGTCAGCCGTTCGGCGCTGCGCCGCTGCACGGGCGCACGACGGAGCGATGTCGCTTGGGGCACGGAGCTCATGATGCCTTTCCGTCGCGGCGGGGTGAACCTCACCCCTCGGTACGGAGAAAGATGCCCGCTGCACTCAACGGCGGGCCCACCGGGGGGACGACGCTCAGGGCGAGGGCTCCGACGCCGTGATGTACGCCGTACTCTCCACCGGCTTGCCGTCCACCGCCCACACGGTGCCGTCGTCCGCGTACAGCCGGGCGGTGACCTGGTGGGTGCCGTGCGGCAGGTAGCCGGCCGGGATGCGGTAGGACGGGGTGCGCAGGTCGGCGACCGGCTGGTCGTCCACGTAGAGCCGGGCCGCGCCGCGGCCGTGGGCAGCCCCCGCCTTCGCCGCGGTGGGCGTGAACCGGAAGTTCTCCACCTTCAGGCGTACGTCCCAGCTGCCGTCGGCCTCGGGCTCCACCTGGACACCGACCTCGGGTGCCCCCTTCTTCCCCACCTCGCGGTAGTGCCGCCCTTCGTCGTCCGTTTCCTTCAGGACCTTGCCCACCGGCGAGGGGGAGGCCGACGCCGCGGTCGACGCGTCCCCCCGCTCATGGGCGCCACTGGTGCCACAGCCCGCGGATCCGGTCAGCAGCAGGACACAGACCGCGGGCACGGCGAGGCTTCCGCGCGTCCACGACATGCGGGGGAGCGTAGAACAACGGACCGACACGCGGATCCCCCTGGAGTCTGGTTCCGGCCGTCTTGATCGTCCTCCAGGAGGAGGACCGTCGCACCTCTTGCGCCGGGGAAATCGCAATCCTACGGTGATGCATAGGAATCAGCAGGCGCACCCGCGGGGCGCCGGAGGGAGCGATCATGAGCAGCGGGGACGCACGCAAGACCGCCGAGGGCCTGACCTATCTCCGCGGGTTCGGCAACGAGCACGCCTCCGAGGCCGTGCCGGGGGCCCTGCCCGACGGCCGGAACTCGCCGCAGCGCGCGCCCCTCGGCCTGTACGCGGAACAGCTCAGCGGTACGGCGTTCACCGAGCCGCGGGCCCACAACCGCCGCTCGTGGCTCTACCGGATCCGTCCGTCGGCCGCGCACCCGGCGTTCACCCGCGTCGACGACGGCGCGCTGCGCACCGGCCCCTTCACGGAGACCGTCCCCGATCCGAACCGGCTGCGCTGGGACCCGCTGCCCGAGCCGCCGGCCGGCACGGATCTGCTGGCCGGCCTGTGGACCCTGGGCGGCAACGGCGACGTCACCCAGCGCACCGGCATGGCCGTGCACCTGTACCACGCGAACGCCTCCATGGACCGCGTGTTCGGTGACGCCGACGGCGAGCTGCTGATCGTCCCCGAGCAGGGCGGACTGCTGCTGCGCACGGAGTTCGGGCAGCTGCACGCCGAGCCCGGCGAGGTGGCGCTGATCCCGCGCGGGGTCCGCTTCCGCGTCGACCTGCTGGACGCCTCCGCCCGCGGCTACGTCTGCGAGAACTACGGCGCCCCCTTCCGCCTCCCCGACCTCGGCCCGATCGGCGCCAACGGCCTCGCCAACCCCCGTGACTTCCGCGCGCCCGTCGCCGCGTACGAGGACGTCGAGGGTCCGGTGGAGGTGGTCAACAAGTACTGCGGCCACCTCTGGAGCGCGACGTACGACCACTCCCCGCTCGACGTGGTCGCCTGGCACGGCAACCACGTCCCGTACGTCTACGACCTGCGCCGCTTCAACGTCATCGGCACCATCTCCTACGACCACCCGGATCCGTCGATCTTCACGGTGCTGACCGCCCCGTCCGACACCCCCGGTCTGGCCGGTGTCGACTTCGTGGTCTTCGCCCCGCGCTGGCTGGTCGGCGAGGACACCTTCCGGCCGCCGTACTTCCACCGGAACGTGATGAGCGAGTACATGGGCCTGATCGAGGGCGCGTACGACGCCAAGACGGCCGGAAAGGGAGGCTTCGTGCCGGGCGGCGGCTCGCTGCACAACATGATGTCCGCGCACGGCCCGGACCGGGAGACCTTCGACCGGGCGAGCGCCGCCGAGCTGGGGCCGCAGAAGATCGACGACGGACTGGCGTTCATGTTCGAGACCCGCTGGCCGATCACCCTCACCCCGGACGCGGCCGGGGCCGACCACCTCCAGGAGCGCTACGACGACGTCTGGCAGGGCCTCGAACGCCACTTCCGTCCGTCCGACGGAACATTGCACTGAACGGTGCCGACCGGTACGGATAGCCCGTGACCTCCTTCGCGCCGGACTCGATCGTCCTCACCCGAAAGCTGCCGCTCTGGTACCAGGTGTCGCAGTCGCTGCGCGCCTCGATACTCGGCCGCTCGCCGCAGGACCCGCTCCGACTGCCCACCGAGGAGCAGTTGGCGGGTCACTACGGGGTGAGCGTGCTGACCATGCGGCAGGCACTGAAGGAGCTGGAGGACGAGGGTCTGATCAGCCGGCACCGCCGGCGGGGCACGTTCATCGAGCCGAGCGCGCGGCGGGGCGCTCCGGTCCGGCTCCTCGGCTCGGTCGACGCGATCGTGGCCCAGCAGTCCGCCATGACGACGGAACTCCTCGACCACGGCCGTACGTCCGTCCCAGCCGAGGTCGCCGAGCACTTCCCGGACCTGACCGAGGTGGCGACCTACCACCGGCTGCGGAGCGACGAGAACACCGGCGAGCCGACCAACCACGCCCGCAACTACGTCCGTCCCGAGATCGCCGCCCGGATCGACCCCGACGACCTGGTCCGGCGGCCCATGACGAAGGTGCTGCGGGACCTCACGGGCGTGGACATCGGCCGGATCACGGACACGGTCGAGGCCCGGCTCGCGGACCCGGAGACCGCCCAGCTGCTCCGGGTCCCGCTGCTCAGCCCGATCCTGCACTACACGGGCGTCATCCACGACACCGCCGGGCAGGTCCTCGACGTGGCCGTCATCCACTACCGGGGCGACCGGTTCTCCTTCACGGTCACCGTCGACGCGACGTGACCCGCCACGGGCGACCCGTCGTACGATGCCGGGCGTGACGCCCGACGACGCTCCGCCGCTGGCGGACCTCATGCCGTGGTCCGTCGCACCACCACGGCTCGGCCGGGGATGGCCGGCGGACCCCGACCCGGCTTCCCTGAAAGCCCGCTGGGACGCCCTGGTGAGGGCCGAGGGCCCGGACCGCGAGGCCCTGTTCGAGCCGACCCGCTCACGCACCCTGCACACGGCGGTCGGGCAGCTGCCCGGGCACCCCGGCGGCACCGGGAGACTCGTCCGTGCCTGCGGCCCGTGCCCCGAGCCGGTACGGGTGCTGACCGGGCCCTTCGACGAGCACTGGCTCATCCCCGACCACCGGCTGATCGACGCGGCCCGCCCGGAGCTGTGGCGGGTGGCGGACGAGCACCAGGTCTTCGTGGTGGAGGCGCCGTCCCCACCGGGCCCCCCGCTGCTCGCGACCGCCCTGATCCCGCTGGCGCGCCCCGGCCGGATCCGCCCGCTGTACCGGCGCCCCGGCGGCATGGAACCCAACCTGGCGCCGGGCCTGCTGGAGCACCTCGGCCACTCCCCCGATCCGGTGGACTTCCTGGCCTGGACCCTGACCGCCGTCCGCCCCGATCTCACCGTCCCGCTCACCCGGGACCCCGGGCTCTGGGCCCGGGGCGTGGAACTGGGCCGCCGCGCCCTGTGGCTGCTGCGCCGCGACGGCGACCGCCCCCGGCTCCCCGGCGGCCGCCGCCCCTACGTCCGCGCCCCGCTGCCCGGCCGGCCCCTGACGCTGCACTACGACCGCGACGAGGAGACCCTGCACCTCGACGGCGGCCGGGTCTCCCCCGTCCCGCCCGCGGCCTGGGACTTCACCGCGGGCGGGGTCCGCGTCCTGGAGCAGTGGTTCGCGGCCCGGACGGCGGAGCCCGGCCCCGGCACCCTGGCCGCGATCCGCCCCAGGACCTGGCCGCAGGCCTGGACCTCCGAACTCCTCGAACTGATCACGGTGTTGGCGCTGTTCGCGGAAGCGCGCGCCCAGCAGGAGGAGTTGACGGTGCCGGACACGATCACCGCGAAGGAGCTGCGCGCGGCGGGCGTCCTGCCGGTCCCGGACCAGGTCCGGCACCCGGCGACGGTCCTCGACCACCACGAGGAGGGCCCGGAGGGTCAGTTCGCGCTGATCTAGCATCCACCCCATGGACCAGAGCCCCCCGCCGCTGCCGCCGCCCCTGGAGGGCCTCACCGTCGTCGCCGTCGAGCAGGCGGTCGCGGCCCCCTTCGCCACCCGCCAGCTCGCCGATCTCGGCGCCCGGGTGATCAAGGTCGAGCGGATCGACGGCGGTGACTTCGCCCGCGGCTACGACACGGCCGCCGCCGGCCTCGCCTCGCACTTCGTGTGGTGCAACCGGGGCAAGGAGTCCATCGCGCTGGACCTCAAGGACCCCCGCGGCCTGGACGTCGTAAGGCGGCTCGTCGCCGACGCGGACGTGTTCGTGCAGAACCTCGCGCAGGGGGCGGCGGCCCGGCTGGGCCTGGACGCGGCCACCCTGTGCGCGGAGCATCCGCGACTGGTCGCCGTCGACATCTCCGGGTACGGCGCGAGCGGGCCGTACGCGGACAAGCGGGCGTACGACATGCTCGTGCAGTGCGAGGCGGGGCTGGTGTCGGTGACCGGGACGCCCGAGCGGCCGGTGAAGGCGGGAATCCCGGCGGCGGACATCGCGGCGGCCATGTACGCCTTCTCCGGCGTGCTGGCGGCGCTGGTGCGGCGGGGCACGACCGGGCGGGGCGGGCCGGTGGAGGTGTCGATGCTGGAGGCGCTCGCGGAGTGGATGGGACATCCGCTGCACCACACGCTGCACGGCGGCACCGCTCCGGCCCGCACCGGCCTCGCGCACGCGGTGATCGCGCCCTACGACGCCTACCCCACCGCGGACGGCGGGCGGGTGCTGCTCTCCGTGCAGAACGACCGGGAGTGGCGGCGGCTGGCGGTACAGGTCCTCGGCCGACCCGACGCGGGCACGGATCCGGCCTACGCGACGAACGCGGCCAGGGTGGTGAACCGGGAGCGCACGGACGCGCTGGTGGCCGGGGCGCTGGGCGCCCTGGACGCCGACGAGGCGCTCGCCCGGCTGGAGGGCGCGGGCATCGCGTGCGCACGCCTGAGGGATCTGCACGAGCTCGCGGAACATCCGCAGCTGGCGGCCCGTCAGCGGTGGCGGGAGGTGGGGACGCCGGTCGGGCCGCTGCGGGCACTGCTGCCCCCGATCACACTGCCGGGCGGGGCGGAGGCACGGATGGGAGACGTGCCCGCGCTCGGGGAACACACCGAAGCGCTGCTGCGTGCCGTGGGGATGACGGACGAGGAGATCGCAGCGCTGCGCCGGGACGGTGTGGCCGCCTGAGCGCGGACTCAGTACGTGAGGACGCGCCGGCCGGTCAGTGCTTGTTGCCTCCGAACAGTGAACGCCGCAGTCGGCGCAGCGGCGCGAAGAGCGAGACACGGCTCACCCGTGCCCGCGCCGTCTTGGGGCCGTGCACGCGCGCGGGTTCACGCGCGGTCAGCTCCCGCATGAGCGAGGTCGCCTCGAGCGTCTCGCGCTGCGGTATGGCGGGGCCCGCCAGCACCGAGAGATGGCGGTCGAGGCGCGAACTGGTCGCACTGCTCCCGCAGGTGATCGCAGGGACGCGTGCCCTGCTGTGCATCGTTATCTGTTCCATGTCACTCCCCACCCGTACGAGTCCACCCGGCCCGGGCAGGGTAACCCTATCGCCCCGTCGAGGCACACGTGTATCGAGCTCACAGGATTCACCTTCCCCGTAAGGGGGTTGACGACCCCTCCCCGATCACTCTCCGAATCCAACCGATTTCAGGGCGAGTTGGACAACCGGCTGCGTAGTGGGCTGTGGTGACCCCCCGTCGGGCTCGACGGTCACAGCGAGTGAGGTCGCGACCTTGTCGAGACCGGTGGCGACCAAGGGCGTGTCGCCGTCGAAGAGCCCAAGGGAGCGTGGTTGCGCGTCGGGGCGCATGAGCCACAGCTGATGCGCCTGTCCGGTGGGCAGATCGCCGTATCCGCTCAGGGTGACGATCGCCTCCCCCTCCTCGGCGGAGGCGATCACTCCGATACCGCGGCCCTGCGCGTCCTTGCCGGTGCTCGCCCGCGCGTCGGGAGCCGCGAGAACGTGGGCGATCTCACGCGCCCGGTCGCGCTCGGCGTTCAGTTCGTCCTGGGCGCGGCCCGCCTGCACGGCGAAGAGAGAGGCGACGACGAGGGCCGCCGCGGCGGTGGCCGTGGCGAACGGCACGAACAGCGGGCGGCGCGCGCGGGGCGCTCCCCCACGGCCGGACGCGTGGGAGGTGCCCCCGGAGCGTCCCGGCGGCGACTGCGCGCCCCAGACGTGCGGGGGCAGTTGGGGCGCGTACTCCCTCCCCGGCGCGCGGGAGGACTCCTGCGGCGTTCTCTGCACGGCCGCCAGCACCCGGCTGCGCAGGTGGGCCGGCGGCTGCGCGGCCTGGGACCAGGCGAGCCGGACGGCGTCCTCGGCCAGCTCCCGCACCTCGGCGGAGCAGCGGTCGCAGCCCGTCAGATGCTTCTCGAAGCGGCGGCGTTCGTCGGGTTCGAGGGCGTCGAGCGCGTAGGGGGCGGCCAGCGAGTGCAGGTCCTCGCGGCGGAACAGGCCGAGCACACTCATGCGGCACCTCCCAGGCAGTCGCGCAGCCGCGTGAGTCCGTCACGCATCCGGGTCTTCACCGTGCCCAGCGGCAGCGACAGCCGGTCTGCCACTTCACGGTACGTGTAGCCGTCGTAGTAGGCGAGGGTGACGGACTGGCGCTGGAGCGCCGTCAGCCGGTCGAGGCAGCGGCGGACCAACTGGCGTTCCAGGCCCGCCTCGACCTCCTCGGCCACCTGGTCGAAGGCCGGGTCGTGATAGCGCGACGCCTCGCGCTGCTCACGGTCCACGGCCGCACGGGCGCTGCGCACCCGGTCGACGGCGCGGCGGTGCGCGAGGGTGAGGATCCAGGAGAGGGCGCTGCCCCGGTTCGGATCGAACCGGCCGGCCGAGCGCCAGGCCTCCAGGAGCACCTCCTGGGCGACCTCCTCCGACTGCGCGGGATCCCTGACGACCCGGCGCACGAGCCCGAACACCGGCCCCGACACCAGTCCGTAGAGCTGTTCGAATGCGCGCTGGTCGCCCCCAGCCACGAGCACCAGTAGCTCGTCCGCCTCCATGCGGTCCCCCTCCCTGCGGCCACCACACCCGGGCCGCCCCGTCACACCAGGCATTCGCAACGAACACACCTCCGGATGGGGGGTACGTATCGAAGCGCCGAAAACGCGGGTGAGCAGGAAAGAAAAAGTTTTTGGGATTCGACCAATCCGAAACCACCCCCCGCTCCGTATCACTGTCCGTCAGGCAACTTGGCACAGAGGACGGACGGCATGACAGCTTTCTCCAGGAGCGGCAACGGACGCAGGAGCGTCGCGACCCTCGTCTGCGGTGCGTTGGCCGCCGGGGGGCTCGCAGCCGCCGGCGTGGCCACGCTGGTGCCGGGGGCGGCCTACGCCTCCAGCCACCGCGAGGCCCCCCTCATCTCGGGCACCCCGCAGTACGACAACACCGACGTGTACGCCTTCGTCAGCCCGGACCACCCGGACACGACGACGATCGTCGCGAACTGGATCCCCTTCGAGGAGCCGGCCGGCGGTCCCAACTTCTTCCCCTTCGCCGAGGACGCCCAGTACGACCTGCACATCGACAACAACGGTGACGCGAAGGAGGATCTGACCTTCCGCTACACCTTCAAGACGCATGTGAAGAACAAGAAGACGTTCCTCTACAACACGGGAGTCGTCGAGAGCCTGGACGACGCCGACCTCAACATCACACAGACGTACGACCTCGAACTGATCAAGTCGAAGAAGGGCAAGGTCCAGCACGAGACGAAGATCGCGGACGACGTGCCGGTGGCACCGTCGAACGTGGGCAAGGCCTCGATGCCGCACTACTCGAAGCTGCGCGACCAGGCGATCTACAAGCTCTCCAGCGGCGCCAAGACCTTCGCGGGCCAGGCCGACGACCCGTTCTTCCTCGACCTGCGCGTCTTCGACCTGCTGTACGGCGGTGACCTCTCCGAGGTCGGCAACGACACGCTCAAGGGCTACAACGTCAACTCGATCGCGCTTCAGGTCCCGAACGACATGATCGCCGAGTCGGAGCACCAGCCGATCGTCGGCATCTGGTCGACGACCCAGCGCGAGAACGCCCAGGGCCACTACTCCCAGGTCTCGCGGCTCGGCATGCCGCTGGTCAACGAGGTCGTCAACCCGATCAAGGACAAGGACAAGTTCAACGCGTCCGAGCCGAAGGACGACGGCCAGTTCCTGAAGAACGTCACCAACCCCGAGCTGCCCAAGCTCATAGAGGCGATCTACAAGATCAAGGCGCCGGCCGAGCCGCGCAACGACCTCGTCGACGTGTTCCTGAAGGGTGTCAAGGGCCTCAACCAGCCGCCCTACGTGACGCCGTCGGAGGAACTGCGCCTCAACACCTCGATCAAGCCGACCGCCAGCCCCAAGCGGCTCGGTGTCCTCGACGGTGACAACGCGGGCTTCCCGAACGGCCGTCGCCTCACCGACGACGTGATCGACGCCTCGCTCCAGGTCGTCGAGGGTGAGCTGGTCGGTTCCAAGAACGACCTCGGCGACGCGGTCGACAAGAACGACAAGTCCTTCGAGAAGTACTTCCCGTACGTGGCCCTGCCCACCGAGGGCTCGCGCGGCGCGACCGCCAAGAGCGGCGCCGACGTCCGCAGCCAGCTCGGTGACGCCCTCACGGGCTCCGACAGCAACACCACGCTGATCGCGTCCTCCGCGGGCGCCGGCGCGGCGGGCATCCTCCTCATCGGCGGTGGCCTGATGTGGTGGCGCGGGCGGCGGCGGGCCTACTAGGCCCTCCTCCTGAGCAGGGCCCACCGGGCCCTCCTCCCGAGCGGGCCGGGGAGAATCCTGCGCTCCCCGGCCCGCCTCACAGACTGGCGCGGCCCGCGTACTCATCCCCCACGGCGCGGGCCGCGCCACCCTCGTGCGAGCAGGCTGAACGACCCCAGGCGACCTAGGAGAGGGCATGTCCCCGCGGACGAACGACGGCGAACCGGAGCCCACCCGACCGGCCTCCGCCCGACCGGTACCGGTTTCCGGCACACCGGTTTCCGGCGCACCGGCCTCCGGCGGACCGCTCGCGAAGCCCGGCCGACCGGCGCCGAACCCCGGTCCGGGCCCGGCCTCCGAGGAAGCCTCGGACACGAAGACCACGGCAGAGGCGAAGCCCGAGGACACGGCGGAAGCCGACACCCGGGCCGAGACCCAGGCCGACGCGCCTACAGACGCCGACACCGCCGCCCATACCGAAGCCAGGGTTGCGGCCAGGGCAGAGGGCGAGGCTGCGGCCAGGGCCGGGGGCGAGGCTGCGGCCGAGTCCAGGACGGAAGCCCAGGTCGGGCCCGGGGCCGGCACCGAGACAGAAACCGGCGCCGACACCGAGGCTCTCGCCGAGACCGGTGCTCGCACCGAGGCTGCCGCCGAGACCGATGCTCGCACCGAGGCTCTCGCCGGTGCCGAGGCCGGTGCCGGTGCCGAGGCCGGTGCAGGCAACCGTGACGGTGGCGCGCTCGCCGTCGGTGGCGACGAGCGGGTCGCCGCGGTGCGGCGGGCGGGTGCCGCCGGGCGTCGGTGGCGGGCCGCTCAACTCAGCGCCTGCGCCGCCATGCTGGCCGTGGCACTCACCGCCGGAGCGGTCGCGCTCGGGGCGGTGCGGGACGGACAGAACGTGCCCGTGTCGACCGCCGCGGCGGTCTCCCCCGGGCTGCTCGCCAGTGGCGACCTCGACTCGAGCATCACCGCACTCCAGGCCCATCTCCGTGCGCAGCCACGGGACTTCGGCGGCTGGGCCACCCTCGGGCTCGCCTATGTCGAGCAGGCCCGCACCAAGGGCGACCCCTCCCGCTACCCGCAGGCCGAACAGGCCCTGAAGCGCTCCCTCTCGCTGCGCTCCGACAACGACCAGGCGCTCGCCGGCCGAGCCGCCCTCGCCGCCGCCCGGCACGACTTCGCGAACGCCCTCGACCTGGCCGACCAGGCGCTGAGGCAGAACCCCTACAGCGAGCGCGCCCTGTGCTCCCGTATCGACGCCCTCGTGGAACTCGGCCGCTACGACGACGCCGAGGAGGCCGCGAAGACGGCCGACGAACGGCGGCCGGGCGTACCGGTGTTCACCCGCTACGCGTACGTGCACGAGCTGCGCGGTGACGTCACCACCGCCCGCCGGGTCCTGGAGCGGGCGCTCGCCGCGTCCACCTCACCCGGCGACATCGCCTACGTGGCCGCACAGCTCGGTCAACTCGCGTGGAACCAGGGCGACTACGCCACCGCGCTCACCCACTACGCCCGTGCGCTCGCCGCCGACGAGAACTACCTCCCCGCCTTGGAGGGCCGTGCCCGCGCCCAGGCGGCGAGCGGACGGCGGGACGACGCCGTCAGGGGGCTGGAGCTCATCGTCGCCCGCTACCCGCTCCCCGGACCGCTGGTGGAGCTCGGCGAGCTGTACGAGGCCCGGGGCGGCGAGGGCGACGAGGCGAAGGCCGAGAACCAGTACCTGCTCGTCGACGCGTGGACGGCCATCGCCCGCGCCAACGGCGTCAACGCCGACCTCGACACCGCGCTCGCCGCGGCCGACCACGGCGACCGGACGACGGCCCTGCGCGCGGCCCGCGACGACTGGTCCCGCCGGCACACCGTGCACACGGCGGACGCCCTCGCCTGGGCCCTGCACGTCAACGGCAAGGACGCCGAGGCCCTCCCCTACGCCCGGCGGGCCACGGCCACCGGCTACCGCAACGCGTCCTTCCTCTACCACCGCGGGATGATCGAGAAGGCCACCGGGCACCCCGCCGACGCCCGTACCCACCTCGCCGCCGCCCTGAAGCTGAACCCCGGCTTCTCCCCGCTGGGCGCCCGTGAGGCCCGTACGGCTCTCAAGACGCTGGAGGCGAGCAAGTGATTTCCCGTCGTCTGCTGGCTTCCTGCGCGGCCGTGTTCACGGCCGGCTGCGCGCTCGCGCTGGTCCCTTCCGCCAACGCGAGCGCGCATCCCCTCGGCAATTTCACCGTCAACCGCTACGACGGTCTCGTCGCCGCCCCCGGACAGCTCCGCGTCGACCATGTCGAGGACCTCGCCGAGATCCCGGCGACCCAGGCGAAGCCCGACATCGAACGGCTCGGGATGACCGAGTGGGCCCGGCAGCGCTGCGCGACGGCCGCGACCGGCAGCAGGCTGACCGTGGACGGCCGTGCCGTCACCCTCACGGCGGGCGCCGCCAAGGCGGTCGTACGGCCCGGTCAGGCGGGGCTCGACACCCTGCGCCTGGAGTGCGGGCTGACCGCACCGCTGCCCGCCGTGTCCGGCGAGGACACCCTCTCCCTCACCTTCCACGGCGAGGGCGCCTCCTCCGGACCCGGCTGGCGCGAGATCACCGCGCGCGGCGACCGGATGACGCTCTCCGAGTCCGACGTACCGAAGAAGTCGCTCTCGTCGGAACTCACCAGCTATCCCAAGGAGTTGCTCTCCTCGCCCGCCGACACCTCGACGGCTTCGGTGCGGGTGCGGCCCGGTGGCGCGGCCCTCGTCGAGGACGACCGGGACGCGCCGGCCGCGTCCGTGCTGCCGCGGGGCGCCGACCGCTGGACGCGGGCCCTGGACGACCTGGTCGCCCGGCAGGACCTCACCGTCGGCTTCGCCGCGCTGGCCCTGGTGATCGCCATCGGCCTCGGCGCGATGCACGCGGTCGCCCCGGGGCACGGCAAGACCCTCATGGCCGCGACGGCCGCCGCCCGCGGCGGCAGGGCCCGGATGAAGGACGTCCTCCCCCTGGCCGCCTCCGTCACCGTCACGCACACCCTGGGCGTCGTCGCCCTCGGCCTCCTCGTCACCGCGGGTTCGGCCGCGGCGCCTTCGGTGATCGCCTGGCTGGGCCTGGCCAGCGGCGCGCTGGTGCTCTTCGCGGGCGCGACCCTCGCACGCCGGGCCTGGCGCGGCCGGGGCCCCGACAGCCCCCACGGACACACCCACCCGCATCCGCACCCCCATCCACACGGCAGCGACCCGCACGGGGCCGAACCGCACACCCACGAGCCCGTCAAAGCCCCCGCGCGTCAACTCGCCCTCGTCGGCGCCCCCACCCCGCACACCCATGCCCATCACGACCCCGGGCATGAGCACGGGCACGGGCACGACCAGGCCCACGACAGCGACGGCGGCCGCCACCACGAGCACGCCGACGAGCACGACCACGAGCACGTCCGCGACCACCGTCACGAGCACGGGCACGAGCACGGTCACGCCCACACGCACACCCACGGCGGTCACACCCACACCCACGCCGTGGCCCCCACGCTCCGCGGCACGCTTCTCCTCGGCTTCGCCGGCGGCATGGTCCCCAGCCCGTCCGCCGTGGTCGTGCTGGTCGGCGCGGCGGCGCTCGGGCACGCCTGGTTCGGGCTGCTGCTCGTCGTCGCGTACGGCGTCGGGCTCGCGCTGACCCTGACGGCCGCCGGCTTCGCCGTCGTGAGGCTGGGCGCGGGCGCGACCCGGCTGCTGGACCGGCAGCCGCGCTGGACGACCCACCCGGTCGTGACGCTGGTCCGCCGCAACCTGCCCCTGTGGTCCGCGTTCCTCGTCGTCGCCCTCGGCGCGGGACTGGTGCTCAAGGGGGCCGCATCCGTACTCGGCTGAGCTACGTTTGTGGGGTTGCGGAGGTTTTCGCCCGGATACGAAGAGCGAAATGGGGGCGCGGTGTCCGAAGAACCGGGCAGTGAACGTCTGATCGCGGGCCGCTACCGCCTGCTGACCCCGCTGGGCGAGGGCGGCATGGGCACGGTGTGGCGGGCCCGGGACGAAGTGCTGCACCGCGAGGTCGCCGTCAAGGAGGTGCGTGCGCCGCACGGACTGGCGGCCTCGGACGTCGAGCGGATGTACGCACGGCTGGAGCGCGAGGCCTGGGCCGCGGCCCGGGTCGCGAACCGGAACGTCGTCACGGTGTACGACGTGGCCACGCAGGACGGGCGGCCGTGGATCGTCATGGAGATCGTGCGCGGGATCTCCCTCGCCGAGCTGCTGGACGCCGAGGGACCGCTCGAACCGTCCCGGGCCGCGCACATCGGCGCCGAGGTGCTGTCCGCGCTGCGGGCCGCGCACGAGGCCGGAGTGCTGCACCGGGACGTGAAGCCGGCGAACGTGCTGATGTCGAACGACGGCCGGGTCGTGCTCACCGACTTCGGTATCGCGACCGTCGAGGGCACCTCCGCCCTGACGATGACCGGCGAGGTCATCGGCTCCCCCGAGTTCCTCGCGCCGGAGCGGGCGCTGGGGCGCACCCCGGGGCCCGAGTCGGACCTGTGGTCGCTGGGCGTGCTGCTGTACGCGGCGGTGGAGGGCAACTCGCCCTTCCGTCACGACACTCCGCTGAGCACCCTGCGCGCGATCGTCGACGAGGAGCTGCCGCCGCCGCGCCGGGCCGGGCCGCTCGCGCCCGTGATCGAGGGCCTGCTGCGCAAGGACCCGGCCGAACGGCTGCCGGCCGACCGGGCCGAGCAGGACCTGCGGCTGGTCGCGGCGGGCGGTGCCCCTCGCGGCGGCGACACGGTCCGTTCGACGCCACCGGCGCCGTTCGCGCCGTATCCGCCGACGGTCTCGACCCCGGCCGAGCCGTTCCGTCAGGAGCCGTCGTCCCCGACCCCGCCCCGACCCTGGTCGGCCACCCCGGAGACGACGACCGGTTCGGCCCAGCCGCACCGGAGCAGGCGCGCCGGTGTGGTCCTCGCCACCGGTGTGGTGGTGCTGGCGCTGGCTGTCGCCGGGCTGACGTACGGGCTGCTGAACCGCGACGACGGGGGCGGCGACGCCGACGGCGGCGGGGTCACCAACAGCACGACGGACGTGCTGAGTTCGCCGCCGACGCAGCCGGAGAAGAGCGAGGAGGCCAGCGAGTCGCCGAGCCCGAGTCCGAGCGAGAGCGAGAGTTCCGAGGCTCCGGCGCAGACCGTGTCGGTCACCGTCGCCGGTGCGCACACGGACTACGCGGGCAGCTGTCCGCCGCCGGACGGGGACGCGCCCGCGTTCACCGCGACGATCACCGTGGGGCGGCTGCCCGCGACGGTGTCCTACCGCTGGGTGTCGAAGGACGGTGAGCTCTCCGGGCAGACCTGGAAGACGCTCGACTTCCCGTCCGGTGGTGGGAAGTCCAAGCAGGACCAGGTGATCGTGTCGACGTACGCCGAGAGCGGGACGTACCGGAACTCGATCGCCGTCGAGGTCCGTGATCCGGTGAAGACGACGTCCAACTCGGTCCCGTTCTCGGTCACCTGCGAGACGGAGACCCCGACGGGCGGGGCCTCCCCCTCACCTTCTGCCTCGGAGTGACGAAGCCGGCGGAGCCGGTGGAACGGATGGATCAGACGGATCAGGCGGCGCTGTTCAGGACCGGCAGGTAGCCACCCGACTGGCCGGACGCGGTCGGGTGGTACGACTCGCCGATGTTCAGCCAGTTGAGGCTGTGCAGCCAGGAGCTGCCGGAGCAGATCTCGTGGCCGGCGAACGGGGTGCGGACGTCGCCGAAGACGAAGCCGTGGGCGGCGGCGCGCCTGGCGGTCGCGGCGTCCAGGTAGTCGGCCGCGTTGTTGATGGCGGAGCGCTTGGTCTCGGACAGACCCAGGCAGACCGTGCCGAGCTTGTAGAAGCGGGGGTAGCCGATGACGACGACGCGCGCGTTGGGCGCCTTGGCGCGGATCGAGGAGTAGACGGTGTCGAGTCTGCCGGGGAGCGTCGAGTCGACGTAGGCCCTGGCCGTGTTGATGCGGGACAGGCAGGTGCTGTCGGAGCCGGTGACGCAGGTCGTCATGACGTCGGCGAAGCCCGCGTCGTTGCCGCCGACGGTGATGGAGACCAGGCCGGTCGAGGAGTTCAGGCCGCCGAGCTGACTCGCCAGAACTTCATCCGTTCGCGCGCCGGAACAAGCCGCGAAGGTGAACGACGAGGGGCCGTGGGCGGCGTTCCAGAGGTACGGGTACGCCTTGGTGCTGCGCTTGCAGTTGCCACTGGAGCTGATGTAGCTGCCCGCGCCGACGCCGGAGGAATAGGAGTCCCCCAGCGCCACATAGCCGCCTGTGGCGGCGAGTTGGGCGCCCTGCGCCGAGGCCGCCCCGGTGAGGGCGGTGCCGAGGGCGAGGAGGAGTGAGCTCACGAATACGACAAGTCGGGAACGTCTCATGGAACCTCCCTTAGCAGGATCTCTGCCACAACGTTCGTAGCAACTACGCGTGTTGACGGGAAGTGTCCATGCCAAGACTTTCCGGCCCCTAGCGGGATCGTTCGCACCGCTTTGTGGGGCTGGTGTTGCGTGACCATGTCAAGGTTGTTGACAACCACTCAACTTCCTTGTTCTACGCACATAGACGGCCGAGGCTTTACCTCAGCCGCGAACGGAACGCGACGTTCGAGGCCGTGTGCGCGACCGCGCGCACTCCCCCACAGCCGTGCGCCCGACCCAGGCGCGGGCTGCCTAGAGGAGGACTCCCTCGTAATGGCACAACTGCGTAGCAACAAGGCCCGCATAACCGCCGCCGCCACCGTGGCGGCCGCCGCCCTCGTCGGCGGGCTCACCGCGCTCCCCGCCCAGGCCGCACCGGCCGAGGGCAAGGTCCTCGCGGCCGGCTCCCCCACCGCCGTCAAGGACAGCTACATCGTCACCCTGAAGTCGCAGGCGGGCTTCAAGGCGTCCTCGGCCACCGGCAGGAACCTCGTCAAGGGCTACGGCGGCACCGTCGGGAAGACGTTCGGCTCCGCGCTGAACGGCTATACCGCCACCCTCTCCGCCACCGAGGCGAGGAGACTGGCCGCGGACCCGGCGGTCGCCACCGTCGAGCAGAACCAGACCGTCCGGGTGAGCGACACGACCCAGTCGAGCGCCCCCTGGGGCCTGGACCGCGTCGACCAGACCTCGCTCCCGCTGTCCGGCACGTACACCTACCCGGACACGGCCGGCAGCGGCGTCACCGCGTACGTCATCGACACCGGCGTCCGCATCACCCACTCCCAGATCAGCGGCCGGGCCTCCTACGGCTACGACGCCGTCGACGGCGACACCACCGCCTCCGACGGCAACGGTCACGGCACCCACGTGGCCACGACGATCGCGGGCTCCACCTACGGCGTCGCCAAGAAGGCGAAGATCGTGGCGGTGCGGGTGCTCGACAACGCCGGTTCCGGCACCACCGCGGGCGTCATCGCGGGCATCGACTGGGTCACGAACAACCACTCAGGCCCCTCGGTCGCCAACCTCTCGCTCGGCGGCGGCGCGTCCACCACGCTGGACACCGCGGTACGCAACTCCATCGCCAGCGGTGTCACCTACGCGGTGGCGGCGGGCAACAGCAGCGCCAACGCCTCCTCGTACTCCCCGGCCCGCGTCACCCAGGCCATCACCGTCGGCGCCACCACCAGCGCCGACGCCAGGGCCAGCTACTCCAACTACGGCTCGGTGCTGGACATCTTCGCCCCCGGCTCCTCCATCACCGCGGGCTGGTACACCAGCGACACCGCCACGAACACCATCTCCGGTACGTCGATGGCGACCCCGCACGTCGCGGGCGCGGCCGCGGTCTACCTGGCGGGCCACACCTCGGCCACCCCGGCGCAGGTGGCCACGGCCCTGGTGAACGGCGCGACCTCGAACGTGGTCACCAGCCCGGGCACCGGCTCACCGAACAAGCTCCTCAAGATCGTCCCGTGACCCCTGCGGAACGCGCGGCACTGAGCTGAACCACCGTTCCCCGGAGGCCTCCACGGCTCCGGGGAACACTTTTGTTCGCTCCCGTGTCCATTCCTGCGCCGGTTCCTTTCGAGGGGACGCATCATTCTGTAACGGTCAAACGAACAAAAAGGTAAGTGAGCCGCCAAGGGCTTGCCATCCGGGCGTAATCATCAATACCGTCATACATCTCACTCGCATCGGACCGTCGGCAACGGCTCCAGGGGAGGGCTCAGGGACCGCGGCGGTATCGGGGCGGGAGCGCGGTAGGGGGGTGCCGTGCTCGGTGACCGCGCTGGTGACCGGGCCGTGCCGCGCGAGGTCGGCTGCCGTCCTTCGACGGTGGCCGGTCAGTTCTGCCAGCTCACCCGTGTCTGCGCGGAGATCACTCCGCCATGGGTGAGAAACCCCCCTTTCGAACCGGACGTGGATTCCTGGCCGCCCAGGGGCGGGCGGCCCACCGGACGAGAGGGACCAGACTCATGAGTTCCGTTCTGCAACCGGCGACACCGGGCCAGGATCTCGAAAGCCCGTCGACCGTCGGCAAGTACCGGCCCATCTCCTCTCACCTGGCCATCGCGCCACCGGTGAGCGTGGTCATCCCCGCGATGAACGAGGCCGAGAACCTTCCGTACGTGTTCAAGACCCTGCCGGACTGGATCCACGAGGTGGTCCTGGTCGACGGCAACTCCACCGACGACACCGTGCAGGTCGCGCGGGGGCTGTGGCCGGGCATCAAGGTCGTCGGCCAGCAGGGCCGCGGCAAGGGCGACGCCCTGATCACCGGCTTCGAGGCGTGCAGCGGCGACATCATCGTGATGGTCGACGCGGACGGCTCGGCGGACGGCAACGAGATCGTGTCGTACGTCTCCGCCCTCGTCTCCGGCGCGGACTTCGCCAAGGGCTCGCGCTTCGCCAACGGCGGCGGCACCGACGACATGACCTTCGTCCGCATGCTCGGAAACCGGGTCCTGTGCGCCATCGTCAACCGCAAGTTCGGCGCCCGCTACACCGACCTCTGCTACGGCTACAACGCGTTCTGGCGGCACTGCCTGGACAAGATCGAACTGGACTGCACCGGCTTCGAGGTCGAGACCCTGATGAACATCCGGGTCGTCAAGGCCGGGCTGAAGGTGCAGGAGATCCCCAGCCACGAGTACCTGCGCATCCACGGCGTCAGCAATCTGCGCGCCGTCCGCGACGGGCTGCGCGTGCTGCGGGTGATCCTCAAGGAGCGGTCCAACCGGCGGGCGCTGCGCCGGCTGGTCCGCCGCTCGCCGATGCTCGACTCGGGCCGGGGAGAGGCGTCTTGAGCGCCATCGACGTCTCGGTGGTCATCTGTGTGTACACCGAGGACCGCTGGGAGGACATCCTCGCGGCGGTCGCCTCGGTACGGGCGCAGACCCACGCGGCCCTGGAGACCCTGGTCGTCGTCGACCACAACCCGACGCTCCTGGACCGGCTGAGGAGCGAGTACAAGGAGACCGGCGGGGTGCGGGTGCTGCCCAACGCCGGCCCGCGCGGTCTGTCGGCCGGCCGCAACACCGGCATCGCCGTCTCCCGGGGCGAGGTCGTCGCCTTCCTCGACGACGACGCCGTCGCCGAGCGCGACTGGCTGCGCCGGTTCGCCGACCCGTACTCCGATCCCCGGGTCCTGGCCGTGGGCGGCCGGGCGGTGCCCGTCTGGTCCTCCGGGCGGCGGCCCGACTGGTTCCCCGAGGAGTTCGACTGGGTGGTGGGCTGCTCCTACCGGGGCCTGCCGCCCGGCCGGGTGCGGGTGCGCAACATCCTCGGCGGCAACGCCTCCTTCCGGCGTACCGCGTTCGACTTCGTGGGCGGCTTCGCCACCGGCATCGGACGCGACGGCAGCAAACGCCCGATGGGCGGGGAGGAGACGGATCTGTGCATCCGGCTCAGCCGCGCGAGACCCGACGCGATCCTGCTGATGGACGACCGCGCGGTGATCCACCACAAGGTGCCCGAGGCGCGCGAGCACTTCGGGTACTTCCGCACGCGCACCTACGCCGAGGGCCTGTCCAAGGCGCTCGTCGCGCGCAGTGTCGGGACCGACAAGGGTCTGGAGTCCGAACGCCGTTACGCCACGCGGGTGTTGCCGGCCGGTGTGGTCCGCGGACTGCGCGACCAGCTGCTGGCCCGGCCCGGCGGGGCCCGGCGGGCGGCCGCGATCGTCACCGGGGTGCTGACGGCGGCCGGCGGGTACCTGGTCGGCAGCGTGCGGGCGCGGCGGGCGGGGACGACGTTCGCCGTGGTGCCGATCCCGGTGGACCAGGTGGAGCGGGCCGCATGACGGGGGCGGGCGTACCGATCCTCATGTACCACGCGGTGGCCGCCGACCCGAACACCGCCACCCGCGCCCTCTCGGTCACGCCCGAGGCGTTCGCCGAACAGATGTCGGTGCTCGCGGAGCGGCGGCTGACCCCGCTCACCACCGCCGGTCTGGCGGCCCGCTGGCGGTCCGGCCGGCCACTGCCGGAGCGGCCGGTCCTGATCACCTTCGACGACGGCTACGAGGGCGTGCACCGGCACGCCCTCCCGGCGCTGGCCGAGCACGGCTTCCCGGCCACCCTGTTCGTCACCACCGGCTGGGTCCGGGGCGCCTACGACACCGGCGGCGGCCTGGACACCATGCTGGACTGGCGGCAGGTGCGCGGACTGGCGGACCACGGCGTCGAGATCGGCGGCCACAGCCACACCCATCCGCAGCTCGACCAGCTCGACGACGCCCGGCTGCGCGCCGAGCTGACCCGCTGCCGGGACATCGTGGCCGGTGAACTGGGCACCGCGCCCGTGTCGTTCGCCTACCCGTACGGCTACTCCAGCCGCCGGGTGCGCACGGCGGTACGCGGACACGGGTTCGCCCAGGCGCTCGCCGTGGGCAACTCCCTCGCCCACCGCGCCCAGGGGCCGTACGCCCTGCGGCGGGTGACGGTACGGCGCGCCACGAGCGCCGAGGAGTTCGAGCGGCTCGTCGACGGCCGGGCGATCGGCCGGACGTTCGCGAGGGACCGGGCGCTCACCAAGGGGTACGCCGTGGTGCGGCGGACCCGGCGGCTCCGGCAGCGGGTCTGAGGGGTGGCCCCGGCCGAGCCCGTCGGGGCCACCCACCCCCGGCGGGACCCGTTCCCGGCATCCGGCACTCCCGACACACCGGGCGTACCTCGCGCACTGCGGAAACCGGGTGCGGGCGGCGCTCTTGTGCCGGATCATGGCGGCATGTCCGTACCCCCGCACGACGCACTGCCGATCCGGCTCAACGTCGACGACTCCGACTCCCCGTCCGATGTCGTCGACGCGCTGTTCCTCGGCCGCTTCGCGACGGGCGAGCAGCCGTACTCGCACGCGGTGAACATCGACCGCGTGCGCTCCGGCGCGACCCTGCTGCCGCCGCACGCCCGCGTGCTGCGGGTCGCCCGGGACGAGGACCGCAGCGCCACCCTGGCCGAGGGCGACGGCTGGACCCTGCTGGTCTCCCGCTGGAACCGCGGGGCCGACGTCACGGTCACCGCGACCACCGCCGAACTGGCCGCGCAGGTGCTCGACCAGGCCACCGACGGTGCGGCGGACGAACCCGAGCCACAGCCGGAGAACGTGACCATGGGCTTCTGGTACGTCTCCCCGCGGCGCGGCCCGCACCGCACCACCCGGCAGATCTCCGCGGGCACCTGGGACGAGGTGCGCCCGAACTACACGGCGCCCGTCGCCGAGGCGATGGACCACCTGATGAGGACGACCCCGGACGACATCGCCGGCCGGCTGCTCCTGCTGCACGGGCCTCCCGGCACCGGCAAGACCTCGGCGCTGCGCACCCTGGCCCGCTCCTGGCGGGAGTGGTGCCAGGTGGACTGCGTCCTGGACCCCGAGCGGCTCTTCTCCGACGTCGGCTATCTGATGGACATCGCGATCGGCGAGGAGGACAGCACCGGCAAGGGCCGCTGGCGGCTGCTCCTCCTGGAGGACTGCGACGAACTGATCCGCGGCGAGGCCAAGCACACCGCGGGCCAGGCCCTGTCCCGGCTGCTGAACCTCACGGACGGCCTGCTCGGCCAGGGCCGCAACGTCCTGGTCGGGGTCACGACCAACGAGGACCTGGAGCGGCTGCACCCCGCCGTCGTCCGCCCCGGCCGCTGTCTGGCCCGCATCGAGGTCGGCGGGCTGACCCGCCGGGAGGCCGTGGACTGGCTCGGTACCGAGGAGGGCGTCGGCCGCGAGGGCGCGACGCTGGCCGAGCTGTACGCACTGCGCCGGGGCACCTCACCGACCTCGCTGCCCGAACCCCGGGGGCGCTCGGACGCGGGACTGTACCTGTAGGTGTCGCCTGCAGGTGTTCTGATGGAGGTATGACGCTGTACGTCGGCACGTCCGGCTGGCAGTACAAGGACTGGAGGGGCGTCCTGTACCCGGCCGACGTGCCCGTGCGGCGGTGGCTGGAGGAGTACACCGGGCACTTCGCCACCGTCGAGATCAACAACGCCTTCTACCGGCTGCCGTCGCGGGAGACGTTCGCGTCCTGGGCCGGGCGCGTACCGCCGGACTTCGTGGTCGCGGTGAAGGCGAGCCGCTATCTGACCCACATCAAGCGGCTGAAGGACCCCGAGGAGCCGGTACGGCGCCTGATGACCCACGCGGCCGGCCTCGGCGACCGCCTCGGCCCGGTGCTGCTCCAGCTGCCGCCGACCCTGCGGGCCGACGCCGGGCTCCTGGACGCCTGTCTGTCCTGCTTCCCGCCGGGTACGCGCGTCGCGGTGGAGCCGCGGCACGAGTCGTGGTGGACGCCCGGCGTGCGGGACGTCCTGCGGGCCCGAGGCGCGGCCCTGTGCTGGGCGGACGTCGGCTCCCGCCCGGTCACCCCGCTGTGGCGCACCGCCGACTGGGGATACGTCCGCTTCCACCAGGGCCGTGCCCACCCCTGGCCGCGCTACGGCCGCCGGGCCCTGGAGACCTGGCTGGACCGCATCGCCACGACCTGGGCGGTCGGGGAGGGGAACGACGTCTACGCCTACTTCAACAACGACCCCGGCGGCGCGGCGGTGGAGAACGCGGCGCTGTTCGGGCGCACGGCGCAGCGGGCGGGGCTCGGCGTGACCCGTACGCCGGGCACGCTGGCCGCGCACCGCTGAGCACACCGGGCACCGCCGGTCACCGTTCGTAGGCCGCCCGCAGGGCGTCCCGTACGGCGGCCGACGCCTGCTGCTCGGTGAGTCCCAGCCGCAGCACCCGCTCGGCGTAGGCCTGCGCGGCGCCCGCCGCCTCCCGCTCGGCCGCCGGTCCGGACGCGGCGACGAACGTGCCGTTGCGCCCCCGGGTCTCGATCACCCCGTCCCCCTCCAGCGCCCGGTACGCCTTGGCGACGGTGTTCGCGGCGAGGCCGAGCGACTCGGCCAGCCCCCGCACGGTCGGCAGCCGGTACCCGACCGGCAGGGCTCCCGACCGCGCCTGCTCGGCGATCTGCGCCCGCACCTGTTCGTAGGGCGCGGCGCTCTCATCGATGTGGATCTTCAAGGTCACGGGCCGATTGTCCCGCACCCGCCGGGGAACGGGAGTGCGGGCGGAGCCGAAATTGGGAGGCGGGCGGGCGCCGCCCGACCGTAGCGTGCGCTCACATGACCGTCATCGTGCGCGACCTGCGCCCCGGGACGCCCGCCGACATCGAGGGCTTCATCCGGGTCCGGCACCGCGCCCTGCCCTATGTGTTCTTCAGCCCGGCCTCCGTGCTGCACGGCCTCTCGCTGTCCCGCCCCGGGGCCCAGGCCCGCAAGCTGGTAGCCGTCGAGGACGGCGAGATCATCGGCACGGCCCAGCTGGGCCTCGCCCAGGACAGCCCGGAGCCCGGCCAGGGGTCCCTCAACGTGTACGTGGATCCCGCGCGCACCCGGCGCGGCGCGGGCACCCTGCTGGTCCGCGCCGCGGAGGAGCATCTGGCGGCCCACGGGGCGACGAGAGTGTTCGCATGGGTCCTGGACGAGCCGGCCGGCCGCGCCTTCGCCGCGCGACACGGCTACCGGCCGAGCCGCTCCGCGCACTTCCTCCGCCTGGACCTGGCCCGCACCGCGCTGCCACCGCTCCAGGACCCGCCGCCCGGCGTCGAGCTGCGCACGGCCGCCGACTTCGCCGCCGACCCGCACCCGCTGTTCGCCCTGGACGCGGAGGCGGGTTCGGACGAACCCGGCGACATCGCCACCGAGTTCACCGACTACGCCGCCTGGGTCGACGAGTACTGGAACCACCCCCACCTGGACCGGGAGCTGACCTCGGTCGCCGTGGCCGACGGCCGTCCCGTCGCCTTCAGCGTGGCGCACACCCACGACGGCCGGTACACCACGGGCATGACCGGCACCGCCCGCGACCACCGCGGCCGGGGCCTGGCCAAGCTCGTCAAGAACGACTCGCTGCACCGGGCCCGCGCCGCGGGGTACACGGAGGCGTACACGGGCAACGACGCGGACAACGGGCCGATGCTCGCGATCAACAAGTGGTTCGGGTACGAGATCTGTGCGACGGAGGTGCGGCATGTCCGGGAACTCGGCTGAGTCGGCAGGGCGGGTGGACGTCGTCCTCGTCAAGGGCGGCCGGACGAAGATCCGGTACGCGGCCGAGCTGCTGTCCGACGACGGCACCCGGATCGCCGTGCGCGCCCCCTGGGCCGGGGACGCCGTCCGCGACTTCGGCTTCGTCCGCTTCGAGGCGGGCGACGTCTTCACCGAGTACTACTGGCGGGACCGCTGGTACGCGGTGAAGGAGGTCCGCGACGCGACGGGCGCCCTGAAGGGCTGGTACTGCGACGTCACCCGCCCGGCCACGCTGTCCGGCGGCGAACTGCTCGTGGAGGACCTCGACCTGGATCTGTGGCGCTCCGCCGACGGGACGGACGTACGGCGACTGGACGAGGACGAGTTCGAGGAGAGCGGGCTGGCGGAGCGGGACCCGGCGGCCGCGGCGGCCGCGGTGACCGCCCTCGACGAGCTGGAGGTGCTGGCCACCGCCGAGGGCGGGCTCGAGTCCCTGCTGGAGTGAGGGGCCGCCGGTCCGCCGCCGTGCGGGGCGCCACCCTGCACGGCACCGCCGCACGCCGCCCCCTCTCACACCGTGGCCACCACCGCGTACCGCTCGTCCGTCACGGCCCCGCCCCACAGCCCGGCGTCCTGCGAGAGCCGTTCGACGCGCGTGTGCTCGGCCAGCGGGGCCAGCAGGGCGGTGAGCCGGTCCGCCGGTATGCCGACCGGGGTGACCGCCCCCCATACGCCCTCGACCAGGACGAGCCGCCCGCCGGGTCGCACCAGGCCGCGCCAGTGCCGCAGGACCCGGGCGGGGTCGGGCAGGGTCCACAGCACGTGCCGTACCAGCAGGGTGTCGAAGCGCTGCTCGCCGACCGGCGGCGCCGCCGCGTCACCGAGGAGGAACACCGCGTCACGCCCGGCGAGTTTGGCGCGGGCCAGGTCGATCATGGCCGGGGACAGGTCGACCCCTGTCACCCGGTGTCCCTGCTCGGCCGCGAGGAGCGACAGACTGCCGGTACCGCAGCCGAGATCGAGGAGGTCACAGCCGCGCTCCGGCAGCCAGGCGCGCAGCCGCAGGGCCCAGGCGGCACGCACCCCGGGGTCGCGCAGGCCGTGGTCCGGCTCCTCGTCGAAGGCGGCCGCCGCCGCGTCCCAGTCGACACCCGGCGCGGTCGCTTCGTCACTCTTTTTCCTCATGTGCCCAAGAGTGACACCCACCACTGACAATCGAATCGTGACAGCCGCCACTGACAGAAGGGGGGCCGATGAGGAACTCTCCCCCAAAGGGTCTACCTCCGTGACAACGCGGAACCCGGTAGCTCCTGAAGGAGGCAGCCATGCGCCGTACGACCGTGCAGAAGCCCCTGAAGAAGACGGATTCCCGCCGGATCCGTGACGAGGTCGACGAACGGCCCGCAGGACGCCCCGAGGTGCGCAAGGACATCGCACGCACCTGGTGGCCGGACGGCTGAGCGACGCCGCCTTCAGTCCAGCCGTTTGCGGTAGTGGACGCGGTCGTACGGGCCGTCCACGCGCCGCTCCACGAGCGCGTAGCCGTACTTCGGGTAGATCTCCTGGTTCTCCCACATCATCACGTTGGTGCAGAGCCTGACCTCGGGCAGGCCCAGCGCCCGCGCGCGTGCGTCCACGAAACGCAGCAGCCGCCGCCCGACGCCCTTGCGGTGCGCGTCGGGACGGACGGCGATGCTGTGCAGGAACAGGTGGTCGGCGAACGCCTCGACCACCACGAGACCGACCACCCCGCCGGCGGTCGGGTCACCGGTCACGAACACCTTCCCCGCGGCCACGTCGGCCGCGTGGTCCGCCTCCATGGGCTGCGGCACCTGCCCGATGCGCTCGATGTAGGGCGTGTACGCCGCGTCCGTCACGGCCTTCACGGCCGGCACGTCGGCCGCCGTGGCGGGCCGGATCTCCTCGCTCGTCATGCGGGGAACGCTACCTACCTGATCCCAGTCTCAGCGCTTCCTTAAGGCGACCCTAAAGATCGCCACGGACCGTCCCGGGCAGGCGAATTCGCGGTTTCTTGGTACCGGCACACATCAGGCCACCACCTGTTCCGGTTCCGAGGAGTTCCCCCATGCCCGCACGCCGCAAGGCCGCCGCCGTCGCCTCCGTCGCCTCCGTCGGACTGATCCCGGCGGCCCTGACCCTGCTGTCCGCCGCGCCCGCGGCCGCGCACGGGTCGATGGGCGATCCGGTCAGCCGGGTCGCCCAGTGCTACGCGGAAGGCCCGGAGAGCCCGAAGTCGGACGCGTGCCGGGCCGCGGTCGCGGCGGGCGGGACGCAGGCGCTGTACGACTGGAACGGCATCCGCATCGGCGACGCGAACGGCCGCCACCAGGAGCTGATCCCGGACGGCAGGCTGTGCAGCGCGAACAACGAGGAGTTCAAGGGCCTGGACCTGGCCCGCGCCGACTGGCCGGCGACGAGCGTCGGCAGCGGCGCGTACACCTTCAAGTACCGCGTCACCGCCCCGCACAAGGGCACCTTCAAGGTCTATCTCACCAAGGCCGGTTACGACCCCGCCGGGCCGCTGGCCTGGTCCGACCTCGACCTGGAGCACCCCGTGGCGACGGCCACCGACCCGGTCGCGTCGGGCGGCTTCTACACCTTCTCCGGGACCCTCCCCGAGCGTTCGGGCAGGCAGCTGCTGTACGCGGTCTGGCAGCGCTCGGACAGTCCGGAGGCGTTCTACTCCTGCTCGGACGTGACGTTCGCGGGCACGAACCCGGGCACAGGAGCGGGGACCGGTGCCGCGCCGTCCGCCTCCGCGCCCTCCGAGGAGCAGATCAAGGACGGCGCCGACAAGTCGACGATCGAACACCACGGTCACGGGGACGACGACGCGACCACGACGGCGGACCCGACGACCGACCCGACGACCGGGCCGTCCGCCACGACCGAGCCCTCCACCGCGGCCGATTCGCCCGGCACGGCCAACGAACCGCGTGCGGCCGGTGCCGGCGAGGGTTCGGGCGAGCGCCTCGCGGAGACCGGCGGTGACGGCAGCGCCCCGTATCTCGCGGTGGGCGGCGCGGCCGTCCTGGCGCTGGGCGCGGCGCTGCTGTTCGGGTCGGTGCGCAGGCGCGCGGTGAGCGGCGGACGGCACGGCCGCTGAGCCGCCGTTTCCCTCGATGCTCCGGGGCCTGACCGGCGGCTCAGGTCGGACAGGCCCCGGCGGAACACCTGCGCGTCAGCTGAAGACGGACGCGCAGGTGGTGGCGGTGGCGTGGGCCGGGTCGAGCGCGTTGGCCACCTCATGGAAGGCGATGCGGTCGAACAGACCGATCGCCAGGTGCTCGGAGAGGTCCACCGGGCACAGGTCCTGGAGCAGGACGTTGCGCACGTCGGAACCGCTGAGGTACTGGGTGCGCCACGGCGTGACCACTTCGTCGTACTTGGTGGCGATGACGGTGTAGCGGACACCGGCGACGGTGTCGCCGCCCGCGTTGAGCTTGGTGAGGAAGGCCGATCCGGCGACCTGGTCGGCGAGTCCGGGGGTGGCGGCCGAGAGCAGGTCCTCGGCGCCCGGGAAGTAGGGCAGCAGGTTGGCGAGTCCGCTCAGTGTGGTGCCGTGGTTGTCGGGGGCGACACCGACGAGCGCGTTGACCTTCGCGGCTCCGCCCAGGAACTTCAGGTAGTAGCGCGGCATCATGCCGCCCTGCGAGTGGCCGACGAGGTCGGCCTCGGCGGCGCCGGTCGCGGCGAGCACCTTGTCGACGAAGGCGGAGAGCTGCGCGGCCGACTTGTCGATGGGGCCGAGGCCGTTGAAGAACGGGACGCCCGGCAACTGGCCGTAGTCGACGGAGAAGACGCAGTAGCCGCGGACCGTGAGGTAGGGGGCGAGGGCCAGCCAGTTGTCGACCGAGTTGCCGAAGGTGCCGTGCACGAGGACGACGGGGCGGGGGTGGGCGGCGGAGGGCTTGCAGTGGTAGTCGTTCCAGCCACTCGCCGAGGTGGTGGTGGCGGTGGTGGCGGTGGAGTCCGCGTGGGCGGCGGTGGCGGGGACGGTGGCGGCCGCGGCGGCCAGCAGCAGTGCGGCGAGTGGTCTGAGCGCGCGTTTCCAGGGCAGCATCGGGTGATCTCCTTGCGGCTCAAGGGAGGATGCGATGGCCTTACGCCCTGTGACCCGGATCACGAGGATGCTGTTCACTCGTCAAGTTACGGGCGAGTAGCTGAAGTGTGAAGTTACGCGTCAGTAAAAACTTCCAGCGATAGCCACACTCGACCCGGACTCACTGATATGCCGTCACCAAACGGGCCGAATGGGGCCATGGGGGGCGATGCGTGACAACTGGTCGCGCAGCAGGCGCACTTGACCCTCGCCGAGCACGGCGACCCAGGCCAGCACCGCCTCGGCGGCCGCCTCCTCCGCCGCCCTGGTGCACTCCCAGCCGCGCTCGGTGAGCACGATCAGCCGGGCCCGCGCGTCCTCGGGGTGCGGCCGGCGCTCGGCATACCCCTTCCGCACGAGCTCCTCGACGAGCTGACTCGCCGCCTGCTTGGTGACTCCGAGGTGCGCGCCCAGCTCGGTGACCGTGGCGCCGTCCGGGGCGAGCCGGGTGAAGGCGAAGCCGTAGGCGGGCCGCGCCTCGAATCCACGGGCGAGGACACCGTCATTGATGCGCTGGGTGAGCTCGCCCGCGGCGGCGAGCAGGGCGGCGCTCAGGGCAAGGGCTTCGGAGTTCTGCACGTCTGCATTGAAACATTCTTGACAGATTGGTCAAGCAGCTTGACCATGGAGACAGATAGTCAAGCTCCTTGACCATCTTCGAGCGGATGTCCGGCAGCGACGACATCCCTCAGCAGCCGAAACCGAGCCGACAGGGGACACCCATGCCCGTCATCCGTTCGTCCGACGCCGTCACCCACGAGATCCACGGCGCCCGCTTCGTCTCCTATGCCACTCCCCGCACCGGCAGCAAGGAGCTGTGCGCCTGGAGGGGTGAGATCCCCGCCGGGACGAAGGCTCCCGCGCACACCGTCAACCGGGAGGAGATCTTCCATCTGCTCGTCGGCGAGCTGATCCTCACGCTCGACGGCCGCGCCGAGCGGATCAGGGCCGGTGACACGGTGATCGTCAACCCGGGGGCGACCCTGGCCGTCGAGAACCCGACCGATCACACCGCGCTCTCCTGGGTCACCACGTCCATCGGCCTGGAGGCGGAGCTGGCCGACGGGACCCGGATCACTCCCCCGTGGGCCAACTGATCCCGTTCCGGCGCCGTTCCCTCACGCCGCCAGCGTCCCGGGCTTCACCGCCTCCGGCCCGAACTTCGCCCGCACCCGGTCGGCCACCTCCTCGATCCGGCGGACCTTCTCGTCCACGGGATCGAAGGTGAGCTGGTGGGAGGCCTGGTCGGCGGGGCCGAGGGCCTCGGCGCGCAGGGTGATCGCGCGGACCCGGGCGCGCTGGAGACCGAGCGCCTCGTACAGGCCGTACGCCGTTCTCGTCAGGGCCGCCGAATGCGCGGTCGGCTCCCCGAGGGTGCGGCTGCGGGTGGTGCCGGAGCGGTCGGCGTAGCGCACGGTGAGGGTCAGGGTGCGGCAGACCTTCTCCACGGCGCGCAGCCGGGCGCCCAGTTCCCCGGCGGCCGAGAGAAGCGCGCGGCGATGCCGGTCGGGGTCCAGCTCGTCCCTCCCGAAGGGGCGTTCGGTGGCCAGCGAGCGCGATACGGCGTTCGGCACGACCCGGCCGCGGTCGACGCCGTTCGCCTTCTCGTACAGTTCCCGGCCCGCCTTCGCGCCGACCAGGCGCTGGAGCGTGGACAGGGGCGCGACGGCGACCCGGCCGACCGTGTCGAGGCCGTACTCGCACAGGGTGCGGGCGGTCGCCGTACCGACACCGGGCAGCGCCACGACGGGCTTCCCGGCGAGGAACTCCCGTACCCCGCCCTCGGGGACCGCGCACGTCACCCCGGGCCGGGCCCCCCGCAGCGCCACGCGGGCCGACAGCGGGCCGGGGCCCGCGCCGATCACGCAGTCGACCCCGTGCAGCGCGAGCGCGCGCACCCTGATCACCGACGCCAGCTCGACCGCGCTGCGCCCGAAGTACCGTTCGGCGCCGCGCAGATCGGCCAGTGCCCCGTCCGGCGGCAACGCCTCGACGACCGGCGTGAACTCCTCCAGCAGTCCGAGCAGCGCCGGCAGGGCGGCCTCGTCCGTCGAAGGCAGCTGGAAACGTACGCAGAGGATGGTCATCCCGCACTCCCCGGACTCTGGTGCCACAACTTTCTTCCCACCGCGGGCCCTTCGCCCGCGGGGCGCAGATCGGCCCAGGGGTGCATCTCGTACCCCGTGGGCATGCGGATGCGACGCTGTTCCCCCGCGTCCCGGGCGGCCGAACCCGCCGGTGCGGGCAGCCCGTCCGAATCGGCGAGCCGGCCGCGCGCCGGCCCGTCGACGTCGACGCCCGCGTCGGAGGCACCCGCGTCGGAGGCACCCTCGCCATAGGCGCCCTCGTCGGAGGCGCCGCCGGGACCGGCCAGCCGGGCCGCGACCCCTTCCAGCCCCTCGTCCCGGCGCACCTCCAGCAGTTCGGCGAGGTTCCAGGCGGCGGCGCCCACCACGCTGAGGCTGCGCGGGCCGCGCCGCTGCACCACCCCGCGCACCAGCAGCAGCCAGGAGTGGAAGACGGTGTGCGCGCAGGCGTCGTGGGAGTCGTCGAAGAAGGCGAGGTCGACCAGGCCCGCGCCGTCGTCCAGGGTGGTGAAGATGACCCGCTTGCCGGACCGGATCGGCGGGGTCTGGGTGGCCGCCTTGGCACCCGCCACGAGGACCGTCTCGCCGTGCCGGGTGTCACGCAGCCGACGCGCCGACACCACGCCCAGTTCGTCGAGGAAGCCGCGGTGGTCGTCCATCAGATGGCGCGAGGCGTCCATGGACAGCACGCCCAGTTCGGCGCTGAGCTTCTCGGCGGAGGACAGGTCGGGCAGCCCGGCCGGGGTGGTCTTCCGCCCGCCGGCCAGCGGGAGTTGACCGCCGCCCGCACCCCGGGCCCCCCGGTGCAGTTCGGTCAGGTGCAGTTGCAGATCGCGCCGGTTGGCGCCGAACGCGTCCAGCGCGCCGACCTGTGCGAGCCGCGCGGCGAGCGGACGGCTCGGCCGTGCCCGTTCCCAGAAGTCCAGCAGCGAGGCGTACGGCTGCCCGTCCGCGATCCGGGCCGCCTCGGCCTCGGTGATGCCGTACACGTCGGAGAGGGCGAGCCTCAGCCCCCAGACCCCTGAACCGGACGAACGAGAGGAACCAGAGGAACCAGAGGAACCAGAAGAACCAGAAGAACCAGAGGGACCGGAGGAGCCAAGGGAGTCGGGAGAACCCGGCCCTGAATCTGAATCAGACACCAGTTCGATACGGTGAGCGACCGCCGACCTGTTCACGTCCAACGGAAGTACCGGCACCCCCCGCCGCCGCGCGTCCGCCAGCAGCAGCCGCTTCGGGTACATCCCGGGGTCATGGGTGAGCAGCCCGGCGTAGAAGGCGGCCGGGTGGTGCGCCTTCAGCCACGCCGACTGGTACGTCGGCACGGCGAAGGCGACCGCGTGCGCCTTGCAGAAGCCGTACGAACCGAACGCCTCGATGATCTCCCAGGTCCGCTGAATCGTTTCTGCGTCATATCCGCCGACCGCCGCGTGCTGGGCGAACCACACCTTGATCCGCCCCTGCGACTCCGGGTCCGACAGCCCGCGCCGGACCCGGTCCGCCTCACCGCGCCCGCAGCCGGTCATGACGGCGACGATGTCGATGATCTGCTCGTGGAAGACGACGACCCCGTAGGTGTCCCGCAGCGGCTCCGCCAGATCCGGGTGCGGATACCGGACCGGCGCCCGCCCGTGCCGCGCCTCGATGAACGGCCGCACCATGTCGGCGGCGACCGGCCCGGGCCGGAAGAGGGAGATGTCGACCACGAGATCGTGGAAGGTGGCCGGCTGCAACCGCCCCACCAGGTCCCGCTGGCCCGGCGACTCGATCTGGAAGCACCCCAGCGTCTCGGCGGACCGGATGAGCCGATACGTCGCCGGGTCGCCGCCCTTCAGCGTGTCCAGGTCGATCCGCTCCCCCGTCGCCCGCTCCACCTCGCCCACCGCGTGCGCCATCGCCGACTGCATCCGCACGCCCAGCACGTCCAGCTTGAGCAGCCCGAGGTCCTCGACGTCGTCCTTGTCGAACTGGGCCATGGGGAACCCCTCGCCGCTGGTCGGCATGACCGGCGTACGGGAGAGCAGGGAGGCGTCGGAGAGGAGCACCCCGCACGGATGCATGGCGATTCCGCGCGGGAGGGCGTCGAGAGACTCGACCAGCTCCCAGAGCCGCCCGTACCGCTCCTTCTCCCCCGCCAGCGACCTGAGTTCGGGCAGTTCCGCCAGCGCCGCCCGGGCGTCGCGCGCCCGGATGTGCGGGAAGGACTTGGCGATGCGGTCGATGTCGGCCGGGTCCATGGACAGGGCCGCGCCGACGTCCCGGATGGCGTGGCGGACCCGGTACGTCTCCGGCATCGCGACCGTCGCGACCCGCTCGGTACCGAACCGGCCGATGATCGCCCGGTAGACCTCCAGCCGGCGCGCGGACTCCACGTCGATGTCGATGTCGGGCAACACGACCCGCTCCTTGGACAGGAAGCGCTCCATCAGCAGCCCGTGCTCGACCGGATCGGCGTTCGCGATGCCGAGCAGGTGGTTCACCAGCGATCCCGCGCCGGAGCCGCGGGCCGCGACCCGGATGCCCATCCCCCGCACGTCGTCCACGACCTGGGCGACCGTCAGGAAGTACGAGGCGAAGCCGTGGTGGGCGATGATGTCCAGCTCCCGGTGCATCCGCTCCCAGTAGTCGCGCTTGCCGGAGTGGCCGCGCAGCACCATCCCGGCCGCCGCCCGGGAGGCCAGGGTCCGCTGGGCGGTGCGGCGGCCCGCGCCGACGAGGTGCGGTTCGGGGAAGTGGACGGCGCCCATGCCGAGGTCGTCCTCGGGGTCGACCAGGCACTCGGCGGCCGTCGCCCGCGTCTGTTCCAGCAGGCGGTGCGCGGTGTCGCGCCGGTAGCCCGCGGCCTCGACGATCCGCTCGGCCGTGCGCAGCATCGCGCCGGCGTCCTTGAGCCAGGCCTCCCCGGAGTCCAGTCCTTTCGCCGGGTCGACCGGGACCAGCCGCCGGGCGGCGTCCAGCACGTCCGCGACCGGGCCCTGGCCGGGGTCGGCGTACCGGACGGCGTTGCTGAGGACGGGCCGGATCCGCTGTTCGGCGGCGAAGCCGACGGTGCGGGCGGCCAGCCGCAGGGAGCCGGGTCCGGTGCCGGTGCGCCCGTGCCAGACGGCCTCCAGCCGCAGGGCGTCGCCGTACACCTCCCGCCAGGGGGTGAGGAGCTTCGCCGCGCGGTCCGGCCGGCCCGCCGCGAGCGCGCGGCCGACGTCGGAGGCGGGGCCGAGCAGGACGGTCAGGCCCGCGCCGTGGTTCCCGGCCCAGGGCAGCACCGGGGTGCCCTCGCCCTCGTGCGCGGCCGTGACGATCCGGCACAGGTCGCCCCAGCCCCGGGCGCCGTCGCGGGCGAGGAAGGTGACACGGGGCGTCGACTCGTCGATGAAGGCGCCGCCGCGCACGGGGGTGCGGCGTCTGTCCCGTCGTACGGACGCGTCGCCCTGCGGCCGCTCGGGGGGCGCCACCGCCAGGTCCACTCCGAACAGCGGGCGCACTCCCGCCTTCGCGCAGGCCTTGGCGAAGCGGACCGAGCCGGCGAGCGTGTCGCGGTCGGTGAGGGCGAGGGCGTCCATCCCCCGCTCCGCGGCGCGCTCGGCCAGCCGCTCCGGGTGCGAGGCGCCGTAGCGCAGGGAGAACCCGGAGACGGTGTGCAGATGCGTGAACCCCGGCATCCACACCTCCCGTGAATCGAACATCAGTTCCCAACTACCTCACCCCCACCATAGACCAATTTCCGAACATCTGTACGACAGCCGTTCGAGCGCCTCCCACCTGCGGAAACACCCGTGCCCGGGACCGTGGGGACATGACACCCACCACCGGCACCGACCCACCCCGCAGCTCCGCCGGAGCCCCCCGGCTCCTTCCTCGACGAGGTGAAGGACGCCGTGGCCCCCGGGCCACGCTGCCGGTGATCGGGGTGCTCGCACTCCACCTGCTCTTCATCGCCCCAGGACCCCGGCGTGCTGTCGCTGCTCCCGCCGTTCCGGAAGGCGATCGGTCCGGCGCTGCCGCCGGGCGCGGGGGCCGTCGTCACCCTGCCGGCGGCGGCCCTGCGGACGCACCGCGCGCAGAGCACGACGTGAGCCGGTCCGCGGCGAGCGGCACCCGCCCGTGCCGCGCCGCGCCGGACACGCGCGAAGTCCCGCCCCTCGCGCGCGGGGCGGGACTTCGGCCGTTCGAAGGGGGCTGCTGCGGGACCGTCAGCCGATCTGCGTCCCCGTCGCCGACAGCGCCTCCGTCACCGGCTGGAAGAACGTCTCCCCGCCGGAGGTGCAGTCGCCGCTGCCGCCCGAGGTCAGGCCGACGGCGCTGCTGCCCGAGAAGAGGGAGCCGCCGCTGTCGCCGGGCTCGGCGCAGACGTCGGTCTGGATGAGACCGTTGACGACGTCACCGTTGCCGTAGTTCACCGTGGCGTCCAGGCCGGTGACCGTGCCGGAGTGCACCTGGGTGGTCGAGCCGCTGCGGGTGACCTTCATGCCGACGGTGGCCTCGGCGGCGCCGGTGATCTGCTGGGCCGAGCCGTCGTAGAGGTCGACCTCGCTCGGGTGGTCGACCTCAGCGGTGTACTTGACCAGGCCGTAGTCGTTGTCCGGGAAGCTGGACACCTCGTTGGCGCCGATCCGGGTGCCGGAGGAGTCCGACCAGGTGGAGATGGCGTCGGTGCAGTGTCCGGCGGTCAGGAAGTACGGCTCGCCGCCCTTGACCACGTTGAAGCCGAGGGAGCAGCGCCCGGTGCCGCCGGTGATGGCGTCGCCGCCGGCGATGAAGGGCTTGAACTCCCCCTTGGTGCGCTGGAGTTCCGCCACCCGACCGAGCCCGTCGACGACCTTGGTGAGCTTGGCCCACTCGGCGTCGGAGACCGTGCGGTCGGCGGTGACGACGACCTTGTTGGTGGTCGGGTCGGTGACCCAGGCGGTGCCCGGGACGGACGCGTCCGCCGTGAGCTTCGTACGGGCGCCGGTCAGTTCGGCGAGGGAGTTCTCGACGATTCTGGCCTTGGCGCCGGCCGCCTCGACGGTCTTCGCGGCGGCCGCGTCGAGGACGTTCACCACGAGGCTCTTGCTCTTCGCGTCGTAGTACGTGCCCGCCGCGTCGGCGCCGAGGTCCTGGCCGAGCGTCGAGGCGAGCTTTCCGGCCGCGAGGGCCGAGAGGGGGGCGGGCTGCGAGGTCTTCGCAGGCTCGCTGGCGTTCGCAGTCTGGAAGGTGACTCCGGCTGCGACGAGCGCGGCGATGCCCGCGCCCGTCATGACCATCCGCCGCCCGGGTATGCGTCGGTGCTTCAACTCGCGTCCTCCTGTGGGGGGTCGGCCCGGGCGGTTATGGGGACAGCTCCGGGCCGGAAGGCTGGTTGACGGGCGCCCACTCTTCCGAACCGCACAGGGAGCACACAAGGTCGACTTCAGGACGCGCACAGGGTGAACACCGCGCGCCCGCCACGCCTTCACCGCGCCGGAACATCCCCTGGCCACCACGAGAGAATTCGCAGTGCAAACGCTACGCGTGAGTAACCACTTACGCGGCGGTGAGGTCTAGTCCTGGCCGGAACCCGACTGCGCCTCGGGCGGCGAAGGTGTGGAAGTCGTCGGGGGTGTGGAGGACGTCGGAGGAAGCGGTTGCTGCTGCTGGGCCCGCTCCAGGAACCTCAGCAGCTCCACCGGGAACGGCAGCACCAGCGTGGAGTTCTTCTCGGCGGCGACCGCCACCACCGTCTGGAGCAGCCGCAGCTGGAGCGCCGCGGGCTGCTCGGACATCTCCTTCGCGGCCTCGGCGAGCTTCTTGGACGCCTGGAGTTCGGCGTCGGCGTTGATGATCCGGGCCCGCCGCTCACGGTCGGCCTCGGCCTGCCGGGCCATCGAGCGCTTCATCGTCTCGGGCAGGGAGACGTCCTTGATCTCCACCCGGTCGATGGTGACACCCCACTCCACGGCCGGGCTGTCGATCATCAACTCCAGCCCCTGGTTGAGCTTTTCGCGGTCGGACAGCAGATCGTCCAGATCGCTCTTGCCGATGATCGAACGCAGCGAGGTCTGGGCCATCTGCGAGACGGCGAACCGGTAGTCCTCCACCCGCACGACCGCCTCGGCCGGCGAGGTCACCTTGAAGTAGACGACGGCGTCCACGCGCACGGTGACGTTGTCCCGGGTGATGCCCTCCTGCCCGGGCACCGGCATCGTGACGATCTGCATGTTGACCTTCCGGAGCCGGTCGATGCCCGGAAGGATCAGGGTGAGTCCGGGGCCGCGCACCTCGGGCCGGAGTTTCCCGAGCCGGAGGACCACGCCCCGCTCGTACTGCTTGACGACCCGCGCCGCCGCCGCCACGTACACCGCTCCTGCGGACACCAGCGCGACGCCCGCCACCACCAGTTCCTCGACCATTGCCGGCCCCCAGGGGTCCACAGCACTGCCCGCGCATCACTGCCTGTACCCCGACGGTAACCCCGCCCCCGGGCAAGGGCGAGCCCCCGCACGCCGGTTGCGTACGGGGGCTTGCCTGCGATCGGGCCACAGGCCGGGAGCGGCGGTCCCGCGCGAGGACTCCTGGGTGAGGACCGCCTCGTCAGGACTGCCGGCTCCCGCGTGAGGATTCCCGCGTGAGGACTAGAAGACGCTGACGCCGTAGCGGCTCAGGGCCTCGGTCACGGGCTGGAAGAAGGTCGTACCGCCCGAGGTGCAGTTGCCGCTGCCGCCGGAGGTCAGACCGAGCGCGACACCGCCGGAGGTGTAGAGGGCTCCGCCGGAGTCGCCGCCCTCGGCGCAGACGTTGGTCTGGATCATCTGGTAGACCACGTCGCCGCCGCCGTAGTTGACCGTGGCGTTCAGGGCGGTCACCCGGCCGGTGTGGATACCGGTCGTGGAGCCGTCCCGGATGACCGACTGGCCCACGGTGGCGTTGCCGGCGCTGGTGATGTCGGTGTTGCCCGCGGTGCCCGCCTTGGCGACCGAGGTGTTGGTGTAGCGGACCAGCGCGTAGTCGTTGGTCGGGAAGCTGTAGCCGGAGTTCGTCCCCAGCACGGTGGTCTGACCGGAGTTGGAGTACCAGGTCGAGGCGACCTCGCCGCAGTGCCCGGCGGTCAGGAAGTAGTAGGTGCTCCCGCTGACGACGTTGAAGCCGAGCGAGCAGCGGTAGCCGCCGCCGTAGATGGCGTCGCCGCCGCCGATCAGCTTGTTGAACTTGCCCGGGGTGTGCTTGATCGTGAGCGCGCCGGCGTTGTCGCCCGCCTGCTCCTTGATCTGCGCGATCTCCGCGTCCGAGACCGTGCTGTCCACGGTGACCAGGAGGCGGTTGGTCTTGCTGTCGACCGCCCAGGCGGTGCCCGGGATGTCCGCCTGGAGCACCGAGGCGCCGGCGCTCTTCAGTTCGGCGGTACTGAAGGTGGCGGTGTCGGCCGCGCTCGCCTGGGGGATGGCGATCGCGGCGGCGGCCACGAGTCCGGTGGTCACGGCGGTCAGCCGGGTCCGTCTCGAGATACCGCTCGTGGGGGTGGTGGGGGTGGTGCGCTTGATCCTCACGTTTCGTTCCCTCCCAGGGGAAGTCGGGGGCCCGTGGTGTGGGGTCGGGGCCCGTGAGGCGCAGCCAGGGACAGACGTTCGTCCGGATTCCGGACACGCCGTGACCCTGACAAGCGCTGAGGGGGAGTATTCGGCCGAACGGCCGGTCGGCGCAAGGGCGCCTTTCGGCCGTCAGACCTTCAACGAACTGCGTGAGTTGAGCCCTCTTGCAGCCTCTTGCCCCAGCTCAGACCAGGTTGCGCTCTCCTGCCTCGACCGCCACGTCCTATGTGTTCCCCGGCGGCGGGACGGGGCGGAGGAAAGCATCCGCAAGGCGCACGGAGGCAGTACGTCCCTGTGGAGGTCGACCGTCGCGCGTCCGTCCGCGCCCGGGTGCGCCGGAGTGCGGGAACCGGAACCGGCCGGCCGCTCACCCGGCAGGCGGCGTCCGTGAACGGGGACCGCGGCGCACCGTCGCCCCGCTCGCTCACCCGGAGGGCGAGCCGCTGCCGGCCAGGACGAACGCCGGTTCCCCGCGGGCCCCGGGACCACGCGCCCGCCCTTCGGCGACCGGCGCCGGGGGCGGTACGGTCCTCGGCGCACGGCCTCGCCCTGTACCGCGCGGACCGTACCGCCCGGCGTGCGCCTCGGGTCGTGTGGACGCCGGGCGACCGGCCGGCCGGTCGGCGGAGTCCGGGCCGAAGGCGCGCACCCCCTCGGGGATCCTCGGGCACCGGCACGACCAGCCGTCGCGCGCCGTGCGCGCCCCGGGCCGCCGGCCCCCGGGCCGGCGTCGGCGCCGAACCGTGCCTCCCTGCTGAACGGCTTCCCGTCCGTGGTCAGGCCGCCGGAGCCGGTCGCCCTGAGCGCCTCGGCGTCCCCTTCGGCCACCCGGATCCCTGGGGTGTCCGGAAGTCGACCGTCCGGAAAGCCCTCGGGCCGGGGACTCCCTCGGCCCTCTCAGGACACCGCGTGAGGGTACCCGGGCGCGAGCGGCCCGCGGGGCGCCGCGACCGGCTCCCCCTCGATCCGTCCTGTCGTCCTACGGGTTGTCCCGCGGGTCGCCCTTCGGGTCGTGGTCGTCACACGGGTCGTCATACGGCTTGCCCGTCCCCCGCCGGGGCGGGCAGGCCCAGGTGGGAGCGCAAGGTGTGTCCCTCGTACTCCGTACGGAAGGCGCCGCGCTCCTGGAGCAGCGGCACCACCCGGTCGACGAACTCGTCGAGCCCGTCGGGCGTGAGCTGCGGTACGAGGACGAAGCCGTCGGCGGCGTCCTCGCGCACGAACTCCGTCAGTTCGGCGGCGACCGCCTCGGGCGTGCCGACGAAGGACTGCCGGGCGCTCGTCTCGATCACGGTCTGCCGGATGGACAGCCCCTTCTCCCGCGACAGCGCGCGCAGCTTCCCGGCCGTCGCGACGGCGTCGCCGTGCCGGGCGCGGCCCCCCGGCCGCGGGTCGGCCACCGGGTCGAACGCGGGCAGCGGCCCGTCGGGGTCCCAGGCCGACAGGTCGACGCCCCAGAGCCGCTCCAGGACGAGGAGGGCGCGCTGCGGGGAGACCAGCTGCCGCCGTGTCGTGGCGGCCCGCTCCTGTGCCTCGGCCGCGGTGTCCCCGAGGACGACGGTGACGCCGGGCATGATCCTCAGATCGCCGGCGCTACGGCCGTACTTGGCCAGCCGTCCCTTGACGTCGGCGTAGAAGGCGCGCCCTGCCTCCAGCGTCCCGGGCCGCGCGAGGACGACGTCGGCGGTGGCCGCCGCGAACTCCCGGCCCTCCCGCGAATCTCCCGCCTGGATCACCACCGGGTGTCCCTGCGGTGAGCGCGGCACGGTGAACTCCCCGGCGATGTCGAAGTGCCGGCCCCGGTGCGCGAACGGCCGGGGCGCCTCGTCCGGTGTCCAGGAGTCCCACAGCCTTCTCGCGGTGGCGACGAACTCGGCGGCCCGCGGATACCGGTCGGCGCGGTCCAGATAGTCCCCGCGGCGGAAGTCCTCGCCGGTGCGGTCGTCCGAGGAGGTCACCACGTGCCAGGCCGCCCGGCCGCCGCTGAGATGGTCCAGGGTGGCCAGTCTGCGGGCGAGTTCGAACGGCTCGTTGAACGTGGCGTCGGCCGTGGCGGCCAGCCCCAGGCGCTCGGTCACGGCGGCGAGCGCGTTCAGGACGGTGAGCGGCTCGGGGCGGCCGGCCACGTCCAGGTCGTGGACACCGCCCTGGTGTGCGCGCGGCCGAGGCCCCTCGGCGAGGAGGAAGAAGTCGAACAGGCCGCGTTCGGCGGTCCGGGCGAGGTGCTCGAAGGAGGAGAACTCGATCGGCGACTTCGCGTCGGGGCCGGTCCAGACGGTGGTGGTGTCGGCACCGGGGAAGTACGCGGCCAGGTGGCAGTGCCTGCCGAACGGCCTCGGGCCCTGTGATCGATGCCCGCTCATGCCGCGCCCCCCGCGTACTGGTTGGCGGGCCGGGCCAGCCCCAGGTGCTCGCGGAGTGTGCTGCCGGGGTAGAAGGTGCGGAACAGACCACGGTGCTGGAGCAGCGCGACCGTGCCGTTGACCAGCCGTTCCAGATCGCGGCGCGGTTCGACGGGGGTGAGGTGGAAGCCGTCGGCGGTGCCGTCCCTGTACCAGGAGGCGATCAGGTCGGCGAGGTCGACGGGTCCGCCCCGGTAGAGCGGGCCCTGCGCGGTCTGCCGGGGGCCGCCACCGCCGTGGCCGGGTTCGGCGGCGTGCTCGCCGTCCCCGAGGTCGATCAGCAGACTCGCCAGGACCAGCAGGGAGTTCGGGTCGCGCCCCGCTCCGGCCGCGTCGGCCCGCAACCGGTCGCGGACGCTGCGGGCCTGGGCGGGGCTCGCGGCGCGCACGAGGGCCACGTCGGCGTGGCGGGCGGCGGCGGGCCGGGCGTGTTCCTCGGTGGCGTCGACCACGCGCACCGGGTGTCCCTGCGGAGGTCTGGGCGCCAGGGCGGGGCCCCGCACCGAGAAGGCCGCGCCGGTGAAGTCGACGGGGTGCAGCTTGTCGCGGTCGAGGAAACGGCCGCTCGGCACGGCGCGTGTCGCGGCGCCGTCCTCCCAGCTGTCCCACAACTTCGCCGCCACGTCGGCGACTTCACCGGCCTCCTGCCACAGCGCGGCCAGCGGCGCGGTGTGCCGGCGGCCGAAGAGCCGGGCCTCCCCCTCCGTGGTGGAGACGTCGATCCGCCAGCCGGCCCGGCCCCGGCTGACCCGGTCGAGCGTGGCGACCGTGGCCTGGATGCGGAAGGGCTCGGTGTGGGTGGTGGTGAGGGTGGGGACCAGTCCGACGCGGTGCGTGGCGGGCGCCACCCGGGACAGCACGGCCGACGCGTCGGGCCCGGGCCGGGCGAAGGTGTCGTCCAGCGTCACGAAGTCGAGTCCGCCCCGCTCGGCGAGCCGCGCCAGTTCGACGTAGGGGCCGGCGTCGTACACCCCCGGCTGGTCGACGGCGGCCGCCAGATGCAGCGGGCCCCGGCCGTGCGATGAGGTCATGGGGGAGAACCCTTTCTTCCGTGACGCTTCGAAGTGGAGCGGTTCACCCGACGGCATCGGCGCCCAGGTCCCGCAGGAACACCAGGGCGGCCCGGGCGGTGGCGTCGTTCTGCCGGAACGCGGGGCCGCCGGTGCGCGGCCGGGTGAACGCGCCCGGCGTACGGCCGTCGGTGTGCGGCCCGAGCGCGAAGCGCCGTGGGTGCGGCCGGCCGGCCCGGTCCAGGACCCGCCCGTCTGCGCGGTCCACCCGCAGCAGCCCGTCCGGGGTCTCGCCGGCGCCGTCGGCGTGCAGCTCCCGCAGCAGCGGGTCGAGGGCGCGCCGCAGCGTCGGCTCCGGCAGCCGGGCCTCCACCAGCGCCCGCGCCTCGACCGAGAAACCCGGCACCGTGGCACTCGACGCCCGGAAGACCCCGTCCCGCGCCTGTACGGCCATGTCGGCGCCGACGAACTTCAGCACCCCCGCCCGGGACAGCGCGAGCAGCTGTCTCAGCCGGGGGCCCGGCGGCCCGGAGGCGAGGTAGCTGAAGAACCCGTGCCACCAGGAGCCGATGTCGCCGAGCCGGACCAGTTGTCCGTAGACGGACAGCAGTCCCAGGAACACGGCCAGGTCGGTGCTGTGCGCGGCGTCGTGCCGGCGACCGAGGTCGTCCTCCACATAGCCGCGCAGGCCTTCCTGGAACTCCGCGAAGGACCCGTACGTCACCCCGTCCAACGGCCGGTCGAGGGCGGCCAGGTCGAGCCGGTCCCGGGGGTCGGGCACGGCGGACGCCACCAGGGCCTCCCGCTCGGCGCCCTCGGACGCGGCCTCGTACTTCTCCTCGAAGTCGGTCCAGGCGATCGCGGTCCGCTCGGCGTGGACCGTGAACAGCCGGTGGTAGTGGGCGAAGCCCAGCTCCTTCTCCACCAGCGGCCAGACATCCCGCCGGAAGTCGAAGCCCTCGGGCCGCGCGAGCAGTGCGTCGATCTCGGCGGGTCCCAGGAACCGGGGCAGCGGCGGCCGCTCGCCGGTCCAGTCGTAGCCGATCTTCGAGTGGTACGGCACTCCGCGCCGCGAGCCGACGTACAGCACAGGTTCCCGCCCCGAGGGCACATAGGTGTCCCCCTCGTACCGCCCGCCGCGTCCCTCGGTGAGCAGCACCATCAGGTCGACGAAGGCGAGCCCGAAACCGCGCACCAGCACGGGTTCGCCGGCCGGCAGCGCGGACAGGTCGCTGTCGGCCGTGAAGTCCGGCGGCAGGTGGACGAGCCCGTGCTCCGCCGCGTATGCCGCCAACTCACGCTGCTCCTGGTCGAGTTCGGCGTCCAGGTGACCGAGGGCGAGGACGACGAGATCGGCGGACAGGGGCTGGTCCCGGCCTTCCAGCCACACCTGCTGGCGTCCCGCACGGGGGCCGCTCACCCGCAGAGCGCGCCCCGGATGGTGGTGGACGGTGATCTCCGGGGGCAGGGCGGCGACCGCCTGTTCGTGCACCCAGCGCAGATAGGAGCCCTGGAGCTGCCGGTCGGCGAAGGTACGTCCGTCGACGCCCGCCCATTCGTGCAGTGTCGGGCCGGGCCGCACCGGCCCGGCCATCTCCACCGACTCGTCGGTGAACATGGTGACGTCCTCGGCGTGCGAGTTCATCCACAGCAGCGGCGACTGGGCGGCCCGCCAGATGCGTCCGGCGCCCGGCGGATGCGGGTCGACGAGGTGGATGTCGAGTCCCGAACCGGCGTACAGCTCGGGGGCGTTGGCGGCGATCCGCTCGATGAGGCCGGTCCCCCGCGGCCCGGCCCCGACGATCACGAGGGTGGCGGGCGCTTCGGGGTCGAGGGTTTCGGAAGACATGCGAAGGCTCCGTGACAGCTGGGATCGAACACGGGTAGGTGCCTTCACACACCGAATGGGGCGCGCCGCGCGGCGCAGATACGGCCGAGCCCCTCAGCAGGGCCGTGCAGCGAGAGTACGTGTGCGTTTCCCCTCACTGTCAAGGCCGTCCACACTGTGAGCCGTACGTCTCAAGTCGGTTGACGCGTAACCGGAGACCTGTTCCACTTGGCCCATGCATCCGCAGCAGTGTCTGGTCACCCGCTCCCACATCGACTTCGGTCGCGTGTGGTCCTGTTCCTGTTGAGCTGACCCACTGCGGCCCCCGCTCCCGGGGCGCCCTCTTCGCGTTCTCCCCTCACCCAGCTCCGCCTTCACCTCCGCGCCCTCCCCTCGATATGCGCCTTTTCCCTCGCTTTCGCCCCGCCTCACGCCTGTTCTGAGGCGATCCGCCGCCTTCGGCGATCAGCGCGCCACGACCGCCGTCCGCCCCGGAGCGGCGCGAAACCCGACCACCCGATCCATCAACGCCCCCAGCACGTCCCGTACGGAGCCGCGCTCGCGCGCGTCGCACTCCAGCACGGGCACCTCGGCGCTGAGCCCCAACGCCGCCCGCACCTCCTCCAGTTCGAAGTGCTCGGCCCCGTCGAAGCGATTCACCGCGAGGACGAACGGCGCGTCCTGGGCCTCGAAGTAGTCGACGGCCGGGAAGCACTCCTCGATCCGCCGGGTGTCCGCGAGCACCACCGTTCCGAGCGCTCCCTCCACCAGGTCGTCCCACAGGAAGGAGAAGCGGTCCTGTCCGGGCGTGCCGAACAGGTACAGCGCGATGGCCGGGTCGAGCGTGATGCGTCCGAAGTCGAGCGCGACGGTGGTGGTGGTCTTGGACTCCACGCCCTCGAGCGAGTCGACCCCGACCGAGACCTGGGTGATCGGCGCCTCGGTGTCGAGCGGGTCGATCTCGGAGACGGCCCCGATGAAGGTCGTCTTACCGACCCCGAGCCCGCCGCTCACCACGATCTTCACGGCGAGCGGAACGGTTTTGTCAGAACGCCCGGGCATGATCATCGATCCTTTCGAGCATCCGGAGCGGCGGCTCCGCGGGTTGCCGGCACGCGAACGGCCGGCCGCCGGTCCCGACGGACGGCCCTGCGAAGTCCGCGCCCTCGACCGGAGATACGTCCCGGGGATGCCAGCCGCTCACCGTGCCGCCCCCACGGGGCGCCACGGAGCGTCACGGGGCGAAAGGGTGACGCCGCGTCAGCAGTCGCAGGAGCAGCACTCACAGCATTCGCAGCACTGGCACCCGTCGCAGCAGCAGTCGCAGCCGTCACAGCCGTCGCGGCACCAGCCCTCGTGCTTCTTCCGCGACCAGGGTCCCTCGAACTCGTCGGCGCAGCAGACCTTGCAGGTGCAGCACAGCCCGAGCGCGACCGCGCACCCGGCCCAGAAGCCCCGCTTCCCGGGCCGCGGCGGCTCGCCGAAGGGGTTGCCGCCGTGAGGGTTGCCCGGCGCGTACGGATCGCCGGGCGTGCGGGGGTCCACCGGACCCCGGGGTGCGTACGGGCCGGTCGGCGGCCCGAAGGCGCCCTCCGGGGCGTGCGCGTGGCCGCACGACTGTGTCCCGAACGCCCGGTCGACCGACCGCTCCAGCTCGTGCGCCAGCAGCAGGTGCGCGAGCCTGCCGTCCACGAACTCCATGTCGCGCAGTGCGAGCCGGATGCCGTGCAGGGCGTCGTCGGCGAGCCGGCGGGCCTCGGTGAGCGGGGTCCCGGTGGCCGTCAGCGGGTTCCAGGCACCGGCCGCGGCGTCGGCCTCCCGGTCCTCGACCGCGTCCAGCAGATGCGCCAGCCGCCCGAAGAGACGGCCGGCCTCGGCGAGCGGAGCGGCGTTGCCCGGCCGGCCCGCCAGGACCGCGGTGTGCGCGAAGGCGGCGGCGGTGGCGGTCTCGGTCGGCTCGGTGACGACGCACAGCGGGGTGCCGGGCCCGGCGAGCGCCTCGATGCCCACCTGCCGTTCCACCGCGTCGACGAGGACGGCGGTGTCGAACCCGACGGCGGCCCCGCCGCGTTCGCCGGCCCGGCCCCAGCTCGCGGCGACCCTGCGCGCGGCGACGGCGACGGGCCGCCGTGCCAGCAGGCCGTCCCCGTCGGCGACGTGGTCACGCACCTTGGCCGAGGCGAGCACCAGCGAGACGGCGGCCGCGAGCCGGGCGCCCTCGCCCTGCGCGACGGACGCGGTGCGCATCCCGCGCAACGGGCACGGTCCCGCCGTCCGCCGCCATCCGTCGGCCGGCGCCCGGTCGGCCTGAGCCTCCGTCAGAACCGATATGAGCAGGCCGTCGTAGTTGGTGACGACCCGCGAAAACTGCCCGTGGTCGCCACGCAGCGCGAGACACAGCCCGCACAGATGAGCCATCCACTGGGTCTTGAGGCCCTCTCCGAGCCGGTGACTGCATGGCCTGACGATTCCGAACACGACAACCCCCGTCGTCCTTGGGACATTGAGCTGCGGATGCTATCGGCCGATTGTCACGCCGGATCGGGGGCACCCGGTTCACCCGGACGCACCGTGCGTCACTCGTTCGCCACGAAGAATCATATTTCACTCACAGTCAGCAGCCGTATGCGGTACGACCCTTGGGAGACGCGGGCTCTCGACGTATTCGCTGTGCACCAGTACCGTCACAAACCCCCCGCGCGGCGTCTATCCACTTGGCGCGACATCCGCACCATGGACGAACATGGGGAATGCGGAAAGCAGAAAGACCGCTGTGAGAGGAGGCGTCCATGGGATCGGTGCGCAAGGCGAGTGCCTGGCTTGGCCTCGTCGACGACAACGATGACGAGCGTTACTACGACGACGACTATTCCGAGGGGACCGACTCCGGGGACGCCTGGGTCACCGACCCCCGCGTGAAGGTGGCGACGGACACGGCCGAGGAGAAGGGCCGCCGGATCGGCACCGTCACCCCGGACAGCTTCCGGGACGCGCGGGCGATCGGTGAACTGTTCCGCGAGGGCGTGCCGGTCATCATGAACCTCACGGCCATGGAGGCCGGGGACGCCAAGCGCGTCGTCGACTTCGCGGCCGGGCTGATCTTCGGCCTGCGGGGTTCGATCGAGCGGGTGTCCACCCGGGTGTTCCTGCTGACCCCCGCCAACACGGAGATCGTGAACGGAGACCCGTCCGCGCACCGGACGGACGGTTTCTTCAACCAGAGCTGAGGCAGGGCCGCTCACCGGCCCTGCCTCGGCCCCGGGCCGGGTCAGCGGAAGGCGTCGAGTCCGGTGAGCGCCTTGCCCAGCACGAGCTGGTGCATCTCGACGGTGCCCTCGTAGGTGAGCACCGACTCGAGATTGGTCGCGTGCCGCATGACGGGGTATTCGAGCGAGATCCCGTTGGCACCGAGGACGGTACGGGCGGTCCGGCAGATCTCGATCGCCTCCCGTACGTTGTTGAGCTTGCCGAAGCTGACCTGCTCGGGACGCAGGCGGCCGGCGTCCATGCGCCGCCCCAGATGATGGGCGAGCAGAATCCCCTTGTGCAGCTCGACCGCCATGTCGGCGAGCTTGGCCTGGGTGAGCTGGAAGCCCCCGATGGGCCGCCCGAACTGCTCGCGGGTCTTCGCGTACGCGACGGCGGTCTCGAAGCAGGAGCGCGCCGCTCCCATCGCGCCCCACACGATGCCGTAGCGCGCGTGGGACAGACAGCTGAGCGGTCCGCGCAGCCCGGTGACCTCCGGCAGGACGGCGTCCGCGGGCAACCGCACGTCGTCGAGCACGAGCTCACTGGTCACGCTGGCCCGCAGGGACCACTTGTGCTTGATCTCGGGCGCGGAGAACCCCGGAGTGCCGGCGGGCACCACGAAGCCGCGGATCCCGTCGTCGCTCTGCGCCCAGACGACGGCCACCCCGGCGACGGACCCGTTGGTGATCCACATCTTGCGGCCGTTGAGCACCCAGTCGGAGCCGTCCCGCTTGGCGTACGTCCGCATGCCGGCCGGGTCGGAGCCGTGATCGGGTTCGGTGAGCCCGAAGCACCCGATGATCTCGCCCGCGGCCATGCCCGGCAGCCAGCTCCGCTTCTGCTCCTCGCTGCCGAAACGGTGCAGGGCGTACATGGCGAGCGAACCCTGCACGGAGACGAGGGACCGGATGCCGGAGTCGGCGGCCTCGAGTTCGAGACAGGCGAGGCCGTACTGCACGGCGCTGGCACCGGCGCACCCGTATCCGCTGAGCGACATCCCGAGCGCTCCGATGGCGCCGAGCTCGCGCGCCAGCTCCCGGATCTCCGGCAGCTCCCCGCGTTCGTACCACTCGGCGACCCGCGGCAGCACCCGGTCAGCGGCCCAGTTCCGCACGGTGTCACGGATCGCGAGATCCTCCGGCTCCAGCAGATCGTCGATCCCCAGGGGGTCTGCGGGGTCGAACGGGGGCAACTTCGAGGACGCGGACATGAGAGAGCCTCCGAAAAACTAGCACCGCTAGTCACACTATCGCCCGAGACGTTACGACGCGCCGTCCCGCACGTCCAGTACGCGCCGCGCGCGCCGCAGGCCGCAGGCCGCCGACGGCGAGGCGCCCCCGCAGGAAACGCCCACCCTTCGATCGACGGTGAACGGACGGCGCGTGGGTGGGAGGGTCATGCGGAGACGCGGGACTCCACGACCTCCCGGGGCGAGGGAAGCTCCACCCCCGCCACGGGCGCCTCGCACTGCATGACCCGCGGCAACCGCAACGCCATCAGCGCCCCCAGCAGCAACAGCCCCGCACTCACCGACAGCGTGACATGCAACCCGTGCACGAAGCTGTCCCGCGCGACCCGCCGCAGCGTGACCCCGACCGGCCCGCCCAACTGCCCGGCGACCTCGTAGGCCTCGCCCAGCGAATGCCCCGCCGCGTCCGACGCCGACGCCGGCACCCCCGGCACGGACTTCAGTCCGGGCGCGTACGCCGCGTTCATCACGCTTCCCAGCAGCGCGATCCCGATCCCTGCCCCCAGCTGGTACGACGTCTCCCCGATCGCCGCCGCCCCGCCCGCCTGCTCGGGCGGTGCCTCGCTCAGCATCGACTCGTACGCCGCGAACAAGGTCGTCTCCAGGCCGAAACCCAGCAGCAGGAACGCGAACAGCAGCAGCCCGGTGTTGTCCGAACCGCCCATCGCGGTCAGCGTCAGCACGGCCAGCGCCGTGAGGACGAACCCCCCGCACACCATCCGGCGCGGCCCGAACTGCCGGAGCAGCCGCGCCCCGGCCAGCCCGGCCGCCATCGCGGCGAACGTCAGGGGCAGCAGTCGCAGGCCCGTCTCCAGCGGAGACAGCCCCAGCACCAGTTGCAGATACTGTGCCGCGATCAGTTCGAGACCCACCAGCGCCAGCATCGCCAGCACGATGCACCCGACCGACGTACTGAACGCCGGCCGCCCGAACATCCCCAGGTCCACCAGCGGATGCAGGCGACGCCGCTGACGGCGGACGAACAGCACGATCAGCGCCGCGCCCACCAGCAGCGGCGCCACGGTGAACAGTCCGAGCTCCCCGCCGCCCAGCCGCTTCACGCCCAGCACGACACCGAAGAGACCGGCCGCCGCCGTCAGCGCGCCGACCACGTCCCAGGGGCCGTCCGCCGCGCCCCGCGACTCGGGCAGCAGCAGCCGCCCCACCGGCAGGCTGACCAGCATCAGCGGGATGTTGACGAGGAAGACGGAGCCCCACCAGAAGTGCTCCAGCAGAAAGCCGCCCAGGAGCGGGCCGACCGCGGCACCGACCGCGGCCACCGCGCTCCAGATACCGATCGCGAGCGCCCGCTCACGCCGGTCCGGGAACACCTGGCGCAGGATCGACAGCGTCGCGGGCATGATCATGGCGCCGCCGACACCCAGCAGCGCCCGCGCCAGGATCAGGGTCTGCGCGGTCCCGGCGAACGCCGCCAGCGCGGAGGCGACGCCGAACAGGGCGTAGCCGAGCAGCAGGACGCGTCTGCGGCCCACCTTGTCGCCGAGCGTGCCGAACAGGATCAGCAGCGAGGCACAGACCAGTGGATAGGTGTCGACGATCCAGAGCAGCTCGATGCCGCCGGGCCGCAGGTCCTCGGTGACCGCCGGCACCGCCACATGCAGCACGGTCGCATCGACGGCGACCAGCAGCAGGCTGACGCACAGCACCACCAGGACGACCCAGCGGTTGGCACCGGCCCCGGCCGCCCGACGGCGCAGCCCAGCGGCGGCCGTGGTCGTCCCGGACATGTACGTACCTCCCAGGTGATCCCCCGGTTCGGCGGGCTCACGGGGTGGGGACTCCCCGCGGCTCGGCCGGAGAGGAGCGGTGTCTCCGGCCCGCGCAAACGAACACGAGTGAAACGCAGCGTACGCGAGTTCGCGCCAGGGCCACGTGGCGGACCTCTCACCACTCACGGGCAACCCGTGTGGCGTACGCCACTCCCGCGCCATGTCCGGGCCACCCCCCGTACCCCTCCCCGGACCACCCCCGCACCCCTCCCCGGCCCGCCTCCGCGCGCCTCCGCCCGGGGGTCGCCGCCGCCCCGGCGGACCGGGTCGCCGGGCCGGCCGTCGATAATCGAGCCCGTGACCGATCTTGAGACGCGCGTGACGCCCCCCGGCTCCGCGGCCCTGCGCCGGGCGGCCCCCGCCCTCCTGGGGTACGCGGCCGTGCGTGCCCTCGGTCTGCTCGCCCTGGCCGGGTGGAGCGCCGCCCGCGACAAGAGCGCGTACACGCTGCTGACCGCCCGCTGGGACGCCCTCTGGTACACCAGGGTCGCCGAGCTGGGGTACGGCTACGAGGTCCGTCTGCCGAACGGCGACGTCCACTCCAACCTCGCCTTCTTCCCGCTGCTGCCCTGGCTGGAAAGGCTCCTGCACGCGGTGACCCCGCTGTCGTACGCCGACGCCGGTTTCGTCGTGTCCCTGCTCGCCTCGCTCGCCGCGGCCTGGGGCGTGTTCGCGGTCGCCGACCAGGTGTACGGGCGCCGGGCCGGGGTGTGCGCGGTGCTGGTGTGGGCCGTCCTGCCCGTCGGGATCGTGCAGTCGATGGCGTACAGCGAGTCACTGTTCACCGCGCTGGCCGCCTGGTCGCTGTACGCGGTGCTCACCGGCCGGTGGGTGACCGCGGGGGCGCTGGCGTCGCTGGCCGGTCTGACCCGCCCGGTGGGGCTCGCGGTGGTCGCGGCGGTTTGGGCGGCGGCCCTGGCGTCCCTCGTCCAGGACCGGAAGGCGCCCGCCGGCGACGCCCGTGCCCGGCGCGGGGCCGGGGCGGCCGCCGCCCGCGTCGCGCCACGCGTCCTCGGCATGCTCCTCGCCCCTGTCGGCGCCGCCGGATACGTCCTGTGGGTCGGCCACCACACCGCCAAGGGCCCGCTCGGCTACTTCGACGTCCAGGCGGGCTGGCGCAACGGCTTCGACGGCGGCTACGCCTTCGCCCGCTTCGTCGCCGACAAGTTCACGTCGTTCCCGTCGGCCCTCGCCGGCCTCGGGCTGATCGTCGGCGTCGCCCTGCTGCTGTGGCTGTACGTCGTCTGCGTAAGGCAGCGCCAGCCCCTCCCGCTGCTGGTGTACGCGGGTGCGGTGCTCGCGCTCGCCCTGTGCGCGTCGAGCTACTTCGGCTCCAAGCCGCGCCTGCTGCTGCCCGCCTTCCCGCTGCTGCTGCCGCTCGCCCTGGCCCTGGCCCGGCTGCGGACGTCCCGGTCGGCGCTGGTGGTGGGGTGCCTCGCGGCGGCCTCGGCCGTGTACGGCGCGTGGTGGCTGAACGGCAGCGGTCCGCCATAAGGGAATCCGGCTTTTCGGTGAACCCTTTCATACGTTCCCTAAAACTATCTCCTGGAATGATCAAAGGAATTGAAGGGAACACTGTTCGACTATTAGCGATTCCACAGGAATAGTCGCCCTTCTGAGAGCAATCCCACATCACATCGTCATCACAAACCAGCGGAATCGGCCGGGTCTCGAGCTCACTCGCTGTAACGTCGTTTAGGTGCGTACCGAACAAAACCTCACCCGTCTGGACCGGGTGTTCGCCAGGCTCGACCGTGAGCCGGAACGACCGGCCCACATCGATGTGCCGAAGATGAGCAGGCACCGGGTCGCGCTGTTCCTGGCGACCCTGGCCTTCTATCTGGCGATCGTGTGGCTCGTGGTGATCACCTCGTGGCTGGTCCGCCTCGACTGGCTGGTCATGTTCTTCCGGCCGTACCAGCAGTGGTCCGGCATCCACTGGTTCGTCGACTACTACGTGGTGCTCGGCCAGCGCGGCCCGACCGCCGTGATGGTCGCCGCCTGGCTCGGCTGGAGATCGTGGCGGCAGCACACCCTGCGCCCGCTGCTCACGCTCGGCGCCTCGCTGCTGCTGCTGAACCTCACCGTCGGGGCCGCCAAGCTCGGCATGGGGCGGCTCGGACCGCACTACGCGACCACCATCGGCTCGAACGAGATGGGTCTGGGCGGCGATATATTTCCCAGCGGACACACTGCCAACGCGGTCGTGACCTGGGGAATCCTGGCGTATCTGGCCTCCACTCCGAGGGCCCGCCGCTGGCTGTCCGCGCTCTCCGCGGTGACCTCGCTGGGCGTCGGCCTCGCCACGGTCTACCTCGGCACGCACTGGCTCAGTGACGTGGTGCTCGGCTGGGCCGCGGGGCTGCTGATCCTGCTGGCGCTGCCCTGGTGCGAGCCGCTGATCGCGCGCGCCGAGGTCGCGATCTTCGACCTGCGCGACCGCTGGCGCGACCGCCGCGCCGGTGCGTCCCCGGCCCCCGCTCCGTCCCCGGCTCCGGCTCCGGCCGCACCCGTCGCCGTACCCGTGCCGTTCACCTCGGGCGCGCCGGCCCAGGAGGAGGCCTCAGCGGCCCGCGAGCCGGCGCAACCGGCCCGTCCGCCGCGCACGCCGGTCCATCTGGCGCCGGGCCCGCACACGACCCGCTCGGAGCGCACTCCGGTCACCCCGGTCGGCAGCCGCCGGCCACCGCACGCCGACCGCCTCCCGCGCGGTGCCGCGACCTCCGCGGCCCGACCGCTGACGGGCGGCTGACAGGCGGCCGACCTCCCCGAACAGCGGGACCCCGGTACGCACAACCCGGTTCCGCGCCCGAAGGCCCCGGTTCCCCCAGGACGGGAACCGGGGCCTTCGCCGTGCTCGTCCGGCCGCTTCGGGCGTCTCAGCCCTTCCAGGCGCGGGCCACCAGCCCGTCGCGCACCTCGAAGTTCAGCCGCCCGAAGCGGTACTCCATCGTGACGATCGTCCCGGGGGCCAGCTCACGCACCGTCGACCACCCCCGTTCGCGCGCGAGCCGCTCGGCCCGTGCCGCCTCGAGGCCGACGTATCCGTCCGGATTGTCCTGGGGCTCCGCTGGCGGAGTGGGATTCGGTGCCATACCGCCACGCTAGGCCGCGAGGCCCGCCCCGGGAACCCCGGACCGACGATACGGATCACTCCGGTCACACTTCTGTCACAGGATCACGACATGCGTTTCGGTCGAACTCACTCACACGGACGAGCGGTTTCGTGCGCCTTCCGCGCGAATTCGAACGCAATTCCCGCGTGTCGCCCGGCCGTCCCGAATAAGCCGTCGGAAAGTTCGCTGGGTACCGTCCCAGGACTCCGCCGCATTACGATTCCGTGCGGGATCGCGGGAGCTGACTGCGCATAGGAAATACACGGCTCCCCCACACATCCTCCGTACGCACCCGGGACGTCGGCGGCCCGGGGACAGGGCGAACGAAGGGGCGAGCGATGGGGACGCAGACCGTGGCGACGGCACGAACCAGGGACATCGGTCACCGAGGCCGTGGCCGGGTGGTCGTCGACTGGCTGACCACCACCGACCACAAGAAGATCGGCCACCTCTACCTGATCACGTCCTTCGCCTTCTTCCTGGTCGGCGGGATCATGGCGCTCCTGATGCGGGCCGAACTGGCCCGGCCCGGGCTGCAGATCATGGACGGCAACCAGTACAACCAGCTGTTCACGATGCACGGCACGATCATGCTGCTGCTGTTCGCGACCCCGTCCTTCGCGGGCTTCGCCAACGAGCTGATGCCCCTCCAGATCGGTGCCCCGGACGTGGCCTTCCCCCGACTGAACATGCTCTCGTACTGGCTGTTCCTGTTCGGCGGGCTGACCGTACTGGGCTCGCTGCTGACACCGGACGGCCCGGCGGCGTTCGGCTGGTTCGCCTACGCGCCGCTGAACAGCCGGCATTACTCGCCGGGCATCGGCCCCGACCTGTGGATCATGGGCCTGGCGCTGGCCGGCTTCGGGACGATCCTCGGCGCGGTCAACTTCGTCACCACGATCATCGGGATGCGCGCGCCCGGCATGACGATGTTCCGGATGTCGATCTTCACCTGGAACACGCTCTTCACGTCGATCCTGATCCTGATGGCGTTCCCCGTGCTGGCGGCCGCGCTGCTGGTGCTGGAGGCGGACCGGCGGTTCGGCTCGCAGGTGTTCGAGGCGGCCAACGGCGGGGCGCTGCTGTGGCAGCACCTGTTCTGGTTCTTCGGGCACCCCGAGGTCTACATCATCGCGCTGCCGTTCTTCGGGATCATCACGGAGATCATCCCGGTCTTCAGCCGCAAGCCGATCTTCGGCTACCTCACCCTGGTCGGCGCGACGATGGCGATCACCGGGCTGTCGATCGTGGTGTGGGCGCACCACATGTTCGTCACGGGCGCGGTGCTGCTGCCGTTCTTCTCCCTCATGAGCTTCCTGATCGCCGTTCCCACGGGTGTGAAGTTCTTCAACTGGACCGGGACCATGATCAAGGGCTCGATCTCCTTCGAGACCCCGATGCTGTGGGCGACGGGCTTCCTGGTGACCTTCCTGTTCGGAGGCCTCACCGGGGTGATCCTGGCGTCGCCGCCGATGGACTTCCACGTCTCCGACTCGTACTTCGTGGTCGCCCACTTCCACTACGTCGTCTTCGGCACGGTGGTCTTCGCGATCTTCGCCGGCTTCTTCTTCTGGTGGCCGAAGTTCACCGGCAAGCTGCTCGACGAGCGGCTCGGGAAGATCCAGTTCTGGACGCTGTTCGTCGGCTTCCACACCACGTTCCTGGTGCAGCACTGGCTGGGCGCCGAGGGCATGCCGCGCCGGTACGCCGACTATCTCGCCGCCGACGGGTTCACCGCGCTCAACACCGTCTCGACGATCGGCTCGTTCCTGCTCGGCCTCTCCACCCTGCCGTTCCTCTACAACGTCTGGAAGACCGCCAAGTACGGCACGAAGGTCGAGGTCGACGACCCCTGGGGCTTCGGCCGCTCCCTGGAATGGGCGACGTCCTGCCCGCCGCCCCGGCACAACTTCACGGCGCTGCCGAGGATCCGCTCGGAGTCCCCGGCGTTCGACCTGAACCATCCGCAGTACGCGGCCGAGACGCCGCAGCCCGAGCCAAAGCGCCATCAAGCCGGTCACGGGCCGTCCTGATCGCCTCGATCAGCTCCACGGGCTCCAGCACCTCGAACTCGAAGCCCGCCATCATCACGTGGATCACCATCACGTCGAGGCCGGCGGCCCCCGTGCGCAGCAGACAGGCCCGGTCACCGTCGGGCTCCAGCGTGCCGGCCGAGGGCGAGATGCGTTCGGCGGCCTCGGCCTGCGGCACGAACAGCCGGACGGTGGCCCGGGTGGCGTACGCGCGCGTGGAGACGCCTTGCGAGACGTACGCGGCGAGGTCCTCAGCGGGCGGCTCGCGCGGTACGAAGCGCGGCCCGTGCGGCGGCCTCGGCGTCAGGCGGTCCACCCGGAACGTACGCCAGTCGGCACGGTCGACGTCCCAGGCGACCAGGTACCAGCGGCGCTCGGTGCACACCAGGCGGTGCGGTTCGACGGTGCGGCGGGTCGCCGTACCGTCGTGCCCCCGGTAGTCGAAGCGCAGGCGCCCGGCGTCCCGGCAGAGATGGGCGAGCTCGGTGAGGACGGCCGGGTCGACGGCGGAGGACCGCGGGCGGCGCAGCATCGGCACGGTGAAGGCGTTCAGGGCGCCCACCCGGCGCCGCAGCCGGTGCGGCAGCACCTGCTCCAGCTTGGCCAGGGCCCGTACGGAGCTCTCGCCGATGCCCTCGATGCCCTGCCCGGCGGCCGTCCGCAGCCCCACCGCGACGGCGACGGCCTCGTCGTCGTCCAGCAGCAGCGGCGGCAGCTCGGCGCCGGCGCCCAACTGGTAGCCGCCTCCCGTACCGGGGCTGGCGTTGACCGGGTAGCCCAGCTCGCGCAGCCGGTCCACGTCCCGGCGGACCGTGCGCGAGGTGACTCCCAGCCGGTCGGCGAGCTGGGCGCCCGACCACTCGCGGTGGGCCTGGAGGAGGGAGAGCAGGCGCAGCAGTCGGGCGGAGGTCTCCAGCATGCGCCCAGTGTGTCTCACGAGGTGGGTGGGCCCCACCCGGCCGTCCCGCCGGATGGGGTCACCGTGTCCCGGAGGCGGAACGGCTCAGAGCGTGAGGCGCTGTCCGGGCACGATCAGGTCGGGGTCGCCGCCGACGATCGTCTTGTTGGCGGCGTAGACCCGCTGCCAGGTCAGCCCGTGGCTAGCCGCGATGGTGCTGAGGGTGTCGCCCTGCCGGACGGTGTAGTCACCGCGGCCCGTGCCGCGCGAGGTCTGGGCCGTCGAGCGCTCCGGCGCCTGCGAGGAACCCGACTGCGAGGAGTTCGAGGTACCGGACTTCGACGAACCGGACTTCGAGGAGCCCGACTTCGACGAGCCCGACTTGGCGGAGCTCGACTCGGCCGAGGACGATCCGGCCCCCGGTGCGCTGCCCGACGCTCCGGCGCGCGCCGAGCAGGTCGGCCACGCGCCCCACCCCTGTGCGTTCTGCACCTTGGTGGCGACGGAGATCTGCTGTGCCTTGCTGGCCTTGTCGGCGGTCGACGCATAGGCGGTGCCGCCGTACGCGCGCCAGGTACCGGCGGAGAACTGGAGCCCGCCGTAGTAGCCGTTGCCGGTGTTGATCGACCAGTTGCCGCCGCTCTCGCACTGGGCGATGCGGTCCCACACCCCGCTGTCGGCCGCCGTGGCGTTGCCGGTCGCGGAGAGCAGTCCGAGGGGGGCGAGCAGGATCGCCCCGGCGAGGACCGCCGTCTTGCGCGACGAGGTGCGGGTGTGGATATCGGCACATTCGGACATGTAGATCCCTCTCTACGAACCCGGGCTCCCCCTGCCGGGGCGTGTCGGCCGCGCAGGGACGCGGTCGTCACGCCCGGCCCGTCCGCCGGCGGTGGTGCTGCGCGTTGTCTGGCTCTGCGCGGCCGGCGGACGTACCCGAGCGGTGCTCGTTGCACACGGCGGAGCAATCTAGGCAGCTGACGGTTCGTTATCAACCAACTCGCCGTTGCCCCAGGCCAGTTGACGGTTACCGTAGGTAGGGGCGAATTTCGGCCACCTACTTCGCTCCCCCATTTCCGGATTTGTCGACCAGCACTCCGCGCAGACTGTGAGTCAGCTCACCGGATCAACTTCCGTGACCTCTCCGTTACTTGACATGGAGTGGCGGATTCCGCACGTATCGTGACCGCGCGCGCAGGTTGGTTCGATTCCGTTCGCCGTCCAGCGTGACCCTGGCCACAGATCGCCCGTTGTCTTCTTCATGAGCCGGGGACCCACCCGGACCACGAGCCGGGGGCCACCCGCCTCGCCCACGCACCGCATCCGAGGGAGTCACCCGTGCCGCGCATGCTCGACGTCAGCGACGAGGTACGCGCCGAGATCGGCAACGAAGAAGCCGACCGGCTGCTCGCCGGAGACAACGCCCCGGGCAGTTACGACTGCACGTCCTGCCGCACCCCGGGCGACTCCGAGAACGAGCGCACCAGCACCGTGCTGTTCATCGGGGACGAGACCGCCGTTCTCGCCTTCGCCCACTCCACCTGCCTGCCCTCGCAGGTCGTCCAGGTCACCGAGGAGCAGCTCCAGGGCGCGGTCCGCTCCATCAGCGGCGACACCGTCGACCTGGACCCCGACAAGGTCGCACCCGAGCAGGCGGTGCTCGGCGTCACCAGCGGACTCGTCCTGATCGCCGGGGAGTTGCACCCGGCCCTGGTCGTCGAGCCGACCGCGCCCATCGTGCGGCCCGGCACCACCGGCGCGGGCGACGACTTCCTGCCGCTCCTCATCGAGCAGGGCTTCATGCCGCTGTCCGAGCTGACCGAGGTGCCGCCGGTACAGCACGGCTGGTCCGTGCTGCTCGCTATGGGCCAGCTGCACGCGGTGCTCCAGCCCTCGGTGAACGGCGGGCAGCCGGTCGCCTGGTGGCAGGCGCACCAGCCGCTGCAGGTGACGGAGGGCTGGCGGGCCGCCGCCAACAAGCACCAGCAGGTGCTGATGTTCGCGGCTCCGGTGGGCTCCATCGGGCGTCAGCCCCGGGAGGACCTGCTGCGGGACGCGCTGGACAAGGCGGCGGCCAATGGGCAGTTGGTCGGCGCGGCACTTCCGCTCGCCGGCACCTGAGTTCGCCCACCGGGCGGGGACCGCGGCCCTACGGCGACCGAAAGGGCGTCCACGGACGCGGTCCCGCGCCGCCCCGAGGCCGCGTGCCGAGCCGCATCCCTTCCCGTGCCGCGTCGTTTGGACATACGTGCACACCTACGACGTTCCCCGCCGCCCGTCCTTCCAGTCGATCCCGTCCGCGCGACCGGCCCAGGACGCGTCCGGCGGCCCATCGGCCACGCCGATCTACGACGCGCTCTACGCCGAGTACGTCAAGACGTTCCGTTCGCTGCCCGGCGACCGCAGCGGCGAGGACGAGCTGGGGTTCACCGCCTTCGGGAACATCCCGCACCACACGGGTTCCTACCCGGCGCCCCGCCCGGGGTCGTTCAGCAGCTCCTACAGCGCCTACAGCGCGGGGGCGCAGAGCGCGCGGGTCGGGCAGCAGTCCCAGTGGCAGCGGGTCGGGCAGCTCGGCCAGCAGGCCGCGCCGACCACGATGCACCACGTCCCCGCGGCGCTCCCACCGGCCCCCCGCAGGACCTTCTGAGCACGGATCATGACCGGAGGGCGGCACCCGTCACGGGTGCCGCCCTCCGGTCATGGTGCCGTCACTTCTTCTTGGCGCCGCGCTTCTCGCGCACCCGCACCGAGATGTGGATCGGGGTGCCCTCGAAACCGAACTCCTCGCGCAGGCGGCGCTCGATGAAGCGCCGGTAGCCCGCCTCGATGAAGCCGGAGGCGAAGAGGACGAAGCGCGGGGGCTTGGTCCCGGCCTGGGTGCCGAAGAGGATGCGCGGCTGCTTGCCGCCGCGGACCGGGTGCGGGTGGGCCGCGACCAGCTCGCCCAGGAAGGCGTTGAGACGGCCCGTCGGGACGCGGGTCTCCCAGCCGGCCAGGGCGGCCTCGATCGCCGGGACCAGCTTCTCCATGTGCCGGCCGGTGCGCGCCGAGACGTTCACCCGCGGCGCCCAGGCGACCTGACCGAGCTCGGTCTCGATCTCCCGCTCCAGGTAGTAGCGGCGCTCCTCGTCGAGGGTGTCCCACTTGTTGTAGGCGAGGACGAGGGCGCGGCCCGCGTCGACCGCCATGGTGACGATGCGCTGGTCCTGGACCGAGATGGACTCGGAGGCGTCGATCAGGATGACCGCCACCTCGGCCTTCTCGACGGCGGCCGCGGTGCGCAGCGAGGCGTAGTAGTCGGCGCCCTGCTGGAGGTGGACGCGCTTGCGGATGCCCGCCGTGTCGACGAACTTCCAGGTCACACCGCCGAGTTCGATCAGCTCGTCGACCGGGTCGCGGGTGGTGCCCGCGATCTCGTTGACGACGACACGGTCCTCGTTGGCCACCTTGTTCAGCAGCGAGGACTTGCCGACGTTCGGGCGGCCGATGAGCGCGATGCGGCGCGGGCCGCCGACCGCGGTGCCGAAGGTCTGCGCGGGGGCCTCCGGCAGCGCCTCCAGGACGGCGTCCAGCATGTCGCCGGTGCCGCGGCCGTGCAGAGCGGAGATCGGGTGCGGCTCGCCGAGGCCCAGGGACCACAGGGCGGCCGCGTCGGCCTCGCCGCTCAGGCCGTCGACCTTGTTGGCGGCCAGCACGACGGGCTTGCCCGCCTTGCGCAGCAGCCGTACGACCGCCTCGTCGGTGTCGGTGGCGCCGACCTTGGCGTCGACGACGAAGACGACGGCGTCGGCGGCCTCGATCGCGTACTCGGCCTGCGCGGCCACGGAGGCGTCGATGCCGAGGACGTCCTGCTCCCAGCCGCCGGTGTCGACGAGCTTGAAGCGGCGGCCCGACCACTCGGCCTCGTAGGTGACGCGGTCGCGGGTGACGCCCGGCTTGTCCTCGACGACGGCCTCGCGACGGCCGATGATCCGGTTCACCAGGGTCGACTTGCCGACGTTCGGGCGGCCGATGACGGCGAGCACGGGCAGCGGCCCATGGCCCGCGGCCTCGATCGCCCCCTCGACGTCCTCGATGTCGAAGCCCTCGACGGCGGCGAGCTCCATGAACTCCGCGTACTCGGCGTCGCCGAGCGCCCCGTGATCGTGCTCGAAGGCTTCCGAGCCGTCGGGCTGGATGTGGTCGTTCATGAAGTCCGTACCTCGTCGTTCATTCGTGGTGATCGGTGGAACAGCCGTTTTGTTCGGGTTGATCCACTACTCGGTATTCAGTGTCGCTCAGCGCCCGGTCAGGCGCCTGGCGTTTTCCAGGTGTGCGGCCAACTGCTTCTGGATGCGTTCGGTGGCGGCGTCCAGTGCCTTGCGGGTGCGCAGCCCGCTGCCGTCGCCCGCGTCGAACGGTTCGCCGAAGACGACGTCGACGCGGGAGCGCAGCGGGGGCAGTGCCTTTATCAACCGTCCGCGCCGTTCGGAACTTCCCAGCACGGCGACGGGCACGATCGGCGCCCCGCCGCGCACCGCGAAGTACGCGAGCCCGGCGCGCAGGGCGGCGAAGTCTCCCTCGCCACGGGTCCCCTCCGGAAAGATCCCGAGGACCCCGCCGTTCTCCAGCACGCCCAGCGCACGGGTGATCGCCGTCCGGTCGGTGGTGTCGCGGTCGACCTTGAGCTGGCCGATGGCGGTCAGGAACGGGTCCAGGGGGCCGATGAACGCTTCCTTCTTGATCAGGAAGTGCGTCGGCCGCGGTGCCACGCCCATCACCATCGGACCGTCGACGTTGTGCGAGTGGTTGATCGCGAAGATCAGCGGGCCGCTCGCCGGCACCTTCCAGGCGCCCAGCACCCGCGGCTTGAACAGCCCGTACATCAGGCCGACGCCGATGCGCCGCCCGACCTCGGCGCCCTTCTCCGAGGGCACGGACCCGGCGGTCACTTCGCGGCCCGCTTCTCCTCGACGAGGGTGACGACGCACTCGATGACCTGGGCCAGCGTCAGCTCGGTGGTGTCCACCTCGACGGCGTCGTCCGCCTTGGCGAGCGGGGAGGTCTTGCGGGAGGAGTCGGCGGCGTCCCGCTTGATCAGCGCCTCCCGGGTGCTGTGGACGTCCGCGCCCTTCAGCTCGCCGCTGCGCCGGGCGGCCCGGGCCTCCGGAGAGGCGGTGAGGAAGATCTTCAGGTCGGCGTCGGGCAGCACGGTCGTGCCGATGTCCCGGCCCTCGACGACGATCCCCTTCTCGGTGGAGGCCGCCAGCGAGCGCTGGAGCTCGGTGATCCGGGCCCGCACCTCGGGTACCGCGCTCACCGCGCTGACCTTGGCCGTGACCTCCTGGGTGCGGATCGGGCCGGCCACGTCGACGCCGTCGACCGTGATCGTCGGGGCGGCCGGGTCGGTGCCGGAGAGGATCTCCGGCTTGCCCGCGACGGCGGCGATCGCCGTGGGGTCCTCGATGTCGATCCCGTTGGTCACCATCCACCACGTGATCGCCCGGTACTGGGCGCCGGTGTCCAGGTAGCTCAGCCCCAGCTGGGCGGCCACGGCCTTGGACGTGCTCGACTTGCCCGTGCCGGAGGGGCCGTCGATGGCGACAATCACGGGCTGGGCGGCGCCGTTTTCCACGGGGGGACACCTTCCTGGTGCGAGGCGGTGGGTGTGCGGGACGCGACCGCGCCCCGCACAAGGTTACCGGCCGCGCGTCACTCGTCCGGCCGGTACCTGGTCCGCGCCGGGCGCCCGGGACGCGGGACGCGCTACTGCCGGATCGCCCAGCCCCTCTCGCGCAACGCCGAGGACAGCACCACCGCGGACTTCGGCTCGACCATCAGCTGCACCAGACCCGCCTGCTGCCCGGTCGCGTGCTCGATGCGTACGTCCTCGATGTTGACGCCCGCTTGTCCGGCGTCGGCGAAGATGCGGGCCAGCTGGCCGGGCTGGTCGTCGATGAGGACCGCCACCACCTCGTACGCCCGCGGAGCGGCCCCGTGCTTGCCGGGGACACGGACCTGGCCCGCGTTGCCGCGACGCAGCACGTCCTGGACGCCGTCGGCGCCCTCGCGGCGCTTGGAGTCGTCGGAGGACTGGAGGGCGCGCAGGGACCGGACCGTCTCCTCCAGGTCGGCGGCGACGTCGGTGAGCAGGTCGGCGACCGGTCCCGGGTTCGCGGACAGGATGTCGATCCACATGCCGGGGTCGGAGGCGGCGATCCGGGTGACGTCCCGGATGCCCTGCCCGCACAGCCGTACGGCGGCCTCCTCGGCGTGCTCCAGACGCGCCGCGACCATGCTGGAGACCAGGTGCGGCATGTGCGAGACGAGCGCCACCGCGCGGTCGTGGGCGTCCGCGTCCATGACCACCGGGACGGCACGGCAGTGCGAGACGAGCTCCAGGGCGAGGTTCAGCACCTCGGTGTCGGTGTCCCGGGTCGGCGTCAGCACCCATGGGCGGCCCTCGAAGAGGTCACCGGTCGCGGCCAGCGGGCCCGACTTCTCCCGGCCGGACATGGGGTGGCTGCCGATGTACGCCGACAGGTCGAGGCCGAGCGCCTGCAGCTCACGGCGCGGCCCGCCCTTCACGCTGGCCACGTCGAGATAGCCGCGGGCCACCCCGCGGCGCATCGCGTCGGCGAGCACACCGGCCACGTGCGCGGGCGGCGCGGCGACGATCGCGAGGTCGACCGGGCCCTCGGGCTCCGCGTCGGTTCCGGCGCCGAGCGCCGCCGCCGTACGGGCCTGCCCGGGGTCGTGGTCGGCGAGGTGGACGACGACGCCCCGCTGGGCCAGGGCCAGCGCGGCGGACGTGCCGATCAGCCCGGTTCCGATGACGAGCGCGGTCCTCACTGTGCGATGTCCTTGCGCAGGGCGGCCGCGGCCCCGAGGTAGACGTGGTTGATGTCGGCGCGCGCCTTGTCGGACTCGACGTGCGCCAGGATGCGCACGACCCGCGGCATGGCGCCCGCGATGTCGAGTTCCTGGGCGCAGATCAGCGGCACGTCGACGATGCCGAGCTTGCGGGCCGCGGCCGCCGGAAAGTCGCTGTGCAGGTCGGGGGTGGCCGTGAACCAGATGCTGATCAGGTCGTCGGCGCCGAGCGAGTTCCGTTCCAGGACGGCGGTGAGCAGGGCTCCGACCTGCTCGTCCATGTGGCCGGCCTCGTCCCGCTCGAGTTGGACGGCTCCCCGGACCGCTCGTACCGCCACGGCGCTGCTCCTTGCTGACGTACCCACTGCCGACTACGGCTCCTGACGCAGCCAGCCTAGTCAGCCCGCGCCGGTCCGGTGCGCGCCGCCCGCGTGCCGAGACGGGAACGCCTCCGTACGCCCTTTACTGCGGGTGCGGCCTGCGCTCTCATGGCACTCTGACGGCAGGACACCCGCATCGGGGAAGGCCCGACATGAAGCGTCCAGGACCCCTGCTCACCCTTCTCGCGGGACTGGTGCTCGGCCTGTTCCTGCTGACGCTCAACGCGACGACGGGGACGAAGACCGCCTCCTCCTCGTACGAGGAGAAGTCACCGAGCCCGGCACCCGTCCGGAGCACCGCCCCGGCCGCGTCCACCCCGGCCCCCTCCCCCTCGCGCGTCCCGGCCGCCGACGCCGACTACGCCGGCCGCACGGACGACGACGCGGCGGCCATCGCCGTCACCGTCCGCGACGGCAAGGCGATCGCGTACTACTGCGACGGCCGCGCCGAGGAGTCCTGGCTCAAGGGCGACGTCGAGGACGACGGCACCCTGCGGCTCACCGGCGAGCACGGCGCGAAACTCGACGGCACGCTCCAGGACGGCAAGCGCGTCGACGGCACGGTCACCGTGGGCGGCGGGCGGCACGCCTTCTCGGCGGACCGGGCGAAGAAGCCGTCCGGGCTGTGGCGGACGACGGCCACGGTGCGCTCCGCGAAGATCGACGGCGGCTGGATCGTGCTGAAGGACGGCACCCAGGTCGGCATCCTCACCCGCGACGGCACGCCCTCCCCCGCGCCCCGCATCGACCCGGAGACCGGCGCGGTGACGGTCGACGGACAGCAGCTCACGGCCCGCCCCGCCACGCCCTGACCCCTTCGAGCAGGGAGCCACCATGACCGTCGACCCGAACGCCGCCACCCAGGGCTTCCCCGGCCCCGTCCCCGGGCGGGGCGGCCCGCACCCCGCCCGCTATCTGGTCCCGGCACTCGTCGCGGCCGCCGTGGCGCTCGCCCTGGGCGTGTACGGCAAGGTCCACGACCCGGCCGGGACGGCCTTCAACCTGGCCGGCTTCAGCAGCACGGGCGCGGTCAAGTCCTGGCTGGCGACGGCCGCGATGTTCTTCGCGCTGGTCCAGCTCGTGTCGGCCGCGATGCTGTACGGCAGACTGCCGGGACCCGCCTGGTCCGGCACCCTGCACCGCTGGTCGGGCCGCGCGGCCTTCCTGATCGCGGTCCCGGTTGCGGTGCACTGTCTGTACGCGCTTGGCTATCAGACATATGAAACGCGCGTGATGTGGCACTCCCTCCTGGGTTGCTTCTTCTTCGGCGCATTCAGTGCCAAGATGCTGCTGCTCCGTTCGGAGCGACTCCCGGGATGGCTGCTGCCGGTCGTCGGCGGACTCGTCTTCGCCGTACTCACGGTCCTCTGGCTGACCTCGGCCCTTTGGTTCTTCCGCACTTTCGGAGTGACGACATGACCCTCCCCGCGACACGGCGCACGGTTCTCCTGGCGACGGGCGGCGCGGCAGCCGCGCTCGCCACGGGCTGCGGCGAGTACGGCAACAAGGACGACTCCTCGTCCGAGCAGTCCTCGAAGGCCTCCGCCGGCCAGGAGCTGGCGAAGACCACCGACATCCCCGTCGGCGGCGGCAAGATCTTCGCGGAGGAGAAGGTAGTCGTCACCCAGCCGACGCAGGGCGACTTCAAGGCGTTCTCCGCGGTCTGCACCCATCAGGGCTGCACCGTCGGCAGCGTCGCCGACGGCATCATCCACTGCCCCTGCCACAAGAGCGAGTTCCGTATCGCCGACGGCTCGGTGGCCGGCGGCCCGGCGACCAAGCCGCTGCCCACGGAGCAGATCACCGTCCAGGGCAGCTCTATCAAGCTGGCCTGAGCCCCTGCCGGATCACCGAACCCCTGCCGGGTCACTGGTCCCAGAGCGCCCCGAGCGTCACCAGCTCCCCCTGGTACTCGATCCGGTCCGCCCACGCCGTCGGCCAGGCGTCGGCCCCGGCGTACGCGCCCGCGAAGGCGCCCGCCAGACAGGCGATGGAGTCGGAGTCCCCGGAGGAGCAGGCGGCCCGGCGCAGCACGGTCACCGGCTCGTCCGGGAAGAGCAGGAAGCACAGCAGACCGGTCGCCATGGCCTCCTCGGCGATCCACCCCGCCCCCGTGGCCAGGCACGGATCGGTCTCCGGCGCGGGTTCGCGCAGCGCCTCCCTGAGGCGCTCCAGCACACCGAGGCAGTCGTCCCAGCCGCGCGCGATGAAGTGCTCCGGGGTGGGGTCCTGGCTGCGGGTCCACAGGTCGCCGAGCCAGCGGTGGTGGTAGCGGGAGCGGTTGTCCACGGCGTAGGCCCGCAGGAGGCCGACCAGGGCCCCGGGCTCGGCACCCTGGGTGAGCAGCCGTACGGCATGGGCGGTGAGGTCGGAGGCGGCGAGCGCGGTGGGGTGCCCGTGGGTGAGAGCGGACTGGAGCTGGGCGGCACCGGCACGCTGCTCGTCGCTGAGCCCGGGGACGAGCCCGACGGGCGCCACCCGCATGTTGGCGCCACAGCCCTTGGAACCGATCTGACTGGCGTCCTGCCAGCCGAGGTTCTCGTCCTCGAGCAGGCCGCACGCCGTCAGGCAGGTCCGCCCGGGGGCCCGGTTGTTGTCCGGCGACCGGTACCAGTCCACGAACTCCGCGCGCAGCGGGTGCGCGAGGGACGTCGGCACGAGCAGTCCGCGGTCCATGGCGGTCCGCAGGGCCCGGCCCACGGCCAGGGTCATCTGGGTGTCGTCGGAGACGAAGGCGCGCTTCGGCAGTTCCATCTCCGGCCAGGGCCCGCACTTGGCGAGGATCGACGGAACGTCGTTGAACTCGGTGGGAAACCCGAGCGCGTCCCCCAGCGCGAGTCCCAGCAGGGACCCGGTGGCCCGCTTCCTGACGGTGGTCGAGGTGGTCATGCGGATCGTCCTTCCCGGGGCGGTCGCAGCAGGGGCGGGTGGAGCGCGGTGGCGGCGCCCGCCCGGTAGAGGGCGGCGGGCTTGCCGCGGCCGCCGGTGAGGCGCGCGCCGCCGGGCACGGGCTCGACGAAGCCCGGGGTGGCCAGCACCTTGCGGCGGAAGTTGGGCCGGTCCAGGCCGGTCCCCCACACCGTCTCGTAGACCTGCCGGAGCTCGCCGAGGGTGAACTCCGGCGGGCAGAAGGCCGTGGCGAGGCAGGTGTACTCGAGCTTGGCGCCGACCCGGTCGTGGGCGTCGGCCAGGATCCGGTCGTGGTCGAAGGCGAGCTGCTTCGCGTCGTCGTACGGCAGCCAGCGCGCCTGGGCCGCGTCGCCGCCGCCCGTCGGCTCGGGGGCGTCGGGCAGCAGCGCGGCGAAGGCGACGGACACGACCCGCATCCGGGGGTCGCGGTCGGGTTCGCTGTAGGTGCGCAGCTGCTCGAGGTGCAGTCCGGAGTCGTCCTTCAGGCCGGTCTCCTCGGCGAGTTCCCGCCGGGCGGCGGTCTCCGCGGACTCGTCCGGCAGCACGAAGCCCCCCGGCAGCGCCCACCGGCCGGCGTACGGCTCCTGGCCCCGCTCGACGAGCAGGACGTGCAGGGTGCCCGCGCGGAGCGTGAGGACGGCGAGATCGACGGTGACGGCGAAGGGTTCGTGGGCGTACTTGTCGTAACCCGGCACGACGAACACCCCCTCTTAATAGTCACCACGACTATAAAAAGGGGGTGCGGTCACGCACAAGCCCCGGGAGCCCCGGGAACCCGCGGATACGTCCTAGAGCTCGACTTCCTTCATCAGCATGCCGACCTCGGTGTTGGACAGCCGTCGCAGCCAGCCCGACTTCTGGTCGCCCAGGGTGATCGGGCCGAAGGCGACGCGGACCAGCTTGTCGACCGGGAAGCCGGCCTCCGCCAGCATCCGGCGCACGATGTGCTTGCGGCCCTCGTGCAGAGTCACCTCGACCAGGTAGTTCTTGCCGGTCTGCTCGACGACCCGGAAGTGGTCCGCCTTCGCGTACCCGTCCTCCAGCTGGATGCCGTCCTTCAGACGCTTGCCCAGGTCACGCGGGATGGGACCCACGATGTGCGCGAGGTAGACCTTCTTCACCCCGTACTTGGGGTGGGTCAGCCGGTGCGCCAGCTCGCCGTGGTTGGTGAGCAGGATGACGCCCTCGGTCTCGGTGTCGAGCCGGCCGACGTGGAACAGCCGCGTCTCGCGGTTGGTCACGTAGTCGCCGAGGCACTGACGGCCCTCGGTGTCCTCCATCGTGGAGACGACACCTGCCGGCTTGTTCAGCGAGAAGAACTGGTACGACTGGGTGGCGACCGTCAGGCCGTCGACCTTGACCTCGTCGTTCTCCGGATCGACGCGCTTGCCCTGCTCCAGGACGATCTCGCCGTTGACCTCGACCCGCGCCTGCTCGATCAGCTCCTCGCAGGCGCGCCGGGAGCCGTAGCCCGCGCGCGCGAGCACCTTCTGCAGCCGCTCGCCCTCCTGCTCGGCGCCCGGGAAGGTCTTGGGCAGCTTCACTTCCTTCTTGCCGGCGTACCGGTCCCGGTTGCGCTCCTCGGCGCGCGTCTCGTACTCACGGGAACGCGCCGGCTCCGTGCGTCCGCCGCGCTGCTGGCCCTGCCGGGGGCCGCCCTTGGCGCCGCCCCGGGCCGCACCGCCGCGCCCCGCCTTCGGGCCCTCGTGGGTCGCGCCGGGGCCTACGTCGTAGCGACGCTCCTCGGGACGGGGCTTGCTCGGACGCTTCGGCCTGTCGTCGCGGCCCCCCGCGCCCGCCGAACGGTCGTCCCGGCCTGCCGAGCCGCCCCTCGACCGGTCGTCACGGCCTCCGGAGCCGCCCCTCGACCGGTCGTCACGGCCTCCCGAGCCGCCCCTCGGCTGGGAACCGCCCCCGCCGGTCCCCCGGGGCTTGCCGCGCCCGTTGTTCCTGCCACTGCCGCTGCCACTGCTTCGCATCAAAGTTCCGTCGTCGTCGTGTCGTCTGCATCTGCATCCGGTGCGTCCGGATCGAACGACGGGACCCCTTCCAGCATCTCGGCCTCGATCGCCTCCGCCTCGGGGAGAAAGGGCGCGAGCTCCGGGAGCTCGTCCAGACCGCGCAGGCCCATCCGCTCCAGAAAGTAGTTCGTCGTCACGTACAGGATCGCACCTGTTTCGGGTTCCGCGCCCGCCTCCTCGACCAGACCGCGCTGGAGCAGGGTGCGCATCACGCCGTCGCAGTTCACTCCGCGCACCGCGGAGACCCTGCTGCGGCTGACCGGCTGGCGGTACGCGACGACCGCCAGGGTCTCCAGCGCCGCCTGTGTGAGCCGGGCCTGCTGGCCGTCCAGCACGAAGCCCTCGACGGCCGCGGCGTACTCGGGCCGGGTGTAGAACCGCCAGCCGCCCGCGATGAGCCTGAGCTCGAAGCCACGCCCCTGCACGGTGTACTCGTCGGCCAGCTCGCGCAGCGCGTCCGCGATGTGCCGCCGGGGCCGCTGGAGGATCTTCGCGAGGTGCTCCTCGGTCGCGGGCTCGTCGACGACCATCAGGACGGCCTCCAGGGCCGGCTTGAGGTCGAGTGCGGCGACGGTCTCCTCGCTCACGTCTTCGTCTCCTTCTCGGGCTCCTCGGGCGGCCGGTCGAACTCGTCCGTGACCAGGGGCTGCGTGTCCCCGTCCCCGCCGGTCCAGCGCACCAGCAGCTCACCGAGGGCGGTCTCCTGGTCGAGCGCGACCGCCTTCTCCCGGTACAGCTCCAGCAGCGCGAGGAAGCGGGCCACGACGGTGAGGGTGTCCTCGGTGTCCGCCACCAGCGTGCGGAAGCTGGTCTCGCCGAGTTCCCTGAGCCGCGTGACGACGATCCCGGCCTGTTCCTGCACGCTCACCAGCGGCGCGTGGATGTGGTCGACGTACACCTGCGGTTTGGCCCGCGGCTGCATCGCCTTGACCGCGAGCCGCGCGAACCCCTCCGGGCCGATGCTGATGACGACCTCGGGCAGCAGCTCCGCGTGGTGCGGTTCGAGACCGACGGTACGGGGGTAGCGCCGGGCCTCGCTCTCCAGCCGGTGCGTGAAGATGTCGGCGACCCGCTTGTAGGCCCGGTACTGGAGCAGCCGGGCGAACAGCAGGTCCCGGGCCTCCAGGAGGGCCAGGTCGGCCTCGTCCTCGACCTCCGCGGCGGGCAGCAGCCGGGCCGCCTTGAGATCGAGCAGCGTGGCGGCCACGACCAGGAACTCGGTCGTCTGGTCCAGGTCCCAGTCGGGGCCCATCGCCCGGATGTGCGCCATGAACTCGTCGGTCACCTTCGACAGCGCGACCTCGGTGACGTCCAGCTTGTGCTTGGAGATCAGCTGGAGCAACAGATCGAAGGGCCCCTCGAAGTTGGCGAGGCGCACCTTGAAGACACCGTCGGAAGCCTCCTGGCCCTCGGAACCGGGTCCAGACCCCACGGACTCCGCTCCACCGGCCCCCGACCCACCCGCGGATGCGACGAATCCCAGGCCCATGGACTCCGGGTCTGCGGACTCCGAGCCCACGGATCCCAGGTCGACGGAGTCCGGGCCTGCGGACTCCGGGCCCACGGACTCCGGCCACACGGATTCGGGGCCTGCGGATTCCCGGCCTGCGGACTCCGAGCCCACGGATCCCAGGTCGACGGATTCTTCCGGCCCCACGGATTCCGGGCCTGCAGATTCCAGGTCGACGGATTCTTCCGGCCCCACGGGCTCCGGCCCCACGGGCTCCGAGCCCAGAGATTCCGGTTCGCCGAGGTCGGGTTCGACCCGATCCGGTGCGGCCTGGTCCGGCCTGACGGGATCGGGTTCAGCGAAATCCGGCCCGACGGGATCCGGCCCGACGGGATCCGGTGCCGGGTCCGGCGCGACGGGATCGGGTGCCGGGTCCGGTGCGGCCGCCCCGGGGTCCGGCTCGGTGGGTACCGGCGCCGTCCCGGGCCCCCGCCCCAGCGCACGCCGACGGCCGGCTGCTGCGCCGGGGCCGGGGACGGGAGCGTCGTTCGAGGTCATGGCCCCCGCAGGCTACCGCTACCGCCCGCGAAGTCGGCGGACGAGGATGCTGGCGTCCCCGCGGCTCTCCAGGTCGGCGAGGACCACGGCGACCGCCTCGCGGACGATGCGCCCCCGGTCCACGGCCAGCCCGTGCTCGCCCCGGAGCACCAGCCGGGCGTGCTCCAGATCCATGAGCTCCTCGGCGGAGACGTAGACGGTGATCTTCTCGTCGTGCCGTTCACGGCCGCTGGGCCTGCGGGACGCCTGCCGTGCGCGTTTGCGCGACTGGCCGTCGGCGGCGGAGGCAGAACCTTCCTGCGGGCCCTGGCGCCGCTCGGGGCGCTCCCCGGGGGCGCCCCGGGTACGGGACTCCCCGGCGTCGCCCTGGCCGGCGTCGGCCGCCGCGTGCTCGGCGCCCTCGCCGTCACCGCCCTGCGCGGGCACGGCCTGCGGCGCGTCCTCCGCGCCGCCGGCCGCCACCGCGTCGCTCTCGCCGGCCGGCGCCGGTACCCGGGCCTCGCCGTTGGCGGGGCGCCGGGGCGCGGACGGCTGAAGCGCCATTCCCCCTGTCGTACGGAAGAGTTCGTCGGCCCCCGGCAGACTCACTCGGCGTGACACCGGGCGAGCACCTCCCTGGCGAGCTGGCGGTAGGCGGCGGCGCCGACGGAGTTGGAGGCGTACGTGGTGATCGGCTCCCCGGCGACCGTGGTCTCCGGGAAGCGGACCGTGCGCCCGATCACCGTGTGGTAGACGTGGTCGTCGAAGGCCTCGACGACGCGCGCGAGCACCTCACGGCTGTGCACGGTGCGCGAGTCGTACATCGTGGCGAGGATCCCGTCGAGTTCCAGTTCCGGGTTGAGCCGTTCCTGGACCTTCTCGATGGTCTCGGTCAGCAGCGCCACACCCCGGAGGGCGAAGAACTCGCACTCCAGCGGCACGATCACCTTGTGAGCGGCCGTCAGGGCGTTGACGGTGAGCAGGCCGAGCGAGGGCTGACAGTCGATGACGATGTAGTCGTAGTCGTCCATCAGCGGCTTGAGCGCACGCTGGAGCGTGGACTCGCGCGCGACCTCGGAGACCAGCTGGACCTCGGCGGCCGACAGGTCGATGTTGCTGGGCAGCAGGTCCATGTTCGGGACCGCCGTCTTCAGGAGCACCTCGTCCGCCGCCATGCCCCGCTCCATGAGCAGGTTGTAGACGGTCAGGTCGAGCTCCATCGGATTGACGCCGAGACCGACCGACAGCGCGCCCTGCGGGTCGAAGTCCACGAGCAGCACGCGCCGACCGTACTCCGCGAGTGCGGCACCCAGGTTGATGGTCGACGTCGTCTTGCCCACGCCGCCCTTCTGGTTGCACATCGCGATGATCGTCGCGGGGCCGTGCTGGGTCAGCGGGCCCGGGATCGGGAAGTACGGCAGCGGGCGTCCGGTCGGACCGACGCGCTCACGGCGCTGTCGGGCCGCGTCGGGCGCGAGCGTGGCCGCGTACTCCGGGTCCGGCTCGTACTCGGCATCGGGATCGTAGAAATGCCCTTCGGGCAGTTCGTCGTAGTCGGCGAAGTGGTTGCGGGGCGCGCCACTTCCGTCGCCGGCCATGGCGTTCACGTGATGGCCATCCATGCTCTGGTGTGCTGACAGAGCCACATGGGTGCTGCGCTGGCTCTGGTGGGCTGCGAAGGTTCGGACAGCGACGGAGCCGACAGCCTCGAGCCCCGCGGAGACCTGGGCCCGCGTCGGCATTCCTGGTTGACCACCCCCGGGAGCAAATGTCGACTCATTCACAAGTCGTCTTACCTCCTTGGTGACCAGGAAACTTCTAGACAAGGTCAGCGTGGCACCATGCCGACAGTCGGCGACTCTATGGCGTGTCGGGTGTTCGCAGCAACACAATCCGCCGGACCCGGCCCGATGTGTCGGCAATGAAACATCCCGCTGTCAAGGGCGTACGGCCGTCGCACGGCAGGATTCGCCGGTGTACGAATCGGTCGAAGCGTTACGTTCGAGGCGAGTTGGCCGAGAGCCGCAAAGTGACCATACACACATCCGGCCGGACCTTGTCGGGCAAGGTCCGGCCGGGTGTGCGGGGTTGACGACCTGTGTTGACGTATCGCCTTTTCCCGCGGGGCTACTTGGCCGATCGGCTCGGCACGACGGCTCAGCCGAGCAGCTGGTCGAGCTCCATGTGCTCCAGGCCGTGCGCCTCCGCGACCTCACGGTAAACGACCTTGCCGTCATGGGTGTTGAGGCCCCTGGCCAGCGCGGCGTCGCGGCGCAGCGCCTCCACCCAGCCCTTGTCGGCGAGTTCGACGATGTACGGCAGGGTGGCGTTGGTGAGCGCGTAGGTGGAGGTGTTGGGGACCGCGCCGGGCATGTTGGCGACGCAGTAGAAGACCGACTCGTGGACCGGGAAGGTCGGCTCGGCGTGCGTGGTCGGACGGGAGTCCTCGAAGCAGCCGCCCTGGTCGATGGCGATGTCGACAAGGACACTTCCGGGCTTCATCCGAGACACGAGCTCGTTGGTGACCAGCTTGGGAGCCTTGGCGCCCGGGATGAGGACGGCACCGATGACGAGGTCGGCCTCGAGGCAGGCCTTCTCCAGTTCGAAGGCGTTGGAGACGACCGTCTGGATCTTCGTACCGAAGATCTTGTCGGCCTCCTTGAGCTTGTTGATGTCGCGGTCGAGCAGCGTCACGTGGAAGCCCATGCCGATGGCGATCTGCGCCGCGTTCCAGCCGGAGACACCGCCGCCGATGACGACCGCCTTGGCGGCCAGCACGCCCGGCACCCCGCCCGGCAGCACGCCGCGGCCGCCGTTGGCGCGCATCAGGTGGTAGGCGCCGACCTGAGGGGCCAGCCGGCCGGCCACCTCGGACATGGGGGCGAGCAGCGGCAGCGCGCGGTTCGGCAGCTCGACGGTCTCGTAGGCGATCGCCGTGGTGCCGGACTCGACGAGGGCGTCCGTGCACTCCTTGGACGCGGCCAGGTGCAGGTAGGTGAAGAGCGTCTGGTCCTTGCGGAGGCGGTGGTACTCCTCGGCGATGGGCTCCTTGACCTTCAGCAGCAGGTCGGCGGTGGCCCACACCTCGTCGGCGGTCTCGAGGATGCGCGCGCCGGCGGCCACGTACTCCTCGTCCGTGATGGACGAGCCGACACCGGCGTTGCGTTCGACGACGACCTGGTGGCCGTGGCGCACCAGTTCGTGCACACCGGCGGGGGTGATGGCCACCCGGAACTCGTTGTTCTTGACCTCGCGGGGGATGCCGACCTTCACGTCGATCACGGTCCTTGGCTCAGTAGATGTGGGGGCACAGCAAAGACATACCCGGAGATACAGGACACACCGGGATGCACCGCAGGAGAACGAGCGGCAGAGCCAGTCTAATGAAGGTGTTCCCGCTGTCTAGCCTTTCATTGCATCAATCTTCAGCGGGTGTACTACGGATTTCGCAGGTGTTAGCGCGGTGTTCCGGGAGATCAGGCCGTTCCGGCCCTGATGCCGGCCCTGCTTCTGGCCCTGGCTCCGGCCCCGACCCGATCCCTGACCCGGGCCGCGACTCCGGTACCGGTACCGGTTCCGACGACCGGAACTCCGGCTGCGGTCCCGGCTCCGGCTCCGGCTCCGGCGCGCGGTTCGGGAGCTCCTCTCCCAGGATGCGCTCGGCCGCGCCCCGGTGCAGGCCGGCCGCCACCGGGTCGCCGAGGCGCTCCAGGGTGTCGGCCAGTCTCAGCTGCACCGCGGCCTGCAGACGCGTGTCCTCGGCGCGCCCGGCCCACTCCACCGCCTCCTGGCAGGTCCGCAGCGACTCCTCGGGGCGCCCCGCGTACTCCTGGACCCGGGCCAGCTCGCTCAGCGCCCGCGCGTACGCGCCGAGGTCGCCGTTCTTGCGGTGCCCGGCGGCCGCGGCCCGCCAGGCCCGCTGTGCCTCGCCGTATCGGCCCGCGTAGGTGAGCGCGGTGGCGATCCGGCCGTAGAGCCGGGCGGCGTCCGCGCGCTCGTCGCGGGCCAGCCGCTGGGCGAGGGCCCGTCCGAACCAGTCGGCGGCCCGGTCGTAGTCCCCGAGCTCGAGATGCGCACCGCCTACGGATTCCATCGCGCGGCCGATCGCATACGGGTCGTTCGCCTCGCGTCCGGCGTCCAGAGCGGCCCGGTAGCGCACCAGGGCCTCCGCCGTGCGGCCGGTCCTGGCGTCGACGTCGGCGAGGTTCAGCAGGGCGGCGGCCTTCTCGCGGGGCAGGTTCCGCCGCTCGGCCACGTCCAGGACGAGCTGGTGGACGCCGTACAGGTCGGGCGCCGCCGCCTGGGTGCCGAGGTGCGCGACCATCGCCCTGACCAGCTGGGACATCAGACGGCGGGCCAGGGTGTCCAGCTCGCCGTCGGCGACCGCCAGGCGGGCCGAGGCGAGCAGGGCGGGCCGGCGGACCCGCAGCCAGTCGGCGGCCGCGCGCGGGGTGGGGAAGCGCAGGGCGCTGGGCATGCCCTGGAGCTTCTCGCGGGCCTGGGGGTTGTCGGTCTCGGTGATGGCCCGGCAGGACTGGAGCAGCCGCACCGTCCGCTCCAGCATGCGGGCGCGGGCCAGCTGGAGCTCCGCCGGGCGGTCGTGGCTCTCGGCGGCGGCGCGCAGCAGGGGGTGGAGGCAGGCGGGCACCTCGTACTGGGGCAGCGGGGAGTCCAGGGGCCGCAGCAGACCCAGGGCGGCGAGGTCGTCCAGGGTGGTGCGGGCGGCGCCCACCGAGCAGCCGGCGAGCGCGGAGGCGGTGTGCGGGTCCGCCAGGCCTGCCGGGGCCAGGCAGAGCAGTCGCAGTATCCGGGCGGCGGGGGCGGGCAGCGTGGCGTGCACGAGCCGGAAGACCCGGCTGAGCGGGGAGCCCTCGTCCCCCTCCGCGTGGAGCTGCTTGGCGAGGTCGGCGACGGCGGCCTTCGGGCGGGCGGCGAGCCAGCCGCCCGCCAGGTTGAGCGCGGCCGGCTCGCCCTGGCACGCCTCCACGAGACCTTCGGCGGAGCGCGGGTCGACGGTGATGCGGACCGAGCCGGTGTGCCGGCTCAGCAGTTCGAGGGCGGACTTGGTGTCCAGGCCGCCCAGGGTGCAGGGGCGGACGTCCGCGATGCCGGTGAGCGGCCCGGCGGAGACGGCGACGAGGAGGCACTGCGGGGTGTCCGGGAGGAGCGCGTCGACCTGTTCGGCGCCGGCCGCGTCGTCGAGCAGGAGCAGGACGCGGCGCTGCGCGAGGGCCTGGCGCAGGAGGGCCGCGAGATCGTCCTCGTCGGCGCCCGGCGGGGTCGGCACGTCCAGCGCGGTGAGCAGTTCACGGGCGGCCCGCTCGACCGGCACGGGCGTGCCGTCGGGCTCGGCGAGGCGGGCACGCAGGACGCCGTCCCGGTAGTCGCCGGCGACCTGCCGGACGAGTTCCTCGGCGAGCGCCGTACGCCCGGAGCCGGGCCGCCCGGCGATCAGGAGCACGCGCGCGCGTGGCGCCTTCTTCCCGGAGATGGTGTCCAGCCCCGCGCGCTCGATGTCGGCGCGCAGCTCTTTCAACTCCCGGACTCTGCCCAGGAAATGGCCCTCTGTCGCAGCGTGTCCCGACAGCTGCACGCCGCCTGTGTCCACTGCCTGATCCGTCACGGGCCACACTCCCGTCCCACCGCACGCGCAAGCCCGCCGGGACTCCGGATCGGGCGTTTCCAGAGCCTAGTTCACGCTCTGCGACGTTCCGGGTGGAGTACGGCGGGCACCGCCGAGAGGTCCCTCGATCGGATCAGCCGATCGTCACACCGGACGGGGCGGGACAGCCTCGGAAAGGTGCTTCCGCACGCGGGACGGCCTCGCGGGCGTCGGCCGCGCGCGCGACGGCCTCGGGACGGCGGTGGAGGGCGTCACGCCTCGAACGGGCGAGCCGGCCAGGGCGCCTCGGCCGGGCGCAGCGCGTCGAGCCCGTCGCCGGTACGCGCGGCGACCAGGGAGAGGACGCCCACGACGAGGCAGTTGCTGTGCACGTCGCCCGCGAGCACGGCGCGGACCAGCTCGTCGACCGGCACCCGCGCGTGCTCCATGTCGGCCTCCTCGTCCTCCACCGCGAAGCGCTCCCCGTCCGCCTCGGACAGATCGCGGGCCAGGAAGATGCGCACCGACTCGTCACAGCCGCCGGCGGTGGGATAGACGTCGGTCAGCACCCGCCAGTCCTCGGCCTTGACGTGCGCCTCCTCGTACAGCTCGCGCTGGGCGGCGTGCAGGGGGTTCTCACCGGGCACGTCGAGCAGACCGGCCGGGATCTCCCACAGCTTCTGCCCGACGGGGTGGCGGTACTGCTTGATGAGCAGGACACGGCCCTCCTCGTCGAGGGCGAGGACGCCCACGGAACCCGGGTGGACCTGGAAGTCCCGGCGGACCACCGAACCGTCGGGCATGACCACCTCGTCCGTGCGGACGGAGGTCTTGTTGCCGACGAAGGGGGTCTCGGTCGACCGGACCTCCCACGCCTCGGGGGTGTCCTTGATCGTCATGCCATGCGTCCTTCCACGTGCCACCTGCGCAAACGAAGACCGGGGTGCCCACCTTTGAAGGTTTGCACCCCGGCCACCGTACAACTGGTGTGTTACTTCGACGTCTTCTCCACCTCGAGGGTCCGCTCGACCGCGGCCTTCACCAGGCCCGCGAACAGCGGGTGCGGACGCGTGGGCCGCGAGCGCAGCTCGGGGTGGGCCTGGGTGGCCACCAGGTACGGGTGGACGTCACGCGGGTACTCGACGTACTCGACGAGCTTGCCGTCGGGCGAGGTGCCGGAGAACAGGATGCCCGCCTTCTTCTCGAGCTCCGCGCGGTAGGCGTTGTTCACCTCGTAGCGGTGCCGGTGGCGCTCCTCGACGTACTCCTTGCCGTCGTACACCTCACGGACGATGGAGCCCTCGGCCAGCTTGGCCGGGTACATGCCCAGGCGCATCGTTCCGCCCATGTCACCCTCGCCGGCCACGATGTCGAGCTGCTCGGCCATGGTGGAGATGACCGGGTGGCCGGTGGCCGGGTCGAACTCGGTGGAGTTGGCGTCGCCGATGTCGGCCAGGTTGCGCGCGGCCTCGATCACGATGCACTGCAGGCCGAGGCACAGGCCGAGCAGCGGGATCCGGTTCTCCCGGGCGTAGCGGATCGCGCCGACCTTGCCGAGCACTCCGCGGTCGCCGAAGCCGCCCGGGATGCAGATGCCGTCGACGTCCTCGAGCTGCGCCTTGGCGCCCGCCGGGGTCTTGCAGTCGTCCGACGTGACCCACTTGATCTTCACGCGGGCCTTGTTGGCGAAGCCGCCGGCGCGCAGCGCCTCGGTGACCGAGAGGTAGGCGTCGGGCAGGTCGATGTACTTGCCGACCAGGGCGAGGGTGATCTCGTGGTCGGGGTTGTGGACGCGGTCGAGCAGGTCGTCCCAGGTCGTCCAGTCCACGTCACGGAACGGCAGGTCCAGCTTGCGGACGACGTAGGCGTCCAGGCCCTCGCCGTGCACGGTCTTCGGGATGTCGTAGATCGAGCGCGCGTCGGGACAGGCCACCACCGCGTCCTCGTCGACGTCGCACATCAGCGAGATCTTGCGCTTGATGGCGGTCGGCACCTCACGGTCGCAGCGGAGCACGATCGCGTCCGGCTGGATACCGATGTTCCGGAGCGCCGCGACCGAGTGCTGGGTCGGCTTGGTCTTCAGCTCACCCGAGGGACCGATGTACGGCAGGAGCGAGATGTGCACCACGAAGACGTTGTCCCGGCCCACCTCGTGACGGACCTGGCGGACCGTCTCCAGGAACGGCAGCGACTCGATGTCGCCGACCGTGCCGCCGACCTCGGTGATCACGACGTCGACCTCGTCAGTGGCCATCCGCCGGATACGGTGCTTGATCTCGTTGGTGATGTGCGGGATGACCTGCACGGTGTCGCCCAGGTACTCGCCACGCCGCTCCTTGGCGATCACCGTCGAGTAGACCTGGCCTGTAGTGACATTGGCGGAGCCGTCCAAGTCACGATCGAGGAAGCGCTCGTAGTGTCCGATGTCGAGGTCGGTCTCGGCACCGTCGTTGGTGACGAACACCTCACCGTGCTGAAAGGGGTTCATCGTGCCCGGGTCGACGTTCAGGTACGGGTCGAGCTTTTGCATCACGACGCGCAGACCCCGCGCCTTCAGCAGCATGCCGAGGCTGGAGGCCGTCAGGCCCTTGCCGAGCGAGGAGGCGACACCCCCGGTGACGAAGATGTGCTTGGTCGTCGTGGATTTGGGCGTCATGGCCAAGAGGGGGCTCCCGTGGTCGCGATTCGGAGGTGCGGTTCGGGGGCTTCGAGACCACCGGTCCACGGGCTACCAGGGTATCAGCGCCTCGGAGAGATGGCTTCCGGCCACGCTCCGCGCACAGGCCGACACGGGCCGCCCCCGCGCACCGGTTTCTCACCCCGTGCTCACCCGTTCGGCCCACCCGCGTTGTCCGGAGCGGCACGCAGATCATCTACGTGCGTCGTATCCTGCTCGGACACTCGCTGCCGAGCCCGGTCGGCAAGACGGCACACCCCAGTCCGTATCCCACCGGAACAACGAGAGCTCGTCAGTTCGTTGAGCAGGAATCGGCGTTTTGCCTATATGGCTGAGCGGCTGCTTTGCTTCAGCGCTCAACGACGCATTACAAACGACCCCTTGACCGCACTAGCGACCGCCCCCGTTCCATCTGGGGGTGACGTGGCCGTTCGACTGGAGTTGCACGTGGCCGGGCGCATCGAAGATTACGCACTCATCGGAGACATGCAGACCGCCGCACTGGTCTGCCGGGACGGCACAGTCGACTGGCTGTGCCTGCCCCGCTTCGACTCGCACGCGATCTTCGCAGGTCTGCTCGGCACCGAGGAACACGGATTCTGGCGCCTCGGCCCCGCGCACGCCTCCGACGCCCCGCCGCCGAGCGCGGCCCGGCGCACCTACCGGGGCGACTCGCTCATCCTGGAATCCGAGTGGGACACCCCGCGCGGCACCGTCCGGGTGACCGATTTCATGCCCCCTCGCGACGGCGCGCCCCAGCTGATCCGGATCGTCGAGGGTGTCTCGGGCCGCGTCCCGATGCGCTCCGCGCTGCGGATGCGGTTCTCCTACGGCCGGGTCGTGCCGTGGGTGCACAAGCACGAGGGCCGCACCGTCGCCGTCGCGGGCCCGGACTCCGTGTGGTTCGACACCGAGTGCGAGACCTACGGAAAGTCGCTCACCACGTACGCGGACTTCACGGTCGCGCCGGGTGACCGGATCGCGTTCACGATCTCGTGGGAGCCCTCGCACAAGGAGCCGCCCGCGCTGCCCGAGCCCGAGCAGTCGCTCCAGGCGACCGAGGACTTCTGGCGCGAGTGGGTCGAGCACTGTACGTACCACGGCCCCTACCGCGAGGCGGTGATCCGCTCGCTGATCACGCTCAAGGCGCTGACCTACGGCCCGACCGGCGGCATCGTCGCCGCGCCCACCACCTCGCTGCCCGAGGACATCGGCGGCGTCCGCAACTGGGACTACCGCTACACCTGGCTGCGCGACGCGGCCATCACGCTGTCCTCGCTGCTGCGCACCGGCTACCGCGAGGAGGCCCGCGCCTGGCGCGAGTGGCTGCTGCGGGCCGTCGCCGGCGACCCCGAGAACCTGCAGATCATGTACGGCATCGCGGGTGAGCGCGAGCTGGGCGAGGCCGAGCTGGACTGGCTGCCCGGCTACGAGAACTCCGGTCCGGTCCGGGTCGGCAACGGCGCCGCGCACCAGCTCCAGCTGGACGTCTACGGCGAGGTCACCGAGGCCCTGCACCTGGGCCACATGACCGGCCTGGCCCGCAACGACTACGCCTCCCTGCTCCAGCTCAAGCTGATCCGCTACCTGGAGCAGCACTGGGACGAGCCGGACGAGGGCATCTGGGAGGTGCGCGGTCCGCGCCGCCACTTCGTGCACTCCAAGGTCATGGCCTGGGTCGCCGTCGACCGCACGATCAAGCTGATCGAGTCGGGCGACGCGGACGGCCCGCTGGAGAAGTGGCGCGAGCTGCGCGACGACATCCACCGGGACGTGTGCGAGAAGGGCTACGACAAGGAACGCAACACCTTCACGCAGTCCTACGGCTCCAAGGAGTTGGACGCGTCCCTGCTGCTCATCCCGCAGATGGGCTTCCTGCCCCCGGACGACAAGCGCGTGATCGGCACCATCGAGGCGATCCAGCGCGAGCTGTCCACCCCGGACGGCTTCATCCTGCGCTACCCCACCTCGGGCGGCGACGAGGGCGTCGACGGCCTGCCGGGCGACGAGGGCGCCTTCCTGGCCTGCTCGTTCTGGATGGCGGACGACCTCGCGATGATCGGCCGGGTGGACGAGGCCCGCAAGCTGTTCGAGAAGCTGCTCTCGCTGCGCAACGACCTCGGTCTGCTCGCCGAGGAGTGGGACCCGCGCCTGCAGCGCCAGGTCGGCAACTTCCCGCAGGCCTTCAGCCACGTCCCGCTGATCGACACGGCCCTGCGCCTGACGGCGTCGGGGGCGTACGGCGGCTGAACGCCGGCACCGGGATCTTACGGACCGGTGACGCGCGGCCGCCGAACAGGACCGGGCGGCCGCGCGCGCCTACGCTGGAGCCCTCTGCCCCTGTACGGAAGGGGGCGCCTCATGGCCTCCCCATCGAAGGCGGGCGCGGCCCTCGCCGCGCTGCGCGAGGAACTGGTCGGCGACGTGTTCGCCCCGGAGGATCCGGGCTACGACGAGGCCCGTACGGTCTTCAACTCGATGATCGACCGCCGTCCCGCCGTGATCGCCCAGTGCGTGGACGAGGCCGATGTCGTGCGGTCGGTGCGCTTCGCGCGGGACCTGGACCTGCACGTCGCGGTGCGCGGCGGCGGACACAGCGTCGCGGGCATGGCACTGGGCGACGGGGCCGTGGTGGTGGACCTGCGTCATATGCGCGGGGTCACCGTCGACCCGGCCGCCGAGGCGGTACGGGTCGCGGGCGGGGCCACGATGAGCGACCTGGACCGCGCCTGCCAGCCGCACGGTCTGGCCACGACCGGCGGACGGGCCTCCACCACCGGCGTCGGCGGCTTCGTCCTCGGCGGCGGCACCGGCTGGCTGGACCGCTGCTGCGGGCTGGCCGTCGACAACCTGCTCGGCGTCGAGCTGGTCACCGCCGACGGCCGGCGGGTCCACGCGAACGCCGACGAGAATCCGGACCTGTTCTGGGCGTTGCACGGCGGCGGCGGAAACTTCGGCGTCGCCACCGCGCTCACCCTGAAGCTGTACGAGCTGCCCGAGTTCTCCATCGCGCTGCTGCTGTACCTGCCCGAGTTCGGCGCCGAGGTCACCCGCACCTACCGGGACGTGATCACGGCCGGTCCGGACGAGGCGTCCGGCGCCGTCATCTACCTCACCGGGCCGCCGGAGGAGTTCGTCCCGCCGCACCTGATCGGCACGCTGCTGTGCGGGGTGCTGCTGACGTACGCCGGCTCCGAGGAGGACATGCGCAAGCTCGCCGAACCCCTGCTGGCGATGCCGCACGAGAGCGAGGTCGTCGGGGCGATGCCGTACGCCGACGTCCAGTGCATGATCGACGATCCGCCCGGGATGCGGAACTACTGGTCTGCGGAGTACCTGACGGGCGCCCCGGACGACTTCGTGGACGTGTACTGCGCCCGTGGCCGGGCCATGCCCGTGCCGACGGGGACCATGCACGCGCTGTTCCCGCAGGGCGGCGCGATCGCCGCCGGGCCGCACGAGTACCCCGTGCCCTACCGGGACGCGCCCTGGGGCGTGCACCCCTTCGGGCTGTGGGAGGACCCGGCGGACGACGAGCGGTGCGTCCAGTGGGTCCGGGACGTCCGGGCCGACGTACAGCCGTGGAGCACGGGCGCGGTCTACCTCAACTTCATCGGCGACGAGGGTGCCGACCGGGTCGTGGCGGGCGTGGGCGAGGCGAACGCCCGACGGCTCGCGGACGTGAAGCGTCGCTACGACCCCGACAACGTCTTCCGCTTCAACCACAACATCAAGCCGGCCTGAGATCCGCCGGCGCCCGAGCGGTCGGTCCGGGCAGTGGGTCCGGACAGTCCATCCGGGCAGTGGGTCCGGGCGTCCGGCCGGGCAGTCGATCCGGGCTCCCGGCCCGAGCTGTCGGTTTGGTGCTGCCCTCCGGGCTGCCCTCCGGGCTGCCGTCCGGGCCGGGGCCGAAGCCCGCCGACCCGTCGGCCCGGGCTGCCGGCGCGAGCGGTGGGTCCGTCCCGTCAGACCTGCGCGAGACCCGCCGGCGCCGTCAGCGTCCGCTCCCCCGCCGGATCTGCGGCCGTCGCCGGGACGAGCGCGATCTCGTCGAGTCCCGCCTCCGCGTAGGCGTCGATCCGGGCGCGCACGGTGGCCGCCGCTACCCGGCGACGACCGCCCCATGCCGGACGGAACTGTCACCGGGACGTCCGCGCAGGTAGCGTCCGCTGCATGGACAGCGGCACGGACCCCAGATTCGACAGCCAGAGCGCCGGCATCACCGTGCGACGCGCGCTGGAGCTGCCCGGCCTGCGCAGCGGGCTCCCCGAGATCCTGGCGGGCGCCGACCGACTGGGCCGCACGGTGCGCTGGGTGCACGCGGGCGAGGTGCCGAACATCGCCTCGCTGCTCAAGGGCGGCGAGCTGCTGCTGACCACGGGCTACGGCCTCGGCACCCGTCCGGCCGAGCAGCGGGCGTTCGTCCGCACGCTGGCCGAGCGGGGCATCGCGGCGCTGGTGATGGAGCTGGGCCCGCGCTTCACCCGGCTGCCCGCGGCCCTGGTCGAGACGGCGCGCACGACCGGGCTCCCCCTGGTCCAGCTGCACCGCGAGGTGCCGTTCGTGACCGTCACGGAGGAGATCCACACCGAGATCGTCAACGGGCACTACGCGCTGCTCCAGCGGGCCGAGGAAGTGCACCGGCGCTGTACCGAAGCGCTGCTCGGCGGGGGTGGGATACCGCAGGTCCTGGGCATCCTGGCGGACTTCAGCGGCAACCCCGTCTTCCTGGAGACGACCGAGGGGCAGCTTCTGTACGCCGCCGGAGCCGGGCCCGAGGGCGCGGACCCGCTCCAGGTGTGGGAGGGCCTGCGCGGGCCGCACAAGGACGCGCCGCCGCCCGCCGGCTCGGTGCTGGTGGACGTGCCCGGGGGCGGGCCGGGGGCGGGTTCGGTGCGCGCCCGGCTCGTGCTGCTGCCCGTGCGCGCCCCTCTCGCACCGGTGCACCGGATCGCCGCCGAGCGCGCGGCCGGGATCCTGGCCGTGGTGCTGATGCAGGCCCGCCAGGAGGAGGAGCTGGCGGCACGCGGCCGGGGCGACTTCCTCACCGACCTCGCCGAGGGCCGGATCGCCGCGGAGGACGCCCCGGCGCAGGCGCGCGTCCTCGGCTTCAAACCGGGCCCCAGTCCGCTGCTCCCGGTCGTCATGCGGCTGGGCGACGGTCTCTCCCCCGGCGGAGGCTGGGCGGTGCTGGCGCGGGCGGTCGCCGAGGAGCTGGCGTCGGTGGGCGTGCCCGTGCTGCTCGGTGTGCGGCCGGTGGAGGGCCGGGTGCCGTTGCTGCTGGGCCTGCGATCGGAGTCGGAGCGCTCGGCGGTGGCGGACCGGGTCGCGGCGGCGCTGCGGGCCGGGGTGGAACGGGCCGGGATGCAGCGGCCGGGGGCTCAGCCGCCGGTGGTGGTGGTCGGGGTGGCGGGCGGCTGGGCGGCCGCCTCGGCGGGCCTCAGACACGCCGCGGAGACGGCGACCGCCGCGCAGGGCCTGTCGGACCGCCCCTGGTACGACGCCCGTCGCCTGGACATCGACCTCCTGCTGTGGCGGCTGCGCGACCATCCCGACCTGGCGGCCTTCGTGGACCGCGCGATCGGCCCGGTCCGCGACCACGACCACCGCTCCAAGCCGCCCCTGCTGCCCACCCTGGAGACCTACCTCGCCCACGCCGGCCGCAAGGCGGAGACGGCCCGCGAGCTGCATCTGAACCGCCAGACGCTGTACAACCGCCTGGCCCGCATAGGGGAGTTGCTCGGCACCGACCTCGACGACCCGCAGACGGTCCTGGCGTTGAGCCTGGCCCTGCGGGCGCGGCGGCACGTGGCGTGAGGATCAGATCATCGGCTGGGGCTGCGTCAGCTCGTCGTAGACGCTGAGGACCTGGGCGACGGTCTCGTCCTCGGTGGGCCAGCCGGCCGCCTGCCGGGTGCCCAGATCCCGGAGGCGTTCGGCCCGTCCGGGGTCGTCGAGGAGGCGTACGACGGCCGCGGCGAAGGCCTCCGGGTCGTGCGGCGGGACCAGTTCGGCCGCGTCGCCGACGAGTTCACGGATGCCGCCGGTGCGGGCGGCGACGAGCGGCACGCGCGCGTGCAGGGCCTCCTGGGCCATGACCGACCGGGACTCCCCGCCCCCGGGCAGCAGCGCGAGGTCGGCCGCGGCGAGCAGTTCGCCCACGTCGTCGCGGCGCCCCAGCAGCCGGACGGGCAGCTCCTCGTCCTCGATGCGGCGCTGGAGTTCCGCCCGCCGCGGCCCCTCCCCCGCCACCACGACCAGCGGCACGGGGTCGAGTCCGCGCCACACCCGCGCGGCGTCCAGCAGCAGGTCGTGACCGCGGAGACCGTCCAGGGGCCCGGCGGCCGTGAACAACGGACGCCCTATGGCGCCGAGTTCGGCCCGCAGCTTCGAGGGCGGCCGATCTGACTCCTCGTTCCCCTCGGTCCGGCGGGGCCGGGACAGCGCCACGGCGGCGAGCCGTGCGTCCCGTGCCCCGGTCCTGCGGGCCCGGTCGACGAGGTCGGAGGTGGTGCCGAGGACCACGGTCGCCGTCCTCGCGACCCGCCGTTCCAGCAGCCGCAGCAGATGGGCGCGGGCCCCCTCGGCGTGCGCGCGGTTGTGCCAGGTGACGATGAGCGGGGTGCGCCGGCCGCTGAGCGCGAGGACGGCCCGGAACGAGGCGTGCAGTCCGTGCGCGTGGACGAGGTCGGCATCCGTGCAGGCCGCCCGGAGCGCCGCCACGGATCCCGGATCGCTGCTGCGCGGCACGTGCACGTGTTCGGCTCCGGCCCCCGTGAAGTCGTAGGTGTCATCCGCCTCTCCGGGGGCGCACACCGTCACCCGCACGCCCCGCGCGACAAGCCCCGCCGCCAGGGAACGCACGTGCGCGCTGCTGCCGGCATTGCCGCCGCCCAGCACCTGCACGGTGCGCAGCGACGACTGGCCGTGCGGTGAGTGGCTGCTCACGTGGCCGGGGCTCCTGGTTCGGCGTCGGACAGTCACGAAGAAACGTACAGAGGGACCGGGCGGAGGGGTGGACCGCTGGCGTTCCTCCACGTACTACGCCCAAGGATGCCAGCACGTACGGGTGTTCCGTGCCGCCGAGCACCCTGACACCCGGTCACAAGGCCCCCCTCATCACCCACACGGGTGAGATAAGCCGGGGTTTCGTTCGATTACCCGAGCACCGCCCCCGCCGCCTCGCTCACCTGCTCCCCCCAGATCCCGGCAACGGCCACGCCAGGCCCGACACGGCACGGCACGGCACGGCAGTCGACGCGGCCCATCCCTCCACAAACACGCCAGTCGCAGCAGCGGCCAGGCACGCAGGCACGCAGGCACGCAGGCACGCAGGCACGCAGGCACGCAGGCACGCAGGCACGCAGGCACGCAGGCACGCAGGCACGCAGGCACGCAGGCACGCAGGCACGCAGGCAGCGGACCGTACACAGCCCGACCGTCCGCCGACGCGGCCTCGCACTCCCGGCCGCGGCCAACGCCAGACACGGCAGCCGACGCGGCCCATCCCTCCACAGGCCCGACAGCCACAACGGCGGCCGGGGCGAAGCGAACCGGGACACAGCCCGACCGCCCGCCCCCCACGGTTCTCGCGCTCCCGGCGTGCGGGCCACGCGGGCGCCGAGGCGCGCAGAGCCGTCGCCGTCTCCCGGGTCGCCCGGACGCCACCGCGAACGCCGGGCCCCGCCGCCCCCGTCCCCCTGGGTGGCCGTGCCTTCGCCCTCAGGGACGGCCCGGCGGCCGCCCGGCGCCCGGACCCGACGAAACCGGGGCGGGGCGGGGCCGACCCCCGCTAGCCGTCCGCGCGGGCCGTGGCCAGCAGTTCCTCGGCGTGTGCCCGGGCCGTCTCGGAGTCCTCCTGACCGGCGAGCATCCGGGACAGCTCCCGGATGCGGTCCTCGCCCTCCAGGACCTTCACGCCGGACCGGGTCACCGACCCGTCGTTGGTCTTCTCGACCAGCAGCTGCCGGTCGGCGAAGGCGGCGACCTGCGGAAGGTGGGTGACCACGACGACCTGAGCGGTCCTGGCCAGCCGGGCGAGGCGCCGCCCGATCTCGACGGCCGCCTTGCCGCCCACGCCCGCGTCGACCTCGTCGAAGAGATACGTCGGCACGGGATCCGTCCCCGCGAACACGACCTCGACGGCCAGCATCACGCGCGACAGCTCACCGCCGGACGCGCCCTTGGCGATGGGCCGCGGCGGCGCGCCGGGGTGCGGGGCGAGCAGCAGCTCGACCTCGTCCGCCCCGGACGGCCCGTAGGCGACCGGACGTCCGCCGACCTCGACGCCCTCCGGGTCCTCGGTCTGCCGGATGTCGAACGACACGCGCGCGTGGGGCATGGCGAGAGAGGCCAGCTCGGCGGTCACGGCGGCGGCGAACCGCTCGGCGGCGTCCGTGCGCGCGTCCGTCAGCGCCTGCGCCAGCCCGCCGAGTTCGGCGCGCAGCGCGTCCCGCTCGGCGGTCAGCTCGTCGATGCGCTCGTCGTCGCCGTCCAGCTCGGTGAGCCGCGCGGCGCTCTGCTCGGCCCAGACGAGCACGGAGGCCACGTCCTGCCCGTACTTGCGGGTGAGCGCGGTGAGCGCGGCCCGCCGCTCCTCGACGGCCGACAGCCGCAGCGGATCGGCGTCGAGGTCGTCGGCGTACCCCGCGAGCTCGCCCGCCACATCGCCGAGCAGGATCCCGATCTCCCCGATCCGGTCGGCGAGCGCGGACAGGGCCGGATCGTGCGACCTGACGGCCTCCAGGGCCCGCTGCGCGCCCGCGACGAGCGTGGTGGCCTCGATGCCCTCGGGGTCCTCCGGATTTCCGGCCAGGGCGGCGTGGGCGGCCGTGGCGGCGGACGACAGCGCTTCCGCGTGCCCGAGCCGCTCGGCCTCCTCCGCCAGCTCCACGTCCTCTCCGGCGCGCGGTTCGACGCCGGCGATCTCGTCGAGCCCGAAGCGCAGCATGTCGGCCTCCTGGGCCCGCTCACGCGCGCGCGTGACGATCTCCTCCAGCTCGACGGCGACGGCCCGCAGCCGCCGGTAGGCCTCGGTGTACTTGGCGAGCGGCACGGTCACCGCGTCGCCCGCGTACCGGTCGAGCGCCTGTCGTTGCCGGGACTGCTTCAGCAGCCCCTGCTGGTCCGTCTGCCCGTGGACGGCGACCAGCTCGTCGGCGAGCTCGGCGAGCACGCCCATGGGCACACTCCGCCCGCCCACGTGCGCCCGCGACCGCCCTTCGGCGGAAACGGTACGGCTGATGAGCAACGCCCCGTCGTCGAGCTCGGCCCCGGCCTCCTCGGCCCGTACCACCACCGAGGCGTTCGGGGGCATGGTGATGCGCCCCTCCACGACCGCCCTCTCGGCGCCGATCCGCACGAGCGCGGGATCAGCGCGCCCGCCCAGCAGCAGCCCGAGGCTGGTGACCACCATGGTCTTGCCCGCGCCCGTCTCACCCGTGACAGCGGTGAAGCCTGGCGACAGCTCGACGACCGCGTCGTCGATGACTCCGAGCGACCGTATCCGCATCTCCTCCAACACGGACAAGACCTTACGAGGTCGGGGGGAGGAAGTGCGACGCCCCCCGGCCCCGGAAGGGGAACCCGCAGGTGAAGAATGTGTATCGACGGCGCCGTGTCACCCGGGTGAGTGCAGTTTCACCCGGGGCCCCGGAGCGTGCGGACCGCTAGTGACGCGCCCCTCGCCAGCCGGAGACGGGCAGCGCGAACTTCGCCACCAGCCGGTCCGTGAACGACGCGTGATGCAGCCGGGCCAGCCGGACCGGTACGGCCCCCCGCCGTACCTCCACCCGGGCGCCGGCGGGCAGCTCGACGGTCCGCCGCCCGTCGCACCACAGCACGCCCGGCGGAATGTGCGGCAGCACCTCCACCGCGAGCACCGAGTCCGGCGAGGTCACCAGCGGCTTCGCGAACAGCGCGTGCGCACTGATCGGCACCATCAGCAGCGCCTCGACCTCGGGCCACACCACGGGCCCGCCCGCCGAGAACGCGTAGGCGGTCGACCCCGTCGGCGTGGACAGCACGATCCCGTCGCACCCGAACCCGGTGACCGGCCGCCCGTCGATCTCCAGCACGACCTCGAGCAGCTTCTCCGCTCCGGCCTTCTGCACGGCCGCCTCGTTCAGCGCCCAGTCGGTGTGCACGATGTCCCCGTTGCGGTGCACGACGACATCGACGGTCATCCGCTCCTCGACCTCGTAGGCCTTGGTCACCACCCGGTCGACGACCTTGTCGAGGTCGTCGCGCTCGGCCTCGGCGAGGAAGCCGACGCTCCCCAGGTTGACGCCCAGCATGGGCACCCCGGACGCCCGCGCGAACTCCGCGCCGCGCAGCAGCGTGCCGTCGCCGCCGAGGACGATGAGCAGCTCGCATCCCTCCAGGCACTGCGGGGTGGCCTCGGAGACCAGCTCCACCTCCTCCGGCAGCGGCAGGTCGGCGGCCTCGTACTCCAGGACGCGCACCCCGATGCCCTCACGCAGCAGCCCCTTGACGACCAGCTCGGCGCTGCGGATGGCCGCGGGCCGCCCGGTGTGGGCGAGCAGGAAAACAGTACGAGCTCGGTTCTGAGTCAACGCGGCCCCTCCGCAACTGCACGGTCGACGTCGGCCGGGTCGAGGGCAGGCGCCCCGGCCCTTAGCCACAGAAAGTACTCGACATTGCCCGAAGGTCCGGGCAGCGGGCTGGCGGTGACACCCTTCACCCCGAGTCCCAGGTCCCACGCCTTCCCGGCCACACCCCGCACCGCTTCCGCCCGCAGCTGCGGACTCCGTACGACACCCCCGCTGCCGAGCCGTTCCTTCCCCACCTCGAACTGCGGCTTGACCATCATCACCAGGTCCGCGTCCGGCGCGGTGCACCGTGCCAGGGCGGGCAGCACCAGCCCCAGCGGGATGAAGGACAAGTCCCCCACGACAAGATCCACAGGCTTCCCATCGATCGCTTCAAGCGTCAACTCACGTACGTTCGTACGGTCCTTGACGGTGACGCGTTCATCGCTCCGAAGAGACCACGCGAGTTGTCCGTATCCGACGTCCACGGCGACCACGTGGGCGGCCCCCGCCCGCAGCAGAACATCGGTGAACCCGCCGGTCGACGCGCCGGCGTCCAGCGCCCGCCGCCCCTCCACCAGGAGCCCCTGCGGCACGAACGCGGCCAGCGCGCCGGCGAGCTTGTGGCCGCCCCGGGACACGTAGTCGGGGTCGTCGTCGGCGGCGGCCACGACGATCGCGGCCGCCGTCTCGACCTGGGTCGCGGACTTGGTCGCGACCGTCTTGCCGACGCTGACCCGCCCGGCGGCGATCAGCTGCCCGGCATGCTCACGCGAGCGCGCGAGCTTGCGGCGGACCAGCTCCGCGTCCAGACGGCGTCGTGCGACTCCTGCCACGTTCGGTTCAGCTCCTGTGTTGGTGTGACGCCGGGGGCACCGGAGGTCCCGGGCGGGCGTCGAGCGCGGTGAGCGCGTCGCGCAGCCCCCGGTGTACATCCTCGTACACCTCGACGTGTCCGTCGGTGGCGAGGTGGTCGGCGTCCGCCAGCCGGTCCAGCAGCGCGTCCGCCTCCGCGTTGCCGGTGGGGGTCCGCGGGACGCCCAGCGGGGCGGGCGCGGCGGGATCGTGCTCCCGCTCCTGTTCCTCGGGCACGGTCCGCGGGACGGTCTCCGTCTCCGGCTCCGGTCCCGGCTCCGGCGCTGTGTCGCTCATGCGAAGACGCTACCTCGAAGGCCTGGGGTACCGTCGATCACGATGGCCACGATCGAGGAGTGCCGCGCCGCACTCGAGAAGCTCTCGGACAACATGCGCAGCGCCGAAGGGGACGTCCGGACGGCCGCCGCCCTGGACCGTTCGGTGAGCTGCCGGATCACCGACCTGGACGTCACGTTCGTCGGCCGGATGACGGACGGCCGGATCGTCGTGCAGGACACCCTTCAGGGGCCTCCGGCGGAGAAGGCCCAGATCAGGCTGACCATGACGGGCGACGACCTGGTCGCGCTGGTCGCCGGCGAGCTGAACTTCGCCAAGGCCTGGGGCTCGGGGCGGGTGAAGCTCGAGGCGGGGCTGCGCGATCTGTTCCAGCTCAGGAAACTTCTGTAGCGACCGCCCGCGCCGCCTGTCCGGCCCGTGCCCGCGCCGTGCGCGCCGCCGGAACCACCAGCGGGGTCCCCGTCTCCGGGTCGTCGATGACCTGGCAGCGCAGCCCGAAGACCTCCTCCACCAGGGCGGCGGTGACGATGTCGTTCGGCGCGCCCTGCGCGATGACCTCGCCGTCCTTCAACGCGATCAGGTGGGTCGCGTACCGGGCCGCGTGGTTGAGGTCGTGCAGCACCGCGACGAGCGTGCGCCCCTGCTCCTCGTGCAGCTCCGCGCACAGGTCCAGGACGTCGATCTGGTGCTGGATGTCGAGGAACGTCGTCGGCTCGTCGAGCAGCAGCAGCGGTGTCTGCTGGGCGAGGGCCATCGCGATCCACACCCGCTGGCGCTGGCCGCCGGACAGCTCGTCGACATAGCGGTCGGCGAGCTCGGCGACCCCGGTCTGCGCCATGGACTCCTGAACGATCCGCTCGTCCTCGGCCGACCACTGGCGCAGGATGCCCTGGTGCGGGTAGCGGCCGCGGCCCACGAGGTCGGCCACGGTGATCCCGTCGGGTGCGATCGACGACTGCGGCAGCAGCCCCAGCGTCCGCGCGACCTTCTTCGCGGGCATCGACTGGATGACCTGCCCGTCGAGCAGCACCCGGCCCTGACTCGGCTTCAGCATCCGCGACAGCGCCCGCAGCAGCGTCGACTTGCCGCAGGCGTTCGGGCCGACGATCACCGTGAAGGAGTTGTCCGGTATCTCCACCGACAACTGTTCGGCGATGACCCGCTGGTCATAGGCGAGGGTGACGTTCTCGGCGGACAGGCGGTTCACGGTGCTCCTTGGATTGTTCCGGTCGGCCGGGCGGCCGGTGTCGTCGACCGCGCCTCTCATATCCGGCCCGCCCTGCGCTCGGTGACGAGGAGCCACAGCAGGTACACCCCGCCCAGCACACCGGTGACCACGCCCACGGGCAGGTGTCCGTCGCCGAAGAGGCGCTGCGAGGCCCAGTCGGCGGTGACCAGCAGGGCGGCGCCCATGCACAGGGACGGCACGAGATTGGGCCCGGGCGAGCGGGTCAGGCGCCGGGCGAGCTGCGGCGCGGTCAGCGCCACGAAGCTGACGGGCCCGGCGGCGGCGGTGGCGGCCGCGGTCAGCAGCACGGCGGAGACCATCAGTACCAGCCGGACGCGCTCCACCCGCACCCCCAGCGCGTGGGAGACGTCGTCGCCCATCTCCATCATCCGCAGCCCGCGCGCGTTGGCGAGCACGAGCGGCACGAGCACACAGGCCAGCGCGAGCAGCGGCCAGACCTGCTTCCAGTCACGGCCGTCGAGGGTGCCGGTCATCCACACGACCGCGCGGGCCGCGTCGACGAAGTCGGCCTTGGTCATCAGATAGCCGTTGACCGCCGTCGCGATCGCCGAGATGCCGATGCCGACGAGCACCAGCCGGTACCCGTGGACGCCCCGCTTCCATGCCAGCAGGTAGATGAGGGCCCCGGTCACCAGGCCGCCCACCAGCGCGCCGACGGTCACCTGGGTGGCGGTCCCGGAGTACAGCACGATCATCACGAGCGCACCGGCCGTCGCGCCCTGCCCGAGCCCCAGCACATCGGGGCTGCCCAGCGGGTTGCGCGACACGGCCTGGAAGAGCGCGCCGCCGAGCCCCAGCGAAGCCCCGACGAGCAGGCCCACGAGGACCCGCGGCAGCCGCAGCTCGTTGACGATGAACTCCTGGCCTGCGTTGCCGTCGCCGAGCAGCGTCTTCACGACGTCCGCGGGCGGGATCGGGAAGTCGCCGGTGCCGATCAGCACCACGCTCGCGGCGAGCGCGGCCACCACCAGCGCGGCGACGACGATCAGCGCCCGCGGCTCCAGCCGGACGGAGAACCCGCCCGGGGTACGCAGCGCCCGAGGGCGGCCGTGCGGGATCTTCTGCGCGGTCTTCACAGCTGGGCCGTCCTCCGCCGTCGTACGAGAAAGATGAAGACCGGCCCGCCGATGATCGCGGTGATGATGCCGACCTGGACCTCCGAGGGCCGGGCGACGACCCGGCCGATGACATCGGAGCCCAGCAGCACCACCGGCGACAGGACGGCCGCGTACGGCATGATCCAGCGCAGGTCGGGGCCGGTGAACGAACGGACGATGTGCGGGACCATCAGCCCGACGAACACGATCGGCCCGCAGGCCGCGGTCGCGGCACCGCACAGCACGGTGGCGGCCAGCATCGACAGCGCCCGCGTGCGGTTGAGGTCGGCGCCGAGCGCCCTGGCGGTGTCGTCGCCCATCGCCACGGCGTTCAGCGGCCGGGCGAGGACGAACGCGAGGAGGCTGCCGACGACCAGGAAGGGCAGCACCTGCCGGATGGTGTCGTCGGTCGCCGTGGACAGCGAACCGACTGTCCAGAACCGCATCCTGGCGAGCGCCGCGCCATCCATGATCATCACGGCCTGGAGATAGCCGTAGAGCGCTGCGCTGATCGCCGTGCCGGCGAGCGCGAGCCGCACCGGCGTGGCTCCCCGGCTCCCGCCGAGGAACCAGACCAGCGCACCGACGGCGGCCGCCCCGAAGAAGGCGAACCACACATAGCCGGTCAGGCTCGTGACGCCGAAGTAGGTGATGGCGGTGACGACGGCCGCCGAGGCGCCCGCGTTGATGCCGAGCAGCCCGGGATCGGCCAGCGGATTGCGCGTCAGCGCCTGGAGCACGGCACCGGAGAGTCCGAGCGCGGCCCCGACCAGCAGCCCCAGCACGGTCCGCGACAACCGCTCGTCGACCACGACGTCCGCGTAGGTCCCCGAGTCCTCGAACAGTCCGTGCAGCACCTGCGCCACGGACAGTTCCTTGGCCCCGACGGCGATGCTCGCCACCGCCACCAGCAGCAGGACCGCCAGGGCGGCGAGCAGCCCGACGGAACGTATCGCCCGGCGGTTTGGAGGCGCGGGGGCGGTCTCCGCGCGCTGTTCGGGAACACTGTCGACCAACACGCAGTTAGGTTAGCCTACCCTGCCAACCTGTCTCGATCCCTGATCACTACCCGTGCCGGGGTTCACAGCATCACCGCTTCGCGGCCCCACCGCCCACGCCTCCTCAGGCCCCGCGCTTCACAACCCCAGCCGCGCCAGCGCCTTCCCTCCGTCCAGCTCACACGTCCCCTCACCGGCCGCCGTCCAGGCCGCCGCGCACAACGCCCGCAGCCCGTCCAGGGCTTCGCCGTCCCCCGCCAGTTCCAGGCTCTCGGCACCCGCGCTCGCCGTCCAGCCACCGCAGCGGAAACCGCCACCGTCCACGGCGACTTCGGGCTGACCGGTGAGCATCCCCCGCAGATCGCCGTCGACATACGTCGGCCGGTGCCGAGGCGGCGCGGCGAGCAGCTGCGCCCCGTCGGTGACGCCGGTGAGGACGAGCAGCGAATCGACCTCGCCGTTGAACGCCCCCTCGATGTCCGTGTCCAGCCGGTCCCCGACGACCAACGGCCGCTCGGCGCCGGTCCGCAGGATCGTCTCCCGGTGCATGGGAGGCAGCGGCTTGCCCGCGACCTGCGGCTCGGCACCGGTCGCGATCCGCACGACCTGCACCGCCGCGCCGTTGCCCGGCGCGATGCCACGCCCGCTGGGGATCGTCAAGTCGGTGTTGGACGCGAACCACGGCACCCCGCGCGCGACGGCGTACGAAGCCTCCGCGAACCGCCCCCACGGCAGATCGGGCCCGCCGAACCCCTGCACCACGGCCGCCGGGTCGTCGTCCGCCGACTCCACCGGCTCGAGCCCGCGCTCGCGCAACGCGACCCGCAGGCCCTCCCCGCCGATCACCAGCACCCGCGCGCCGGCCGGCACCTGCTCGCTGATCAGCCGCGCGACCGCCTGCGCCGAGGTGATGACGTCGCCGGCGCCCGTCGGTATCCCCAGCTCCGTCAGATGCCCGGCCACCGCGTCCGGCGTCCGCAGCGCGTTGTTGGTGACGTACGCGAGATGCATCCCGCCCGCACGCGCGGTGGCCAGCGACTCGACGGCGTACGCGATCGCGTCGCCCCCCGCGTACACCACCCCGTCCAGGTCGAGCAGCGCCGTGTCGTACGCCTCGCTCAGGGCCTGCCCACTGCCCTCGGGCCTCGTCCTGACGCTCCGGCTCATTCCACATCGCTCCTCGTTCGCTCCGCTTTCCCCCGATCATCCCGCATGCCACCGACAGACACCGACAGACGTACGATGCCGGGATGAACTCAGCAGGTCACTCGGAAGCAACGGCGCCCCGAGGCCTGGAACTCACCCCGTTCCGAGGCCTGCGCTACGACCCCGACCGGGTCGGCAGTCTCGCCGCCGTCACGTCCCCGCCGTACGACGTAGTGGTCCGTCCCGACGGCCTGCACCACCTCCAGGACGCGGACCCGTACAACATCGTCCGCCTGATCCTGCCCCAGGCCACCACTCCCGCCGCCCGCAACGAACAGGCCGCCGACACCCTGCGCGGCTGGCTGGCCGAGGGCGTCCTGACCGCGGATCCCGAGCCCGCCCTGTACGTCTACGAGCAGCGGCACGCGGACGGCATGCTCCAGCGCGGCCTGATCGGCACCCTGCGCGTCTCGGAGCCCTCGGAGGGGATCGTCCTTCCCCACGAGGACGTCATGCCGCACATCGTCGCGGACCGAGCCGCCCTGATGCGTGCCACGCACGCCAACCTCGAACCCCTCCTCCTCACCTACCGCGGCAACGGCACGGCGGCAGAGATCGTGGACCGCGCGGCGGAGCGTCCCCCGCTCCTGTCCACCACCACCGAGGACGGCTACAGCCACCGCCTCTGGGCGATCACCGACCCCGCCGAGACGGCCCGCGTCCTCGCGGACCTGGCCCACCACCAGGCCCTCATCGCCGACGGTCACCACCGCTGGGCGACCTATCTGCGTCTACGCGCGGAGCACCCCTCCCCCAGTCCCTGGGACCACGGTCTGGTCCTCCTGGTGGACACCGCCCGCTTCCCGTTGCGCGTCCGCGCCATCCACCGCCTCCTGCACGGTTTCCCGGTCGCCGACGCGCTCGCCGCACTGGACGGCCGCTTCCGCGTCCAGCGCCTGGACGTCCCTCTCGCGCAGGCCCTCGACGTCCTCGCGGACGCGGCCTGCGCGGGCAACGGCTTCCTGCTGGCGGGCGACGGCGCCTTCCACCTCGTCGACCGCCCGGACCCCGCGCTGCTGGACCGCACGATCCCCGCCGACTTCCCCGAGGCCTGGCGCACCCTGGACGCCACGGTCCTGCACGCCACGCTCCTCGACCACGTCTGGCACATCCCCGAGGACGACCCCGCCCGCATCGCCTACATCCACGACACCGCCGCGACGGTACGCAAGGCGGAACGCGACGGCGGTACGGCGGTCCTGCTGCACCCCGTCCGCGAGGAGGTCGTCCGCGATCTCGCCCGGCAGGGCGTCACGATGCCCCGCAAGTCGACGTCGTTCGGCCCGAAGCCCGCTTCGGGCCTGGTCCTGCGCGCACTCGATCTCTGAACGCACCGCACCCCGAACGCACGAAGGGGCGGGACCCGGTGCCTACCGGATCCCGCCCCTCGCCGCTGCTAGCGGCCTACGTCAGTCCTCGTCACGGTCGACGACGGCGTGGCCGGCCTCGTCCCGACCAACGTGGCCCTCGCCCGAGTCCTCGACCGCGTCCTCGGCCTCTTCCGCGTCGCTCGCCTGCTCGACGACGGTGTCCTCGGACTCGATCCCGGGCGCGGTCTCGTCCTCGTCCTCGACCAGGGCGTCGACGAAGTCCACCCCGTCCATCTCGGCGAGCCGGTCGGAGGCGTCCGTGCTGCCGTCCCGGTCGGCCTCGAGGGCCTTCGCGAACCACTCCCGTGCCTCGCCCTCGCGCCCGGCGGCGAGCAGCGCGTCGGCGTACGCGTACCGCAGCCGCGCGGTCCACGGCTGGACGGAGCCGGCGGCGAGCTCAGGACTCTGCAAGGTCACGATGGCCGCGTCCAGCTGCCCCATGTCACGCCGGGCGCCCGCCGCGACGAGCCGCATCTCCACCTGGCCGGCCTTGTCGAGCTTGTTCACCTCGGCAGCACCGGCCATGTCGAGCGCCTTCTCCGGCCGCCCGAGCCCACGCTCACAGTCGGCCATGACGGGCCACAGCTCGACACCGCCGCTCATCCGGCGCGCGGCACGGAACTCGGCGAGCGCCTCGCTGTACCTCTGGGTGGCGTACGCGGCGAACCCGCCCGCCTCCCGCACGGCGGCGACACGCGAAGCGAGCCGCAGGGCCACCTTCGAGTACCCGTAGGCACCCTCGGGGTCCTCGTCGATCAACCGGGCAACCATCACCAGGTTCTTGGCGACATCCTCGGCAAGGGTCTTGGGCAGGCTCTGGAGCTCCTGCCGTACGTCCTTGTCGATCTCGTCGCCGGTGACGTCCTCCGGGATCGGCAGCCGCTTGATCGGCTCACGGTCCCGGTCCCGCTCGTCGCGGAAACGAGGCCCGCCACCACGCCGGTCGTCCCGGCGGTCGTCCCGCCCGTCACGACCCCGGAACCCACCGGACCCACCGGGCCGTCCACCACGGTCGTCCCGACGCGGCCCACGGTCACCCCTGTCGAAGCCACCGCCACGGTTGTCGTCCCGACGGAAGGCGGGCCGATCACCACGGTCGTCCCGGCGGTCATCGCGACGGTCGTCCCGACGGAACGGGGGACGCTCACCACGGTCGTCGCGGCGCGGGCCACGGTCACCRCGGTCATCGCGCTGGAACGCCGGACGCGAACCCCGATCATCACGCCGGTCATCCCGTCGGTCATCGCGACGGAAGGGGGGACGCTCACCACGGTCGTCGCGACGCGGCCCACGGTCGTCACGCTGGAACGCCGGACGCGAACCCCGATCATCACGCCGGTCGTCACGTCGGAAGCCGCCACGGTCCCCGCGGTCGCCGCCACGGTTGTCACGGTCCCCACTACTGTCCCGTCGCCGCTGGTCGCGCTCCGGTCGATCGTCGGGAGAGTTGGTGGACATCGGTGACTCCTGTCTTCGGTACCGCAAACATTCTCGCGCACCCGGGTACCCGGCGCGCTACAGAAAAACAAAAAGGACCCCTGGTCCCAGCTGAACGCTGGGACCAGGGGTCCTTCCAAAGATTGTTCGGCGGTGTCCTACTCTCCCACAGGGTCCCCCCTGCAGTACCATCGGCGCTGTAAGGCTTAGCTTCCGGGTTCGGAATGTAACCGGGCGTTTCCCTCACGCTATGACCACCGAAAC
>NZ_LMEQ01000005.1:0-193540 GCF_001426425.1 Streptomyces sp. Root1310 | reverse complement strand
CGAGGGCGGCCGAGGCCGCCGCGGTGGCCAGGATCATGCGAGCAGAACGCATCTGATGGTCCTTCCGTCTCGACCGGGCAGCCGACACATCGTCAGCTCGGTTGACCCGACCAAGACGTGATCCACCGTCAGCCGCCCGTCGCCGCGGCACCACTCGGGGCGTTCACACGGGTGAAGCCCGCTGGGTCAGGCGAGCCCCAGCCCGGTCTTCAGGACCTGGCGCAGCGTCGCCTCCGCGTCCGCTTCGGGACCCGGCGACCGCCACAGGACGAACCCGTCGGGCCGCACGAGTACGGCGCCGCCGCGTACCGTGCCGTGGCGCTCCGCCCAGTCGGCGTCGCCCTCCGGCACCAGGTCCGCGTCGGCTCCCGTGCCCACCCGGTACGACCTGAGCGGAAGGACCAGCTCCTCGGCGAGGCGGGTGGCGGCCTCGTGCCATCCGCCCGGCTCAGCGGCGTCGCTGAGCAGGACCAGGGTCCGCTCGTAGAGGTCGAGGGTCGAGATCCGTTCGTTCCCGCGGCGGACCCACAGGTGAGGCGCCCTGCTGCCGGGACCGCCGGTCAGGTCGAGGCTCTCCGGCACGACCGGGACCGCGGGGTCGGCGCCGACGACGGCGCCCTGCGGGTAGCGGTAGCCGAGGGCCACGTTGAGGATGCCTCGCTGAGGGCCGCCGCCACCGGCCGCGGGCGGCGCGGCGAACCCGGGGTGGCTGTGCTCGGCCGACCGGGCGGCGGCCCGGGCGCTGGTCGCCTCGGCGACGGGCCGGCGCTCGGCGTCGTAGGTGTCCAGCAGCGCCTCCCCCGCCCAGCCGTCGACGGCCGCGGCCAGCTTCCAGGCGAGGTTGTGCGCGTCCTGGATACCGGTGTTGGAGCCGAAGGCCCCGGTGGGGGACATCTCGTGGGCCGAGTCGCCGGCCAGGAACACCCGTCCCGACCGGTAGCTGCGGGCGACCCGCTGGGCGGCGTGCCAGGGCGCCTTGCCGGTGATCTCCACGTCGAGGTCCGCGACCCCGACCGCCCGGCGGATGTGCGCGACACAGCGCTCGTCGGTGAACTCCTCGAGTGTCTCGCCGTGTTCGGGGTGCCAGGGGGCGTGGAAGACCCAGTTCTCGCGGTTGTCCACCGGCAGCAGGGCGCCGTCGGCCTCCGGGCTGGTCAGGTAGCAGACGATGAACCGGCGGTCGCCCACGACGTCGGCGAGTCGGCGGGAGCGGAAGGTGAGGCTGACGTTGTGGAACAGGTCGCCGGGCCCGCTCTGACCGATGCCGAGCTGCTCGCGGACGGGGCTGCGGGGGCCGTCGGCGGCGACGAGGTAGTCCGCTCGGATGGTGGTGTGTTCACCCGTCTCACGGCTCTTGACCACCGCGGTGACGCCGGTGGCGTCGCTGTCGAACGACATCATCTCGGTGTGGAAGCGCAGGTCGCCGCCGTAGCGTCGGGCGTGGTCGAGCAGGACGGGCTCGAGGTCGTTCTGACTGCACAGGCACCAGGAGCTGGGGCTGAAGCGGGCCAGGCCGCCGCCCGGGTCGATGTCCCGGAACAGCCACTCGCCCGCGTCGCCGACCAGGGTGGGTGCCTGCAGGATGCCGTGGTTGTCGGCCAGGGTGGCGGCGGCCTGCTGGATCGCCCGCTCCACCTCCGCCACCCGGAAGAGCTCCATCGTGCGGACGTTGTTGCCGCGTCCGCGGGGATGGATGGAGGTGCCCGCGTGGCGCTCCACCAGGAGGTGCGGTACTCCCAGTCGTCCCAGGAACAGAGAGGTCGCCAGACCCACCAGGGAACCGCCGACGATGAGGACCGGGACCCTGATGGTGTGGGGGCCGGTCTCTTCGGCTCGTTCTTTTGTCACTCTCGCCTCCAGCGCGTCGATTCCGCCGACCCGGCCGGATACGGCGGAGATCCTCATGCATGCCCCGTGGAGGTGACGGTGGCTCAGGCTTCACCCGCCTGCGTCGCGGTGCGGGAGGGGCCCGTCCGACCGGTGCCGCGGTGGACCGCCGGACCCCGCACACCTTCGGGTGTACGGGGAACGGTTCTGATCGGCCGGGAGTCTCGTCCGGGTCTCGGACGCGCTCCGGACGGCTCCCGGACGGCTCCCGGACAGCTCCCGGACGGAGTCTCAGCTGCCGAGGTAGAAGCGGATGGTCGTGCCCTCGTCGGAGGTGTGCACACGCACCAGGTCGGCCACGTAGTGGACCAGCATCAGCCCGCGGCCGCCGATCTGACCGCGCGCGGGCGGTCTGCGGCCGGCCAGCGGATCGGACAGCCGGCCCGCGTCGCGGACCTCGCACACGACCTGTCCCTCCCGGGCCCAGAGGGCGAGCGTTCCCCGACCGGCGCCGTGCACCACGCTGTTGGTGGTCAGTTCCGCCACCGCCAGCTCGGTGTCGGCCAGCCGCTGCCCGGCGAGGCCCAGCCGTTCGGCCTGCTCGACCGCGAAGGCGCGGGCCGCGTAGAGCTCGTCGGCGCCGAACGGGAACACGGCGGCGTCCGGCGCGGGCACCAGCACCTCGTTGTAGCGGGCGACGACGGACCGCCAGTCGTAGGCGTCGCTGACGCCCTCCTTGTCGCGGTTCACGATCGTCGGGTGGGTGATCCTCGCGTCGGCGAGGACCTCCTCGTCCAGGCGTGCCTCGTCGTACGGGCAGAGGATGGTCACCGGACGGCCCTCGAAGGCCGCGTTGATCAGCGCCTCGTGCTGCGCACAGGCCGGGTACTCGACCGCGCTGCGGCCCGCCCAGATCGGCTCACCGATGATCCGTACCCGCCCCCGCTGATGGGAGTCGGCGAACGCGCGCAGCACTCCGGGAATGATCCGGCCCGGGTTGCGGCCCTCCACCGTCATGTCCAGCAGACGGACGGCCCCGGCGTCCGGGCCCAGTCCGGCCCTGATCAGCTCCAGGTTGGGTCCCGGCACCGCGACCGCCACCGGTTCGCCGAGGTCCAGGCCCTCCTGCACGAAGGACACCGTCCGTTCCACGTACTCCTGTTCGGTGCGGTAGAACAGCGCGGGGTGTTCGAACGCCTCGTGGGTCGCCACCGTGTTTGCCACCGTGCTCATCGCGGCGCCACCTCGATCCTGCCGAGACCCGGCCAGAACAGGCTCAGTACGCGCGGCACCTGCGGTGGCGGATGCTCGACCACCACCCGGCCTCCGGACAGACCCAGTGCCGTGACGGCGAGCGCCGCGACCCCCGCCACATCGACGAACGCCACTTCCGACAGCTCCACATACGACACGTCGGCGTGCTGCCGGGCCAGACCCTCCAACGCCTCTTCCCAGGGCGAGCGAGTGATCTCGCTGATCTCGCCGCGGGCCCGGATACCGGGCCGACCTGACAACGGGCACACCTCCAGCACGGCCGCGCCGCGCACCGGCCCGAGTCCGTCGTCTCCCCGCGAGACGTCCACCACCCGCGGTCTCCTTCGCTGTCCGCCGCTCACCGGCACCAGCGTAACGCGGGCCCTCACACGTCGGTGCGCCACCCCAACAGCGGCGTCGGCCCGGCGGCCGGGGATTCTCCGGAGCGGGGCGTAACCTGGCCCGCACCGCACGAGGAGGCGGATGCGGACGACGGTCGAACCCATGGTGACGTGATGTGTTGGAGTGCGACCGCCGATCTCGTGGCGGGTGGCGGTGTGGCGGCCGTCGGGGTGGCCTGCGTGACGCGGGTGCGCGACCGCCGGGATCTTCCCCTGGCCGCGCTGCCCCTGCTGCTCGGGGCTCATCAGGTCGTGGAGGCGGTGGTCTGGGACTCGGGCGGGGGCAGCGGTCCGGCCACCGTGGTCTGGGCCGTGATCGCGCTGCCGCTGCTGGCGGTGTGGGTGCCGGCGGCCGTATGGTGCGCCGCCCCGCCGACCGCCCGGCGCGGGCCGGCGTTCCTCCTCGCGCTCGGCGTCGCGACCGCCGCGGGGCTCGCGGCCGCTGTCGCCACCGGGCCGGTGACGGCCGAGATCCGCGGCCACACGGTCGGGTACTCGGTCAGTCTCCCGCACCCGGTCGTGCTCGTCGCGGGTTACCTCCTGGCCACCGTCGGCTCCCTGCTGCTGTCCGGCGACCGGCGGCTGCTGGTCCTGGGGGTGGTGGTCGGCGTGGGCGCGGCGGTCTGCTTCGCGCTGTGGCGGCTGGAGTTCGTCTCGACCTGGTGCGCGTTCGCGGCGGTGTGGTCGGTCCTGCTGTTCGACTGGGTGCGCCGCCGCCCCGACTCCGCGCGGCTGCCATCGAGCCGGACCCGGAACTCCGGCGCCGCCCGGTGAACAGGAGCGGCTGCGGCGGCGGACGGGCGTTCTTCGCGGCGGCCGCGGCCACTCCCCCGGCGGGAACCGTTGCGTCCTCCTGGTGCCCGGGAAGGCGATGTGACGCCGCGCCAGGGATCGGGTGGCGCGTGCCCGGCCGGACGGGACCACCGACGCGGGCGGAGACCTCCGATGCGCAGGAGGTCACCCGCGTTCCCGGCTCCCGCCGGACCTACTGCGGGTCCTCGGCGGGGGCTTGGCAGATGATCTCGTCCCGCGGGGTGTAGTGGGTGCGGAACGGCTCCCGCCGCACCTCCCTGCCGTCCTGGGAGAAGACCCGGTCGACGGTGACGTCGAAGCCCTCGAGCGGGGTCTGCGGCACGCACTTCTCGTCCGTGCTCACCTTCCGCTCCGGCTGCCGCACGTGGGTGCGGGGCCCGGTGACCGACTTGATCTCGTCGTACTTCCGCGTGCCGAGGAACGTGACGGTCACCGAGGTGTCGGTGGCCTCGGCCTGGATGTAGAGGGCGTGGCCGGAGTCGTTGGCGAACCTCAGATCGAGGCTGCCCCACGCGACCGTCGCCTCGCGGCCCTCCGGATAGCGCTCGATGTAGAAGGAGTGGGCGCCGTACTCCACGGGCTTGACCCCGGCGAAGAACATCGCGTTGAACATGGTGGTGGCCATGGCCGAGACACCGCCGCCGGGCGCCTTGGCGAACTCGCCGTCGAGGATCATGATGCCCTCGCCGAAGCCGTTGGCCTCGGTGCGCTGCCCCACGGTCCGGTTGAAGCTCCAGGTCTTCCCCGGCATGACGAGGGAGCCGTTGATGAGCTCTGCGGCCCGCCCGATGTTCTTCGTGCGGTACGCGGCCGGCTCGAAGTGGACGGTGAAGGAGGACATCTTCTCGGTGAGCCCCAGCCGTGCGGCGCTCTCCCGGGTCAGCTGCGGCTGCGTCCGCCGTGCGGCCACTTCCCCCGTGCGGGCCGCTCCGCCGGACCGGGTGAGCAGCGGCAGCACGGCCTTGCCCAGTGCCTTGTCGGTGATCTGGACGCCGGTCCGGGCGTCGTCGGCCACCACGACCCGGTCGCCGTCCAGTCGCAGGGCGGCGTTCGCGGCGGTGGTGGTGACGGCGGCCAGCGGGCGGGCCACCGAGGGGGCCGCGCGCAGTCCCTTGTCGTCCAGCCGCGGTACCAGGCGGCCGGTGCCGTCGGGCCGCATCGTCAGATGCTCGCCCAGCACCTTCGGCCCGATGGTGAACCGCTTGCCGCCCGTGGTGAGGGTGACGGGCGCCGACACGGCCGGCCGCGCGAACTCGCGCACCGCGCGCCGCACCTCGTCCGCCGTGACCTTCGGCCGGGTCTCGCGGGCGGGCAGGGCCGTGACCGCGCCCGCCTCGCCGCGCAGGAAGGAGGCCCGCAGGGTGCCGACGGCGGCGTCCACGTCCAGTGCGTAGCCGGGGTGCGGGGCGACCTGTTCGACCCGGCCGTCGGCGAAACCGACCGTGCCCTCGCGGACCTTCTGGTCGAGGCTCTTCGCGAGCTTCGTCAGAGCGGTGCGGGCCTTGTGCTCGTCGAGGCGTACGACCGGCTGCTCCTCGTCGCCCCCCGAGCCGAGGAGCCCGCCGACCAGGCCGACGGGGTCGGAGCCGACGCGGGTCACCCGGTCGACCGTGCGCTCGGCGTCGAAGCTGAGTCCGGCCTGCCGCGGGTCGACGGTTGCGCCGCGGTCGCCGACCCGCACGGCCAGCTCACGCGAGCCGGCCGCCGTCAGGTGCTCGTCCAGCTTGCGGACGGCCTCCGCACGGCTGAGGCCGCCGATGTCCACGCCCCGCACCGTCGTGCCCGGCTCGATCTCACCGCCCGTGAGCAGCAGCCCGATCAGGTACAGCGCACCGACGCCGACGGTCAGCGCACCGCCCGCCAGGGCGAGGGGCGGCACGTAGGCTATTCGGGGGCGCATGGGTCTCCTGGACGGATGATGGGCGGGTGATCCGCCCGCTGCGCGACGCGGCGTACGGGACGGCGTCGAACACAGTGGGCAAGCACGGGCAAGTGTCCCAAGCTACCCAAAGCGCATGATGGGTTCATATGTCCCAGAACACGTATGTCCCGCATCACGCCGGCCGGGCCGGATCCCGTCGTCGGTTCCGTAGCGCGTCGACGGCCCGGATCCGGCCGTCGGGCCGTAAGGCCCTTCGCCCACTCCCCCGACCCCTGACCTCCGACCCCTGACCCCCGTCCCTCGTCCCGAGGACGGTCAGGCGCCGAGGGGGCCACCGTCCGGGTCGGTCGCCGGGGCGGTCACCTCGGCCGCGATCCGGCGGTAGGCGGCACGGGCCTGGACGATCCGGGCGAGCACGGTGCCGACGAGAGTCGCGGCACACAGGCAGGCGAGCCAGAAGGTGTCACGGTGGCCGGCCCAGGTGAGCGTGCCCACGGGCGGGACGGCGAAGCCGTTGAGGGTCAGCCAGCACAGGACGGCCGTACCCGGTGCCGCGGTGAAGCGGGCGCACAGCCCCAGCAGGGCCGCCAGCAGGGACAGCGCGGCCAGGGCCGGTCCGGGGCGGTCCGAGCCCACCAGCATGTTGTGCACGGCCACCAGGACCAGCGCGCCGCCGAAGGCCGTGGCCCACACGACCGGGGTGGCGACGGGCTGGGGCACGGGCCGGGCACCGGCCCTGAGGAACACCCACTCGATCATGCCGCACGCTTCCTTCCGGTCCCCGTACCCCCGGAACGCCGGCCGCCACGGCAGCGTGGACCTCGACGCGCATTCTCCCACCAGGTCGCCGGGCGGACTCCCGTCGCCCCGTTCGCCGAGGCCGGGGGTGGGGCGCGAGGGCCGCTCCTCCGGCGGGCGCCGCCTCTCCGGACGCTGGAAGGAGGCCTCGGTCGACGTCAGGGGCCTTGACGGCCAGTCGAGCAGCCGGGCGCCGATGACCGCGGTCTGCAAGGTGTAGCGGTGGGCGGGGTCGGTGGGGTCGGTGCCGGTCAGGCCGTGGATGCGGGCCAGCCGGTAGGTGAGGGCGCGCACGCTGAGCGAGAGCCGCCGGGCGGTGGCGGCGGCGACACAGCCGCTGTCGCAGTACGCGATCAGGGTGTCGAGCAGGGGCTGCGCCCCGCCGCGTGCCCGTTCCAGCGGCCCCAGGGCGCTCTGCACCAGGTCCACCAGTGCCTGCCGGTCCCGGGCCAGGACGGGGAATACCAGCAGGTCGGCGGCGCGCAGCAGCGGCTCGTCGAGGTCCATGCGCTGGGCCACGTCCAGGGCGTTGAGGGCCTCTTCGTAGCTGTGCCCGATGCCGACCGGGCCCGGCCTGGACCGCCCGATGGCGACCCGGGCCCGGCCGGCGGTGGCGCGGGCGTGCCGGGCGAAGTGGGTGAGGACCTCGTCCTGGTCGGCGGGGGCGATGCACACCATCCGGCCGTCCTTGGTGGTGAACAGGATGTGGCGGTTCTCGAAGCGGCCGAACAGCTCGTCCCCCACCTGCCGGGGAACGGGGTCGGTCTCGTCGTACTTGTCCGGACCCTCGGCCACCGCGACCGCGTGGGCGCGGGACAGCCGTAACCCGAACCGTTCCGCGCGCGCGGCGAGCCGGCAGGCGGGCCCGCGCCCGTGGAGCAGGTCGTCGATGAACTCGCGGCGGGCCGCCTCCTCCTTGCGGACCACCAGCCGCTGCGCGCGCTCGTAGCCGTCGGCGAAGGCGTCCACGGCTTCTTCGACGACCGCGAGGACGCTGTCGGGATCGGCGCCTCGCGGACGGACCTCACGGCCGGCCGCGAGGTGCGCGCGGACGAGACCCCGCCAGCCACGGCCCGCCTCGGCCGCCTGCGCGCCGAGGGCCCGCCGGGACTCGATCTCGTCGCGGGTCAGCCGACGGCCCGTGGGCGCGGCGTCCGCCAGGATCCGGTCGAATCCGTCGAGAAACGGCTCGGGCGAGTGCGGGCCGGTCATGGTCTCCCCGTTCGGTGCGAGCGCTGTCGGACATCGGACACATGTTCCCACCGGGCGGTACGGCGGTGGGGCGCCGCGGAGGGCGTCCGGTGCGGCCTGCGACGAGGCGACGCGAGAGGCGGCGGCAGAGGGGGACGGCGGGACAGGGGGCGGCGGGACAGGGGGCGGCGGGACAGAGGGCAAGGGTCCCGGCGCGCACCACGCGGTGAAATTAGTTGAATTGCATATCAGGTGGGATGAATGAGGAGGAGGGCGATGTCGTCGCTGCGCGGGGTCGAGCGGCGGGCGTGCCGGACGAGGGCGTCGGCGAGTGCGTCCATGGAGCCCGGCCCGGCACGGCCGAGTTCGCGGGCGAGGGCGTCCACGGCATCGTCGATGTCGATGCCCGGGGCTTCGACCATGCCGTCGGTGTACAGGGCCAGGACCGAACCGGGAGGCAGCGGTATCTCGGTCGACGTGTACGAGGCGTCCGGCTCGATGCCCAGCAGGAGCCCGGGCGGCATCCGGAGGACCTCGGTGCGGCCGTCGGGGTGGCGCAGCAACGGCGGCGGGTGGCCGGCGGCGGCCAGGCACGCGAGGTGCGCGGCCAGGTCGAGATGCACGTAGAGGCAGCTGGTGAACAGGCCGGGGTCGAGGTCGGTGAGCAGACGGTTGGTGCGGGCGAGGACCTCGTCGGGGGGCGCGCCGGCGTTGGCGTGGACGGCGGTGCGGACCTGCCCCATGAGCGCCGCCGCGTTGACGTTGTGCCCCTGGACGTCACCGATGGTGGCGGCGGCCGTGGTGCCGTCGAGGCGGATGAGGTCGTAGAAGTCACCGCCGATGTCCATGCCGCGGGTGGCGGGGAGGTAGCGGGCGGCCACCTCCAGGCCCGGGACCCGGGGCAGGGTGTGGGGCAGCAGAACGGCCTGGAGGTCGTGGACGAGCCGGTGCTGGGTGTCGTAGAGACGGGCCCGGTCCAGCGCCTGCGCGATCAGCCCGGCGGTGGAGGTGAGGACGGCCCGCTCCTCCGGAAGGAAGGGGCGGGGCCGGTCGTAGGCGAGCACCAGGGAGCCGACGGGGCGTCCGGAGGTGATCAGGGGCAGGAAGGCCCAGGCGGCCATGCCGTCCTGGAGGACCGCGGGGGGATAGGCGCGTCGGAGATCGGCGAAGGTGGCGAAGAAGCCCGGAACGCCGGTGGTCAGGGTGTGCACGGCGGGAGTGTCGGAGGTGAGCGGAACGGCGTCGAAACGCCGCATGAGTTCGGCGGGGTAGCCGCGGTAGCCGATGATCCGCAGCCGGCCGTCGTCCGCGGTCATCAGGGCCAGGGCCCTGGCGCCGAAGGCGGACGGAAGCTGTTCGGCGACCTGGTCGACCACGTCCCGGACCCCGACGGCCTCGGTGAGCGTGGCGGCCAGGTGCATCAGGTGGTAGAGGGTGGCGGCCCGGCCAGGCGTGGCGGCGGCCGTCGGATGCGGCCGCGGTGGGCCGGTGAGCGGGGCATGGGCGTGCGCCGAGTGGGTGGGGGCGATGTACACGCTGATGCCGGAGGCGTCCGGGTGCAGCCGGAAGGTCAGCCACTGGTCCGGCGGCCGCAGGGTGGTGAAGGAGGTCGGTTCGCGGCTGATCATGGCCGCCCGGTAGCTGTCCTCGGCGATCGGGTCGTCGAGCCAGGGCAGCGCCTCCCAGGGCTTGGTGCCGAGCAGGTCGGGCACGGCGGAGCCGAGCAGCCGGGCGGCCGTGGTGGTCGCGAAGGTGATGCGGCCGTCCACGTCCAGCGAGCAGCACCCGCCGGGGAACCGCTCGGCGAATTCGACGGCGGACTGCGCCTGCGCGGCTTCGGCCGGCCGGGCCCGGAGCGGCGGCAGCACCCGTGGCACCCCGCCGGCCCGTACGGGGTGTCCGTCGGCGGCCGCCCGTCCCAGGAACCGGGCCAGACGGACGCAGAGGCCGGTCACGGCCTCGCGTTCGCGCACGCTCAGCTGCGGGGGGTGCGAGGCGGGCCAGTGGAGCACCAACCCGCCCCAGACCTCCTCGCCAGTGGTGATCGGGGCGGCGGCCAGCGAGAAGCGGTACGGCACGACGAGCGACAGACGCGGATAGCGGCGGGCCATCTCCTCCGCGCCGCCGACCCACACCAGGCGTCGCTCCCGCACGGCGTCGGACACCGGCGACGCGGCCGTCAGCGCCACTCGCGCCCAGGGCAGGGAGATCTCCCAGGGGAGACCGCCCAGTACCGCGAGCCGCAGCACCGGCTCGTCGGCCGCCGGCAGATACACGGCGGTCACGGACGCGACGGTCTCCTTCATGCCCTCGGCCAGGACCTTGTCCAGGGACTCCGGACCCCAGCCCCCACCCGACCCGGCAGCGGCAGCATCCGGCACACTCTCACCTTCCCCGCAGCGCAGGGGGCGCTCGCCGAACGACGGGCATGCCCCCGGGCACCGAGGGCCGTCACCCCTACGGCGGACCCTACGCCGACCGTGCGGACCCGGCATTTCGTCGAGCCCGCGGACGGCGGCCGTGCGCCGGGGTGAGCCGTCGTCCGCCGTCCTCGCGCCCCGCATCGCCGCTTGTCAGCGCGTCTGTGTGGGCACTACTGTCACCACGCCTTGGTGAACGGGAAATCCGGTGTGATGCCGGTGCGGCCCTCGCCACTGTGATCGGGAAGTCCGGCTCCGGCCCTCGCGGGCAGCCACTGGGTCCTCGGGACCCGGGAAGGCGGAGCACGGGCGGTGGTACCCGTGAGCCAGGAGACCGGCCAAGGCACGTCAACCATCCACGAGGTGCTGGAGAGGGTCTGCTCAGCCATGCACATAGCCGAGGGTTTTCTGCCTCCGGCGCATGCGATCGCCTGGGGCGTCGCATCCGCGCCATTCGTCGTCCACGGAGTACGGTCACTCACCCGTGAGGTCAGGGAGCACCCCGAGAGCACCCTGCTCCTCGGCGCCTCCGGGGCCTTCACGTTCGTCCTGTCCGCGCTGAAACTTCCTTCGGTGACCGGGAGTTGCTCACACCCCACCGGCACGGGGCTCGGCGCCATCCTGTTCCGGCCGCCGATCATGGCGGTGCTGGGCACCATCACCCTGCTCTTCCAGGCGCTGTTGCTCGCCCACGGCGGCCTGACGACGCTCGGCGCCAACGTCTTCTCGATGGCCGTCGTCGGCCCCTGGGCCGGATACGCGGTCTACCGGCTGCTGCGGCGGTTCTCCGTGCCGCTGATGGTCACGGTGTTCTTCGGCGCGTTCGTGGCCGACCTGTCCACCTACTGCGTCACCAGCGTGCAGCTGGCGCTCGCCTTCCCGGACCCGGGCAGCGGATTCCTGGGCGCGCTCGGCAAGTTCGGCTCCATCTTCGCCGTGACCCAGCTCCCGCTCGCGGTCAGCGAGGGGCTCCTCACGGTGTTCGTGATGCGGCTGCTGACCCAGTCCAGCAAGGGTGAACTGACCAGGCTGGGCGTGCTCGTGACCGGCGGCCGGACCAACTCCGGTGCCGAGACCGAGGCGGTGGCCCGGTGAGCCGTAACGCGAAGATCAACGCCCTGCTGCTGTTCGTGGTGGCCGCGCTGGCCGTCCTGCCGCTGGCCCTCGGGCTCGGCGACCACAAGGAGGAGCCGTTCACGGGCGCCGACGCGGAGGCGGAGACGGCGATCACCGAGATCCGGCCGGACTACGAACCCTGGTTCTCGCCCCTGTACGAGCCGCCGTCCGGCGACATCGAGTCGGCGCTGTTCGCCCTCCAGGCGGCCCTCGGCGCGGGGGTCCTCGCCTACTACTTCGGTCTGCACCGGGGACGGCGGCAGGGCGAACTCCGGGCCCTGGCACAGCGGGACACCACACCATCGACGACCTCGACGGCGACGACCCCGACAACGCCGCATACTTCGACGACGGCGACGACGACGCCTTCCACCACGGCGACGCCTTCGACGACGACCTCGACGACGACGAGGACCGCGGCGCAGGGCACCGCGAACTCCGCGAGCTCCCACCGCTCCGAGAGCGCCTCCGAGTCGTCCACTCCCGAACGGACCTGAGCCCGCGTGCTGCCGATCGACGCGGCGGCGCACAGCTCTCGCTGGCGCCGTCGCCATCCCGTGGACAAGGCCGTGCTGGGACTCGGCCTCACCGTGCTCGCCATCTCCCTGCCGCCCTGGCCCGGCGCGGCCCTGGTCCTGGTGACGGCACTCGTCGTCCTGCTGGGGCCCGCGGGGGTGCCGGGCCGGCGGCTGTGGCGCGCCTACCGGGTACCGCTGGGCTTCTGTGCGACCGGTGCCCTCACCCTGCTGGTGCAGGTCGGCGGCCCGGACCGGTTCGTGGCCCTGGCCGACGGCGGTCCGGTGCGCGCCGGGGAGCTGCTGCTGCGCACCTCGGCGGCCTCCCTCGGTGTCCTCCTCCTCGCGTTCACCACCCCGATGTCCGACCTGCTGCCCCGCCTGGTCAGGGCCGGGGTGCCCGCGCCCGTCGTGGACGTCGCGCTGGTGACGTACCGCATGAGCTTCCTGCTGCTCGACTCCGTGCGCCGGATCCGGGAAGCGCAGGCGGCCCGGCTCGGGCACACCACCCGGGCCGCGGAGTGGCGTTCGCTGGCCGGGCTCGGCGCCACCGCGTTCGTCCGCGCCTTCGACCGGGCGGCGCGCCTGCAGGACGGGCTGGCCGGGCGCGGCTACGACGGCACCCTGCGCGTCCTGGTGCCGCAGGCCCGGATCTCCGTCCGCTTCACGGCGGCCAGCGCAGCCCTCCTCGCGGCCCTGGTCGCCCTCACCTTCGTACTGCGATCCGTACTGGAAAGGCCGCTGTGATGAGCGAGCCCGCACTGGTCGCCCTGCGGGGCGCCTCCTTCGCCTACGAGGACGGCCCGGCCGTGCTCAGCGGCCTGGACTTCGAGGTCCACGCGGGGCGCGCGCTCGCCCTGCTGGGCCGCAACGGCAGCGGCAAGACCACGCTGATGCGGCTGCTGAGCGGTGGACTGCGTCCGGGCGAGGGCGAGTTGAGAGTCGAGGGGCGCCCGGTGACGTACGACCGCAAGGGGCTGACCCGGCTGCGTACGACCGTGCAGCTGGTGGTCCAGGATCCGGACGACCAGCTGTTCGCCGCGTCCGTCGCCCAGGACGTGTCGTTCGGACCGCTGAATCTCGGCCTGTCCGACACCGAGGTGAGGGCCCGGATCGAGGAGGCGCTGGCGGCCCTGGACATCACCGCCCTGGCCGACCGGCCCACCCATCTGCTCTCCTACGGCCAGCGCAAGCGCACAGCGATCGCCGGCGCCGTCGCGATGCGGCCCCGGGTGCTGATCCTCGACGAACCGACCGCGGGGCTCGACCCCGACGGCCAGGAACGGCTGCTGGCGACCCTCGGCCGCCTGCGCGAGTCGGGCACGACCGTGGTCATGGCCACCCACGACGTCGACCTGGCGCTGCGCTGGGCGGACGACGCGACCCTGCTCACCCCGTCCGGCGCGCGCACCGGACCGGCCGCCACCACCCTCGCCCGCACGGACCTCCTCCGGCAGGCGGGCCTGCGGCTGCCCTGGGGGGTCGCCGCAGGCCAACTCCTCCGTTCCCAAGGCCTGTTGACAGCTTCCTCGACCGGCCCCCGCACCGCGGAGGAACTGGCCACGCTGGCCGCGACGTCCGTCCCCGCGAACCCCGCGAACCCCGTGACCCCCACCGAAGGCTGACGCCCCGCGACGCATGTCCGCCGTCGGCCGACGCGCGGGAGAGCCGGACGGGCGATGATCGCCACATGGAGCGAATCATCGATCAGTGGTACCCCGGTACCAGTGGCCGCTCGAAGATTCCCCCGGGGGCCCATGGACCGGGTCTGCCGTGCTCCTAGTTTCGAAGGCAGCACCGCGGTCGTGGCCGCGGCCTGGTTCGAGGCAGGAAAGGCCCACTCCCATGATCGAAGCGCGCGAGCTGACGAAGCGGTACGGGGACAAGACGGTGGTCGACCACCTGAGCTTCACGGTGAAGCCGGGTGAGGTGACCGGATTCCTCGGCCCCAACGGCGCGGGCAAGTCCACCACCATGCGCATGATCATCGGGCTGGACTCCCCCACCAGGGGCTCGGTCACCGTCAACGGCCGCTCCTATGCCGAGCACGCCGCGCCCCTGCACGAGATCGGCTCCCTGCTGGAGGCCAGGTCCGTCCACCCGGGGCGCAGCGCGGTCAACCATCTGACGGCGCTCGCGCACACCCACGGCATCCCGCGCCGCCGGGTGGACGAGGTCATCGAGCTGGCCGGGCTGACCAGCGTGGCCGACAAGCGGGTGGGCGCCTTCTCGCTCGGCATGGGCCAGCGGCTCGGTATCGCCTCCGCGCTCCTGGGCGATCCGGCGATCGTGATGCTCGACGAACCGGTCAACGGCCTCGACCCCGAGGGCGTGCTGTGGGTGCGCAACCTGCTGCGCGGACTCGCCGACGAGGGCCGGGCCGTGATGCTCTCCTCGCACCTGATGAGCGAGACCGCCCTGATCGCCGACCATCTGGTGATCATCGGCCGGGGCAGGCTGCTCGCGGACACCACGGTCGACGACTTCACCCGGGAGGCCGGGGGCGGCGGTGTGAAGGTGGCCGCGGCCGAGGCCGTGCGGCTGCGCTCGCTGCTGGCCGGCCCGGACGTCACGATCAGCTCCTCCTCCGCCGAGGAGCTGCTGGTCAGCGGTCGCGACGCCCGAGAGATCGGGGCGATCGCCGCGCAGCACGGGGTGGCGTTGTACGAGCTCACCCCGCGCGCCGTCTCCCTGGAGGCGGCGTTCATGGACCTCACCCGCGATGTCGTCGAGTACCAGAGCGGTCCGGCCGACACCGAACGAAAGGCCGCCTGATGCCCGCCCTCGCATCGCGCCGCAACCGGCGTCCCGACCTCTCCGCGGCGCCTGACCCCACGGCGCCCGCCACGCCCTCGCCGTACAAGGTGACCGGCGCGCGGGTGCTGCGCTCGGAGTGGGCCAAGTTCTGGTCGTTGCGCTCCAGTTGGATCACCCTGGGTGTCGCCGTGTTCCTGCTGGTCCTCTTCGGGACGATCGCCGGTTACACCTACAGCGCCGACGCCGTGGCGTCGGGTGGGCCCCCCGGGCCCGGCTCGGGCTCCGGTGACAGCGACGCGGTCGGTCTGGCCCTGACGGGCGTGTCCTTCGCACAGCTGGCCGTCGGCGTCCTCGGTGTGCTGCTGGCCGCGGGCGAGTACAGCACCGGCATGATCCGCTCGACGCTCGCCGCGGTGCCGCGCCGACTGCCCGTCCTGTGGTCGAAGGCCGCCGTGATCGGCCCGATCGCGCTGGTCCTCACCACCCTCGGCGCACTGGCCGCGTTCCAGCTCGGCACGCCCGGCCTGGACGGCGAGAAGATCGCGCTGTCCCTGGCCGACGACGGCGTCCTGCGGAGCCTGGCCGGCGCGGGCCTCTACCTCGGGCTGGTCGCCGTCTTCGGGGTGGCTCTGGGCATGCTGCTGCGCTCCTCCGCCGGTGCCATCGCCGCCCTGGTCGGTGTTCTGCTGATCCTGCCGGGCCTGGCGTCACTGCTGCCCGACTCCTGGTACGACACCCTCAGCCCGTACTTCCCCAGCAACGCGGGCTCGGCCGTCTACGCCCTGCACCAGTCCTCGGACGCCCTGTCACCCGGGGCGGGGCTCGCGGTGTTCGCCGGCTGGGTGGCACTGGCCCTCGCCGGGGCGGCCTACCGGCTCACCAGGACCGACGCCTGACCGGGGCGTGAGGACGACGGGGACAATGGTGTCCATGAGTCCGTACCGTCCGGCAGCCGCCAGGGACACCGAGCGGGCGGCCCCGCCCTCCCCCGGCTTCGAGGCCGTCTGGGCGCATCCGCTGCTGGGCCGGCTGCTGCGCGACCAGAGCCGGCGGCAGCGGCTGGACCGCCGGCACCCGTGGCTGCTCGACACCGCCGTGGTGGTGATCGTCGTGGCCATCACCCTGCCCGAGCTGCTCCGGGGCAACGGCGACTCGCCCTTCGGGGACGCGGACGCCCGCGACCGGCTCTCGTCCGGCGTCCTGTTCGCCCTGGTCGCCGCGCTCGTCGTCCCGCTGTGGTGGCGCCGCAGGGCCCCCGCCGTCACGTACTTCGTGATCGCGTCGGTGTCCCTGGTCCAGTGGTCGCTGGGCGTCTGGCTGCCGACCGGCATCGGGGCGCTCATCGCCCTGTACACCCTGGCCCGGAACGGCTCGCTGCGCGTGCTGGGCTGGGCTGTCGGACTGACCGTCGGCGAACTGCTGCTGGCCGTCTTCGTCCTGGTGCCGATCGAACATCCGGTGCTCGGCGGCTTCTTCCTGCTGGGCACGATGACCGCCGCCGTGGCCGTCGGACTGACCCTGCGCATCCGCGGGATGTATCTGGAGGCCCTGGAGGACCGTGCCCGGCGCCTGGAGGTCGAGCAGGAGCAGCGCCTGCGGCTCACCGCCGCCGCCGAACGCTCGCGGGTCGCCCGCGAGATGCACGACATCGTCGGCCACAACCTCTCCGTCATGGTCAGCGTCGCCGACGGCGCGGCGGTCCTCGCGGCCAACCGGGGCGAGCGGTCCGCCGACGCCCTGCGCATCCTCGGCGACACCGGCCGCCAGGCCATGAGCGAACTGCGCCGCGTGCTGGGCGTCCTGCGCGAGGAGCGGGACGGCGAACGGCCGCTCAGCCCGCAGCCCGGCATCCACGACCTGGACCCGCTGCTGAACCGGGTCCGCGCGGCAGGACTCGCGGTGACGTACCGGACCGTGGGCGATCTCGACCCCCTGAGCGGCGGGGTCCAGCTCACCGTGTACCGCATCGTCCAGGAAGCCCTCACCAACACCCTCAAGCACGCCGGTACACGGTCCGTCGCCGAGGTCACGGTCACCGCCGAGGCCGGCTCCGTGCGGATCAAGGTCGCCGACACCGGCACACCCCCCGGCGCACCCGTACGCACGCAGACGGCAGCGGCGGCCGACGGCCCCGGGCACGGTCTCGTCGGTATCCGTCAGCGGGCCGAGATGTACGGCGGCAGCGTCCTCGTCGGGCCGCGCGAGACCGGCCACGGCTGGCTGGTGGACGTCGTGCTCGACGTACCCCCCGCACCCACTCCACCGGCCCCGGGAGAGCAACCGTCATGACCACCGTTCTGATCGCGGACGACCAGCCCCTCCAGCGCATGGGTGTCCGCATGCTCCTCGAAGGGACCCCCGGCCTGGAACCGGTCGGCGAGGCCGAGCACGGCGCCGAGGCGGTCCGCCTGGCCGCGCAACTGCGCCCGGACGTCGTCCTCATGGACATCCGCATGCCCGGCATGGACGGCCTGGAGGCCACCCGCCGCATCGTCGCGGCGGGCGGCCGCACCCGCGTCCTCATCGTGACCACCTTCGACCTCGACGAGTACGCCTACGAAGGCCTGCGGGCCGGCGCGGGCGGGTTCCTGCTCAAGGACGCCCGCCCCGAGGAACTCGTCGCCGGCATCCGCGCCGTGGCCACCGGCGACGCGGTCGTGGCCCCCCGCCTGACCCGCCGTCTGCTGGACGCCTACGCCCACCGGGTCCTCGCGCCCGCCGACGCCCCCGCGGCCGAGGACCCCCGGCTGCGGACCCTCAGCGACCGTGAACGCGAGGTCCTGGTCGCCATCGGCCAGGGCTGGACCAACACCGAGATCGCCGAGCACCTCGTCCTCACCGAGTCCACCGTCAAGAAGCACGTCGGCCGCGTGCTCGCCAAGATCGGTGCCCGTGACCGCGTCCAGGCCGTGATCACGGCGTACGACGCCGGTCTGGTCAAGGCCAGGTCATAGCCCTGCGTCGTCCGGCCCATGAGCCCTGCGTCGGCCGGCCCATGACCACCGCTCCCGTGGCGTCGAACCACTGGCGCATCAGCTCGGAGTCGCGGGGGTCCGGCCGGGGAGGGAGGGACGAGGGGGCTCGGGCGGGTGGTGCGTGTACGGGGAGGTCGGCGCCCTCACCGCACGCAGGAGGCCGCGCGTACGCCGCGGCGGCGTCCGTCGTACGGTCGTCGCCGGGGGCGGCCCCGCGGACGTCTCGCGGGGTGGATGCCTCGGCCCTGCTCACCGTGGGTGTTTGCGGTACCCGCGGTTCCGACCCATGAATGGTTTGATATTCAACTATGACTCGACGGATCTTCATAGACAAGCAGAGCCCGAAGGCCTACCACGCGCTGGTCCAGACGTCCGAGGCCGTGCGGGCGACCGCCGCCGACGCCGGCCTGGAGCGCACCGTCGTGGAACTGATCAACCTGCGCGTGTCGCAGCTCAACGGCTGCGCGTTCTGCCTCGACGTACACACCAGGGCCGCGGTGCGCGCCGGTGAGGACACCCGGCGGCTGGGTGTCCTGGCGGCCTGGCGGGACACCGACCTCTTCAGCCCGCTGGAGCGCGCCGCCCTGGCGCTCGCCGAGGCGACCACCGTGCTGTCCGACACCGCCGCGCAGGAGGCCGCGTACGCCGACGCCGTGGAGGTTCTCACCGAGGACCAGACGGCGGCGGTGATCTGGGTGGCCGTCACCATCAACGCCTTCAACCGGGTGTCCATCCTGAGCAAGCACCCGGTGCACTAGTGCTGCGACCGCCGTCCCCGCGGGCCGGCGGACGGGCCGGAGTCCCGGCACCGGGCCGCCCGCGCGGGTCCACCGGCGCGACCTGGGCACGCGCCGGTTGCCCGGTGCCGGGTCCGGTAAGAATCGTCTCGCCCGACGCGCGCCGACCGCCCCACCCGTGGAGGACCGCCCATGCCCCGTCCCGCCGCCCCCGACGGCCCGGAGTCCGTCAACGCCGACGCCTGGCAGGCCTACGCCACACACCACTTGCGGCGCGGCACGGTCCTGGCCGAGGCGGAGCGGATCGACTGGGGCTTCCCGGGCGCCGGGCCGGACGAGGCCTTCCTCGGGGAACTGGCGGGCCGGCGCGTCCTGGACCTCGGCTGCGGTCCGGCCCGGCACGCCGCCCGGCTCGTCCGCGCGCACGGGGCCACGGTCGACGCGGTCGATCTGGCGCCGGGCCAGATCGAGCGGGCCCGGGACCGGTACGGCTCGCTGCCCGGCCTGCGGCTGCTCCGTGCCGACGCCGTCGAGCACCTGCGTACCGCACGGCCGTACGACGTGATCTACTCCGTCAACGCCGTCCCGTTCATCGACCCCCGGCGGCTGTTCCCCGCCCTGGCGGCCGCGCTCGCTCCCGGCGGAACCCTGTGTTTCTCCGTGCTCCACACCAACTCCGCCGGAGAGGGCCCCACTTCGGATCTGGTGGCGCGGCCCGAGACCCTGCGGTTCGCGGGTGGCGGCGAGACGACGGTCCGGATGTGGGTGCCCACCACCGACCAGTGGCGGGGCCTGCTAGCCGAACACGGGCTGCGCCTGGAGGACGTGGTACCGGTGACATCGCCGGACCCCGCAAACCCCGCCGCCTATCGCGTCCTCCGGGCCCGGCGCCCCGTGCGCGTCTCGGCCCGGCCCCGTACCGGCCTCCCGCCCGTCGCACACGCGGCGATCGGTGTCGGCGCCATCCTGTACGGGCCCCGGGGGCTGCTCCTGGGTCGTCATCGCCGGGGCACCTGGGAGCTCCCCGGAGGCACGGTGGAACCCGGGGAGTCGCTCCAGGAGACGGTGGTACGGGAGTTGCGCGAGGAGACCGGGCTGCGGGCGGACCCGTCGAAGGTACGCCTGCTCGGCACCCTGCTCGACCGGGTGGAGGGTGTCGTGCGGATGACCGTCGGCGCCGTCGTCACCGACTGGGCGGGCGAGCCGGCCGACCAGCCCGGCGAGAGCGTCGGCGACTGGCGCTGGTACTCCCTGGACCGGCTGCCGCCGTCCCTGTTCGTGTGCAGCGCCCAGTCCCTCACCGTCTGGCGCCCGGACCTGCCGATCGATCACGCCCCGGCCCATTTCACCCCGTTCGCCGGGTACGACGGCCAGGTGCGCGGCGATGACGACTGAGCCCGCCGGATCCCCTCACCTCCGGATCCGGCCCCGGGTCCGCCCCCGGCTCCCCGCCGACCTGGACGGCTGTGTCGCCGTGCTCACGCTGGTGCACACGCACAGCGGCTACCCGGTCGATCTGCCCGAGCGGCCCGCCGCCTGGCTGACGCCGGCCGCCCTGCTCGCGGCGTGGGTGGCCGAGCGGGACGGGCGGATCCTCGGGCATGTCGGTCTGTGCGGTGCCGGGGAGGCGGACCTTTCGGCGAGCCTGTGGGACGGCCGGGCTGCGCCCGCGGTGATCAGCCGGCTGTACGTCTCCCCCGAGGCCCGCGGCCACGGCGTCGGCGCGGCCCTCCTGGCACGGGCGGTCGGGGCGGCACGCGCCCGGGATCTGCACCCGGTCCTGGACGTGGTGGCCGGCGACCCCGCCGTGTCCTTCTACGAGCGGCTCGGCTGGCGGCTCCTCGGCACCGCCGACCAGCAGTGGGGTCCGACCCGGACGGTGTCCGTGCACGGCTACGCCGCCCCGGGTACGACCGCTCGGGCGGCCGACTAGCACAAGGCGCCGGGCGGCGCGGCCGAACCGCCGTGCAAGCACCCGGAATCGTGCGATTCCTCACCCGTTCCCGTGGTCTTCCCGTCCACCCCCCTGGCGGGAGTTCCCGCAGGTCATGAGAAAGTTGCGGCCCAAACTACCCAGGGGGGTCTGTGACACGACATCAGAAGCGGTTCGGGGTGCGCAGAAAGCCGGTGACGCTGCTCGTCGCGCTCGGCACGATGGCCGGGGCGGCGCTCGCGGGGGCGGCTCCGGCCGGCGCCGCGACCTGGACCACCGTGGCGGCCGGTGTGACGTACCGACAGTACGACCTGTCGGCGGCCGCCGGAACGACGCATGTGCATGTGCTCAGCGTCGATCTCGCCAACACCCATGTACGCCTCGGGCTGCTGTATCCGGGGGCGGTCGCGTCCCGCTCGGCGATCTCCTCGCTGGCGAACAGCCAGAAGGCCGTCGCCGGTATCAACGGCGACTTCTTCAACATCAGCGAGACGCAGCACCCAGGCGTCGCGGCGACCGGCGCGAGCGTGGGGCCGGCGGTCGTGAACGGGAAGGCGCTCAAGGGCGCGGTCCCGAACGGTCAGCGGTTCGGGCCGGCGCTGCCGCCGGGCACGAACACCAAGGCCGTGGTCGGTGTGGGCACCGACGGCAAGGCCCGGCTGGACAGTCTGTCCCTCAACGGAACGGTCAGCGTCCTCGGGCGGCGGCTGCCGTTGGGCGGCGTCAACCAGTACGCGCTGGCGGAGAACTCCATCGGCGCGTACACCTCGGACTGGGGCAGCGTCTCGCGCATGCGGGCCACCTGCGGCACCGACACCGAACGGGCCGCGGCGTGCAGCACCAGCACCTACGAGGTGATCGTGAAGAAGGGGCGGGTGGTGTCGACGTCGACCGCGCCCGGCAGCGGCACCATCACGACCGGCACCACGGTCCTCGTCGGGCGGGAGGCGGGCGCGGCGCGCCTGAAGAAGCTCGTCAAGGGCCAGGCGGTGGCGGTGCGCTACGGGCTGACGGCCGCGTCGAAGTCCGCGTACAGCTTCGCCGTGGGCGGCTACCCGATCCTGTCGGCCGCCAAGCCGCTGTCCGGCCTGGACACGTCGGTCTCGGCGGTGCGTACGGCCGTGGGCATCGGCAACGGCGGTAAGCGGGTGTACCTGTTCGCGCTGGACGGGGCCACCGCCTACCGCAAGGGGCTGACGATCGCCGAGGTCGCCAATGCCCTGAGGAGCCTCGGCGCGACCGAGGGCTTCAGCCTGGACGGCGGCGGCTCGTCGACCCTGGTGGCCCGTCCCGCGGGCTCGACGAAGGTGACGGTCCGCAACCACCCGTCCGACGGCTACGAGCGACCCGTGGCGAACGGCATCGGGGTCTTCACCAAGTAGTCGCCCGGGTCATGGGCGAGACCCAGCAGCGGCCTCACGGTCGAAGGCTGCCGACGATGTCGGCCGTCGCCGTGAGGCCACTGTGGATGGTGGGGGCCACGCCGGTGCCTGCCAGGAGGAACCCGAGCAGCAGGCAGACGAGACCGTGCGAGACCTTCAGTCCGCCGTTGCGCGTGAAGATCACCGCCAGGACCAGCAGCAACAGCACCGCGGAAATCGAAATGGCCACCGTCAACCTCCTCCGACGCGTCCGCTTTCACGGCGTTCGGCGGCAAGTGTGGCCTAAGGGAGGGTTCGTCCGTGCGGCTGACCTGTCCGCCGAACGAGTGGTGTCAGACGAGGGCCGCTACGCCGTCCGGCGGGAGTCGAGGAACGCCTCCAGGCCCGCCAGGTCGTCCGTGTTGAGGTAGTCGACACCGGCGGCGAGGAGTTCGGCCCACAGCGCGTCCCGGGCGGGTCCCGCGAGATCGGGCGTGGCCCAGAACCGCACCTGCTGCCCGCGCGCGTGGGCCGCGCCGACGATGGTCCGCAGCCTCTGCCGTTCCGCCTCGGGGAAGGCTCCGACGCCGGACCAGGTGAAGTTGAGCGTCCAGTTGTCGCTGATCAGCGAGGCGAACGAGGACTCGGAGGTGCCGAGGTCGGCCAGTCGGCCGTCGTAGAACGCCCGCCGGACGGTCTGGGCCTCCATGGGCGTACGGGCCGCGCGGTCACCGGAGATGACGGCGGTCACCGCTCCGGGGTGGACGCGACCGTGCGCGTAGGTGGTGAACAGGCCCTTGTGGCGCTGGAGTTGCCGGTCGAGTGCGAGATAGGCCGAGGAGCCCTCGGTCTTGATGTCGATGAGCAGCTGAAGGGGCTGCCGGTAACCCCGGTACACCGATCCGCGGTGGGCTTTCACGCGGGCGGCGAGCGGGGCGAGGTAGAGCGACTCCAGGGTGCGGGTGGGGTCGAGCCGGTCCGCCGAGTGGGCGACGAGGAGTTCGCCGTCGACGAGGAAGATGTCGGCCTCGACGCTGCCGAAGCGGTGATCGAGGGCGTCGAGGAGCGGGCGCGGATGCTCGTAGTCGTTGTGGGCGTGGGCGCGCCACAGCGGGCGGGGGCCGCGCCGGTGTCCGTCGGCGAACGCGCTGCCGACGGGCGGGGCGAGCACCGCGGCGGCGGTGGCGCCGAAGCCGGTGAGCACTCTGCGGCGGGTGACGAGAGCCATGTCGTTCCTCCCTGCGGGGCGGGTCGGGACCACAGGGAGTATGCGGCCGCGGGAGCGGCAACGGACCTCTACGTGCCAGGAGTTGGCCGGACGGCCGTCCTTCGTTCACTCCTTCCGGCAGGAAGCACGAAAAAAGCCCGCCCCGGGTGGGGCGGGCTTCATCGGGTGACGGTCAGGGTGCGCGCAGATCGACGAGTTCGGCCACGGCGGCCCGGTGGGCGCCCGCGCTGCCGTAGGCGATCGAGTCTGCCTTGGCCCGCTTGAGGTAGAGGTGGATCGGGTGCTCCCACGTCATGCCGATGCCCGCGTGCAGCTGGAGCGCCTCCTCGGCGGCGTGCACGGCGACCCCGGGCGCGTAGGCCTGGGCGACGGCCACCGCGATGTCGACGTCCTCACCGCTCGCCAGCGCGTCGGCCGCACCCCGGGCGACGGCCCGGAGGTTGACGACCTCCAGCCAGAGCTGGGCCAGCCGGTGCTTGATCGCCTGGAAGCCGCCGACGGGCCGGTTGAACTGCTTGCGCTCCTTCAGGTAGCGCACGGTCTCGGTCAACGCCCAATCCGCCAGGCCGAGTTGCTCCGAGGCGAGCAGCCCCGCGCCGGCCCGCAGGCCACGGCGGACGGCGGGTTCGGCGTCGCCGAGGCGGCGGCCGGGGGCGCCGTCGAGGGTGACCGTCGCGAGGGGGCGCGTGAGGTCGAGGGACACCTGCGGGGTGACGCTCACGGCAGTCGCGTCCACCGCGTACAGACCGCCGTCGTCCGCGGGCACGAGCAGTACGTCGGCGACGGAGGCGTCCGCGATGCCGGACAATTCGCCCCGGAGGAGGCCTCCTTCGACGTGGACGGCCTGGACGGCGGCCCCCGGCGCGGTGTGCAGGCCGACCGCCAGCGCGCCGATCGACCGCCCGGACGCCAGCCGGCCGAGCAGTTCCTCGTCCCCGAGCGCCAGCAGCGCCTCGGTGGCGACGACGGCACTGGTCAGGTACGGCACCGGGGCGACGGCGCGCCCCAACTCCTCCAGCACCACGGCGGCTTCACGGTGGCCGGCGCCCTGGCCTCCCAGTGCCTCGGGCACCAGCAGGCCCGCGAGGCCCATGCCGTCGGAGAGCGCCTTCCAGGCCGCGAGGTCGTGCGGCGCGTCCGTCTCCGTACGCGCGATGACGCCGGGCGCGTCGCAGTGGTCGGCGAGCAGGTCGCGGACGGCGGCGCGCAGCGCCTCCTCCTCCTCGGAGTAGAGAAGATCGGGCTGTGCGCTCATCGGGCCAGGTCCTTCCAGGCGACGTCCTTGTCGGTGCGCGGCTCGGACGGCAGGCCCAGGACGCGCTCGGCGACGATGTTCAGCAGGACCTCGCTGGTCCCGCCCTCGATGCTGTTGCCCTTGGAGCGGAGGTAGCGGTATCCGGCCTCCCGGCCGGTGAAGTCCACCAGCTCCGGGCGGCGCATGGTCCAGTCGTCGTACAACAGGCCCTCCGCGCCGAGGAGTTCGACCTCCAGGCCGCTGATCTCCTGGTTGAGCCGGGCGAACGCGAGCTTCATGCCGGAGCCCTCGTAGCCGGGCTGGCCGGCGACGAGCTGCTGGCGCAGGCGTTCACCGGTGAGACGCGCGGCCTCGGCCTCGACCCAGAGCTTCAGCAGTCGCTGGTGCAGGTCGTGGGTGCGCAGTTCGGGCCGCTCGCGCCAGGTCTTCGAGACCGGGCCGATCATGCCGCCCTCGCGGGGCAGCCGCATACCGCCGATGGCGACGCGTTCGTTGTTCAGCGTGGTCTGTGCGACCCGCCAGCCGTCGCCGACCTCGCCGAGGCGGCGGGAGTCGGGGATGCGGACGTCGGTCAGGAACACCTCGTTGAACTCGGCCTCGCCGGTGATCTGGCGCAGCGGCCGGACCTCGACACCCGGGTCCGTCATGTCACAGAGGAAGTAGGTGATGCCCGCGTGCTTGGGCACGTCCGGGTCGGTGCGGGCGATGAGGATGGCCCAGCGGGCGACATGGGCGCTGGACGTCCACACCTTCTGCCCGTTGACGATCCACCCTCCCCCGTCCTCCCGTACGGCGCGGGTGCCGAGCGCGGCCAGGTCGGAGCCTGCTCCGGGCTCGCTGAACAGCTGGCACCAGACCTCCTCACCCACCCACAGGGGGCGCAGGAACCGCTGCTTCTGCTCCTCGGTGCCGTAGCGCAGGATCGTCGGCGCGGCCATGCCGAGGCCGATGCCGATGCGCCGGGGGTCGTTGTCGGGGGCGCCCGCGGCCGCCAGTTCGGCGTCCACGACGGCCTGGAGGGAGCGGGGCGCGCCCAGTCCGCCGAGGCCCTCGGGGAAGTGCACCCAGGCGAGTCCCGCGTCGAAGCGGGCCTTGAGGAAGTCCGTCGTGCCGGTGTCGGCGGGCGGGTGCGCGGCCAGCAACTCCGCTGTGCGGCGCTTCAGTTCGGCTGCGTCGGTCATGCGGTGGCTCCGTTCTGCGGTACGACGGCGACCCGGCCGGTGGTGACGCCGTCGCCGACCCGCTGGACGGCGGCCGCGGCCGCGTCGAGCGGTACGCGCTCGCTCACCAGCGGCCGGATCGCGCCCCGGGCGGCCAGGTCGGTGAGCTGCTCGTGGCAGTGCTGGACCAGCTTCGGGTTCTTGGTGTTGTACAGGCCCCAGTGCAGGCCGAGGATCGCGTAGTTCTTGACGAGGGCATGGTTCAGCGCGGGACTCGGGATGGTCCCGCTCGCGAAGCCGACGACCACGATCCGGCCCTCGAAGGCGACGACCTTCGTGGACTGGATGTAGGCCTCGCCGCCGACGGGGTCGTAGACGACATCGGCGCCCCGGCCGCCGGTGGCCGCCTTCACGGCCCCGACGACGTCCTCGGTCTTGCGGTCGATCACCACGTCGCAGCCCAGCTCGCGGGCCACGGCGGCCTTCTCGGCGCCGCCCACGACGCCGATGACGGTCGCGCCGGCCGCCTTCCCGAGCTGCACGGCCGCGCTGCCGACCCCTCCTGCGGCAGCGTGGACGAGCAGCGTCTCGCCGGCCTCCAGGTGCGCCCTGCGGTGCAGGCCGAACCAGCCCGTCTGGTAGCCGATGTGCAGCGCGGCGGCCTCGGCGTCGTCGAGCGACTCGGGCGCCGGCAGCAGGGCGGCCGCGTCGGCGACGGCGTACTCGGCGAAGCCGCCGTACGGCAGCGCCGGGTTGGCGATCACGCGGCGGCCGTCCTCGGTCTCGCCGCAGATCTCCACGCCGGGCGTGAACGGCAGCGGGGGCCGCACCTGGTAGTGCCCCCGGACCATCAGCACGTCCGGGAAGTTGATGTTCGCGGCACGCACCCTGAGCAGGACCTGGCCGTCACCGGGCGTGGGCCGCTCCACGTCCTCGAGCCGCATCACCTCGCTCGGCTCGCCGTTCTCGTGCACCTGCCATGCCTGCATGCGGAGCCTCCACGGGACTGCGTCGTCCGACCGGCGTTCCGACCGGTTCGCTTCGCATACTAAGCGGTCGCTTGCCCGGAGGGAACAGACGACGGCCGAAGAGTCGTCCGCGTCACCCCTGCCTCCGTCACGCTGCCTCCGTCACCACCCTGTCTCCGTCACCCGGCCTCCGTCACCACCCCGCCACCGTCACCCCTGCCGAGGCCTCGCCCGCACATGCATCCGCTCACCCTGCGGGCCGAACAGGCTCAGGAACTCGGCCGGCCCCTCCCCCGTCGACCCGAACCAGTGCGGCACGCGCGTGTCGAACTCCGCGGCCTCGCCCGCCGTCATCACCACGTCGTGCTCCGCGAGGACCACCCGCAGCCGCCCGGACATCACGTACAGCCATTCGTAGCCCTCGTGGACGCGCAGCTCGGGCTCCTCCTCGCGCTGGGGCACCAGGACCTTGAAGGCCTGCAGTCCGCCGGGCTGCCGGGACAGCGGCCAGAAGGTCCGCCCGTGCCGCACGATCGGCTCGGCCCGCACCCGCGGATCGCCCACCGGCGGCGCCCCGACCAGCTCGTCCAGCGGCACCTGGTGGGCCTGGGCGATCGGCAGCAGCAGCTCCAGGCTGGGTTTGCGCAGCCCGGACTCCAGCCGCGAGAGCGTGCTGACGGAGATGCCGGTCGCCTCCGACAGCGCCGCGAGCGTCACCTCCCGCTCCTTGCGCAGCCGCCGCAGCCTCGGGCCGACCTCCGCGAGTACCTCGTCCGTCGTCATGCCTCCATCTTGCCGAACCGGCAAATATGTTTGTCAATCCCGCGCGCGCCCGGCGACCGTGGTCGCGGAGGTGGTCACCGTGACCGAGAAGACCGAGCAGTACGAAGTGATCGTCGTCGGCGGGGGCGCCGCCGGTCTGTCCGCCGCGCTCGTCCTGGGCCGGGCCCGGCGCCGCACCCTGGTCGTCGACGCGGGTGAGCCGCGCAACGCGCCCGCCGCCCACATGCAGGGCTATCTGTCGCGGGACGGCATGTCCCCCGCCGAGTTCCTGGCCGTCGGGCGCGAGGAGATCGCCCGGTACGGCGTGGAACTGGTCCGCGACCGGGTGGTGGACGTCACCCGGGGTGACGGCTTCGCCGTACGGCTCGCCGGTGCCGGCGCCGCCGGGGGAGGCCGGACCGTGCGGGCCCGGCAGCTCGTCGTCGCGACCGGCCTGAAGGACGAGCTGCCGCCGGTCCCGGGCGTCGCCGAGCGCTTCGGCCGGGACGTGATCCACTGCCCGTACTGCCACGGCTGGGAGGTCCGCGACCAGGCCTTCGGCGTGCTCGCCGGCACCCCGATGAGCGTCCACCAGGCGCTGATGGTGTCCCAGTGGTCCAAGGACGTGACCCTCTTCCTGCACACGGTCGCCGAGGCGGAGCTGACCGACGAGGACCTGCGCAGGCTGGCCGCGGCCGGCGTGCGGGTCGTCCCCGGCACGGTGGCCGGGCTGGTCGTCGAGGAGGACCGGCTCACCGGGGTCCGGCTCGCGGACGGGCAGGTGCACGACCGTGAGGTGGTGTTCGTGGCCCCCCGCGCGGTGCCGCGAACGGACCTGCTCGCCCGGCTGGGCGCCGAGATGAGCGAGACCCCCTTCGGCACCTACCCGGTGGTCGACGGACGGGGCCTGACGACGGTGCCCGGCCTGTGGGCGGCCGGCAACGCGTCGGGGTTCGCCGAGCAGGTCGTGAACGCGGCCAGCCGCGGCTACCGGGCCGGGGCGGCGATCAACGGGGAGCTGCTGATGGAAGACCTCGACGCGGCGGTCGCCCGCTGAGCGGTCCAGGCGAATCAGGCTGCGGTTCGGCAGCGCCTCCGAGGGGCGCGGGGAACTGCGCGACCAGCCACAACGCGCCCGCAGACGAAGAGCGGCCTGTTCCTCGACGTGTAAATCAGCGGAGCGCGCCGCACCATGGCTGCATGCTGCTGACCCGGCTCGCCGACGTGTCCCGGGAGGTCGCCGCCACCTCGGCGCGCTCCCGCAAGATCGCCCTGCTCGCCGAACTCTTCCGGGACGCGGAGGCGGACGACGTGCCGATCGTCATCCCCTATCTGGCCGGCCGGCTCCCCCAGGGCCGGCTGGGTGTCGGCTGGAAGGTGCTGAGCCGGCCGGTCACCCCGGCCGAAGGCCCGGCGCTCACCGTGCGGGAGGTGGACGCCCGGCTCACCGAGCTCGGCAAGGTGTCGGGCCCCGGCTCACAGGCCGAACGCACCCGCCTGGTCGGCGAGTTGATGGGCGCGGCCACCGCGGACGAACAGCGCTTCCTGCTCGGCCTCATCACCGGCGAGGTCCGGCAGGGCGCGCTGGACGCCGTCGCCGTGGAGGGTCTGGCGCAGGCGACCGGGGCGCCCGCCACGGACGTACGCCGGGCGGTGATGCTGGCCGGGTCGCTGCGGACGGTGGCGCAGGCGCTGCTCGCGGACGGACCGGCGGCGCTGGAGGCGTTCCGCCTCACCGTCGGACGGCCGGTCCAGCCGATGCTCGCGCACACCGCGTCCGCCGTGGCCGAGGCGGTCGGCAAGCTCGGCGTCTGCGCGGTGGAGGAGAAGCTGGACGGGATCCGCGTCCAGGTGCACCGTGACGGCGACGACGTCCGCCTCTACACCCGCACCCTCGACGACATCACCGACCGGCTGCCCGAAGTGACGGACGCGGCGCGGCGGTTGACGGGCTCAAGGTTCATCCTCGACGGCGAGGTCATCGCCTTCGACGGGACCGGCCGCCCTCGCTCCTTCCAGGAGACCGCCGGCCGGGTCGGCTCCCGGGTGGATGTGACGGCGGCGGCCGAGGCGGTCCCCGTCGCACCCGTCTTCTTCGACGCGCTGTCCGTGGACGGCCGGGACCTGCTCGATCTGCCCTTCGCCGAACGGCACGCGGAGCTGGCCCGGCTGGTGCCCGAGCCGATGCGGGTGCGCCGCGCGGTCGTGTCCGGCCCCGAGGAGGTCGAAGCCGCGGAGGAGTTCGCGAGGGAGACCCTGCTGCGCGGTCACGAGGGAGTCGTGGTGAAGGCGCTCGACGCGCCCTACAGCGCGGGCCGGCGCGGCGCCTCCTGGCTGAAGGTCAAGCCCGTGCACACGCTCGACCTGGTGGTGCTGGCCGCCGAGTGGGGCCACGGACGGCGCACCGGCAAGCTCTCCAACCTGCACCTCGGCGCCCGCACCGCGGACGGCGGGTTCGCCATGCTCGGCAAGACCTTCAAGGGCCTGACCGACGCGTTGCTCACCTGGCAGACGGAACGCCTGCGGGAACTGGCCGTCGACGAGAGCGGATACGTGGTGACCGTACGCCCCGAACTCGTCGTGGAGATCGCCTACGACGGCCTTCAGCGCTCCACCCGCTACCCGGCCGGCGTCACGCTCCGCTTCGCCCGCGTCCTGCGCTACCGCGAGGACAAGCGCCCGGAGGAGGCGGACACGGTGGAGACCCTGCTCGCCGCCCACCCGGAGGTGCGCCCTTGACCCCCGCCACGCCGAAGCGCAGCGCGGGCCTGCTGTTGTTCCGGCACACCGACGACGGACCGCAGGTGTTGCTGGGCCATATGGGCGGTCCGTACTTCGCGAAGAAGGACGCCGGGGCGTGGAGCGTCCCCAAGGGCGAGTACGAGCCCGACGAACCGGCCTGGGAGGCCGCCCGCCGCGAGTTCCGGGAGGAGCTGGGCCTGCCGCCGCCCGACGGCGAGGCGATCGACCTCGGTGAGGTCCGGCAGAAGAACGGCAAGATCGTCACCGCGTGGGCGATCGAGGCGGACCTCGACCCGGCGGCGATCGCACCCGGCACGTTCACCATGGAGTGGCCGCCGCGGTCCGGCCTGACCGAGGAGTTCCCGGAGCTGGACCGGGTGGCCTGGTTCGGGCTCGACCGGGCCCGCGAGGTGATCGTCACGGCGCAGGCCGCGTTTCTCGACCGGCTGGCGGAGCACTCGGGCTAGGGCGGGTCCGACCATTCGCGTCGGATCAGCGCGCGGCGTCCGGCCCCGGGCCTCGGCGTCGCACCGGTGCCGGAGCTCCGGGCCGGGCCGATCGGCAAGACCCGCCCCGCGGATGCGCACGCGTTGCGGCCCCGGGTCCGGCGCGGCAAGGTCGAAGCACAGTCAGCTCTTCAGGAGGTCGGTCATGCCCATCGCGACGGTGAACCCGGCGAACGGCGAGACGCTTCGGACGTACGAGGCCATGGGCGAGGAGGAGCTGGAGCGCCGGCTCCAGCTCGCGGAGGCCACCTTCCGTACGTACCGGACGACGACGTACGCCGAACGCGCCCGCCTGCTGAACCGGGCCGCCGACCTCCTCGACGAGGACCAGGCGGAGATCGGCCGGGTGATGACCACCGAGATGGGCAAGCCGGTGAAGCAGGCGCGCGCGGAGGCGGCGAAGTGCGCCAGGGCGATGCGCTGGTACGCCGAACACGCGGCGGAACTGCTCGCCGACGAGGAGCCGTCCGCCGCCGACGTGAAGGACTCCGGCGCCGCGCGCGCCCTGGTCCGCTACCGGCCGCTGGGCCCGGTGCTCGCGGTGATGCCGTGGAACTTCCCGCTGTGGCAGGTGGTCCGGTTCGCCGCGCCGGCGCTGATGGCGGGCAATGTCGGCCTGCTCAAGCACGCCTCGAACGTGCCGCAGACCGCCCTGTACCTGGAGGACCTGTTCCACCGGGCCGGCTTCACCGAGGGCTGCTTCCAGACGCTGCTCATCGGCTCGGGCGCGGTCGACGAGATCCTGCGCGACGACCGGGTGAAGGCGGCGACCCTGACCGGGAGCGAGCCGGCCGGCCGGGCGGTGGCCGCCACCGCCGGGGAGATGGTCAAGAAGACGGTGCTGGAGCTGGGCGGCAGCGACCCGTACGTGGTCATGCCGTCGGCGGACGTCGACCGGGCCGCGCAGGTGGCGGTGACCGCGCGCGTGCAGAACAACGGGCAGTCGTGCATCGCCGCCAAGCGGTTCATCGTTCACACGGACGTGTACGACGCGTTCACCGAGCGGTTCGTGGCGGGCATGGCGGCACTGAGGGTCGGCGACCCGCTGGAGGAGGAGACGGACGTCGGGCCGCTGGCGAGCGAGCGGGGGCGGTCGGACCTGGAGGAGCTGGTGGACGACGCGCGGCGCTCCGGCGCCACCGCGCTGTGCGGGGGCGAGCGGCCGGACGGACCCGGCTGGTACTACCCGCCGACCGTGCTCTCCGGGATCACCCGGGAGATGCGCATCCACCGGGAGGAGGCGTTCGGGCCGGTCGCGACGCTCTACCGGGCGGCGGACCTGGACGAGGCGGTGCTCATCGCCAACGACTCGCCGTTCGGCCTGAGTTCCAACGTGTGGACACGGGACGAGGCGGAGGTGGACCGTTTTGTACGGGATCTGGAGGCCGGTGGCGTGTACGTCAACGGGATGACCGCGTCCCATCCGGGGTTCCCCTTCGGCGGGGTGAAGCGGTCCGGGTACGGCCGTGAGCTGTCCGGGCACGGAATCCGGGAGTTCTGCAACATCACCACGGTTTGGCACGGTGCGTGAGCGCCGCGCGGCTACGATCCCGGATGTGAACCGCGAAGTGACTCTGCCTCTGATCGTCGATGACCGCGGGACCTTGCAGGTGGCCGCGGCCGACGTGAGCAAGCTGCTCCGCACGCTGGGCGGTCGTTGGCTGCATCTCGTCGAGGCCGGGGCGGACGGGCTGGACGAGGACACCGTCGCCGCGTTGACCATCGAGCTCGCGAAGCTGGCCGACCGGATCGATGTGGCGTGCATCGCGCACAGCAGCGGGGGTGCGCCGTAGTCCGTCGCCGCTGATCGCGCAGGCCCCGGGGGGCGTCCCCGGGGCCGTGCCACGTCGTGCCGCGGTGTGCGGGGACCCGTCCTAGCGGATCGGCATCCCCGACAGCGTGCGGGCGATCACCAGGCGCTGGATCTCGCTCGTGCCTTCGAAGATCGTGTAGATGGCCGCGTCGCGGTGCATCCGCTCGACCGGGTACTCCCGGGTGTAGCCGTTGCCGCCGAGAATCTGGATCGCCTGCGCGGTGACCTGCTTGGCCGTCTCGCTGGCGTACAGCTTCGACATCGAGCCCTCGGCGGCGGTGAACGGCTTGCCGTTGATCGCCATCCAGGACGCGCGCCAGACCAGCAACCGCGCGGCGTCGATCTGGGTGCGCATGTCCGCGAGCTGGAAGGCGACGCCCTGGTTGTCGATGATCGGGCGGCCGAACTGCTCACGGGTCTTGGCGTAGTCGAGGGCCACCTCGTACGCGGCGCGGGCCGTGCCGACGGCCATGGCTCCGACCGCCGGCCGGGAGGCCTCGAAGGTCGCCATCGCCGCGTTCTTGACGCGTTCGCCGCCCGACTTCGCCCGCTCGCGGGCCCGCGCCAGCCGCTCGTCCAGCTTCTCCTTGCCGCCGAGGAGGCAGGAGCCGGGGACCCGCACGTTGTCGAGAATCACCTCGGCGGTGTGCGAGGCGCGGATGCCGTGCTTCTTGAACTTCTGGCCCTGGGCGAGGCCCGGGGTGCCCGGCGGGACGATGAAGGAGGCGTGCCCCTTGGAGCCCAGTTCGGTGTCCACGGCCGCGACGACGACATGGACGTTGGCGATGCCACCGTTGGTCGCCCAGGTCTTGGTGCCGTTGAGCACCCACTCGTCCTTGGCCTCGTCGTACACGGCCCGCGTGCGCAGGGAGGCGACATCGGAGCCGGCGTCGGGCTCGGAGGAGCAGAAGGCGGCCACCTTGACGTCGCCGGCGTCGCCGTACATCTGCGGGATCCAGGTGCCGATCTGCTCCTCGGTCCCGTTGGCGAGCACGCCCACGGCGGCGAGGCCGGTGCCGACGATCGACAGGGCGATGCCCGCGTCGCCCCAGAACAGCTCCTCCATGGCCATCGGGATACCGAGGCCGGTGGGGTCGAAGTACTGCTGCGCGTAGAAGTCGAGGGAGTAGATCCCGACCTTGGCGGCCTCCTGGATGACCGGCCAGGGAGTCTCCTCACGCTCGTCCCATTCGGCGGCCGCGGGGCGGATGACGTCGGCCGCGAAGCCGTGCAGCCAGTCCCGGACCTCCTTCTGTTCGTCGTTGAGCTCCATGGTGAACTCGGCCATGTCCCCTCCAGGGCGGAACGTGCGTGTTACTAGCGGTAACGCGAGTCTGTTACCGGTCGGTAGGAAAAGTCAACTCCTGCTGACGGCCCGGGAGCCCCCCGGCCCGTTCGATGTCAGGCTGCCGGTAGGTGTTAGTTTGCGCAGGCGTCACCGAATCAGCACGGGTGGGGAGAGCTCATGGACACCACGCAGCGGACCGAGCAGCAACGGTCCGCCGACCGCCGAAGGCGCGAGCTGCTGGAGGCCGCCGACCGGGTGGTGCTGCGCGACGGCCCGCAGGCCTCGATGAACGCGATCGCGGCGGAGGCGGGCATCACCAAACCGATCCTCTACCGGCACTTCGGCGACAAGGGCGGACTCTACGCCGCGCTCGCCAAACGGCACACGGACGCGCTGCTGGACTCGCTGCGGGCCGCCCTGGACGCGCCCGCCGAGCGGCGCGAACGGGTGGAGGCCACGCTGGACACCTACCTCGCGGCGATCGAGGCCCGGCCCCAGGTCTACCGGTTCCTGATGCATCCGTCGGACGGGTCGCCGGGCGAGCAGGGTTTCGACGTGGGCAAGCACTCGGCGCCGCTGCTCCGGCGGATGGGCGAGGAGCTTGCCCAGGTCATCGAGGACCGGGTGGACCTCGGACCCGGCAGCCAGCAGCTGGCCCGGGTGTGGGGCCACGGGATCGTCGGGATGATGCACGCGGCCGGGGACTGGTGGCTGGGTGAGCGCCCCTGCACCCGTGCCGAGCTGGTGCGGAGTCTGGCCGATCTGCTGTGGGGCCGCCTCGCGGCGGCCGGCGACAAGCTCGGCGGGCCCGGATTCTGACGCCCGCCGCCGGACGCGGATCGCGTGGGGGCGCTCACGCCCCCACGGGCCCGGCCGTCCGCCCACGCCGTGGACGGACACGGCCGCGCGGCCCTAGGCGGGACCGCCCCGGCTCCAGGCGGCCCGTGCGACCTGACGCGCCAGCCTCCTCCTGCGCCACCCCGTCACGCGGTCCGCGTACACCGTGCCGTCCAGGTGGTCCGCCTCGTGCTGCAAGCATCTGGCAAAGAATCCGGTGCCGTGCACGGTGATCGGCTCGCCCGTCATCGTGAACCCCTCGACCACCGCGTGGTCGCGCCGCTCCGTGCCCGCCTCCAGCCCCGGCAGGGACAGACAGCCCTCCGGGCCGCGCAGGACGATGCCGTCGGCCTCCACCAGCCGGGGGTTCACCACATGCCCCAGGTGGCGGACGTCCTCGTCGTCGGGACAGTCGTAGACGAAGACCCTCAGCGGCTCGCCCACCTGGTTCGCGGCGAGGCCCACGCCCTGGGCCGCGTACATCGTGGCGAACATGTCCTCGACCAGGCGGGCGAGTTCGGGGCCGAAGTCGGTGACCTCCTCGCAGCGGGTGTGCAGGACGGGGTCACCGAGCAGGGAGAGGGGCCGGACGCGCCCGTGGGCGCCCGGGATGGAGCCGTGTCGCATGGCGGCAAGGGTACGGTCCTTTCTGACACGCGCATGCCGCTCACGGGCGTGAGGTGGTGCCGGGATTCGGGAGTGCGAATGGATCTCGATAGGCTGACCACCCACCACGTTGCCGTACGGCAGAGGCGCGGCGCGTACGCAAGGAGGATCGAGAACTGATGGCAGGCAACTCGGACCCGCTCACGCCGCGGGCCAAGATCGCCGTGACCGCCGGCAAAGCGGTCGCGGCGGCGTCGCGCGCCGCGGGGCGCGGCAGTGGTTCGGTGATCGGCGGCCGGGTGGCGCTCAAACTCGACCCCGACCTTCTCGCCCGGCTCGCCCAGAACCTGGACGTCATCCTCGTCTCGGCGACCAACGGCAAGACCACCACCACGCGGCTGATCGCCGAGGCACTGCGCGCCGCCGGGCCGGTCGTGTCCAACGCGCTCGGCGCCAACATGCCGGCCGGCATCACCTCGGCCCTGGCGGGCGGCTCCGAGGCCCGCTACGGCGTGATCGAGGTCGACGAGAAGTACCTCGCGGGCGTGGCCCGGGACACCGCCCCCAAGTGCATCGCACTGCTCAACCTCTCCCGCGACCAGCTGGACCGCGCCGCCGAGACCCGCATGCTCGCGGAGAACTGGCGTGAGGGGCTTGCCGGTTCGAAGGCCGTCGTGGTCGCCAACGCCGACGACCCGCTGGTGGTGTGGGCCGCCTCCTCCTCCCCCAACGTGATCTGGGTCGCCGCCGGGCAGATGTGGAAGGACGACGCCTGGTCGTGCCCGTCCTGCGGCGGTGTCATGCAGCGGCCCGGTGACGACTGGTTCTGCGGCGAGTGCGGGTTCCGGCGTCCGACGCCGAGCTGGGCACTGTCCGGGGACCACGTGCTCGACCCGCACGGGTCCGCCTGGCCGATCCACCTCCAGCTGCCGGGGCGCGCCAACAAGGCCAACGCCGCCTCCTCGGCCGCCGTGGCCGCCGTCTTCGGGGTGCCGCCGCAGGTGGCGCTGGAGCGGATGTACCAGGTTCAGGCCGTCGCCGGACGCTACGACGTCGTCCAGTTCCAGGGTCGTGACCTGCGACTGCTGCTCGCGAAGAACCCGGCGGGCTGGCTCGAGACGTTCAGCCTGATCGATCCGCCGCCCACCCCGGTGATCCTCTCGGTGAACGCGCGCGGCGCCGACGGCACCGACACCTCCTGGCTGTGGGACGTCGACTACACGCGGCTGACCGGCCACCCGATCTTCGTCGTCGGTGACCGGAAGCTGGACCTCGCGGTGCGTCTGGAGGTCGCCAACCAGCACTTCCAGGTGTGCGAGAACCTCGACCAGGCCGTGCAGCAGGCACCGCCGGGCCGGATCGAGGTCATCGCGAACTACACCGCGTTCCAGGACCTGCGCCGCCGCGTCGGCAACTGACCACTAAGGACGTTTCCATGAGCGACAACCAACTGCGGCTGGTGTGGATCTACCCGGACCTGCTGAGCACCTACGGCGACCAGGGCAACGCCCTCGTCGTCGAGCGCCGCGCCCGGCAGCGCGGCCTGGACGTGGCGCGTCTCGACGTGCGCAGCGACCAGCCGATCCCGACCTCCGGCGACATCTACCTCATCGGGGGCGGCGAGGACCGGCCGCAGCGACTGGCGGCGGAGCGGCTGCGCCGGGACGGGCACCTGTACCAGGCGGTGCAGAACGGCGCGATCGTCTTCGCGGTGTGTGCCGGGTACCAGATCCTGGGCCACGAGTTCGTCAACGACCTCGGCCAGCGTGAGCCCGGTCTCGGTCTCCTGGACGTGACGACGACGCGCGGCGAGGGCGAGCGGTGTGTCGGTGACGTCCTCGGCGACATCGACCCGCGGCTCGGTCTGCCCCCGCTGACCGGCTTCGAGAACCACCAGGGCGTCACCCATCTCGGCAAGACCGCCCGTCCGCTCGCCCGCGTCTCGCTCGGCAAGGGCAACGGCACCGGCGACGGCACCGAGGGCGCGTACAACGACACCGTGTTCGGCACGTACATGCACGGCCCGGTGCTCGCCCGCAACCCGCTGATCGCGGACCTGCTGCTGAAGCTGGCGCTCGACGTGAACGCGCTGCCGCCGATCGACGACCGCTGGTACGAGGCGCTCCGCAGCGAGCGCATCGCTGCCGCGCAGCAGCCGGCGTAGGAACAGCCGCGCGGGAGCCGGCGGAGGAACAGCTGTCCGGCGGCCCGCGCGGGAGCTGTCGCGCGGCTGCCCTGCGCAGACGGCCGGGGCGCGTGGCCGTCTGCGCAGGCACGGCCGTGCGGCAGCCTGCGCGGACGCCGTAGCAGGGACTCCCTCGTGACCGTCTGTTCACCTGATTTTCGGGGTGTCGTCAGCAGCCCGTCTGACGGTGCATCCGCACAGGTGAGCAGGCACGTCCAGCAGGCGGACGCGTTCTTCGGCCCCGCCCCCTCCTGCCGCTAGGGTGGCGGGGATTCGAGCCGGACAGTGTGGTCCGGACCGGCCCACGTGGAGAAGGTTGTTTCGGGCTATGCGCATTGGTGTCCTCACGTCCGGCGGCGACTGCCCCGGCCTGAACGCCGTCATCCGGTCCGTCGTGCACCGTGCCGTCGCCGACCACGGCGACGAGGTCATCGGCTTCCGGGACGGCTGGAAGGGCCTCCTGGAGTGCGACTACCTCAAGCTCGACCTCGACGCGGTGGGCGGCATCCTCGCCCGCGGCGGCACGATCCTCGGCTCCTCCCGGGTCCAGCCCTCGCATCTGCGGGACGGCGTGGAGCGGGCCCGGGGCCATGTCGCGGAGCTCGGCCTCGACGCGATCATCCCCATCGGGGGTGAGGGCACGCTCAAGGCGGCGAAGCTGATGTACGACAGCGGGCTGCCCATCGTGGGCGTGCCGAAGACCATCGACAACGACATCGCCGTCACCGACGTCACCTTCGGTTTCGACACGGCGGTCGGGGTCGCGACCGAGGCGCTGGACCGGCTGAAGACCACCGCCGAGTCCCACCAGCGGGTGCTCGTCGTCGAGGTCATGGGACGCCACACCGGCTGGATAGCGCTTCAGTCCGGCATGGCGGCCGGCGCCCACGCCATCGTCGTACCGGAACGGCCCTTCGACATCGACGAACTGGCCCGCCGGGTCGGCGAGCGGTTCGAGGCGGGCAAGCGGTTCGCGATCGTCGTCGCGGCCGAGGGCGCGAAGCCGAGGGCCGGCAGCATGGCCTTCGACGAGGGCGCGAAGGACATCTACGGGCACGAGCGGTTCGCCGGGATCGCCCGGCAGCTCTCCATCGAGCTGGAGTCCCGCCTCGGCAAGGAGGCCCGGCCGGTCATCCTGGGGCATGTGCAGCGGGGCGGCACCCCGACCGCGTACGACCGGGTGCTCGCCACGCGGTTCGGCTGGCACGCGGTGGAGGCGGTGCACCGGGGCGAGTTCGGGAAGATGACGGCCCTGCGCGGGACGGACATCGTGATGGCGCCGCTGGCGGACGCGGTCGCGACGCTCAAGACCGTTCCCGAGGACCGGTACGCGGAGGCGGAGACCGTGCTCTAGCCCGTCCGGCCGGGTGCGGGGCCGCCGTCACGGTCCCGCACCCCCGGAACGGGGCCGTTCGCCCCCGGTGACAGAGGTCGCCGGGGGCTTCTCTACTCTTGTGGGCGGCAGGAAACGTACAACCCCCCACGAATCAGGAGCCGGCGGCATGGGACACAGCGGGCACGGCATGACCATGGATCTGCCGCCGTTCACGCTGGGGCGGGGCCTTCAGTGGTCGGCGGACCCGTTCTTCCTCGTCGGCTGTCTGGTGGGGCTGGGGCTCTACGGCTGGGGCGTCCTGCGGCTGCGCAGGCGCGGGGACGCGTGGCCGGTGGGGCGGACCGTGTCGTTCGCCGCCGGGGTGCTGACCATCGGGCTCGTCATGTGCACCAGGCTGAACGACTACGGCATGGTGATGTTCAGCGTGCACATGGTGCAGCACATGGTGATCAGCATGCTGTCGCCGATCCTGATCCTGCTGGGCGCGCCGATGACGCTGGCACTGCGCGCGCTGCCGGCCGCCGGCCGGGGGCGCAAGGGGCCGCGTGAGCTGCTGCTGATGCTGCTGCACAGCCGGTACATGCGGATCGTCACCCATCCCGCGTTCACGATCCCGCTGTTCATCGCGAGCCTGTACGCGCTGTACTTCACGCCGATCTTCGACTTCCTGATGGGCTCCAGGGCGGGGCACCTCGCGATGATGGTGCACTTCCTCGCCGTCGGTGTGGTGTTCTTCTGGCCGATCATCGGCGTCGACCCGGGGCCGAACCGGCCGGGCTATCTGATGCGGATGCTGGAGCTGTTCGCGGGCATGCCGTTCCACGCGTTCTTCGGCATCGCGCTGATGATGGCCTCCCAGCCGATGGTCGAGACGTTCGAGAACCCGCCCGCCTCGCTCGGCATCGACGCGCTCTCCGACCAGAACGCGGCGGGCGGGATCGCCTGGGCCTTCAGCGAGATCCCGTCCGTGCTGGTGCTGATCGCGCTGCTCTTCCAGTGGTACGGCTCCGAGCAGCGGCAGGCCAAGCGCAAGGACCGGGCCGCGGACCGCGACGGCGACCAGGAGCTGGAGGCGTACAACGCCTATCTTGCGTCGCTCAACACACAGGGGCGCTGAACCCGGGGCACCATGGAGGGGACGCGCCCTGCGGAGGGCGGCCCCGAGGAAGGTGTCGCGATGGCAGGTACCACGGACAGTTCCACGAAGACCATGGGGGTGCTCACCGTCGGCGGTCTCGTCGCGGTGACCGCCTACACGGTGGCGCTCGGCAGCAACGGCTGGCTGTGGTTCGGCTGGGTCGTGCTGGGGCTGATCACGCTCGCCATGATCATGACGCGGCCCGGCCCTGGCCACCGCTGAGGCGGGCCGCCGAGTGGACGCCCGGCTGGTACTTCGGCAGCCGGGCGGTGATCTTCATCCCTGCCCCCGGCGCCGTCTCGATGACCAGGCCGTAGTCGTCGCCGTACACCTGGCGGAGCCGGTCGTCCACATTGGACAGCCCGATGCCTCCCGAGGGGCTCACCTCGCCGGCCAGGATGCGGCGCAGCGCGACCGGGTCCATGCCGGCGCCGTCGTCCTCGATGACGACCAGGGCCTCGGCGCCGGCGTCCTGCGCGGTGATCTGGATGTGGCACCGGTCGGCCTTGCCCTCCAGGCCGTGCTTGACGGCGTTCTCCACGAGCGGCTGGAGGCAGAGGAAGGGCAGCGCCACCGGGAGGACCTCGGGGGCTATCTGGAGGGTGACGGCGAGGCGGTCGCCGAAGCGCGCCCGCACCAGCGCCAGGTAGTGGTCGATGGCGTGCAGCTCGTCGGCGAGGGTGGTGAAGTCGCCGTGCCTGCGGAACGAGTAGCGGGTGAAGTCGGCGAACTCCAGGAGCAGCTCGCGGGCGCGTTCGGGGTCGGTGCGCACGAACGACGCGATCACCGCGAGCGAGTTGAAGACGAAGTGCGGGGAGATCTGGGCGCGCAGGGCCTTGATCTCCGCCTCGATCAGTTTCGTACGGGACTGGTCGAGGTCCGCCAGCTCCAGCTGGACGCTCACCCAGCGGGCCACCTCGCCGGCCGCCCGGACCAGGACGGCGGACTCGCGGGGCGCGCAGGCCACCAGGACGCCGTGCACCCGGTCGTCGACGGTGAGCGGGGCGAGGACGGCCCAGCGGACGGGGCAGTCGGCGTGCTCGCAGGTGAGCCCGAAGGCCTCGCCGCGCCCGCTCTCCAGGGGGCCGGCCAGCCGTTCCATGATCTCGGTGCGGTGATGTGACCCCACGCCGTCCCAGACCAGCACCTGCGTCTCGTCGGTCAGGCACAGCGCGTCCGTGCCGAGCAGGGTGCGCAGTCTGCGGGCCGATCTGCGGGCCGTCTCCTCCGTGAGGCCCGCACGGAGCGGGGGCGCGGCGAGCGAGGCGGTGTGCAGGGTCTCGAAGGTGGCGTGCTCGACCGGGGTGCCCAGCCCGCCGAGGTTCTCGGGGCGGGCGGTGCGGCGGCCCAGCCAGAAGCCCGCGGCGAGGAAGGGGAGGATCGCGATGCAGACGCCCGCCAGGAAGCCGCTCATGCCTTCGCCTCCGTCGCCCGCAGCTCTTCCGTGCGCAGTTCCTCGGGCAGGTGGAACCGGGCCAGGATCGCCGCCGTGCCGGCCGGGACCCGTCCCGGGGTGGCCAGGGACACCAGGATCATGGTGAGGAAGCCGAGCGGTACGGACCACAGCGCGGGCCAGGCGAGCAGCGCGTGCAGGCCGCCCGTGCCGGGGAAGCCCGCCATGGTCGCGGCGACGGCGGCGAACGCCGAACCGCCGCCCACCAGCATCCCGGCGGCCGCGCCGGGCGGGGTCAGCCGTCGCCACCAGATGCCGAGGACGAGGAGCGGGCAGAAGGAGGACGCGGACACCGCGAAGGCCAGCCCGACCGCGTCGGCCACAGGCAGCCCGCCCACCAGCAGACTCGCGGCGAGGGGCACGGCCATGGCGAGCCCGGTGCCCAGCCGGAAGTGCCGGACGCCCCGGGCCGGCAGGACGTCCTGGGTGAGCACGCCGGCGACGGCCATCGTCAGCCCGGAGGCGGTGGACAGGAACGCGGCGAAGGCTCCCCCGGCGACCAGCGCGCCCAGCAGGTCGCCGCCGAGGCCGCCGATCACCCGGTCGGGCAGCAGCAGCACGGCCGCGTCGGCGTCGCCGCCGAGGGCCAGCTCGGGGGCGTAGAGACGGCCCAGGGCGCCGTAGACGGGCGGCAGCAGGTAGAAGGCGCCGATCAGGGCGAGGACGGCGACCGTGGTGCGGCGGGCGGCCACTCCGTGCGGGCTGGTGTAGAAGCGGACGACGACGTGCGGCAGGCCCATGGTGCCGAGGAAGGTCGCGAGGATCAGGCCGTAGGTGGCGTACAGGGGGCGTTCCTCGCGGCCGGCGGCGAGGGAGGTGGACATGCCGCCGTTGCTGCCGCGCTCGGCGACGGGGACGGCGGTGCCCTCGGCGAAGGTGAGGCGGGTGCCCCGCTCGATGTGGTGGGTGCCGGCGGGGAGCCGGAGCACGGCGTCCCGGTGCGGGCGGCCGTCGACGCGGCCGTCCACCGTCACGGTCAGGGGGCGGTCCAGTCTGAGGTCGAGGGTGTCGTCGACCCGGACGACCCGCTGGTCGCGGAAGGTGGCCGGTTCCCCGAAGGCGTCGCGTGGTGCGCCGTCGCCCTGCCAGGCGAGCACGAGGAAGAGGGCCGGGACGAGGAGGGCGGTGAGCTTGAGCCAGTACTGGAAGGCCTGCACGAAGGTGATGCTGCGCATGCCGCCCGCGGCGACGATGGCGGTGACGACGACCGCGACGATCAGCCCGCCGAGCGAGTCGGGGGCGCCGGTCAGGACGGTCAGCGTCAGCCCGGCGCCCTGGAGTTGGGGCAGCAGGTAGAGCCATCCGACGCCGACCACGAAGGCGCCCGCGAGCCGCCGGGAGGTCTGCGAGCCGAGGCGGGCCTCGGCGAAGTCGGGCAGGGTGTAGGCGCCGGAGCGGCGCAGCGGGGCCGCGACGAAGAGCAGCAGCACCAGATAGCCGGCGGTGTAACCGACCGGGTACCAGAGCATGTCCGGTCCCTGGACCAGGACCAGCCCCGCGATGCCGAGGAAGGAGGCGGCCGAGAGGTACTCACCGCTGATGGCGGCAGCGTTGAGGCGCGGGCCCACGGTGCGGGAGGCGACGTAGAAGTCGGAGGTGGTGCGGGAGATGCGCAGGCCGAAGGCGCCGACGAGGACGGTCGCGACGACGACGAGCGCGACGGCGGGGACGGCGAAGGCCGAGTTCACCGGTCTTCGACCAGACGTATGAAGTCCCGCTCGTTGCGTTCGGCGCGGCGCACGTACCAGCGGGCGAGCAGCACGAGCGGGGCGTAGAGGCAGAAGCCGAGGACCGCCCATTCGAGGCGGTGGGCGTCGGGCATCGCCGCGAAGAGCAGCGGCAGCGGGCCCACGAGCAGGGTGAGGACGGCGAACACCACGAGTGCGGCCCGCAGTTGGGAGCGCATCAGGGAGCGGACGTAGGTGTGACCGAGGGTGGTCTGCTCGTCGATCTCGGTACGCGGCCGGTAGTAGCCGGAGGCGCGCAGGGTACGACGGGCGGGTCCGGTGACCACGACACGCCGTTCGGCGGGGTCCTGGTGGGGCACGGGGTCAGGGCCTCCTCATCAGCAGGTCCCGCAGCTCTCGGGCGTGGCGTCGGCTGACCTGGAGTTCCTCGCCGCCGACCAGGACGCTCACCGTGCCCGCGTCCAGGCGGAGTTCGCCTATGTGGCGCAGGGCGACGAGATGGCGGCGGTGGATGCGGACGAAGCCGCGGGCCCGCCAGCGCTCCTCCAGCGTGGACAGCGGGATCCGGACCAGGTGGCTGCCGCGGTCGGTGTGCAGCCGGGCGTAGTCGCCGCGGGCCTCGACGTGGGTGATGTCGTCGACGGCGACGAAGCGGGTCACACCGCCGAGTTCGACGGGTATCTGGTCCGGGTCGGGCTCGTGCACGGGGATGCGCGGAGCGGCGCCGCGCCGTTCGGCTGCCCTGAGTTCCACGGCGCGGCGGACCGCCTCGGCGAGCCGTTCCTTGCGGACGGGTTTGAGCACGTAGTCGACGGCCTTGAGGTCGAAGGCCTGGACGGCGAAGTCCTCGTGGGCGGTGACGAACACGACCAGGGGCGGCCGCGCGAAGCCGGTCAGGAGCCGGGCGAGGTCGAGACCGTCGAGGCCGGGCATCTGGATGTCCAGGAAGACCACGTCGATCGCCTCGGGGCCGTCGGGTCCCGACTCCAGGGCACGGTTGATGCGGCGCAGCGCCTCGGTCGCGTCGCCCGCGCCCTCCACGGTGCCGATCCGGGGGTCCGCGGTGAGCAGGTACAGCAGCTCCTCCAGCGAGGGGCGTTCGTCGTCGACGGCGAGGGCGCGCAGCATGAAGGTGGAGTGTAGGGGTGATCGGCGCGGCTGGACATGCACCGGGGTGTGGACGTACGCGCTGGATACAGTGCCCGCATGAACAGCGCGCCCGCCCCATTCGACGAACTCGACCGGAAGATCGTCACCGCTCTGATGGCGAACGCCAGGACGAGCTTCGCCGAGATCGGGACGGCCGTCGGTCTGTCCTCGACGGCCGTCAAACGCCGGGTGGACCGGCTGCGGGACACCGGGGTGATCACGGGGTTCACGGCCACCGTGCAGCCGTCGGCGCTGGGCTGGCGCACGGAGGCGTACGTGGAGGTGTACTGCGAGGGCGCCGCGCCCCCGAGGCGCCTCGCGGAGGTGGCGCGCAACCATCCGGAGATCACCGCCGCGATGACGGTGACGGGTGGGGCGGACGCGCTGCTGCATGTGCGGGCGCGGGATGTGGAGCACTTCGAGAACGTGCTGGAGCGCATCCGGTCCGAGCCCTTCATCCGGAAGACGATCAGCGTGATGGTCCTGTCCCATCTGCTGCCGGACAGCCCCGAGGCGGGCGCGAGCCAGCCCGCTCCCGAATAAACCTGCTAGGGCGCAGCGAACCTGCGTCGACCGGGCGGATCACGCAGCATTCCTGCGTCCACACGCAATGCTTGTTCCTTGTCGGGCGTCCCCGTCAGTTCCTACCTTGGTGTCAACCCCCAGTCGACTCCGCAGGAAAAGGGAAAGGTGGAGGTACCTCACTGTGACCGAGACCCGTGTGCGGCGCCCTCGGCGCTTCCTCGTCTGTGAACCCAGACACTTCGCCGTGCAGTACGCGATCAACCCCTGGATGCGTCCCGACAGCCCCGTCGACGTCGATCTCGCCCAGGAGCAGTGGCAGGGGCTGATCCGTGCCTACCGGACCCACGGCCACACCGTGGACTCCGTGGAGCCGGCCCCCGGTCTCCCGGACATGGTCTTCGCCGCGAACTCGGCGGTCGTGGTGGAGGGCCGCGTCTTCGGCTCCCTGTTCCACGCGCCCGAGCGGCGGCCCGAGTCCGTCCACTACGACACCTGGTTCAAGGCGGCGGGCTACGACGTCCACCGGCCGGAGTCCGTCTGCGAGGGCGAGGGCGACCTGGTCTGGACGGGCCGGTACGTGCTGGCCGGCACCGGCTTCCGGACGACCCGTGAGGCGCACCGGGAGGTGCAGGAGTTCTTCGGCCACCCGGTGATCAGCCTGACCCTGGTGGACCCGCACTTCTACCACCTGGACACGGCACTGTTCGTCCTCGACGACGACAACATCTCGTACTACCCGGAGGCGTTCTCCTCCGGCAGCCGTGAGGTGCTCGCCCGGCTGTATCCGGACGCGGTGCTCGCCACCCGCGACGACGCCATGGTGTTCGGCCTGAACTCGGTCTCCGACGGGCGCCATGTGTTCATCGCGCCCCGGGCCGAGGCCCTCGCCTCCCGTCTCACCGAGCGCGGCTATGTCCCCGTCCCCGTCGACCTCTCGGAGTTCCAGAAGGCCGGCGGCGGCATCAAGTGCTGCACGCAGGAGATCCGTTCATGACCGCACCCGTCGTCCCGACGCGCACCTCCGCCGATCTGATCCGCGCCGAGGAGCCCGTCCTCGCGCACAACTACCATCCGCTGCCCGTGGTCGTCGCGAGCGCCGAGGGCGCCTGGGTGACGGACGTCGAGGGCCGCCGCTACCTCGACATGCTGGCCGGCTACTCGGCCCTCAACTTCGGCCACCGGCACCCGCAGCTGATCGAGGCGGCCCACCGCCAGCTGGACCGTCTCACCCTCACCTCCCGCGCCTTCCACAACGACCGCCTCGCCGAGTTCGCCGAACGGCTCGCGGAGCTGACCGGCCTGGACATGGTCCTGCCGATGAACACGGGCGCGGAGGCGGTCGAGAGCGGCATCAAGGTGGCCCGCAAGTGGGCGTACGAGGTGAAGGGCGTGCCCGCCGACCGGGCGACCATCGTGGTGGCCGCCGACAACTTCCACGGCCGTACGACGACGATCGTGAGCTTCTCGACCGACGAGACGGCGCGGGCGGGCTTCGGACCGTTCACCCCGGGCTTCCGGATCGTGCCGTACAACGACCTGGCCGCGCTGGAGGCGGCCGTCGACGAGACGACGGCGGCGGTGCTGATCGAGCCGATCCAGGGCGAGGCGGGCGTCGTCATCCCCGACGACGGCTATCTGGCCGGAGTCCGGGAGCTGACCCGCCGCAGGAACTGCCTGTTCGTCGCGGACGAGATCCAGTCCGGGCTCGGCCGTACCGGGCGGACGCTCGCCGTGGAGCACGAGGGGGTCGTGCCCGATGTGCTGCTGCTCGGCAAGGCGCTGGGCGGCGGGATCGTGCCGGTGTCGGCGGTGGTGGCCCGGCGTGAGGTCCTGTCGGTGCTGCGGCCGGGCGAGCACGGGTCGACGTTCGGCGGCAATCCGCTGGCCGCCGCGGTGGGCACGGCGGTGGTGGAGCTGCTGGAGACGGGTGAGTTCCAGCGCCGGGCCACCGAGCTGGGCGTGGTCCTGCGGGACGGGCTGACCGGGCTGGTCGGCAAGGGCGTCGTCGGCTTCCGGGCGCGCGGACTGTGGGCGGGCGTCGACATCGACCCGGCCCTGGGCACCGGCCGCGAGGTGAGCGAGCGCCTCATGCGGGAGGGCGTCCTGGTCAAGGACACCCACGGCTCGACCATCCGGCTGGCGCCGCCGCTGACCGTCACCGGCGAGGAACTGGCCTCGGCGCTGGCCACCTTGGAGAGCGTGCTAACGCGCTAGGCCTGAGGAACGCGCCCCGCGAGGGGCGCGGATCCCCGGCCGCGCCGGCGCGCGGCATCCGCCTCCCGGGTGGCTCGGCCGCTGTCGTGCAGGCAGGGTGAAGATTGAGTCAGGAGGTGGTAGACCACTCTCAGCGACAGAGAGGTCGGCCGTGGGCACACACGACGAGGACGACGTTGCCCGCCGGTGGTTCGACGTGGCGGACACCGCCCCCCTGCTGCTCGACGCACGGGGGGTGGTGACGAGCTGGACCAGGGAGGCCGAGCGCCTGCTGGGGTATCCGGCCGCCGAGGCGGTCGGCGAGGACCTGGCCGGGCTGCTCGCCCACGGGGACGCCGGACGGCTGCCGGACGTCATGGACCGGTGTCGCCGGGACGGCGGCTGGGCCGGGCTGCTGTCCGCCCGCCGCCGGGACGGGCGGCCGCTGTACGTCATGGCGCGGATCACCGCGGCCCACGAGTCCGGCGGCGACGCGCGCTGGCTGGTCCTGCTCAACGAGATGGCCGACGCCCCCGGCTGGGACATGAGCCGCGCGGTGCTGGAGCAGATGATCGGCGGCTCCCCGATCGGTATCGCGATGGTCGACGCCGACCTGCGCTTCGTGTGGTCGAACGCGGCCCTGACCCAGTTCGGCGGCGGTCCGCCCGAGAGCCGGCTGGGGCTGCGGCTGGCCGAGGTCCAGCCGGGCCTGGACTCGGAGGCGATAGAGGCACAGATGCGACGGGTGCTGGCAACCGGGGAGCCGGTGCTCGGCTACGAGCTCGTGGGGCAGGTGCGGGCGGCGCCGCACCGCGAGACGGCGCACATGCTGTCGTTCACCCGCCTGGACGACGAGCACGGCGCCCCGATGGGCGTCTACTACACGGTCGTGGACATGACCGAGCGACACCGCGCCCGGCAGCGGCTCGCGCTGCTCGACCGGGCCGGCCGGCGCATCGGGCGCAGCCTGGACATCGCCCGGACCGCTCAGGAACTGGCGGACGTGGCGGTGCCGGGCTTCGCCGACCTCGTCACCGTGGATCTGCTGGAGCCGGTGCTGCGGGGCGCGGAGCCCTCGCCCGGCCAGGCCTGGAACGCCGCGGACGACTCCGTCACCCTGCGCAGGGCGGGACGGCGGACGACCGGCGATCCCGCGGTCGCGACCGGCAGCCGCGAGATCGTGCACCGGGCCGGCTCGCCCGCGGCGCGCTGTCTGACCGGCGGGCGGCCCTGGCGGGTCGTACGGCTCGACCCTCTCGACCCACTCGATCCGCTCACCGAGGAGTGGGTCGCGGGCCTGCCCGCCGGTTCCGAGCCGCCCAGTGCCCTGATCGTGCCGATCAGGGCGCGTGGCGTCATCCTCGGTGTGACCACGTTCCTGCGGCGCCACCGGCACGAGCCCTTCGGCGAGGACGATCTGGCGCTCGCCGAGGATCTCGTCTCCCGGGCGGCCGTCTGCGTGGACAACGCCCGCCGCTACACGCGCGAGCGCGCCGCGGCCCTGGTGCTCCAGCGCAATCTGCTCCCCCGCCGGCTGCCCGAGCAGGACGCGGTCGAGGTGGCCGCCTGCTACCGGCCGGCCGACGAGCTGACCGGTCTCGGCGGCGACTGGTACGACCTGATCCCGCTGTCGGGGGCGCGGGTGGCGCTGGTCGTCGGCGAGGTGCCCGGGCACGGTATCGACGCCGCCGCGGCCATGGGACGGGTACGGACCGCCGTGCGCACCCTGGCCGCCCTCGACCTGCCGCCGGCGGAGATCCTGGCGCACCTCGACGACCTGGTCACCCGCATGGACGACGAGGAGGGCGTGGCGGCCGAGACGGAGCCGCAGGAACCGCGGCCCGACGGTGCCCGGACCGTGGGCGCCGCGTGCGTCTACGTCGTGTACGACCCCGTCGACGGGCGGTGCGTGATGGCCGCGGCGGGGCACCCCGCCCCCGCCGTCGTCCTGCCCGACGGCAGCGTCACGTTCCTCGAGCTGCCGCAGGGTCCGCCGCTCGGCGCGGGCGGGCGGCCGTTCGAGTCCGCCGAGGTGACCCTGCCCGAGGGCAGCACGCTGGCACTGCACACGGACGGTCTGCTGGCCCGGGGCGAGCGGTGGGCGCTGGACACCGACCGGGAACGGCTGCGGCAGGCCCTGGAGCAGTCGGCGGACACGCTCGAGCTGCGTTGCGGGACGGTGATCGACGCCCTGGTCCCGGCCCGCCCGTACGACGACGTGGCCCTGCTGATGGCCCGGACCCGGCGGCTGCCGGCCGAGCGGGTCGCCGACTGGGAGCTGCCCGCCGACCCGGCTGCGGTGGCCGAGGCCCGCAAGACCGCGAGCCGCCGGCTGGCGGAGTGGGGTCTGACGGAGCTGTCGTTCACCACCGAGCTGGTCGTGAGCGAGCTGGTCACCAACGCCATCCGGTACGCCACCGGACCGATCCGGCTGCGGCTGATCCGCGAGCGCACCCTGGTCTGCGAGGTCTTCGACGGCGGAGCCACCGCACCGCATCTGCGCCATCCGCGCGCCACCGACGAGGGCGGTCGCGGGCTGCTGCTGGTCTCGCAGGTCACGCAGCGGTGGGGCACCCGCTTCCTTCCCGAAGGCAAGATCATCTGGGCCGAGCAGTCACTCACGGACCCCGACGCCTGAGCCGCTCCGCGGAGCGGCTCACCCACCCCATTCGTCACATCACATGAGAAAATGACGCAAGACCGGCGGATGGGGCACGGCCATGAACGACACGGCGATCGACTACACGGCGGTGTTCCAGGCGCTGCCGGGCGCGGTGGCGTTGCTGACGCCCGAGCTGGTGTACGCGGACGCCAACAGGGAGTTCCTGCGGGTCTCCGGCCGCAGGCGCGAGCAGTTGATCGGCCGGCACGTCTTCGAGGTCTTCCCCGACAACCCCAACGACGGGGCCGCGAGCGGCATGCGCAACCTGGAGGCCTCGCTGCGGCGCGTGCTCGCCAGCGGCGAACGGGAGGCCATGGCGCTGCAGCGGTACGACGTCGAGTCGACCGAGCGGCCCGGCGAGTGGGACGAGCGCTATTGGAGCCCCGTCAACGCGCCCGTGTACGGGCCGGACGGCAAGGTGGTGCTGATCGTGCACCGGGTCGAGGAGGTCACCGAGCTGATCCGGGCCCGCGGCCGCGGGACGGGCGGGGACGGAGCGCGGGCGAGCAGCCGGGGCCGGGTCCTGGAGGCCGAGCTGTACACCCGCGCCCGCGAGCTCCAGGAACTCAACGAGCGGCTGCGGCTGGCCCATGCCCGTGAGCGCGAGGTGGCCCTCGCCCTTCAGGAGGCGATGCTGCCGGCCGGCCGGCAGGTCGGACACCACCGGGCCGCCGTGCGCTACCGGCCGGCCGTCGGCGCCCTCAACGTGTGCGGGGACTGGTACGACCTGGTGGACCTCGTGGGCGGCAACCGCATCGGCGTGTCGGTCGGCGACGTCGTCGGGCACGGCCTGGAGGCCGCCGGGGTGATGGGCCAGCTGCGCAGCGCGCTCAGCGCGGCCTCCCGGGTCGCCGCCGGCCCGGCCGAGGCGCTGAACGTCCTCGGGCGGTACGCGCATGTCGTGGACGGCGCCGAATCGGCCACCGCGGTCACCACGTTCATCGACTTCGACCACCACATCATCACCTACAGCAGCGCCGGGCATCCCCCGCCCATGCTCGTCCACACCGACGGACGCGTGGAGTTCCTCGACCGGGCCACCGACCCCCCGCTCGACGCCCGGCCCACGCCGCTCCCCCGGCCCCAGGCACGCACCGCCTACGACAGCGGCGCCACGCTCGCCCTGTACACCGACGGACTCGTGGAACGGCGGCGCGAGGACATCGACACGGGCCTCGCCCGCCTGGCCGACGCCCTCGCGCGCCACCGGAAGGCGGACCCGGAGTCCCTCGCCGACGCCGTCCTGCTGGAGTTGCTGCCGCCCGGCGGCGCGACCGACGACACGGCGCTGGTGATCGTGCGGCTGTGAAGGTCCCTCGTCCCTACGCCTCGTCAGTCACAGCGCTCACGCCCATCGGGACGACCACGTCGGCCTGGACGACCACGGCGGCCTCGCCGGAACCGCGATCCGGGAGAGTCACCCGGTTCGTCCGCCGGAGCGGCCGCCGGGCCACCCGGCGGTTCGACGGTCGGAGCGGCCGCGCCCCGGCCGGAGGCCGGCCCACCCGTATCCGGGCCGGAATTCGACGGCGGCGCACTTTCGCTCCCGGGCCCCTTGATGTTGTCGAGCAGAGACCGTCCCTGTCTGTCCACGGCCCGGGTGACCGACTCCTGAAGAATTCCGAAGGCGAATCCCCACGCAATCACCTGCGTCGGCGTGTCGAGCCGTGTCAGCCCCGGGAAGAACTCTCCGCTCATCAGCAGTATTCCCCCCGCCGCCAGGAGAGCGCCCACCGGAAGCCGCAGGATTATCAGCCCGGTCGCCACATGATAGGGTCCCGCCGTTCCCCGGACGTCTTTCAACGAGACAGCACCCGCTACGGCAGCGGCAAGCATGCCGATGAATTCGAGGAAAAACACGTCGGCCGATCCCGCGGAATTACCCAGTGGGCAGACCCTTTCGGATCCTTTGACCTCCCGATCCGCTGGGAAACAGAAAATCTCGGCGACATGATAATTCTGTGCGGCCCACACCCCGAGTGCGACGGCCAGGACCCACATGACACCCGCGGCGCACACCACCATCTGCGTGAAGCTGCGGACCCTGGCCCGCTCCGCCTCCTCCGCCTGATAGGCAGCGTGCAGGGTGATGGCCGCCAGCTCCCGGGTCCCCGGGGCGGGGTCCGCGTCGGCCCCCCGGTACAGCACGGCCTCCAACCGCCGGGGCAGTTCCTCGTCCCGTCCGAGATGGAGCCGGGCATGGGAAAGCGCATAGAACCCCTTGTTGCGGAGCTCCCCCTTCGGGGCGATGCGCAGCAGGGCGACCTCGGCCTCGTGCATATTCGCCAACGCCCGATCCGCCGGAGCTCCTGACATACGCCGACGGATCTTTTTCCCCTCGGGCCCCTGCAGAGCGGTTCGCGCCGCATTCAGGTGCGCCTTGACCTTGGCGACGATCTCCTCGTCCGCGGCAGAGATTCCGCCGGCCTGGACCCGTAATGCCACGAACTTGTTCAGCTGCCCCTGGAGGTGGGCCACATGCGCGCTCATGCGCTGATACCAGGAAGATCCCCTGACGGCCACATCGCCGTCACCGTCGACATTCACCATGTCTCAGTCCTCCTGAAGAGGCCCCTCTATTCCATTTGACACCTTCCGGTAAATATGGGCAACTGCGGAAAAATAGTGGATTCAACCTTTGTCGCGCAATCCTGGGGGAGCCGTGAGCGGTTCCCGGGCAGCTTCGCCCCGTGCTTCCGCACAGTCGTCTCCGGCACCTACACTTACACCCCACGACTTACCGGCTGACCAGCCGGAACACGGCGGTTGGGCAAACCCGCTGGAGTGAGGAGCCACCCTTTGTTCTACTACGTGCTCAAGTACGTCTTGCTGGGCCCCCTGCTGAGACTGGTCTTCCGACCGCGGATCGAAGGCCTCGAGCACGTGCCGGAGTCGGGTCCGGCGATCGTCGCCGGGAACCATCTGTCGTTCTCGGACCACTTCCTGATGCCCGCGATCCTCAAGCGCCGGATCACCTTCCTCGCGAAGGCCGAGTACTTCACCGGTCCCGGCATCAAGGGCCGGCTGACCGCGGCCTTCTTCCGCAGCGCGGGCCAGATCCCGGTCGACCGCTCGGGCAAGGAGGCCGGCCAGGCGGCGATCCGCGAGGGTCTCGGCGTGCTGGGCAAGGACGAACTGCTCGGCATCTATCCGGAGGGCACCCGCTCGCACGACGGCCGCCTGTACAAGGGCAAGGTCGGGGTGGCGGTGATGGCACTCAGGGCTCAGGTCCCCGTCATCCCCTGCGCGATGATCGGCACCTTCGAGGCACAGCCGCCCGGCAAGGTGATCCCGACCCTGCACCCCGTCGTGATCCGCTTCGGCAAGCCTCTCGACTTCTCCCGCTACCTCGGCATGGAGAACGAGAAGGCGGTGCTGCGGGCGATCACCGACGAGATCATGTACGCGATCCTGACGCTGTCCGAGCAGGAGTACGTGGACCAGTACGCGGCCGTCGCGAAGGCGGAGGAGGCCGCGGCGAAGGCGGCCAAGGCCGAGAAGGAGCGCAAATTCCCTCGTCTGCCGTCGCGTTGACGACCCGTCACGAGTTGACGCCTCGTCGCGGTCGCCGGATCGACATCGACTACGAAGCGACGGTCCGTCACGAAGCGATGGCCCGCCGGGAATCGATGGGCCGCCAGGAAGCGATAGGCCGCCACTAAGCGCCGTTCCGCCGGGAAGCGACGGTCCGTCAGGACGACTGAAAGGGCGGCCGGATCACTCCGGCCGCCCTTCGCTGTCGTGCGGGCGGTGCTACGGCTTGGGCGTGGCGTGCGGCGCGCAGGTCACGTCCGCGGTGTCCAGCTTGCCGGTGAGCAGGTAGGCGTCCACCCGGGAGTTGATGCAGGTGTTCACCAGACCGGTCACGCCGTGGGAGCCGGCGTCCTTCTCGGTGATCAGGCGGGAGCCCTTGAAGCGCTTGTGCAGTTCGACGGCACCCTCGTACGGGGTGGCCGCGTCATCCGTGGACTGCACGATGAGCACCTGCGGCAGGCCCTTGTGGGTCTTGACGTCCACCGGGGTCTGCTGCTTGACCGGCCAGTAGGCGCACGGCAGGTTCATCCACGCGTTGGCCCAGGTCATGAACGGGTAGTCCTTGTTGAGCCGCGTGTTGTCGCTGTTCCACTTCCGCCAGCTGGTGGGCCACTTGGCGTCGGTGCACTCCACGGCGGTGTAGACGGCGTTGCCGTTCTCCGAGGAGATGTTGCCGGCCGTGTCGGTCAGGTCCGGGGCGGCCGCGTCGACGAGCGCCTGGGTGTCTCCCGCGAAGTACTTGCTGAAGACGGTGGCGACCGGGACCCACGAGGAGTCGTAGTACGGGGCGCTCTGGAAGAAGGAGATCAGCTCGGCCGGGCCGACGATCCCGCCGATGGGGTTCTTCTTGGCCGTGGCGCGCAGTTCGAGCCACTTGGCCTGGACGGCGGCGCGGGTGGTGCCGAGGTGGAAGGTGGCGTCGTTGGCGGCGACCCAGTCCTGCCAGTCCTTCCAGCGCCCCTCGAAGGCGACGTCCTGGTCGAGGTTGGCCTCGTACCAGATCTTCTCGCGGGAGGGGTTGACCACGCTGTCGACGATCATGCGCCGCAGGTGGCCCGGGAACATGGTGCCGTAGACGGCGCCGATGTAGGTGCCGTAGGAGACGCCCAGGAAGTTGAGCTTCTTCTCGCCCAGGGCGGCGCGGATGACGTCCAGGTCGCGCACGGTGTTCGGGGTGGTCATCTGCGCCAGCACGGCCTTGCCGCTGCGCTCGGCGCACCCGTCCGCGTACTCACGGGCGAGCTTGATCTGGGCGAGCTTGTCGGCCTCGCTGTCCGGGACCGGGTCGGCCTTCGGCGCCTTGACGAACTCCTGCGGGTCGATGCAGGAGATGGGCGCGGAGTGGCCGACCCCGCGCGGGTCGAAGCCCACGAAGTCGTAGGCCTTCGCGACGTTGGTCCAGACGGGGGCCTTGGTGGTGACGCGGCGCGGGAAGCGCAGGCCCGAGCCGCCGGGACCGCCGGGGTTGTAGACGAGCGCGCCCTGGCGCTCCGCGGCGGTGCCCGTGTTGCCGATGCGGTCGACGGCCAGCTTGATCTGCTTGCCGTTCGGCTTGGCGTAGTCGAGCGGCACGGTGACCCAGCCGCACTGGATCGGCTTCTCCAGGCCCCAGTCGGCGGGGCAGTCCTGCCAGTCGATGCCTGCCTTGCCGGCGCGCTCCGCTGCGATCGCGGCACCGCGCGCCTCCGGGTCCTGCCCCGGACGGCCGCTGCTCGCGCTGGCCGTGGGCGCCGCGAAAGCGCCGGCGAGCATCGTCGCGGCGACGAGTACGCCGGCCGAGCCGAGCGCCGTGGTGCGCTTGTTCGGTCGTATGTCCTTCAAGTGGGAACTCCCCTACCTGGTAATGGCGGCAGGGGGATCCTCGCGGCTGTGAGGCACCTGAGAAAAGGTGTCGTTGACCTTCTTTGCCAATCCGATAACCGGAAAGTGATGTACCGCTCACCGGATGTCGACATCGGCGAGCGCCTCGTCCAACGCCCGCCGCAGCAGCAGCGCGTCGGGCGCGACGGCGGTGACGAGAGCCGCCGGCCCGGCCAGTGGCATGACACAGGCGTGCTCGCCGATGTTCCGGGACTTTGTTGGGGCCTCGAGGAACTCCGGCCTTACGACGACCAGTTGACCTACGGCACGATACCCCGCGAGGACGGCGGGCCCGTCCCAGCCGCCGGGCGCGCCGGGCCCGCAGGTCAGTTCCTGGTCGAGGACGGCCCTCCCCGCGACCCGCACGGTGAGCCGGCTGGTCAGCCTGCCCGGCTCCTCCCCGACCCGGCCGAGCACCTGCTCCTCGCGCAGGACGAGCCGGGCGCCTGCGCCGAGCTCGACCCGCGTCGTGACGAACAGATCGCTCCCCTTCGCCGAGATCAACTGCTCCGGCAGCCAGCGCAGTTCACCTCCGTCGGCGACCGTGAGGCGTACGTCGTAGTGGGCCTCGTCCTTCGCCTGCCCGGGCAGGGCGATGGTGGCGGCGGCCGAACCGACGTGCAGCCGGGCACCGCTGCCCACGTCGGCCTCGACGGCGAAACGGTCGCCGCCGAGGGGCCCGCTCATCGCGCCGACGAGCAGGACACGTGCCTCGCCGCCGGTGCCCCGGGTGCGCCGCAGGGCGAGCGGTCCGTCGCTCTCCAGGACGGGCAGGGAGGTCCCCCCGCGTCCGTCGTGCCTCGCCCCGATCCGCGCGGTGGCGTGCACTCCGCTCATCTCACGCCGTCCAGGCGGCGAACTGCGCCCGCACCCACGCGGCGACGTCCCCGACACCGGGCTCGCTCCGCAACGACTGGAAGACGACCGGCAGTTCGGCTCGCTGGGCCTTGGCGTCGGCGGCCATCCGGGCGAGGTCGGAGCCGACGTACGGCGCGAGGTCGGTCTTGTTGACGACGAGCAGGTCGGCGGTGGTGACACCGGGCCCGCCTTTGCGGGGGATGTCGTCCCCGCCCGCGACGTCGATGACGAAGATCTGCGCGTCCACGAGCCCCTTGGAGAAGGTCGCGGTGAGGTTGTCGCCACCGGACTCGACGAGGATCAGGTCCAGCGGCCCGACCTCGTCCTCCAGGTCCTCCACGGCCTCGAGGTTGGCGGAGATGTCGTCCCGGATCGCGGTGTGCGGACAGGCGCCCGTCTCGACGGCCGCGATCCGCTCGGGCGGCAGCACGGCCTCTCGGAGCAGGAACTCGGCGTCCTCGCGCGTGTAGATGTCGTTGGTGACCACGGCGAGGGACAGTTCGTCCCGCAGGGTGCGGCAGAGCGCCGCGACGGTGGCGGTCTTGCCGGACCCGACGGGGCCGCCGAGCCCGATACGCAGGGCACGGCGCGAGCCGTCGGCCCGACGGGCGTCGGCGCCGACGGCGGCGGGACCATGGTGGGAGTGGTCAAGATGCACAACGGCTCCTATTCGCCCGGGCTGGGGGGGGGCAGCCCGTCCGGCGTTTTGAGGACGAGGCCCGTTTCGGGGCCGGACGGGGGTCTGGGGGCAGGGCCCCAGGGTCGGAAAGGGAAGGGGCGGCGGGGGCGGGACACCTCACGAGGCGAACAGCCGCACCGGCCGGCCGGCATGCACCTCCGCCCCGATCTCCAGCAGCGGCGCCGAAGCCGCCGGCAGCGCGTCGGCCCCGGCCGTCGGGACGGCCGACCCCGCCGTCACCGCCCGGTCGACCACCCGGTCCAGCTCCGGCGCCAGCCGGGCCAGCACCGCCGTCGCCTCGAACGGGTCCAGGCTCAGCAGCCGCACCACGGCGGTCGCCGGTCCGCTCACGCTCTCGTAGACCGAGCAGTAAGCGGCGTCCGCCGCCCCGAGCCCGGCCGCCCGCGCGGTCAGTCCCAACACCACCGGCTGATGAGCCCCTTTGGGGAACTGCCGGGCCAGGGAGTCGAGTTCGGTGCTCGGCCAGGCCGCCCGGGCGGCCCGCATCAACTGCCGCCCGAGTCTCCTGGCGGTCAGCCGTAGCGCCGGGGACGGGGTGCGGGCGTCCGCCGCCGCGTCCAGCTCCGCCGGGTCACCCCCGGCCGCGGCGGCGGCCGCCAGCGCCGCGGTCACCAGTCCCGTGGTGTGCAACCTCCCCCGGAGGAAGGCCTCCAGGTTCGTCGCGCCGGTGATCCGTCCCGCTCTGACGGCCTCCTCCGCCCCGCCGGAGTGCGCGTGTCCTCCGGCGGGGAAGCGGCCGTCGGCCAGGACGAGCAGTGCTGCCCTTGTCACATCGATGTCCTCAGAACCGGATCAGAACAGGAAGTAGCGCTGGGCCATGGGCAGTTCGGCGGCCGGGGTCGCCTCGACCAGCTCCCCGTCGATGTGCACGGCGAAACTGTCGGGGTCGACCCGGACGCGCGGCCGGGCGTCGTTCTCCCGCATGTCCGCCTTGGTGACACCGCGCGTGGACTCGATGGCGACGAACCTCTTGCCCAGCTGCAGACGCTCCGGCAGTCCGTCCTCGATCGCGAGCGGCGCCACGAAGTTGAACGAGTTCGACGCGGGTGCCCGGCCGATCGCGCCGTACATCGGACGCGGCAGGATCGGCTGCGGCGTCGGGATCGAGGCGTTGGCGTCGCCCATCTGCGCGTACGCGATCTGCCCGCCCTTGATCACGAGGTGCGGCTTGACGCCGAAGAACGCCGGCTCCCACAGCACCAGGTCGGCGAGCTTGCCGCCCTCGACCGAGCCGATCTCGCGGGCCAGACCCTGGGCGAGCGCGGGGTTGATCGTGTACTTGGCGATGTAGCGGCGCACCCGGTGGTTGTCCGCCCGGCCGTCGCCCGGCAGGGAGCCCCTGCGCCGCTTCATGACGTGCGCCGTCTGCCAGGTCCGCAGGACGACCTCGCCGACCCGTCCCATGGCCTGCGCGTCGGAGGAGATGATCGAGATCGCCCCGAGGTCGTGCAGGACGTCCTCGGCCCCGATCGTCGACGGCCGGATCCGCGACTCGGCGAACGCCAGGTCCTCCGGGACCGCCGGGTTGAGGTGATGGCACACCATCAGCATGTCGAGGTGTTCCTCGGCGGTGTTCACCGTGTACGGCCGCGTCGGGTTCGTGGAGCTCGGCAGCACGTGCGGCTCGGAGACCACGGTCATGATGTCCGGCGCGTGCCCGCCGCCCGCACCCTCGGTGTGGTACGCGTGGATGCCGCGACCGGCGATCGCGGCGAGCGTGTCGCCGACGAACCCGGCCTCGTTGAGGGTGTCCGTGTGGATGGCGACCTGGATGCCCGTCCGGTCGGCGACGGTCAGCGAGGCGTCGATGACGGCCGGCGTCGAGCCCCAGTCCTCGTGCAGCTTCAGGCCGAGCGCGCCGCCCCGGATCTGCGACAGCATCGCGTCCTGCGAGACGGTGTTGCCCTTGCCGAGGAAGCCGATGTTCAGCGGGTACTGCTCCATCGCCTCCAGCATCCGCGCGAGGTGCCACGGGCCGGGCGTCACGGTGGTCGCCTTCGAGCCCTCGGCCGGCCCGGTGCCGCCGCCGACCAGCGTGGTGACCCCGGCGGACAGCGCCTCGTCGGCGATCTGCGGACAGATGAAGTGGACGTGCGCGTCGACCGCGCCGGCGGTGAGGATCCGTCCGTTGCCGGCGATGATCTCGGTCTCCGGGCCGATGACCAGGTCCGGGTGGACCCCGTCCATCGTGTCGGGGTTGCCGGCCTTGCCGATACCGGTGATGCGTCCGTCACGGATGCCGACGTCGGCCTTCACCACACCCCAGTGGTCGACGACGACCGCGCCCGTGATGACGGTGTCGGGCGTGCCGTCTGCGCGCGTAGCGCGGGACTGTCCCATGGACTCCCTGATGACCTTGCCGCCGCCGAAGACCGCCTCCTCACCGGCGAGTCCGGGGCCGCCGCAGCGGTCCTCCTCGATCTCGATCAGCAGGTCGGTGTCGGCGAGCCGGATGCGGTCGCCGGTCGTCGGGCCGAACAGATCGGCATACGCGGCACGGGAGATCTCAGGCATCGAGGGCACCTCCGGTCTCCCCGCGCAGACCGGGCACGACGCGTGCGCCGGCGAGCGGGACGAGTTCGACGTCGACGGGGATCCCGGGCTCGAAGCGCACGGCGGTGCCGGCGGCGACGTTCAGCCGTCGGCCGCGCGCGGCGGCGCGGTCGAACTCCAGGCCGGGGTTGGCCTCGGCGAAGTGGTAGTGGGAGCCGACCTGGACGGGCCGGTCGGCGGCGTTGAGGACGGTGAGCCGGGTGACCTCACGGCCCTCGTTGTAGACGACGGGGTCCGCGGCGAACAGGATCTCTCCGGGAATCATCGAGGCCCCCTCAGACGATCGGGTCGTGGACGGTGACCAGCTTGGTGCCGTCCGGGAAGGTGGCCTCGACCTGGACGTCGTGGATCATCTCGGGGATGCCCTCCATGACGTCGTCGCGGGTGAGCAGCTTGCGGCCGGAGGACATGAGCTCGGCCACCGTGCGGCCGTCCCGCGCGCCTTCGAGGATGTGCGCCGTGATGAGGGCCACGGCCTCGGGATGGTTCAGCCTGAGCCCGCGGGCCCGGCGCTTCTCGGCGACGTCGGCCGCCACGTGGATCAGCAGCCTCTCCTGCTCGTGCGGGGTCAGTTGCACGTCCCACCTCACATCCTCGCTCCGGACCGTGCGGGGCCCGGTTGCCGCGGCCGCCGGGGAAAGACCCTGGTGGCATGGATCGGCAGGCTAGTTGGACCGCATTTCGAGCAAGTTAACCGACCTGTGATCGATTCAGGCCCCCGGCAGCGCGTCCGACACGCTCATCAGCGCGCGCAGCCCGTCACGCAGCACGTCCACCGGGGCGGGCCCGAAAAGCGACTGCTGGGCGAGGAATCCCAGCACCACGGCGATCATCGTGCGCGCCACATGGTCCGGCGGCACATCGGACCGCATCATCCCGGCCTCCTGGTAGGCGACGACGATCCGCCCCCACACCTCGCGCACCCCGCTGTAACCCTCGTTGAGGATCGCCGCCAGCTCGGCGTTGCGGAGCGTCTCCGTCCACACCTGGATCACCAGGCGGGGGAAGGCCGGCCGGCCGTCGACGGTCAGGTACGCCCGGGAGGAGTGGACCCGGACGAAGACCGAGGAGACCAGGATGTCCGGGGGTGGCGGCGGGCTGTGCCGGCCCTCCTCCTCGAAGCTCTCGCGGACCTCGTCGAGCACCTCGCCGACGATCGCGGCGATGAGCTCCTCCTTGCCGCCGAAGTAGCGGTACACCGCCCCGGCGGACAGATCGACCTCCTTCAGCACGTCCTGCATGGACGTGGCGTGGAAGCCGTTGCGGGCGAAGCAGACCGCCGCGCCGTCGAGGATCTGCCGACGGCGGGCGTCGAGGTGCGCCTGAGATACACGGGCCATGGCCCAAACGTAGAACGAACATTCCTTCTTGACAAGAAAACGCTCCGGCGGGACGGTGTGGGTGAGCAACAAAACGAACGATCCTTCTTTTTAGGACTCGGACCGCCGTCGCGGGCGCCGTGCGGCCCCGCGCTCAGTCCGCCTCACCCATGGCCCGTGCCGCCCACAGCCCGCGTCCCGCCCACAACCGCCCGCAACCGCCCGCAACCGCCCGCCGAGCGCGCGTCCGCAGCCCCGCCCATCCGACCCGCCGTCCCGTACGCCTCCAGGGGGAGCCCCCATGTCCGCCACCCGGCGCCTGATCGCCGTCGTCCTGCTCGTCCCGACCCTCGCCGCCGTCGCCCTCTGGGCCTTCGCCTGGCCGGCCGCCCGCACCGCGCCGCGCGACCTGCCGCTCGGCGTGGCCGGTCCGCCCGCCGCGACCGCGCAGCTGGAGAGGCAACTGACCCGGCACGAGGGCGCCTTCGAGATCCACCACTACACCGACGGGACGGCCGCCCGGGACGCCGTCGAGGACCGGACCGTATACGGCGCGGTGGTCGTCACCGCCGAGGGATCCGAACTGCTGACCGCCTCGGCCGCGAGCCCGCTCGTCGCCCAGCTGCTCCAGCAGGCGGTCGCACAGGAGGCGGCGGCCTCGGGCACCCGGGTGAAGACGGTGGACGTGGTGGCGGCTCCGGCGGCCGACCCGCGAGGCTCGGCCCTCGGCGCGAGCGTGCTGCCGCTGGCCCTCGCCGGGATCGCGGCGGGCGCGCTGGTGTCCCTGCTGGGCCTGCGCGGGGTCCGTGCCGTGATCGGGCTGGTCGGCGCCGCCGCCCTCGTCGGGTCGGTGGCGGCGGCGCTGGCGCACAGCTGGCTCGGGGTGCTCACCGGTGACTGGTGGGCGGAGGCCGCGGTGCTCGGACTCTCCACACTCGCGGTGAGCGCGGCGGTGGCGGGCTGCGCCGCGCTGCTCGGGACGCCGGGCATCGGAGCCGTGTCCTTCGTGGTGATGTTCCTCGGCAACCCGTTCTCCGGGGCGGCCTCGGCGCCGCGGATGCTGCCGGAGCCGGTCGGGGTGATCGGTCAGTGGCTGCCGCCGGGCGCCGGTACGACCCTGCTGCGCTCGGTGTCGTTCTTCGACGGAGCGGCGGCGACCGGTCCCGCGCTCACGCTGGCCTGGTGGGCCGCGCTGGGCCTCGGGGCGGTGCAGCTGGGCGCCCTGCTGAAGCCGGGGCCGGCCCGGGCCGAGCCGGCCCCCGAGGCGCGGCGGTCCGCACTCGTCGCCTGACCGTCCCGCCGCCCGGCCCGCCCACACGGCCGTGCACCCCCGGATCCGGGGGTGCACGGCCTTTCGTGTCGTGTGCCTACGGCCGGCGCCTCCCGCCCGCGCTCCCTACGACGGATTCGGGCCCCGGTACTCCGCCGTGACCCCGAACCTGTGCTGTTCGCGGGGAGCGGACGCGACCTCGCGCACGGTGGTGACCGAGCTGATCACCGGCTCCTCCTCGGCCTTGTCCAGTTCGTCGAGTCGCTCCAGGTCAGCGGCGGAGACAAGGGCGACGAGAGGCTTGCCGTGGCGCGTCACGACGACACGTTCACCGCCGTACACCACGCGGTTGATCAGGTCGGCGAGTTCAGCCCTGGCTTGCGTCACCGGAATCTCGTAGGCCATACCCCCATTCTAACGTCACGTACGTCCTGTACATTTTTTACAGAACCCGTCGGACGTAGAAGGCGTCGGACGGAAGAAGGAGGGGTTCCGATGAAGCGACCGTCCGCCCGTCACGTCCTGCCCGAGTTCACCGAGCGCACCAGCTACGGACACCGGACGACGGATCCGTACTCGAAGCTGCTGGAGGAGCGGATCGTCTTCCTGGGGACGCCGGTCGACGACATCTCGGCGAACGACGTGATGGCCCAGTTCATGTACCTCGAACACAAGGACCCGGACCGGGACATCGCGCTGTACATCAACTCCCCCGGCGGCTCCTTCAGCGCGATGACGGCCCTCTACGACACGATCCGGTACGTCACCTGTGACGTGGAGACCACCTGCCTGGGCCAGGCGGGTTCGTCCGCGGCGGTGCTGCTGGCGGCGGGCACGCCGGGCAAGCGCTACGCCCTGCCGGGCGCGCGGATGACGATCCGCCAGCCGTCCCTGCCCGAGCCCGTCCAGGGACAGGCGAGTGACCTGGCGATCCAGGCCGAGGAGCTGGCCCGCGTCCGCGCGAGCCTGGAGGAGATGCTCGTACGGCACACCGGGCGGACGCCGGAGCAGGTGACCGCGGACATCGAGCGGGACAGGTTCCTCACCGCCCAGGAGGCCCTGGAGTACGGCCTGGTGGACGGGATCATCCCCAGCCGCAAGGCCTCGGCCGGCGCGCCCGGCGGGAGGTGAGCGGCCGATGGTGCCCGAGCTGCCGCCGCTGCCCGCGCTGACCCGCGCGGAGGCCGAGCTGATCGACGGTTACCTCGACGTGGTCGACCTGCTCGGCCGGATCAACCCCGCCCATCACGGCGACACCTATCGCGGACTGCGCGCCGCCCAGGCCCTGGTGACCAAGGCGACCGCGCTGCGCGACGCGCTGGCGCGGATGCACCAGCGGGGCGAGAGCGAGCTGCACGCGCCGACGCTCGCGCGGGCGCTGCGCGTCCTGGACGGCGAGCGCCGCACCGGGCGGGTCACGCTGCCCCCGCTCTCCGACAGTTGACCCGCCGGATCCACCTCCGGTCCGGACCCCTCGCGCTCAGGACGTGACGACCGGACCGGAGTTGAAACGGCCCAGAAGAGGTACCCCCGTTCAGCGGAGCGTCTACTGTTCCCCCGACCCCCTTGCGGTTGCGCAAAAGGGCGCTCTTCGGGCGGAATAACGGGCTCCACCGCTGGTGGGAGCCCCTGAGGTGCCTTGACACCTGATCGCCCATCAGGGTGTCCACCCGAACGGGTGAGTGGTGAGTAACCCCACAAATCCCCGGTTCCGTTGGGATTTTCGGACATCGGTGAGCCAAGATCCCTGACTGACGACAAGCCCCCGCCACAAGCGGCGGGGCGGTCCGGGCGGACGCCGAGTCCTGCCGCCGCCCGGATGACCGGTCGACAGGAGTGCATCGGCAGGAGTGGAGGACCCAGGCACGACGGGTCGCCGGAACGGTCACGCCATGGCCGGGCCGAGCAGCCCTTGGGGTGAAGCCGCAGCAGCGGCCGGGCAACTTCGCCAGCCCGAATCCGACAGGTCATCCTTCACAGGCGGCTGACGAAGGGTTGCGCATGACTGCGCTCAATCGTGTCCCGTCGCTCATGGCCCGGGCCGGTACGGCCTCGGCTTTCGCCATCGCCGCCGTCGGCGGCTCGGTCGTGGTCCCGGGGCTCGCCCCCGACGCCGCGGCCGCCACACCGGCGACGAAGGCGCTCCAGATCGCGGCCTCCAAGAAGGGTGCCCCCTACAAGTACGGGGCCACCGGACCGAAGAGGTTCGACTGCTCCGGGCTCACGCTGTACTCGTTCAAGAAGGCGGGCAAGAGCCTGCCCCGGACGGCGTCCCAGCAGTACAACAAGACGAAGCACATCAAGGCGTCGAGCCGTAAGGCAGGCGACCTCGTGTTCTTCCACTCGGGGTCGAACGTCTACCACGTCGGGATCTACGCGGGTAAGGGCAAGATCTGGCACTCGCCTAAGACCGGCGACGTGGTGAAGCTCCAGAAGATCTGGACCAAGAGCGTCTGGTACGGGCGGGTCCGCTAGGGCCTGGGCCTGCCCGGGTCACGGGCCGGTTTCCCGGGGTGGTGGGGGCGTCCTGACGCGCCTTCACCGCCCCGGGAGCTCTCCCTCCGCCGGGGCCGTCAGGGCACCGGCCACCGGCTCCGCCGCCGGGACGGCCCACGGGAGCTCGACGGTGACCGTCTTGCCCCCCTCCCGGGTGGGCCGCACTCTCAGCCTGCCGCCGCACTCCGCGGTCAGCCATCGAATGATCACCATCCCTCGGCCGTTGTCCTGCTGGACGGCGGCCGGCAGTCGTTTCGGGAAGCGCGGGTGGCTGTCGGTGACCCCGACGCGCAGGTGTTCGTCACGGTCGAGGACCAGGTCCACCGTGAAGGTGGGTGACTGCCCGAAGGTGTGCTGTACGGCGTTGGTGGCGAGTTCCGAGACGATCAGCCGGACGGCGTCGGCCATCTCCGCGTCCGCCGGCAGGCCCCATTCCCCGAGAGCGCCGGCCACGAATACGCGAGCCGCGTAGACCGAGGCGGGATCGCTCGGCAGAGTGACGGATGCTTCCAGGTGATCTGCCATGGCGACGTCGACCCTTTCCCACGGGACCGGGAGCCCGACACGGTGCGGATGGTTCGAGTACGGTCCCGGACTGGTGCTTCTCCGCCAGACTGCCATTACCGCGCCGGTCACGGGTGGGATCCACCAAGATATGCATATATCTGTCGCCCGATGCGGTGAACTCTGCGACGGCAGAGCGTATTTGGTCGGCCCGATAGGAGTAAGGAGGAGCCCATGCAGCACGGTCCCGCGGTGCGCCGCCGGAAGCTGGGCGCCGAACTGCGCAATCTGCGCGCCCAGGCGGGTCTCACCAGTGGTGAGGCGGCCCGGCTCGTGGGCTGGCACCAGTCCAAGGTGAGCCGCATCGAGACCGGCATCAGTGGATCGAAACCGGCCGATGTGCGGTTACTTCTCGACGCCTATGGCGTCGAGGATCCGCAACTGCGGGAGCTGATGCTGGCGTTGGCGGGCGACGACGGCAGTGGCGGCCGGGACCACTGGTGGCACGCCTACCGCGGGGTGCTGCCGCCCACCTACCGGGACTTCATCAGTCTGGAGTCACAGGCGAGCGCGATGCGCACCCTGGAGACGACAGTGGTACCGGGGCTGCTGCAGACGCCCGAGTACGCGCGGGCGGTGACCAGGGCATCCGTGGACGGCGGCGCCGAGGACCAGCTCGACACCCTGGTGGAGGTGCGGCTGGCCCGCCAGGACGTGCTGCGTGCGCAGCCGCCGCTGGAACTGTGCGCGGTGCTCGACGAGGCGGTGCTGCGACGGGAGGTGGGCGGGCCCGAGGTGATGGCGCGACAGCTCGGCCGGCTCGTGGAAGCCGCCCGATTGCCCCAAGTTCGGCTCCAGGTGCTGCCGTTCGCCGCCGGAGCGCATATCGGGGTAACCGGCCCTTTCGTTATCTTCTCATTTTCGCGCACTTCTGATCTGGATGTTGTCGTTCTCGACCACTTGACGAGTAGCCTCTATCTCGAACGGAAAGAAGACCTCCAGGCCTACACCGAGGCCTTCAACGCCCTTCGGGCGCACGCCCTTTCGCCCGGGGACTCATCGGATTACATCGCCGCGATAGCCGACGGCGCGTAAGGAGGCACCATGTCCGCACCACCGCGGAACGTACCTTCCAGTACCGATCCCGACCGTCTCCCCGATGTGCGATGGCTGCGCAGCAGCTACAGCACGGGAGCGAACAACTGTGTGGAGACGGCCCGGCCGACCTCCGGCCCCTGGGCCGGTCTGCTCGCCGTCCGCGACTCCAAGGACCCGGCCGGACCCGCTCTGCTCTTCTCCCCCGAGAGCTGGTCGGGCTTCACGGCCGTCTTTTCACGGGTCCGCTGACCGCACCGCAGTAGTCAGAGGCGGTCCACGGCCGTGTCACGCCGACTCATGGTCGTGTTTCGCCGATCACCCGTACAGCGCGTTCCAGCTCGGCCCCGGAGAGGTCCGCACGCGCGGTCAGCCTGAGGCGTGAGATGCCGTCGGGCACGGAGGGAGGACGGAAGCAGCCCACGGCCAGGCCTGCCGACCGGCAGTCCGCCGCCCAGCGCAGCGCCCCCTCCGGGGACGGCGCACGCACGGAGACGACCGCGGCGTCCGGACGCACCGCCGCCAGACCCGCGGCCGTCAGGCGCGCGTGCAGCTCGCCCGCCACCGCACGCGCGCGTGCCGCGCGCTGCGGCTCCCGGCGCAGCAGCCTGAGGGCGGCCAGCGCCGCCCCCGCCGCCGCCGGGGCGAGGCCCGTGTCGAAGATGAAGGTCCGGGCCGCGTTCACCAGATGCTCGATCACCCGCGCGGGACCCAGCACCGCGCCGCCCTGGCTGCCCAGCGACTTGGACAGCGTGACCGTGACGACGACGTCGTCGGCACCCGCCAGACCGGACGCGTACGGAGCGCCCCGGCCGCCGTCCCCCAGTACACCGAGCCCATGGGCGTCGTCGACGACCAGTCCGGCGCCGTGCTCCCGGCAGGCGGCCGCCAGCGCGGCCAGCGGGGCGGCGTCGCCGTCGACCGAGAAGACCGTGTCGGAGACGGCCACGGCCGGGCCGTCGTGTGTGCCGAGCGCCTTGCGCACCGCGTCCGGATCGGCGTGCCCCACGACCTGCGTGGTGCCGCGGGCCAGCCGGCAGCCGTCGATGAGCGAGGCGTGGTTGCCCGCGTCGGAGACGATGAGCGACCCGTGCGGGGCCAGCGCGGTGACCGCGGCCAGGTTGGCGGCGTATCCGGAGGAGAAGACGAGGGCGGCCTCGAAGCCGCAGTGCTCGGCGAGCTCCCGCTCCAGCTCGCCGTGCAGCTCGGTGGTGCCCGTGACGAGCCGGGAACCGGTGGCACCGCCGCCCCAGGTCCTGGCGGCCGCCGCGGCCCCCTCCGTGACCTCGGGATGGCGGGCCAGGCCCAGGTAGTCGTTGCTCGCCAGGTCCAGGAGCGGCGAGTCGGCGGGGCGGGGCCGCAGTGTCCGTACGAGTCCGGCCCGGCGCCGCAGCTCCGCCTGCTCGTCGATCCAGCCGAACGCCATGGGTCCTCCGGGCTTTTGTAGGTAGCGGACAGACACTAGCGGCCCGACCGCCCACCCACGGTGTGGCAATACCCACACGTCGAACCCGGTGTGTTGTGCGATCCCTACCTTGGCCCGGAGCGGGTGCGTAGGACAGGATCGGCTCTCATGGACCTGCTGAACACGCTGGTGGACAAGGGGCTTCGGCGCGAGCTGCCGACCCGCGAGGAAGCGTTGGCCGTGCTGGCCACTTCCGACGACGACGTGCTGGACGTGGTGGCCGCGGCCGGCCGGGTGCGCCGGCAGTGGTTCGGGCGACGGGTGAAACTCAACTACCTCGTCAACCTCAAGTCGGGGCTGTGCCCCGAGGACTGCTCCTACTGCTCCCAGCGACTCGGCTCCACGGCCGGGATCCTGAAGTACACCTGGCTCAAGCCGGAAGAGGCCTCGCAGGCGGCGGCGGCCGGGCTGGCGGGCGGCGCCAAGCGGGTCTGCCTGGTGGCGTCCGGGCGTGGTCCGACGGACCGTGACGTCGACCGGGTCGCCGGCACCATCAAGGCGATCAAGGACCAGAACGAGGGCGTCGAGGTCTGCGCCTGTCTCGGCCTGCTCTCCGACGGCCAGGCCGAACGGCTGCGCGAGGCGGGCGCCGACGCCTACAACCACAACCTGAACACGTCCGAGAGCACGTACGGGGAGATCACGACCACGCACACGTACGCCGACCGGGTGGACACGGTGCAGAAGGCGCACGCGGCGGGTCTGTCCGCGTGCTCGGGTCTGATCGCCGGCATGGGCGAGTCCGACGAGGACCTGGTGGACGTCGTCTTCTCGCTGCGCGAGCTGGACCCGGACTCGGTTCCGGTGAACTTCCTCATCCCGGTCGAGGGCACCCCGCTCGCCAAGGAGTGGAACCTCACCCCGCAGCGCTGTCTGCGCATCCTGGCGATGGTGCGGTTCGTCTGCCCGGACGTCGAGGTGCGCATCGCGGGCGGCCGCGAGGTCCATCTGCGCAGCATGCAGCCGCTCGCCCTGCACCTGGCCAACTCCATCTTCCTGGGCGACTACCTCACGACCGAGGGCCAGGCCGGCAAGGCCGACCTGGAGATGATCGCGGACGCCGGCTTCGAGGTGGAGGGCGCGGGACAGGTCACCCTGCCCGAGCACCGGGCGACGGCGGCCGGGGGCTGCGGGTCCCACGAGGGCGGTGGCTGCGGCTCGCACTCGGGCGGCGGGTGCGGCTCGCACGAGGACGCCGGGTGCGGCTCGCAGGCGGGCGGCGGTGTGTGCGGCTCCGCGCCGGCGTCGGCCGCGGCCGCTGAGCCGACCCCGGCCGTGGCCCCGGCCGCGGCGGTCGGCGAGGCCCGTACGGACCTGGTCGCCGTGCGCCGACGGGGCGCCGGTACCGATCTCGCGCCCAATGCCTGAGCGGCCCCGGCTGGGGGTGCCCGAGCTGCTGGAGCTGGACCGGCGGCACGTGTGGCATCCGTACGGTCCCATGCCCGGCCGGGCCGAACCGCTCGTCGTGGAGTCGGCAAGCGGGGTACGGCTGCGGCCCGCGGACGGCTCGGATGACCTGGTCGACGGCATGGCGTCCTGGTGGTCGGCGATCCACGGCTACAACCACCCGGTGCTCAACGAGGCCGTGCGCGAGCAGCTGGGCCGGATGAGTCATGTGATGTTCGGCGGTCTCACCCACGAGCCCGCCGTACGTCTGGCGAAGCACCTTGTCGACATGTCGCCCGAGGGTCTGGAGCATGTCTTCCTCGCCGACTCCGGTTCGGTGTCGGTCGAGGTCTCGGTGAAGATGTGCCTCCAGTACTGGCGCTCGCTGGGCCGCCCGGCCAAGCGACGCCTGCTGACCTGGCGCGGCGGATATCACGGCGACACCTGGCAGCCGATGTCCGTGTGCGATCCCGAGGGCGGGATGCACGACCTGTGGACCGGGGTGCTGCCCCGGCAGGTCTTCGTGGGCCCGCCGCCGGTGGAGTTCGAGGAGGCGTACGCCGAACTGCTGCGCGAGACGATCGAGCGGCACGCCGACGAACTGGCCGCGGTCATCGTGGAGCCGGTGGTGCAGGGCGCGGGCGGGATGCGGTTCCACTCCCCCGGCTATCTGCGGGTGCTGCGCGAGGCGTGCGACGCGCACGACGTGCTGCTGGTGTTCGACGAGATCGCGACCGGGTTCGGGCGCACGGGCGCGCTGTTCGCCGCGGAGCACGCCGCGGTGAGTCCGGATGTGATGTGCGTCGGCAAGGCGTTGACCGGCGGTTATCTGACGATGGCGGCGACGCTGTGCACGTCCCGGGTGGCCGACGGGATCTCGCGGGGCGAGGTGCCGGTGCTGGCCCACGGGCCGACGTTCATGGGCAACCCGCTCGCCGCGGCCGTCGCCTGTGCCTCGATCGAGCTGCTGCTCGGGCAGGACTGGCTCGCCGAGGTCAAACGGATCGAGTCGGGGCTGCGGGACGGACTCGCCGCGGCGGCGGAGGTCCCGGGCGTCCGGGACGTCCGGGTCCTCGGCGCGATCGGCGTCGTCCAGCTCGACCACGCGGTGGACATGACGGCCGCCACCCGGGCCGCGGTGCGCGAGGGCGTCTGGCTGCGGCCGTTCCGCGATCTGATCTACACGATGCCGCCGTACGTCACCGGTGACGCGGACGTGGCACGGATCGCGCGCGCGGTGTGTGCCGCGGCGCGGGAGGGATGAACATGCCGATCCTGGTGATCACGGGGACGGGCACGGAGGTCGGCAAGACCGTCACGACGGCCGCGGTCGCCGCGTCGGCGCTCGCGGCGGGGCGGACGGTGGCCGTCCTCAAGGCCGCCCAGACCGGCGTACGAGCGGACGAGCGCGGGGACGCCGACGAGGTGGCCCGGCTCGCGGGCGCGGTGACGACCGCCGAAGTGGCCCGCTATCCCGAGCCGTTGGCTCCGGGGACGGCAGCGCGCAGGGCGGGTCTGGCGGCGGTGCGGCCGCAGGACGTGGCGGAGGCCGCGCAGAAACTGGCCGCCGGGCACGACCTGGTGCTCGTCGAGGGGGCGGGCGGACTGCTCGTACGGTTCGACGAGGCGGGCGGGACGCTGGCCGACGTGGCGCAGCTGCTGCGGGCGCCGGTGCTGGTCGTGGCCTCGGCGGGCCTCGGCACGCTGAACACGACGGAACTGACGGCTCGTGAACTGCGGGCGAGGGGCGTGGAGTTGCTGGGTGTCGTGATCGGCAGCTGGCCCGACTCCCCCGATCTGGCCTCGCGTTGCAATGTCGCGGATCTGCCGGAGGTGGCCGGGGCCCCGCTGCTGGGGGCCCTGCCGTCGGGAGCCGGTGCTCTCGCACCCGTCGATTTCCGTGCCGTGGCGCCCGGTTGGCTGGCGCCTCGGCTGGACGGGACCTGGGAGGCGGAGGCCTTCCGGAAGCGGACCGGTTCCGGGGTCTAGCCCCCGTCCGCGTCCGCGAGCAGCCGGACGAGTTCGATGCGGGAGCGGATGCCGAGGCGGGTGAAGACGCCTCGCAGATGGTGGTCGATGGTGCGGGGGCTGAGGGCGAGGCGGCCCGCGATCTCGCGGTTCGTGGCACCGTCGGCCGCCATCCGGGCGACCAGGAGCTGCTGGGCGGTCAGGTGGACCGTCGGGCGGCGGTCGCCGCGGGCGGGGGTCGCGGGGGCGCCCAGCGCGCGCAGTTCGGCGCGGGCGCTCTCGGCGCAGTGCGGGGCGTCGAAGGACTCGAACGCCTCCATCGCGCTGTGCAGCCGGTCGCGGGCTTCGGTGCGGCGGCGCAATCTGCGCAGCGCGCTGCCGAACAGCAGTTCGGTACGAGCCCGTTCGAAGGCCCGGGCGCCTTCGGCGTGCAGCCGGAGGGCCGTGCGGTAGTACTCGACGGCGTCGGCGCCCGGCGTGAGCAGGGCCCGGCAGCGGGCACTGAGCGCCAGGTCGTCGACGCTGCCGACGGCGCGGGCCCAGCGGTCGTAGTCGGCGTGCGCGGCGCGTGCCACGCGGGTCTCGCCGGTGCGGACGGCGGCCTCGACATAGTGCGGGGTGGCCAGGTGGCGGATGGCCCGGTGGCCGTGGCCCGGCCCCGAGGCCGCGAGGGCGCGCAGCCGGGCCGCAGCGGCGGCGAAGCGGCCGGAGCCGAGGTCGAGGAAGGCGAGTGCCCACTGCGCCAGGGCCGCGGGCAGGCCCAGTGAGTGGGCGAGAGCGTGGGCGCGGGCGGCCGCGGCCCGCTCCCGGCACAGGTCCTCGTCGCCGGTGAGCGCGGCGAACATCGCGAGGGCGGCCTGGAGATGACAGGCGCCGTTGTCCTGTCCGGTGGCGTACGCCTGCCGCAGGGCGTCCAGCGCGGCGGCCTCGGCGGCGCGCGGGCGTCCGGTCCAGAAGTCGGCGTAGGCGCGGAACTCCATGGCCTGGGAGACGGCGGCGGTGACGCCCCGGGCGCGGGCCGCGGCGGCCGCCCGGACCGTGGCGGTGGCGGCGCGGGTGTGATCGCCGAGCATCAGGGCGGCGATCCCCGCGTGCAGGAGGAGGGTGGGGTCACCGCCCGGACCGCACCGTCCGGCGGTGGCCTCCAGCAGGTTGCGCGCGTCCTCGTACCGTCCGTCGACGGCCGCGGCGATCCCGCCGAGCACACCCGGCGGGTCGATGCCCGACTGGCCTGCGACAAGGGCCGCTTCACGACATCGACGCAGATCGCCGGTGTAGACGGCGGCCTCGGCGGCTCGGGCCAGGAGGTGGGCGACGGGGGCGGCGGGAGCTGGGCCCGCCACCTCGCCGGACTCGTGCGAGGCGACTGGCTCCCGCGAGACGACTGGCTCCCGCGAGACGACCGAAGAGGTGACGGGGGAGGCAGTGGAGCCGTCCCGTCCCGGGGGCGGGGCACCGGGCGCGGGCCGCGCCCCGGCCGCCCGTGCCGCCCCGTCCAGCAGCGCGTCGAACGCCTCCCCCGCGTGCCCGGTCCGCAGGGCGAGGATGCCGCTGAGGGCGTCGGCGTCGGTGCGGGCGGCGAGGGCGCGGGACCGGTCGCCGTCACCGCGGTGCCAGGCGTCGATCGCCGCGTGGGCGAGGAGCCGGGACCGTGCGCCCGGGTCCGCGCAGAGCGCGGCGGCGCGCTCGGCGAGGGCTCCCGAGAGCGCCGGGTCTCCTGCGGCGCGCGCCTGGGCGGCGGCGGCCGCGAGTTCCGCGGCGAGCCGCGCGCTGGGTCCGAGGGCGCCCGCGCCCCGGTGCCAGGACCGCCGGGGCGTCTCCGCCGCGCCGTGCAGGACGCGGGCGAGCAGCCGGTGGGCGTCGCGCCGGTCGGCCGGGGCGGCCGTCTCGTACGCGGCGATCCTGGTCCAGGCGTCGCGGAAGCCGACCCCGCCGGCGGTGGCGTAGGCGATCCCGGCCGCCTCCGCCGCGTCCAGCGGCCGGGTGTCGAGGCGGGCGGCGGCGACGGCGCGCAGGAAGGCGTGGGTGGCCACCGGGTACTGGTCGGCGGCCGCCAGCAGGAGGACCAGCCGGGTGCCGTCGGGCAGCGCGCGGATCTCGCGGCGGTGGGCGCGCAGCGTCTCGGGAGCGAGGTCGGCGGGTTCGGCCGGCAGCGGGTCGAGGCCGGCCGCCTGCCGTTCGGTCAGCCGCGCGACGAGTTCGGCGGCGGCGCGCGGGTCGCCGTATACGAGGCGGAGCACGCGCACGCGGACGCCTTCGGACAGCGCCGGTGCCGGGCGCGGGCCCGCGCCCGGCGCCGCCGGAGGCGAAGTGCGTTCCTCGGACGGGGGGTTCACTCGTGTCACCACACAAGTGACGTTACTGGCGGGTTACTTGAACCGTAAAGACTGGCGATTTCACCGATGCGGCGCGCGTAGACCCGCCGGACACTCCTGGCAACCCCACACGTTTCAGGAGGCATCATGCAGCGCCACAAGCGTCGCATCGCCGCGGCTTTCTCGGCCGTGGTCTCTTCGCTCCTTTTGTCACTCTCGTTCTCCGCCCCCACAGCCCACGCCGCGACCCACAACCCGATCGTCTTCGTGCACGGCATCAGCAGTTCCTCCAGCAGCTGGGACGACTGGGTCGCGGACTTCAAGGCCGACGGCTACACGGCCGCCGAGCTGGACGCCTGGACCTACAGCTGGTCCCAGTCGAACGCGACGACCGCCTCCCAACTGGCCACCGAGATCAAGAACGTGCTGGCGAGAACCGGTGCCTCCAAGGTCGACGTCGTCATCCACTCCATGGGCGCGCTCAGCTCCCGCTACTACCTCAAGAACCTCGGCGGCACCGCGTACGTGGACGACTTCGTCTCCGTCGCGGGCACCAACCACGGGACGTCGGTCGCCTCGTGGTGCAGCTGGCTCTACACCTCCTGCGCCGAGATGGTCACCGGCAGTTCGTTCCTCACCTCGCTCAACTCCGGTGACGAGACCCCGGGCAGCGTGAACTACGCGACCTACTGGTCGAACTGCGACTCGGCCATCGACCCGGACTCCTCGGCGCTGCTGAGCGGGGCCACCAACGTCGGCGTCGGATGCATCTCGCACACGGACATCAACAACGACCCCGGGGTGTACGAGCAGGTGCGCGCCTTCGTCCAGTAGACCGTCCAGTAGACCGCGGACCAGCGAGCAGCCGGACCGTCGGACGAGCGAGCAGCGCGACAGCGTGGGTGCGGCGGGCCTGCACGGGGGAGAATCCCGGTAGGCCCGTCCTGCCCGGGAGGTCGCCATGCCCCTACGCTCCACCGGCTCCGGCAAACTGTCCGGTGACGCCGTCCACCACCCGTTGTTCGCCCGGTTCTACGCCCGGCTCGGCACGGCCGCCGAGACCCGCGGTCTGGCCCCCGTCCGCGACCAGCTGCTCACGGGGCTGTCCGGCCGGATCGTCGAGATCGGCGCGGGCAACGGACTGAACTTCGCGCACTACCCGGCCGCCGTCTCGGAGGTCGTCGCGATCGAGCCGGAGCGCCATCTGCGCACGCTGGCGCTGGAGGCCGCCCGGCGCGCGGAGGTGCCGGTGGATGTCGTGCCGGCCGTGGCCGAGGCGCTGCCGGTGAAGAGCGAGGCCTTCGACGGGGCGGTGCTCTCGCTCGTGCTGTGCAGTGTGCGGGACGTGCCCCGCGTGCTCGGGGAGATGCGGCGGGTGCTGCGGCCCGGCGGCGAACTCAGGTTCTTCGAGCACGGCCCCGGCGGTGGTCCGGCGATGCGGTTCACCCAGCGCGCGCTGGACCGCACGGTGTGGCCGACCCTGGCCGGCGGCTGTCACCTCACCCGGGACACCCTCGACGCCCTGCGCGAGGCAGGGTTCGAGGTCGGCCCGTACCGTCGGCTGACCGTGCCGGAGAAGGGCCCTCGCTCCCCCGCCTCGTACTGCGTTCTCGGCAGGGCCCGGCGACCCTCATAGGCTCCACCGGCGCAGTTCCCGCGCGATGTCGGACACCGACGCCTCCCCCGTCTTGACCAGCCGGGCCAGGTCGCGGACCTGTTCGGGCGAGGTCGCGACCTTCAGACCGCTGGCGACGAGATAGGCGTACGCGACGGCGCAGGCGAACAGGGCGTTGGAGCGCTCCAGCGCGGGGACGTGGATGAGGAGCTGGAGCATCGCGGCGGCGCGGGCCGGCGCGTCGTCGTAGACGGGGACGTCGAATATCTCGGCCTGGTGGCGCGCCACGGCGGCCACCAGCGCCCCCCAGTCGGTGACCTGGGGGTCCCCCGGGGTCTTCTGTTCGGCGAGCATGAGCAGCCAGGCGAGATCGATGCGGAGGTCGCTCAAGGGATCAGCGGCGACCTTCGCGCGTGCCGCCCTCGCGGTCGGCGCCGAACTCCTCCGCGAACACGGCCTCGTACTGCTTCATGAAGTCGCTGGCGGCCTCGACGAACGTGTGGCCGACTTCGCCGGCGTCCTGTCTGACCAGCTCTTCTATGTAGCGGTTGACGCTCATGCCACGGGCCGTGGCGCGCTCACGGGCGGCGCGGGCCGTGCCCTCGTCGACGCGCACGTTCAGCTGGGTCTTCGCCATACCTCGACGCTAGCGCCGCGATGCTAGCAACGGCAAGGGCGGCCGGGAGGTGAAAAGGGATACCGGGTGTGCGCCGGGTCACACTACGCTCGGCCGGGCACGAACTTCACCACACGATCGGCACGTCCACACGAGCGAGGAGACAGCCTTGTCCACACCTGCTGCGGAGCACGCCCCCGGTCTGGCCTCGGCCGGCGGGATCGCGGCCCGCGCCCGCGGTCTGACCAAGGCGTACGGCTCCGGCGAGACCACCGTGCTCGCCCTGGACTCGGTGGACGTGGACATCGCGCGCGGCCGCTTCACCGCCGTCATGGGGCCGTCCGGTTCCGGCAAGTCCACCCTGATGCACTGCCTGGCGGGCCTCGACACGGTGTCGGCCGGTCAGGTGTGGATCGGCGACACCGAGATCACGGGGCTGAAGGACCGGGAGCTGACCCGGCTGCGACGGGACCGGATCGGGTTCATGTTCCAGTCGTTCAACCTGATCCCGACGCTCAACGCGGCCGAGAACATCACCCTGCCCATGGACATCGCGGGACAGAAGCCCGACCAGAAGTGGCTGGACCAGGTGATCGACACGCTCGGCCTGCGGGACCGGCTGAAGCACCGGCCGTCGCAGCTGTCCGGCGGCCAGCAGCAGCGCGTGGCCTGCGCGCGGGCGCTCGCCTCCCGCCCCGAGCTGATCTTCGCCGACGAGCCGACCGGCAACCTGGACTCGCGCGCCGGGCTCGAGGTCCTCGCGTTCCTGCGGGAGGCCGTCGACCAGCTGGGGCAGACCGTGGTCATGGTCACCCACGACCCGGGTGCCGCCGCCCACTCCGACCTGGTGCTCTTCCTCGCGGACGGGCGGATCGTGGACGAGATGGAGCGGCCGACGGCGGACGCGGTGCTGGAGCGCATGAAGCGCTTCGACCTGGTCCGCGCCCAGTCCGACGGCGAGAGCGGCGCCGGCATCCCGGCAACGGACGCCCACGGCACCGCCCCCGGCACCGACGACAAGGAGAAGTGATCCGGTGCTGAAAGCCACCCTCAGAAGCTTCCTCGCGCACAAGGGGCGGCTGCTGCTGTCCGCGCTCGCCGTCGTCCTGTCGGTGGCGTTCGTCGCGGGCAGCCTCATCTTCTCCGACACGGTCACGCGCACCTTCGACCGGCTCTTCGCGTCCACCTCGGCGGATGTGACGGTCGAGCCCAGCGACGACCTGAACGCGTCCGTGCCGACCGGCGCGGTGCAGACCGTGCCCGCCTCCCTCGCCGGGAAGGTGGCCCGTGTCGACGGGGTCGCGTCGACCCACGCGGACGTGAGCGTGGAGAACATCACGGTCGTGGACGGCGAGAACAGGTCCGTGGGACCGACCACGGGCGCGCCGACCATCGCCACCGACTGGTACGTCACCGACCGCAGCCCGGTGAAGCTGACCTCCGGCCACGCCCCGCAGGGCGCGGCCGAGGCCATGCTCGACGCCGACACCGCGGACAAGAAGCACGTGAAGATCGGCGACACCCTCACCGTGATGGCCCAGCCGGGCTCGTTCAAGGTGAAGATCGTCGGCATCGCCACCTTCACCACCACCAACCCGGGCGCGGCCCTGGTCTTCCTCGACCCCGCAACGGCCGCCACACAGCTCCTGGGGTCGCCGGACAAGGCCACGAGCATCTCCGTCGACGCGGCGCAGGGGGTGAGCGACCCGGTCCTCGAGCGGCGCGTCAGCGCCGCCGTCGGTGCCGGGCCGTACGACGTGAAGACCGCCGACGAGCAGGCGAAGTCCTCGGCGGAGGCGCTGGGCGGGTTCCTCGACGTGATCAAGTACGTGATGCTCGGCTTCGCCGGGATCGCCGTCCTGGTCGGGGTCTTCCTGATCGTCAACACGTTCTCGATGCTGATCGCCCAGCGCACGCGCGAGCTGGGCCTGCTGCGTACCCTGGGCGCCGACCGCCGTCAGGTGCGCCGCTCGGTGCTCACCGAGGCGGTGCTGCTCGGCGTCGTGGGCTCCACGGTCGGTCTCGCCGCCGGCATCGGTCTGGCGGCCGGGCTGATCAAGCTCATGAGTGCGTTCGGCATGAACCTCAAGACCACGGAGATGGTCGTCGGCTGGGCGACCCCGGTGTCGGCGTACGTCGTCGGCGTCGGCGTCACCTTCGTGGCGGCCTACCTCCCGGCCCGTCGCGCCGCGACCGTGTCGCCGATGGCCGCCCTCGCGGACGCGGACATCGCCGGGGTGGGGCGGCCGCTGAAGGTGCGCGCGGTGGTGGGCGCCGTCGTCGGCGCGCTGGGCGTGGCGGCCCTCGCCGGCTGTGTGAGCTCCTCGAAGACGGCCTCCGCGGCATCCCTGCTGGGCCTGGGTGTCGTGCTCACGCTCATCGCCACCGTGATCGCGGGACCGCTGCTGGTCCGCCCCGTGATCCGCGTGCTCGGCGGCGCCTTCCCCGCGCTGTTCGGCTCGGTCGGCCGGATGAGCCAGCGCAACGCCCTGCGCAACCCGCGCCGCACCGGCGCCACGGCGGCCGCCCTGATGGTGGGTCTCGCCCTGGTGGGCGGGATGTCGGTGGCGAGCGCGTCGATGTCCAAGTCCTTCGACGAGCAGATCGACAAGACGCTGGGCGCCGACTTCGTCGTCCAGAACGCCAACTTCACGCCGTTCTCCCAGGAGGTCACGGACGCGGTGCGCGACACCGACGGCGTGGGCCTCGTCGTACGGCAGCGGTTCGCGCCGCTCGCCGTACGGCTGCCCGACGGCAAGCGCGTCGAGACCACCGCATCCGGTTACGACGAACAGGTCGACGACGTCGCGCACATCACCTACGCGCAGGGCGACACGGCGGCGGCGCTGGCCGACGGCGCCATCGGCATGGACGTCGACTTCGCCCGGGACCACGGCGTACGGCTGGGCAGTGTGCTGCCGGTGGAGTTCCCCGGGAAGCGGACCACGTCGCTGAAGGTCGGCGCGCTCACCGACCAGGACGGCGGCGACGGGTTCGGCATGCAGGGCGGACTGTTCCTCGGGATCGCCGCCGTCGAGAAGTACGTGCCCGGCGGGCAGGACTCGGCGCTGTACGTGAACGCGGCCTCCGGCACGAGCGGCGACCAGCTGCGGCCCCGCCTGGAGAAGACGCTCGACGCGTATCCGCAGGTACAGGCGCGTGACCAGGCCGACTACAAGAAGCTGGTGCACGACCAGATCGCCGTGCTGCTCTACCTGGTGTACGCCCTGCTCGGGCTCGCGATCGTCATCGCGGTGCTCGGCGTGGTCAACACCCTGGCGCTGTCGGTGGTGGAGCGGACCCGGGAGATCGGACTGCTGCGCGCCATCGGGCTCGGCCGACGGCAGTTGCGCCGGATGATCCGGCTGGAGTCGGTCGTGATCGCGGTCTTCGGCGCGGTGCTGGGCCTGGCGCTCGGGCTGGTGTGGGGCGTGTGCATACAGCAGGTCCTGGAGTTGCAGGGCATGAAGGCCCTCGCCGTCCCGTGGGGCACGATCGTCGCGGTCGTGGTGGGCTCCGCGGTCGTCGGCGTCGTGGCGGCTCTGCTGCCCGCGCTGCGCGCCTCGCGGATGAACGTCCTGGCCGCGATCGCGCACGAGTGACACGAAGGCGATCAGGGGCGCGATCACGGGCGCGAACACCTCCGGGGGTTCCCGCTCGTGATCGCCGGGGCGGGTGCGCCGAGTGGCGGCCCGGGGCCGGGCCTGCGGCCGTCGGCCGGTACGGGGCCGGGCCGACCGCCGTCGGCCGGTCCGAGGCCGGGCACACGGCCGTCGGGGTACGGCCTACGACCCTCCGGGGAGCGGCCGACCGTCGTCCGGAGACCGGCCGCCTGTCCTGCGGGTACCGGCCGCTGCCCTCCGGGACCGCTTGCCGTCAGCCGGCCGTCGACGGCGTCCGCATGCTGGAAATCCGCGTTCCGGCCGGTTTCCCGCGTGGTGGGATCGGTCCATGACTGATCTGCGGATACGGGCAGCCGGCCCCGAGGACCTGGACACCGTGCTCGCCTTCTGGAAGACCTCCGCCGAGGGCACGAGCATCAGCGACGACCGGAGCGGGGTGGAGCGGCTGGTCGCGCGCGATCCGGGGGCACTGATCCTCGCCGAGCGGGGCGGTGAACTGGCCGGGACGGTGATCGCCGGGTTCGACGGGTGGCGGTGCCACCTGTACCGGCTGGCCGTGCACCCGGACCGGCGCCGCCAGGGCATCGGCTCGGCGCTGCTGGCCGCCGCGGAGGAGCGGTTCGTACGGCTGGGCGGGCGCCGCGGGGACGCGATGGTGCTCACCCGCAACGAAACCGCGCATCATGCCTGGCGCGCTGCGGGGTACGCGCCCGAGGAGAAGTGGCGGCGCTGGGTGAAGCCGCTCACCGACTGACCGGAGCCCGAAAGGGTTCTTTTGCTGATCCTTTACTATTGGGGGACTGTGCGGACGATCCGCGCGGTCCCCCGATGACTTCATGAAAGGTGTGAGCGTCCGCCCATGGGCGAGCCTCCCAGTACCCCCACGCGACATCGCGCGTCCCTCCCCGCCCTGTCCGATCATGGGACGGAGGTGACCCGATGACGGAAGTCCTGCTCCTCCTGGTGGCGATCCTGCTGTCGCTCGCGTGCGGCGCCTTCGTCGCCGCCGAGTTCTCGCTGACCACGGTCGAGCGCAGCGAACTCGAACGGGCGGTGGAACGCGGCGAGCGCGGCGCCCCCGGAGCACTGAAGGCCGTACGGAACCTCACCTTCCAGCTCTCCGGCGCCCAGCTCGGCATCACGGTCACCAACCTGGTGGTCGGCATGCTCGCCGAACCGTCGATCGCCAAACTGATCGCCGGGCCGCTGGAGTCGCTCGGCCTGTCGAGCTCCACATCGAGCTCCGTCGCGCTGGTGCTGGGCACGGCCCTGTCGACCGTGTTCCTGATGGTCGTCGGCGAACTCGTGCCCAAGAACTGGGCGATCTCCTCCCCGCTGGCCGTCGCCAAGCGCGTGGGCAACGCGCAGCGCTGGTTCAGCGCCGCCTTCCGGCCCTTCATCACCCATCTCAACAACACCGCGAACCGCATCGTGCGCCGCTTCGGTGTGGAGCCCACCGAGGAACTCGCCGCCGCGCGCGGCCCCCAGGAGCTCGCGGCCCTGGCCCGGCACTCCGCCAAGGAGGGCGCCCTGGAGGCGGACACCGCGGAGCTGTTCGTGCGCACGCTGAACCTGGCCGATCTGACCGCGGAGAACGTGATGACCCCGCGCGTCCAGGTCATCGCCCTCGAAGCGGCGGCGACCTGCGAGGACGTGGCGAACGCGACCCGGGCGACGGGCCTGTCCCGGTTCCCGGTGTACCGCGGCAGCCTCGACTCGGTGGTGGGCACCGCGCACATCAAGGACGTACTGGCGATCCCGGCGGAGCGCCGGCCGCGCGTACCCGTCTCGGAGCTCATGCGTGAGCCGCTCCTCGTGCCCGAGTCGCTGACCGTCGACCGGCTGCTGGACCGGCTGTCCGGCAAGCGGACGATGGCCGTGGTCATCGACGAGTACGGCGGCACGGCGGGCGTGGCCACGCTGGAGGACATCGTCGAGGAGGTCGTCGGCGAGGTCCGCGACGAACACGACCCGCACGAGACGTCCGACCTGGCCGCCGCGGGCAAGGACGACGAGGGCCGCACGCTCTACTCGGCCGACGGCGCCGCCCGCACCGACCAGCTCGCGCGCGTGGGCCTGCACACCCCCGAGGGGCCGTACGAGACACTCGCCGGTCTGCTCGCCACCGAGCTGGGCCGGATACCGGCGGTCGGCGACACCGTGGAGGTCGCGGGCTGGCGCATGGACGTGGTGGACGCCTCGGGCCGGCGGGCCGCGCGCGTGCTGCTGCACGCGCCGCTCGCCCCGTCCGAGGGTTCTGAACAGGAGGCCGGGAAGTGATCGCCGTCCAGTTGCTGATCGCACTGGCGACCCTCGTCGTCAACGCGTTCTTCGTCGGCGCCGAGTTCGCGCTGATCTCCGTACGCCGCTCCCAGATCGAGCAGTACCTCGAAGGCGGCGCGAAGGGCGCGCAGGGCGACCGGCGCGCCAGGAGCGTGCTGTGGGGCCTCCAGCACGTGTCCGCCCTGATGGCGGCCGCGCAGCTCGGCATCACCCTGTGCACGCTGATCCTCGGTGTGGTCGCCGAACCCGCCATCGCGCACCTGCTGGAACCGGCGTTCCACGCGGTGGGCGTGCCCGAGGGCGCGGGACACGCGGTGTCCTTCGTGATCGCGCTGGCGGCGGCGACCTATCTGCACATGCTGCTCGGCGAGATGGTGCCGAAGAACATCGCGCTCGCGGAGCCGGTGCGCAGCGCGCTGCTGCTGGGGCCGCCGCTGGTCACGCTGGCCCGGGCGCTGCGCCCGGTGATCTTCGCGATCAACGCCTTCGCGAACGGCCTGCTGAAGCTGCTGCGGATCGAGACCAAGGACGAGGTCGCCGCGGCCTTCTCGGACGCCCAGCTCGCCCAGATCGTCAAGGACGCCGGTGAGGCGGGTCTCATCGACGACCGCGCCCTGGAGCGGCTGCACGACGCGCTGGAACTGGGCCGCCGCCCGGTGCGTGATGTCGTCATGCCGCTGGAGCGGGTCGTCTACGCGCGCGTGGGCGTCACTCCGGAGGAACTGGAGCGGCTGGCGGCGGAGTCAGGGTTCTCCCGGTTCCCCGTGGTGGACGAGGGGCGCCGGATCGTCGGCTACCTGCACGTGAAAGACGCGCTGGACGCGTCGCCGCGGGACACGGCGTTCCGGCTGGGCGACATGCGGCCCATCGCGCGGGTGCGGGAGGCGACTCCGCTGGACGACGTCCTCACCGCGATGCGGGGCACCCGGACGCATCTCGCGGCCGTGCTCGGCTCCGACGGACGGCTGTCCGGTCTGGTGACCATGGAGGACGTGCTGCGGGAGCTGTTCGGCCAGCGGGCGTGAGGGAGCGGAGGCGCCGGAGGTGACCGACCGCTGGGTATGAGACTCGGGCTACCATCGATGGCGCCATGCAGACGAATCCCACACACACCAGCCTGGTCGCCCTCGGCGACTCCTTCACCGAGGGCATGTCGGACCTGCTGCCCGACGGCTCCTACCGGGGTTGGGCGGACCTCGTCGCCGCGCGGATGGCCGCCCGCAACCCCGGCTTCCGGTACGCCAACCTGGCGGTGCGCGGCAAGCTGATCGGACAGATCGTCCAGGAGCAGGTGCCGGTGGCCGTCGCGATGGGCGCCGACGTGATCACCCTGGTCGGCGGCCTCAACGACACCCTGCGCCCCAAGTGCGACATGGGCCGCGTGAAGGGCCTGCTGACGGAGGCCGTGGAGCGGCTGACCCCCGCCTGCAAGGAGCTGGTGCTGATGCGCAGCCCGGGACGGCAGGGGCCGGTCCTGGAGCGGTTCAGGCCGCGCATGGAGGAGCTGTTCGTGCACGTCGAGGAGCTGGCGGAGCGGCACGGCGCGCTCGTCGTCGACCTGTACGGCGCCCCGTCCCTCGGCGATCCGCGCATGTGGGACATCGACCGGCTGCACCTGACGGCGGAGGGTCACCGCCGGGTCGCGGAGGCGGTCTGGCAGGGCCTCGGGCACGACCCCGAGGACACCGAGTGGCACACGCCGATGCCGGCCACGCTGCCTCCGGGCTGGGCCGCCCGCCGCGTCGCCGACGCGCGGTTCGCCCGGCAGTACCTCCTGCCCTGGATAGGCCGCAGGCTGACCGGCCGGTCCTCCGGGGACGGTCTGCCGCCGAAGCGGCCCGACCTGCTGCCGTACGAGGGTCAGGCGTAGGCGTTCTCCGTACGCGCTGCCTGCGCGCCTCGTACGCGCTGCATACGCGCGCGGGTGACCGGCCCCGCTGCCCGAGCCGAGGCGGCCCCGGCTCCGGCAGCGCGGCGGGGTGACGCCGGTCTCGTAGGTTCCACCGAACGAGGCCGTGGCGCTGGCCTGCACGAATCGCCAGTAGAATCCGTACACGTGACTTCCGCTCCCGCCAAGCCCCGTATCCCCAACGTGCTCGCCGGACGCTACGCCTCCGCCGAGCTCGCCACGCTCTGGTCGCCCGAGCACAAGGTGAAGCTGGAGCGTCAGCTCTGGCTCGCCGTGCTGCGGGCTCAGAAGGACCTCGGGATCGAGGTGCCGGACGCGGCGATCTCCGACTACGAGCGCGTCCTCGACACCGTCGACCTGGCCTCCATCGCCGAGCGCGAGAAGGTCACCCGGCACGACGTGAAGGCCCGGATCGAGGAGTTCAACGACCTCGCCGGCCATGAGCAGGTCCACAAGGGCATGACGTCCCGCGACCTGACGGAGAACGTCGAGCAGCTCCAGATCCGGCTCTCGCTGGAGCTCGTCCGCGACCGCGCGGTGGCCGTGCTGGCACGTCTCGGCAAGCTGGCCGGCGAGTACGGCGAGCTGGTCATGGCCGGGCGCTCCCACAACGTGGCCGCGCAGGCCACGACCCTCGGCAAGCGGTTCGCGACCGCCGCCGACGAGCTGCTGGTCGCGTACGGACGGGTCGAGGAGCTGCTCGGGCGTTACCCGCTGCGCGGCATCAAGGGACCGGTCGGCACCGCCCAGGACATGCTCGACCTGCTCGGGGGCGACGCCGCCAAGCTCAGCGAGCTGGAGGACCGGATCGCCGGCCACCTGGGCTTCTCGCAGGCGTTCACGTCCGTCGGCCAGGTCTATCCGCGGTCGCTGGACTACGAGGTCGTCACCGCGCTGGTGCAGCTCGCGGGGGCGCCCTCCTCGCTGGCGAAGACGATCCGGCTGATGGCCGGGCACGAACTGGTGACCGAGGGGTTCAAGCCCGGCCAGGTCGGCTCCTCGGCGATGCCGCACAAGATGAACACCCGCTCCTGCGAGCGCGTCAACGGCCTGATGGTCATCCTGCGCGGCTACGCGTCGATGACCGGCGAGCTGGCGGGCGACCAGTGGAACGAGGGCGACGTGTCCTGCTCGGTGGTGCGCCGGGTCGCGCTGCCGGACGCGTTCTTCGCGCTCGACGGTCTGCTGGAGACGTTCCTGACGGTCCTCGACGAGTTCGGCGCCTTCCCGGCGGTCGTCTCCCGGGAGCTGGACCGCTACCTGCCGTTCCTCGCCACCACCAAGGTGCTGATGGGCGCGGTGCGCGCGGGCGTCGGCCGTGAGGTCGCGCACGAGGCGATCAAGGAGAACGCCGTCGCCTCGGCGCTGGCGATGCGCGAGCAGGGTGCGGAGCGCAACGAACTGCTCGACAAGCTGGCCGCCGACCCGCGGCTCCCGCTCGACCGTGCCCGGCTGGACGCGCTGATGGCCGACAAGCTGTCCTTCACGGGCGCCGCGGCGGCCCAGGTGGCCACGGTCGTCGGCCGGGTCGAGGAGATCGTGAAGCAGCGTCCGGAGGCGGCCGGCTACACCCCCGGAGCGATCCTCTGACGCGCTTCACCCAGGCGGAGCTGGAGGCCGCCCGCGACCGTCTCGTACCGGACGTCGTCGCGGGCGGCCTGCGCGTGCTGTTCTGCGGTATCAACCCGGGCCTGATGACGGCGGCGACCGGTCACCACTTCGCCCGCCCGGGCAACCGCTTCTGGCCGGTGCTGCACCTGTCCGGCTTCACCCCGAGGCTGCTGAAGCCCGCCGAGCAGCGGGAGTTGCTGTCCTACGGTCTCGGCATCACGAACGTGGTGGAGAGGGCCACCGCGCGGGCCGACGAGCTGACGGCGCGGGAGTACCGGGACGGCGGGCGGCTGCTGGCGGAGAAGGTGACCCGGCTGAAGCCCCGCTGGCTGGCGGTGGTGGGCGTGACCGCGTACCGGGCGGCCTTCGACGACCGCAGGGCCGCGGTGGGCCCGCAGGAGCGGGTCATCGGGGACGCACGTGTGTGGGTGCTGCCGAATCCCAGCGGGCTGAACGCGCACTGGACGGCGGCGACGATGGCCGAGGAGTTCGCGCGGCTGCGGGTGGCGGCGGAGGACTGAGGGCTCGCGGCGAGGAGGACTGAGGGCTCGCACCGGGGCGCTGCCCCGCCGGGGCTTCAGGGCGGGTCCGTCTCGGTGACGACCAGGAGCAGCTGGATCTCGTCGTACGGGTCGAGATCGGCGACGCCCAGGGCCACCCAGCGGCCGTGCTCCGCCGCCCGCCACAGGTACATGTCCCCCACCCGCAGGCTCAGCCCGGCCCAGGGCTCGGGTATCTCCTCGGCCCCGGTCCGCAGCCGGACCGTCTGCAGCCCGACATGGTGCGGATCTCCCCATCTCACCGTCAGTTTCCCGGCCAGGTGCTCCTTCTCGTCGTGGAACCGCTCCGCCTCCGCGCGCCGCACATCGGTGTCCCCGACCGCGAGGCCGTGACTGGTCACCAGGGCCGTCGTACCGTGACCGGGCCCGAGGTACCTGTCGATGTCCATGCGTTCCAGTAAACCCGCCGCCACTGACAATTGGCGGTCCGTCAGCCGCCGTGGAGGGAACGGCGCGGGGACGCCCGGCCGTCGGGCGGGCCGCGGACCGAGGGTGCGGGCGGCGCCGGCACAACGCTGATCTACGCTGGCCGGATGCCGGTCACCGTGCTCCCCGTCGACGAAGAACCCCTGGTACGGGTGGAGCGGCGCCCGGTGCCGGGGACGGGGTCCGCCATCGAGGTCGACGAGCCGCAGGAGATCCTCGTCGTGCAGCGGGCCTGGCTGACCGAGCGGGAGGCCGAGGTACCGCGGCCGACGGCCCGCGGGATGCCGAACGCGGAGATCGCCGTCCGGCCCGTCCCAGGGACCGAGGCGGTCGGGTCCCGTGCCGTGGCCGTACCGGCGCACCTCGGGGCGCGGAACCGGACGCAGGCGGTGATCACGGCGTACCGGCGGGGTTCGTCGCGCCGGGGTGAGCGCGCCCCGGTGGATATCGGTACGGATTCCTTACTCGCCGGGGTACGTCCCGCCGAGTACGATCCGCCCAACACGCGCACGAGCTGGAAGGACGGACGTTGGGGCAGCTGACCGGCGGGGATCCCTCGCTGCTGCGAAGGATCAATTCCGCGGTGGTGCTGCACGCGCTGCGTGCCGCGGACTGCGCGACGCTGACGGAGATCACCCGCGTGACGGGCCTGTCCCGGCCGACCGTCGAGGGGGTCGTCGAGGATCTCATCGGGGCGGGGCTCGTCGTCGAGAAGGCGGCCGACGAGAGTGTCGCGCGGCGGCAGGGGCGGCCCGCGCGGCGGTTCCGGTTCCGGGCGGAGGCAGGGCACCTGCTGGGGCTGGAGATCGGCTCGCACCGGGTGGCCGCGCTGCTGGCCGACCTGGACGGCCGGATACTCGGCGCGCAGGCCAAGGAGGTCGACGAGGCGGCACCGGCGGACGAACGGCTGGAGCGGCTGCGTACGGCCGTCGCCGAACTGCTCCGGCGGGCGGGCGTCCCGCGCAGCTCGCTGCGGGCGGTGGGGGTCGGCACCCCCGGGATCGTGGAGGCGGACGGGACGGTACGGCTCGGCACCGCGCTGCCCGAGTGGACGGGGCTGCGGCTGGGTGAGCGGCTGAGCCGTTCCTTCAAGTGTCCGGTGCTGGTGGAGAACGACGCCAACGCGGCGGCCGTGGCCGAGCACTGGAAGGGGTCGGCCACCGAGTCCGACGACGTCGTCTTCGTGCTGGCCGGGCTGAGCCCGGGCGCCGGCTCGCTGATCGGGGGCCGGCTGCACCGGGGGTACGGCGGGGCGGCCGGGGAGATCGGCGCGCTGCACCTGCTGGGCCGCGAGGTGACGCCGGAGACGCTGCTGTCCATGACGGACGAGCCGCTGCATCCGCTGGACGAGCAGGCGGTCGCGGAGGTGTTCGCGCAGGCCCGCGAGGGCGACAAGCAGGCCCGCGCCGCGGTGGACCGTTTCATCCAGCGGCTCGTCCACGACGTGGCCGCGCTGGTGCTGGCGCTCGATCCGGAGCTGGTCGTGGTGGGCGGCTGGGCGGCCGGTCTGGACGGTGTGCTGGAGCCGCTGCGCAACGAGTTGGCGCGCTACTGTCTGCGCCCGCCGAGGGTGGCCCTGTCGCTGCTCGGCGAGGCGGCGGTGGCGACGGGCGCGCTGCGGCTCGCCCTCGACCATGTCGAGGAGCAGTTGTTCGCGGTCGAGGGGACGGTGACAGCGCGGCGGTGACCGGCCGTCACCGGTGAAACGCGCCGCGCCCCGGTGGAGTTCCGGGGCGCGGCGGGGTGTCCGCCCGGTGGCCGGGTGCAGGCCGTTCAGGGAGCCTGCCGTATCCGGCGTGCGGGGGACGGGCTGTTCAGGAGGCCTGGCGATCCGGTCCGTGGTGTATCTCCACGCCGCCGGACGCGCCGAACGTCAGCCGGCAGGTGTCCGCGCGGTAGGTCGCGACGGAGAGCGCCGCGGTGCGTCCCCCGGCGAAGAAGCGGGTGGTGACGACGAGGACGGGGGCGCCGGGGAGGCGGTCGAGTTCCCGGGCGTCGTCCGCGCGTGCCGAGCCCAGCTCCACGGCGCGGTCCTGGCCCTCCAGTTCCAGGCGCTGGAGCTCGCGCAGCACCGCACGCGCGCGTGCCGCCTCGGAGGGGGTGTCGATCGCGGTGAGGTCGGGCACCGAGGTCACGGGGACGTAGAGCAGTTCGGCGGCGACGGGCTGGCCGTGCGAGACCCGTGAGCGGCGCACGATGTGCACGGCCTGGTCGCGTGCGGTCTCCAGGGCGGTGGCGACGGCCGCGGGCGGAGCCGCGAGCGCGCAGTCGACGGCCTGCCAGGCGTCGTCGCCGGTGCCCGGCCAGACCTGCTGGTCGTTGCCTACGGCGACGCCCATCCGCGGCGGGGCGACGGTGGTGCCGACGCCACGGCGGCGCTGGAGCCGGCCCTCCAGTTCGAGTTGCTCCAGTGCCTGGCGGAGCGTCGCGCGGGCGACGCCGAAGCGGGCGGCCAGGTCACGCTCGTTGGGGAGGATCTCGCCCACGGTGAATTCCGAGTCGAGTGCCTCGCTGAGCACGGTCTTGAGATGCCAGTACTTCGGTTCCGGTACCGATTCCAGCTGCGTGGTCCCCACCCTGTCCTCCGCAATCGCCGTGGTCCGGCGGCGTTTTACGCGCCCTTGTTTATTAAAGGTTGTTGTACTTCTCTGCGACCATAGGGCGGCCCCCACCCTTGGTCAAGACCAATCCTCGGTCCCGCTCGAGGGCGACAGGCGTCCGGCAGAAAAGCGTTCACGGCGCGTTCGTACGGGCGCGTTTTCGTGACACTCCGGCAAGGTCCGCTCAATAAAGGCCGCCCCCGAGGGGAGAAATGCGGTTCACTCTCAGGGGCTACCCGTCGGTAGCTATTGCTGACAAGCTGTCTACGGCGTCCGTCGGCCGGTCCACGGCCCGTCCAGTCGAGGAGCTCCTCATGTCCGCCACCGTCTCCTTCACGGTCCCCTCCCCCAGCGGCCCGCTGCCCGTCACCGTCTCCTACGCGCGCGTGGGCCGGGGCGAGCCGCTGCTCCTGCTGCACGGCATCGGACACCACCGGCAGGCCTGGGACCCGGTGGTGGACCTCCTGGCCGCCGAGCGCGACGTCATCGCCGTGGACCTGCCCGGCTTCGGTGTGTCCCCGCCCCTGCCGGACGGACTGGCCTACGACCTGCCCACCACGGCCGCCGTGTTCGCCGCCTTCTGCGAGGCGCTGGAGCTCGACCGGCCCCATGTCGCGGGCAACTCCCTCGGCGGGCTGCTCGCCCTGGAACTCGGCCGCGGGAAGCTCGTACGGTCCGTCACCGCGCTGTCGCCCGCCGGGTTCTGGTCGCAGGCCGAGCGGCGCTACGCCTTCGGCGTCCTGCTCACCATGCGACAGATCTCGCGCCGGATGCCGCTGCCCCTGGTCGAGCGGATGGCGAGCACGGCGGCCGGCCGTACGGCTCTCACCAGCACCATCTACGCCCGGCCGAGCCGGCGTTCACCCGAGGCCGTGGTCGCCGAGACGCTGGCCCTGGCCACGGCCACCGGGTTCGACCAGACCCTGCGGGCCGGGGCCACCGTCATGTTCACCGACGACCTCCCGGGCGTCCCGGTCACGCTCGGCTGGGGCACCCGCGACTGGCTGCTCGTACGCCGCCAGGGCGTCCGGGCCAAGCGGATCATCCCCGCCGCGCGTCTGGTGCGACTGCCCGGCTGCGGTCACTGCCCGATGAGCGACGACCCGGCGCTCGTCGCGCGCGTGATTCTCGACGGCAGCCGCTGACGGCCCGGAGGCACGCCGCAACACCCCGGCTCCCAGGGCGACTCCGGCCCCGACGAGGGCACTCCCCACGCCCTGGGCGGGGCCGTAGGAGCCCGTTCCGACGAGCGGGGCGGTGCACGCGGCCGCCACCGGGATGAGCCCGGAGAAGAGCGTGGCGCGCTCCGCGCCGATCCGCTGCATGCCCATGTACCAGCACACGAAGCCGACGACGGTGACGACGGCCGCCTGCCACAGCAGCGCGGCCGCCTCCGTGCCGTCCGGCCGCCGCAGCCACGCGCCGCCGTCCAGCAGCAGGCCGGTCGCGGCGGCCTCGGCCGCGGCGACCGCGCACACCGTGGCGGACAGCAGCCGGGGCCCGAGGACCCGCAGGACGGGCACGGCCAGCACCGCGAAACCGACCTCCCCGGCCAGCGCGCAGACCGAGTAGGCGATGCCCGCGCCGTCCGTGCGGCCCCACCCCTGCACCGTGAACGCGCCGACCGCCACCAGCGACGCCCCGGCCAGCACCGGACGGCGCGGCCGCCGCCCCTCCAGCAGCGGGACGACGACCGCCACGACGACGGGCGCGCAGCCCACGAGAACGCCGGGGACGGCAGGTTCCGCCGAGCGCTCGGCGGCCAGCACGGCCACGTTGAAGCCCACCATCCCGACCGCCGCGAGCAGCGCCAGGCGCAGCCACAGCCGCAGGGTCAGCGCGCGCAGCCGGAGCCCGGCCCCCGCCCCCACCAGGGGCACGAGCAGCAGACAGGCGACGCCGTAGCGCAGGGCCTGGCCGCCCGCGTACGGATAGCCGCCGAGGACGCTGTTGGCGGTGAACGAACCTCCGACGAGGAGGCAGGCGAGCGCGGCGAGCAGGGACCCGCGCAGGGTGGTCGCGTTCATGAAGGCGACGCTAGGAACGGCGGCGGTCCCGGTTAAGGTCCACTTCCATGACGCCATCGGGGACCAATCCAGGCCCGGGGCCCGGGTCGGCGGCCTGGGAGCTGCTGCTGCCGGCCGCCTCGGCCCCGCCGCGCGCGCGTGGCCGCGCGCTCCAGGCAGCCCTGCGGGACGCGGTCCGCTCGGGGCGGCTCGCGCAGGGCACCCGGCTGCCGTCGAGCCGGGATCTCGCCGCCGACCTCGGCGTCTCGCGCGGGCTGGTGACGGAGGCGTACGAGCAGCTGACGGCCGAGGGCTACCTGCGCAGCGGCCGCGGCGCCGGAACCTGGGTGAGCGGCGCCGTCCGGGCGGCCCGGCCCCGCGCGCGGGACCTCGCTCCGCGTCCCGCGGGCGTCCGGGCCGACTTCGTGCCGGGCACCCCGGACCTGTCGCTGTTCCCGCGCGCCGCCTGGGCCGCCGCGCAGCGGGGCGTGCTCGCCGAGCTGCCCCATCACGAACTCGGCTATCCCGACCCGCGCGGGCTGCCCCGGCTGCGCACCGCGCTCGCCGGGCTCCTCGCCCGCCGCCGGGGCGTGGTCGCCGACCCGGAGCGCCTCGTCGTCGTCTCCGGGGTGGCCCAGGCGACGGCGCTGCTCGGGCTGGCGCTGCACGCGCGCGGGACCGACACGGTGGGCGTCGAGGACCCCGGGAGCCCCCAGCACGGCTCCCTGTACGCGGCGGCGGGCGTCACCGCCGTGCCGCTGCCGCTGGACACCGAGGGGCTGGCCGTGGAGCCCCTCAGGTCCTGCGGGGTACGGGCGGTGGTGACGACGCCCGCCCACCAGTTCCCCACCGGGATCGCCTACTCCGCGCGGCGGCGCGCCGAACTGCTCGACTGGGCGCGGTCCGTGGACGGCTTCGTGGTCGAGGACGACTACGACGGCGACTTCCGTTACGACCGCGCTCCCGTGGGCGCGCTCCAGGGCCTGGACCCCGAGCGCGTGGCCTACACCGGGTCGGTCAGCAAGTCGCTCGCACCGGGCCTGCGGCTCGGCTGGCTGCTCGTTCCCGAGGCGCTGGCCGAGGAGGTCGTCGAGCGCAAGCGGACGATGGACCTCGGCCATCCCACGCTCGACCAGGCGCTGTTCGCCCGGTTCGTGGAGCGCGGCGACTACGACCGTCAGCTGCGCCGCTGTCAGCGGGCCTACCGGGAGCGCCGGGACGCCCTGGTGGGCGCGCTCGGGGAGCACTTCCCCGGGGCGCGGGTGTCGGGGATCGCGGCGGGGCTGCACGTCATCGCCGAGTTCCCCGCGCGGTACGGGCCGCGGGAACGGTTCCTCACGCGGACGGCCGCGGCCGGCGTCGAGGTGCGTGCGCTGGCGGACTACGCACACGCGCGTGCCGTGCGGGACGCGCACCTCCGTCTCGTTCTCGGCTACGCGCAGATGTCGCCCGCGCGCATCCGGGACGGCGTACGGCTGATGGCCGAAGCCGTCGCGGGCGGGTGACACGAGCGGGCGAAGCGGGCGGGTGCCACGGGACGTGCACGTCGGATCCCGGGTGCGCGCGGCCAGTTGTTCACCTGTGGTTTCCGTGTGCGCTGCGGCGCACCAGTAGTTGTGGCTGTGCACACCGGCCGGTTCCCGCCCCTGGAGGCCCTTCCATGTCACCCAGTCCGTTTCCCGGGCGCCGCGGCGTCCTGCGCGGCTCGCTCGCCGCTTCCGCGGCCCTGACCCTGCCCGCCGCCGGCGCGGCGCCCGCCTTCGCGCTGTCCGGCCGGCCCGGGGCGGGGTGGGGTGTGCAGACCGGGGACGTGACCTCCGACTCCGGGCTGGTGTGGGTGCGCTCCGACCGCCCGGCGCGGATGGTCGTCGAGACCGCGGCCACCGAGTCGTTCCGCGGCGCCCGCCGCTGGTACGGCCCGCTGCTCGGCGCCGGTACGGACTTCACCGGCACCACCCGGCTGCACGGGCTGCCCGCCGGCGAGCAGATCCACTACCGGGTGCTCCTCGCCGACCCGGACGACCCTCGGCGCACCGGGGAGCCGGTGACCGGTACCTTCCGCACCGTGTCCCCCGGGCGTCGGCGCGGGGTGCGTTTCCTGTGGTCGGGAGACCTCGCGGGCCAGGGCTGGGGCATCAACCCCGCACTGGGCGGTTACCGCATCTACGACGCGATGGCGAAGCTCGACCCCGACTTCTTCCTGTGCAGCGGCGACAACATCTACGCCGACGGCCCGATCACGGCGACCCAGGCGCTGCCCGACGGCACCCTCTGGCACAACGTCACCACCGAGGAGAAGTCCAAGGTCGCCGAGACGCTCGCCGAGTTCCGCGGCAACTTCCGCTACAACCTGCTCGACGAGAACCTGCGCCGCTTCAACGCCCAGGTGCCGTCCGTCATCCAATGGGACGACCACGAGGTCCGCAACAACTGGTACCCCGGCGAGGTGATCGCCGGCTCCGACGCCCGGTACACGGAGAAGAGCGTCGACGTGCTCGCGGGGCGCGCCCGGCGGGCGTTCGGCGAGTACTTCCCGATCTCGACCCTGCGTCCGGGTGCGCGCGAGGGCCGGGTCCACCGGGTGGTGCGCCACGGGCCGCTGCTGGACGTGTTCGTGCTGGACATGCGGACGTACCGCAATGCCAACTCCCCCGACGACCAGACCGTGGACCCGCAGGGCATCCTCGGCGCCGAGCAGCTGGAGTGGCTGAAGCGGGAGCTCTCCCGCTCGCGCGCGGTGTGGAAGGTGATCGCCGCCGACATGCCGCTCGGCCTGGTGGTACCCGACGCCACCGAGGGCAGGGCGAACATCGAGGCCGTCGCGCAGGGCGACCCGGGCGCGCCGCTGGGCCGTGAGCTCCAGATCGCCGAACTGCTGCGGTACATCAAGCACCGCCGGATCACCGGCACGGTGTGGCTGACGGCCGACGTCCATCACACCTCCGCGCAGCACTACCAGCCCTCGCGGGCCGCGTTCGGCGACTTCGAGCCGTTCTGGGAGTTCGTCTCCGGACCGCTCAACGCGGGCGCCTTCCCGGCCAGCGCGCTGGACGGCACCTTCGGCCCGGAGCGGGTGTTCGTGAAGGCGCCGACCGCGTCGAACGTCTCGCCCGCCGGCGGCTACCAGTTCTTCGGCGAGGTCGACATCGACGGCGGCAGCGGGGAGCTGACGGTGCGTCTGCGCGAGCAGAACGGGACCGTGCTGTTCACACAGGTGCTCCAGCCGGGACGGGTCGGCCAGTAGTCCGCGTCCCGTACCCTCGGAATCATGCCGCGCACCGGCGTCATCCCCCGGTGCGCGGCACCGTCGTGACACCCCGTACACGGCGCGATCGTAGAAGAATTAATAAAACGGGCATTGGGAACCTTTACCCATCAGTCACAAACCGTTCGTGATCACGCAACACCATTCCTCCACAGTGGCTGCATGACTCGAGACATGTCTGATGTGACGCGTGCGAAGCGCGGACGCCCTGTGCACCACTGGCGACGGGACGTGGTGGAGCTCGCCGCGCTGTTCACGGCGGTCGCGGTGGCCGACGGGGTGGCGAACCTGGTGGGCCACGGACCCGACGGTCCCGCGCTGCTGGCCGTCTCCGCCGTCGCGCTCGGCGCCACGGCCGGCTTCCACACCTGGTGGGCACGGCGCCACGGCCACGCGCCCCCCACGGGCGATACCGACGCCCGGCCGCGCTCCGAGGAGCCGCAGGCCGGGCCGTCGGAACTCCCCTCCCAGGTCACCGAGGAGAGCACCCTGTGGCGGATGCGGACGACGGTGAAGGACGCCCCGGGGTCACTGGCCGCGCTGTGCGCGGCGCTCGCCGGACACCGGGTGGACATCCTGAGCCTGCAGACGCACCCGCTGGGCGAGGAAACCGTGGACGAGTTCCTGCTGCGCGCCCCGGGCGGCCTGGCGGCGGCCGAGATCACCCGGGCCGTGGCACGGGCGGGCGGCAACGGCACCTGGATCGAGCGGGCCGACGCCCACGACCTCGTGGACGCACCGACCCGGGTCCTCGGCCTGGCCGCCCGCACCGCTCTCGACGCCGCTGAACTACCCTTGGCACTACGTCAGTTGCTGGGCCGCTGCACGATCCGTTCGCTGCCCGCCGCGCCGGGTGGCAGCGGCCGTGGGCAGGAGGGCGTGCCCGTGGAGGGCGTACTGGAGGACACCGTGATGCGCCTGCGGGCGCCGGAAGGCGGAGTGATCACCGTGGAGCGGCCGTATCTGCCGTTCACCCCGACCGAGTTCGCCCGTGCGCGGGCGCTGGTGGAGCTGGACGCCCGGCTCGGCCCGCGGGTGCCGCGCGGTCAGGACGTGCTGACGCTGCCCGAGGGCAACGCCATCACCGTGCGCCGGGCCGACCCCGGTGACCTGGCGGCGGCGAAGGCGATGCACGACCGGTGCTCCTCGCGCACGCTCGGGATGCGCTACCACGGGCCCGTCGGCGACGCCGACCGCTACCTCAGGCACCTGCTCAGCCCCCGCTTCGGCCGCACCCTGGCCGTACAGACCCCGTCGGGACGCGTCGTCGGCCTCGGCCACCTGCTGTGGGACGGCGACGAGACGGAGGTCGCCCTGCTGATCGAGGACCAGTGGCAGCGGCGCGGCATCGGTGCCGAACTGCTGGGCCGGCTGGTGGCGATGGCCGTCGAGGCGGGCTGCGAGAGCGTCTACGCCGTGACACAGGCCTCCAACACCGGCATGGTCGCCGCCATGCGCGGTCTCGACCTGCCCCTCGACTACCAGATCGAGGAGGGCACCCTGGTCATCACCGCACGCCTGGACGGCGCGGTGACCCGGGCGCGGGCCGGCTCCGGGCGGTACGACGAGCGCGTCGCACGCGACTGAGTCACCGGGCACCACGCGGCCCGGTGGTTCGACCACACCGCCGGGCCGTCCGCACACGGCTCGCCGGACACGCACGCCGTACCCGGACCGCCGTACCCGGACCGCCGCACACGCACGCCGTACCTGTCGGCTCACCTCCATCCCGGCCGCCTCGGCCACCCCGACTGCCTCGGCCGCCTCGGGGGCCGGTCGCGCGGGCGGAGGTCTCCGGCCACCCCCGGGGGGCCGGAGGCAGCGCGTCCGGGCGGGCCCGGCCCCGCCGGAGCGCCGCACGGTTCGCCGCCCTCGGTCACCCGACGGCGACTCCGCGCCCGGCCCGGTCGGCCGTGGCGTCCGTGGCCGCCGTGGCGTCCGTGGTGTCCGCCGCGTCGAGCGCCCCTCGCAGGTCGTCCCACAGGTCCTCGACGTCCTCCAGGCCGACCGAGAGCCGCAGCAGCCGGTCGCTCACGCCCGCGCCCCGGCGCTCGTGCGCGTCCACGATGCGATGGCTGATGGACGCCGGGTGCTGGATGAGGGTGTCGACGCTGCCCAGGCTGACGGCCGGGGTGATCAGACGGACCCCGGCGATCACCTCGTGCGGGTCGCCGTGGACCTCGAAGGCGATCATCGCGCCGCCGATCCGCGGATAGTGGACGCGGGCCACCCGCGGGTCGGCGGCCAGCCGCCCGGCCAGGTCGGCGGCGGTCGCGGAGGCGGCCCGCACCCGCACCGGGAGCGTCGACAGGCCCCGCAGCAGCAGATAGCCGGCCAGCGGATGCAGGACACCGCCGGTGGCGAACCGTATCTGCCGGAGCCGCCCGGCGAACTCCTCGTCGCAGGCGACCACGCCTCCCAGCACGTCGCCGTGTCCGCCCAGGTACTTGGTGGCGCTGTGCAGGACGAGCCGCGCGCCCTGCTCGGCGGGGCGCTGGAGCACGGGCGTCGCGAAGGTGTTGTCGGCGAGCAGCGGGACCGAGCCGCAGGCGTGGGCGACGGCCCGCAGGTCGACCTCGGCGAGCGTCGGGTTGGCCGGCGACTCGACCATGACGAGACCGGTGTCCGGGCGCAGCGCGTCGGCGATCCCGGCCGGGTCGGTCCAGGTGACCTCCGAGCCGAGCAGTCCGGCGGTCAGCAGGTGGTCGCTGCAACCGTAGAGGGGTCGTACGGCGACGACGTGCCGCAGCCCCGTAGCGGAGCGCGCGAGCAGCACCGCGCTGAGCGCCGCCATCCCGCTGGCGAACGCGACCGCGCTCTCGGTGCCTTCGAGGCGGGCGAGGGCCGTCTCGAAACGGGAGACCGTCGGGTTGCCCAGCCGGCCGTAGACGGGCGGTCCCTCCGGCTCCGCACCCGTCGCGGCGAACGCGTCGATGCGGGCGGCCTCGGCGCGGCTGTCGAACGAGGGGTAGGTGGTGGACAGGTCGATCGGCGGGGCGTGCAGGCCCTGACGGGCCAGGTCGTCCCGCCCGGCGTGTACGGCCTCGGTGGCCAGTGCGCGGGGCGCTCTCGACGCGGGTCGGCGTACGTCGTCGTACGCGTGCGTGCTCGCTGAGGCTGAGTCCATGCACCGCAGGGTGAACATCGAACGGGGTCTCGTAATCGAACACCGTGCTACGTTCGGCACATGGCTGAATCCGTCGCACTGGATCCGGTCGATCTCCAGCTGCTGCGGCTGCTCCAGAACGACGCCCGGACCACCTACCGTGACCTCGCGGCGCAGGTCGGGGTCGCGCCGTCGACCTGTCTGGACCGGGTCACGCGGCTGCGCCGCTCGGGCGTGATCCTCGGCCATCAGCTGCGGCTCGATCCGGCCAAACTGGGGCGTGGCCTCCAGGCACTGCTGTCGGTACAGGTCAGGCCGCACCGGCGGGAGTTGGTGGGGCCCTTCGTGGAGCGGATCCGGGGGCTTCCGGAAGCGCTCACCGTCTTCCACCTCACCGGGCCCGACGACTATCTCGTCCATGTCGCCGTCGCGGACATGGCGGATCTGCAGCGACTGGTGCTGGACGAGTTCACCTCGCAGCGGGAGGTGGCCCGGGTCGAGACGCGGCTGATCTTCCAGCAGTGGGAGTGCGGGCCCCTGCTGCCGCCGACGACTTCGGGACAAACCGCGTGACGTGCGCCACCGCCTCGTACGAGGATGGAGTCCATGTCACAGACCAGCAGCCCGCTTCCCCGCGAGGTCGCCGACGCGTATGTCGACGACCTCATCGCCCTCGACCCGGTGACCGGCACCTACCTCGGCGTGCAGGAGAGTTCGAGCCGTCTGCCCGACTACTCGCCCGCCGGCCAGGCGGCGCTCGCGCAGCTGGCCCGGGACACGCTGGCCGCGCTCGACGAGGCCGAGCGGCGGCCCGGCGCCGACAGTGACATCGAGCGCCGGTGCGCACGCCTGCTGCGCGAGCGCCTGACCGCGGAACTCGCGGTGCACGACGCCGACGAGGCACTGCGCACCGTCGGCAACATGGCCACCCCTCCGCATCACGTGCGCGAGGTGTTCACCGTGACCCCCACCGAGACCGACGCGGACTGGGCGGCGGTCGCCGAGCGGCTGCGCGGGGTGCCGGCGGCCCTCGCGGGCTACCGGGAGTCCCTGGCGCTGGGTCTGGAGCGCAAGCTGTACGCGGCGCCGCGGCCGACCGCCACGTTCGTCGGGCAGCTCACCGAGTGGTCGGACACGGACGGCGAGGGCCGCGGCTGGTTCGAGGACTTCGTGTCCGCCGGGCCCGACGCGCTGCGCGCCGAGCTGGACGAGGCCGCGCGCACGGCGACCGCGGCCGTCGTGGAGCTGCGGGACTGGATGCGCGACGTGTACGCGCCGACGATCGAGAGCGCGCCGAACACCGTCGGCCGGGAACGCTACGCCCGCGCGGCCCGCTACTTCAACGGCACCGACCTCGACCTCGACGAGGCGTACGCGTACGGCTGGGCGGAGTATCACCGGCTGCTCGCCGAGATGAGGAAGGAGGCCGAGAAGATCCTGCCGGGCGCGGAGACCCCCTGGGTGGCTCTGGCCCATCTCGACGAGCACGGCACGCACATCGAGGGCGTCGACGAGGTCCGCGACTGGCTCCAGGGCCTGATGGACCAGGCGATCGAGGCGCTCGACGGCACGCACTTCGAACTCGCTGAGCGGGTCCGGAAGGTGGAGTCGCGCATCGCCCCGCCCGGCGGCGCGGCCGCCCCGTACTACACGCCCCCGACGGAGGACTTCTCGCGGCCGGGCCGCACCTGGCTGCCGACGATGGGGCAGACCCGCTTCCCGGTCTACGACCTCGTCTCCACCTGGTACCACGAGGGCGTCCCCGGCCACCACCTCCAGCTGGCGCAGTGGGCACACGTCGCCGGGAACCTCTCCCGCTACCAGGCCTCCGTCGGCATGGTCAGCGCCAACTGCGAGGGCTGGGCGCTGTACGCGGAACGGCTGATGGACGAGCTCGGTTTCCTCACCGACGCGGAGCAGCGGCTCGGCTATCTGGACGCGCAGATGATGCGGGCGGCGCGGGTCATCGTCGACATCGGCATGCACCTGGAGCTGGAGATCCCGGCGGACTCCCCCTTCCACCCGGGCGAGCGCTGGACCCCGGAGCTGGCCCAGGAGTTCTTCGGCGGGCACAGCAGCCGCCCGGCGGACTTCGTGGAGAGCGAGCTGACCCGCTATCTGACCATCCCCGGCCAGGCGATCGGCTACAAGCTCGGCGAACGGGCCTGGCTGCTGGGCCGGGAGAAGGCCCGCGAGCGCCATGGGGACGCCTTCGACCTCAAGTCCTGGCACATGGCGGCCCTTTCGCAGGGCTCGCTGGGCCTGGACGACCTGGTGGACGAGCTGGCGCGGCTCTGAGACACGTTTCGGGGCCGTGCGTGGCGGAATCGGAACGCCGCCGCGCCCGGCCTCGAACGGGCGGTCAGCAGCCGCAGTTCTCCGCGTCGACGGGCGCCGTGAGCGGATCGGCGGCGCGCCGCTCGCCGCCCTCCCAGGTCTCGTACGCGAAGCCCTCCCGCGCCCAGTACTCGAAGCCGCCGAGCATCTCCTTGACCCGGTAGCCGAGTTCGGCGAGCGCGAGGGCGGCGCGGGTGGCGCCGTTGCAGCCGGGCCCCCAGCAGTACGTGACGACCGGCACGTCCGGGTCGAGGAGCCGCGCGGCCTGCTCGGCGATGAGCGCGGTGGGCAGGTGGACGGCGCCCGGTATGTGGCCCTGGTCCCAGGACTCGGTGGAACGGGAGTCCAGCACGACGAAGCCGGGGTCACCGTCGGCGGCGAGGGCCGCCGCCACGTCGGAGACGTCGGCGTGGAAGGCGAGGCTCGCCCGGAAGTGGGCGGCGGCCTCGGCCGGGGCCGCGGGGGCGACGCGCAGGACGGGGTTGACCGTGGTCGCGGCGGCCGTGCCGGTCGTGGTGGTGAGCGGGGTCAAGGGGGTCATCGCGGGGGCCCTCCCGTGGGGTTCCGGCTGGTCACTGCTCTCTACGACCTGAAATCTACGACCGGTGATCCCTCTCCCTGAAGGGGTGTTCCCCGGCCCGAACCTTGCCCCGCCGGGGATTCCCCTGCTATTTCTCGGACATGACCGCGTATTCCCCGGACGCCACCGACTGGCGCATTCTCGAGGTCCTCCAGCGCGAGGGCCGGGCCAGTTTCGCCGACCTGGCACGTGCCGTGGCGATGTCGGCGAGCGCCGTCACCGAGCGGGTACGGCGGCTGGAGGAGGCGGGCGTCATCCAGGGGTACGCGGCGGTGGTGGACCCCGAACGGCTGGGGCTGCCGATCCTGGCCTTCGTGCGGCTGCGCTACCCCAACGGCAACTACAAGCCGTTCCACGACCTGGTGGCCGTCACGCCCGAGATCCTCGAGGCACACCATGTGACGGGCGACGACTGCTTCGTGATCAAGGTCACCGCCCGTTCGATGCGGCACCTCGAAGAGGTGTCGGGCAAGATCGGCGCGCTGGGCTCGGTGACGACCAGCGTGGTCTACTCGTCGCCGCTCCCCAGGCGCCCACTGGGCCGGTAGCCCCGCTGCTGCACCAGCGACCCCGATCTCCCCTTGACGACCTCCAGCTGGGCGTGGATCCGCCGCCGCAGGTCGGCGACATGGCTGACGATGCCGACGCTGCGGTCGCGTTCGCGCAGCGAGTCGAGGACGTCGAGGACCTCGTCGAGGGTCTGGTCGTCGAGGCTGCCGAACCCCTCGTCGATGAAGAGGGTGTCGAGGCGGACCCCGCCCGCCTCGTCGGTCACGACGTCGGCGAGACCGAGGGCGAGGGCGAGCGAGGCGAAGAAGGTCTCGCCGCCCGACAGCGTGGCCGTGTCCCGCTCGCGCCCGGTCCAGGCGTCGACGACGTGCAGTCCGAGCCCGCTGCGACCGCGCCCGGCCCGGTCGTCGGAGTGCACCAGGGTGTAGCGCCCCGAGGACATGCGCTGGAGACGGACGGTCGCGGCGGCGGCGACCTGTTCCAGGCGTGCGGCCAGGACGTACGCCTCCAGGCGCATCTTGCGCTCGTTGTCGGCTGAGGTGCCCGCGGTGAGACCGGCCAGCCGGGCCACCCGGTCGTACTCCTCGCGCAGCGGCCCGAGCCGGCGTACGCCGTCGCTCGCCCGCGTGGAGAGCTGGTCGAGTTCGGCACAGCGGCGGGCGGCCGCATCCTGGGCGGAGGCGGCCGTGCGCAGCCGCTCGGCCGCGGCGGCCGCCGACCGTTCCGCGGCCGCGAGGTCGGCGGGCGGCTGCTGGGCCGCCGCCGCGGTGTCGGGTTCGGCGAGGACGGCCCGAACGGCGGCCTCCTCGGTCTGCCGGGCGTCGAGCCGCCGTTGCAGCTCACGGTGGGCGGTGTCGTCGAGAAGGGCGTCGGCGGCGGCCCGCGGGGTGTCGAAGCCGGCCCGGAACGCGGCTTCGTCGAGCCGTCCGTCGGCCGCCTTGAGACGCTCGGCAGTGCCCTCGGCGACGCGGACGGAGTCGGCCGCTTCGGTGAGCCGCGCCGCCAGCTCCTCCAGTTCGGCGGCGCGCGCGGCGACGCTCTCCGCGGCACCCCGGGCCTGCGCCAACTCCTCCTCCAGGGCGACCCGCTCGCGCTCCAGGCGGTCCCGGTGGCCCACCCGGGAGGCGGTCCGCACCGCGGCCTCGCGCTGCGCCGCCGTGCGGCGCTCGTGCTCCTGCTCGGCCTGGCGCAGCTCCTCCCGCGCGGGGTGCAGCGCGGAAGCCTCCCGGCGCGCCCGCGCGTAGTTCTCCTCCCCCTCCTCGGCCTCGGCGGCGAGCCGGTCCGTCGGGGTGTCGCCCGCCTCGGCGGTCGCGGCGGCGAGCGCCTCCCGTACGAGGCCGAGTGCGCGTTCGTCCTGGGCCTGCCGTTCCTCCGCGTGCCGGGAGGCGGTGAGCGCCCGTTCCTCGGTCTCACGGTCGACGTGTCCTTCGACCCTGCGGGCGGGCGCGGGGTGCTCGGTGGCGCCGCAGACGGCGCACGGTGTCCCGTCGGCGAGGGTGGCGGCCAGTTCGGCGGCGATTCCGTTCAGGCGCTGCTCCTTGAGGTCGAGCCAGTGCGCGCGGGCCGCCTGCGCCTGCTCGCCGGAGGCGAGCGCCTTGTGCTGGGCGGCCTCCAGGTCACGGGCCAGTTCGTCGCGCAGCCGGGCCGCCTTCAGGCGCCGCTGCGTGGGCTCGCGCCGGCCGTCGAGCTGTTCGGCGCGGGCGGCCGCCTCCTGGGCGGCCTCGACGCGGGCCCGGAGACCCGCGCGGACGGCCTCCCAGTCCGCGAGCCAGGCCTCGGTCTCCGTCAGGACGTCCTCGTCGTCGCGCTCCCGCCGGTCCAGGTCGGCCCGCTCGGCGACGAGACCGGCCAGCCGTCGCTCGCCCCGGCGGGCGGACTCCAGCCCGCCCAGTTCCTCGGCCGTCCGGCGGGCTGCGGCGGCGAGCCCGGCGGCTCCGGCGTCCGCGAACCGCCGCGGCAGCAGGTCCCTCGCGCGGGCCGCGCGGGCGCAGGCCCTGGTGTGCTCGGTGTCGGCGGCCTCGCGCAGCTCCAGCGCCGGCGCCACCGACTCGGCCTTGCGCGCCCGCTCCATCCGCGCCTGCGCCTCCCGGTGGTCGCCGGCCCGCTCCTCCAGCAGGGCGGCCCGCTCGCGCGCGTCGGCGAACCGCCGCTGGAGCCGGGCCCGTTCACGGACGTCCTCCAGGGCGCGCTCGGCGGCGGCCTGCGCGGACTCGGCGGCGAGGCGGCCGCAGTGGGCGGTCGTCAGCAGCTCTCGGGAGGTGCTGCGAGCGACGGCGGCCGCGGCCAGCACCGCCTCGGCCAGCCCGGGATCTCCCGGGGCGAGCTCCGGCAGCTCCATGGCCTCCCCGGCGACCTGCTGCATCCGGTGGGCGTCGGCGAGCAGGGCGGAGTCGCCGTCACGCACGCGTGCCTCGGTGGTGCGGCGGCGCTCGACGAGCCGCTTCTCGACCTCGGCGAACCGCCGGGTGTCGAAGAGGCGGCCGAGGAGCCGGCCGCGCGCCTCGGCGTCGGCGCGCAGGAAACGGGCGAAGTCGCCCTGGGGCAGCAGCACGACCTGGCAGAACTGCTCGCGGCTCATGCCGAGCAGCTGGGTGACCTCCTCGCCGATCTCCTGGTGGGAGCGGCTGAGGTCCTTCCAGGCACCGGCGACCGCGTCGTACTCGCGCAGCCAGCTCTGCGCCTTCTCGACCGTCGTGCCCGTGCCGCGCTTCTTGGGCCGCTCCCAGGGCGGCTGCCGGGTGACCTCCAGCCGGCGCCCCGCGACGGTGAGTTCGAGGGTGACCTCGGTGCGGGTGCCGGGCGCCGCGTGGTCGCTGCGCAGGGTCAGGCCCTGGCCGCTCTGCCGGGCGCCGGGTACGGAGCCGTACAGCGCGTAGCAGACGGCGTCCAGGACGGAGGTCTTGCCGGCGCCCGTCGGCCCGTGCAGCAGGAAGATCCCGGCGGCGGAGAGCTCGTCGAAGTCGACGCTCTGCGGGGTGCCGAAGGGGCCGAAGGCCGTCAGGTCGAGCCGGTGCAGCCTCACCGCGCCACCTCCCGTACCGCGTCGTCCGCGCGCACCGCGTCGAAGGCGTCGCGCAGCACGCCCTGCTCGCGTGCGTCGGGGCCGGCCCCGCGCACATGGGCCACGAAGTCCTCGGCGATCTCCTGGTCGCTGCGGTCGGCGAGGCGCCGGGCGTACGACACGTCGGGGTCGTCGGGCGCGCGCTCGGGGGCGAAGACGAGGCTGAGCGTGTGCGGGAACCGCTGGGTGAGCCGGGCCATGGGGTCGGCCGGGCGGGCGGCGTCGGTGAGCGTCGCCTCGACCCAGGCCTCCTCGTGCGGCGTGAGCGCGGGGTCGGCGAGCAGCTCCTCCAGGGGGCCGCGGATCCGGGCCAGCGCGCGCGGCACCGGGCAGTCGATCCGCTCGGCGTCGACCTCCCCCTCGGGGCCGAGGTCGACGAGCCACATGGTCTTGCGGTGCTCGCTCTCCGAGAAGGAGTACGGCAGCGGGGAGCCGGAGTAACGCACGCGCTCGGTGAGGGTCTGGCAGCCGTGCAGGTGCCCCAGCGCGGTGTAGTCGACGCCGTCGAAGACCCCGGCGGGCACCGAGGCGACCCCGCCGACGGTGATGTCCCGCTCGCTGTCGCTGGGCTCGCCGCCGGTGACGAAGGCATGGGCGAGGACGACGGAACGCGTCCCGCGCGCGCGGGTGGCGAGGTCGGCGCGGACCCGGTCCATCGCGGCGGCCAGCACGGTCTCGTGGCCGGCCTTCTCCACGCCGAACTCGTCCTTCACCAGGGCGGGTTCGAGATAGGGCAGGCCGTAGAACGCCACGTCCCCGTGGGCGTCGGCGAGCACCACGGGCGTCCCGGCGGCGGCCGGGTCGGTACGCAGATGGATGCCGGCCCGCCCGATCAGCCCGGCTCCGACCCCGAGCCGGCGGGCCGAGTCGTGGTTCCCGGAGATCATCACGGTGGGCACTCCGAGGCCGGCGAGCCGGTGCAGCGCGTCGTCGAACAGTTCCACCGCGGCGAGCGGGGGCACCGCGCGGTCGTACACGTCTCCCGACACGACCACCGCGTCGACCTCGCGCTCACGCACGGTCGCGACGAGGTGACCGATGAACTCGGCCTGGGCGCCGAGCATGTTCACCCGGTGGAACGCCCGGCCGAGATGCCAGTCGGAAGTGTGCAGGAGCCTCATGATCCTCGAGACTAACGGCCGGGTCTGACATCACGGGCGGTTACTCCCGTATCGCACCGTCATACCGGCCGACATAAAGGGGTGTTACGGACATTCGTCCCACGCATCCGCTCAACGTGTCACGCGTCACGCGTCACGAGTCAGGCGTCACCCGTCAGGCGTCACCCGTCAGGCGTCAGGCGTCAGGCGTCACCAGGTCGTCCGCCCCGCGACGGACGCCGCCGCCTCACGCGTCACGCCTCACACCTCAGGCTTCACACGTCAGGCCTCACGCGTCCCCGTAGGCCTCCCCGCCCAGCTCGAACCCCGCCGTCCCCGCCGTCGCGTCCGCGAGCCAGGCGCGGAAGGCGTCCACGTCGGCGTCCGGCAGACCGATCTCGATGGTCACCCGCTCGCCGTAGCGGACGTCGCGTACCGCGCGGCCCGTCGAGTGCAGGTCGTTCTGGACCTTGCCCGCGCGCTGGTGGTCCACGGTCACCGTGGCCAGCCGGAAGCGGCGGCGGGTGAGGGTGCCGAGGGTGTCGAGGGCCTCGCCGACCGCGCCCCCGTAGGCCCGGATGAGACCGCCCGCACCGAGCTTGACCCCGCCGTAGTAACGGGTGACGACGGCGACGACGTACCGCATGTCGCGGCGCAGCAGCATCTGGAGCATCGGGACGCCCGCCGTGCCGCCGGGCTCACCGTCGTCGCTCGCCTTCTGGACGGAGGCGTCGGCGCCGATGACGTACGCCCAGCAGTTGTGGGTGGCGTCGGCGTGCTCCTTGCGGACGGACGCGATGAAGTCCTGGGCCTCCCGCTCGGTGGCCGCGGGGGCCAGGGCGCACAGGAAGCGGGAGCGGTTGACCTCGGTCTCGTGCACGCCCGCGTGGGCGACCGTGCGGTACTCGTCCTGCATCCGGTCAGCCTATGCGGTGATCGCTGAGTCGCCGTCGCCGGAGGGCCGGGCGACGATGTGCGGGACGACCGAGGGTGGTGACCGTGGAACGTGGCCCGACCGATCGCGGGGAGCGCGCAGCATGACCGGCACCCGGGTGAAGGGGAGCAGCGCGGGTCCGGCGTCCTCCCGGTGGCGGGCGTGGCTCCTGGAGGGGCTCAGCGAGCGGACCGCCCGTCATCCGGGCCCGCACGCCACCCCGCAGGCAAAGGAGAAGGGCCACCGCTGGTGGCGCGTGATGTGCCTGACGGGTGTCGACTACTTCTCCACGCTCGGCTACCAGCCGGGGATCGCCGCCCTCGCCGCCGGTCTGCTGTCCCCTCTCGCGACGCTCGTGCTGATCGCGCTGACGCTGCTCGGCGCGCTGCCGGTGTACCGCCGGGTGGCGCACGAGAGCCCGCACGGCGAGGGCTCGATCGCCATGCTGGAGCGGCTGCTGCCGTGGTGGTCGGGGAAGATCCTCGTGCTGGTGCTGCTCGGGTTCGCGGCCACCGACTTCATGATCACGATCACTCTGTCGTCCGCGGACGCCGCGGCGCACGTGGTGGAGAACCCGTTCGCCCCGCACTGGATGACCGACGGCAACGAGTGGATCACCCTGCTGCTGGTCGGCGCGCTGGGCGCGGTGTTCCTCAAGGGATTCCGGGAGGCCATCGGCATCGCGGTGCCGATGGTGGCGACCTATCTCGCGCTGAACCTCGTCGTGCTCGGCGTCTCCGCCTGGGAGATCCTCACGCACCCCGTGCGGATCGGCGACTGGACCGACGCCCTGAGCGCCGAGCACTCCTCGCCGTGGGCCATGGTCGGTGTGGCCGTGCTGGTCTTCCCGAAACTGGCGCTCGGTATGTCCGGCTTCGAGACCGGGGTGGCGGTGATGCCGCAGGTCAAGGGTGATCCGACGGATACCTGGGAGCAGCCGAGGGGGCGGGTGCGGGACACCCGCAAACTGCTGACCACGGCCGCGCTGATCATGAGCTGCTTCCTGCTGCTGTCCAGTCTGGCGACGACGATCCTCATCCCGCAGGACGACTTCGAGCGCGGCGGTCCGGCGAACGGCCGGGCGCTGGCCTATCTCGCGCACGAGCATCTGGGCGAGGCCTTCGGCACGGTCTTCGACGTCTCCACCATCGCGATCCTGTGGTTCGCGGGCGCCTCCGCGCTGGCGGGTCTGCTGAACCTCGTCCCGCGCTATCTGCCCCGCTACGGCATGGCGCCCGAATGGACGCGCGCGGTGCGCCCCCTGGTGCTGGTGTTCATGGCGGCCGCCGTCTGCATCACCCTGTGGTTCAACGCGAACGTCGACGACCAGAGCGGCGCCTACGCGACCGGGGTGCTGGTGCTGATGCTGTCGGCGGCGTTCGCGTCGACCGTGGCCGTGCACCGGCGGGGCCGCCGCCGGGCCGCGCTCGGCTTCGGCGCGATCACGGCCGTCTTCGCCTACACGCTCGTCGCGAACGTCATCGAGCGACCGGACGGCATCAGGATCGCGGCGATCTTCATCTTCGCGATCCTGGTCACGTCGTTCGCCTCACGGGTGCGCCGCGCCTTCGAGCTGCGCGCCGCCGAGGTCACCTTCGACGAGCCGGCGGCCCGGTTCGTCGACGGGGCCGCGCGGCACGGACCCCTCCAGCTCATCGCCAACGAGCCGCGGGAGCACAGCACGCGCGCGTACCGCTCCAAGGAGTGGGAGCAACGCGAGCACACCCCGATCCCCGGCGGCGGTCCGGTGCTCTTCCTGGAGGTGTTCGTGCGGGACTCCTCCGACTTCACGGCGGACATCACCGTGCGGGGCGACGAGAAGCACGGCGTCCGCCGGCTGCGCGTCTCCGGCCCCACGGTGCCCAACGCCATCGCCGCGGTCCTGCTGGCGCTGCGCGACCGCACCGGGCAGGTGCCGCACGCGTACTTCAACTGGACCGAGGGCAACCCGGTCGGCCACCTGATCCGGTTCCTCGTCTTCGGCGACGGCGAGGTCGCCCCGGTCACCCGCGAGGTGCTGCGCCGCGCGGAGCCCGATCCCGGGCGGCGGCCGCGCGTGCACGTCGGCTAGGGCGCGTCCGACAATTCCCGCCGGGCGCGCGACGCGAATGGTCGGACACGCCCTAGGGCTCCTGCGGCTTGCGGCCCCTCGGCACGGTCATCGACGTCAGCAGGGCCGTGCCCGGCGCCAGGGACCGCCAGCCGGTCCCGTACCAGGCCAGGACGGCGATCGCCGACGTCGGGAACTTCAGCCGCACCTCGTCCAGGACCTCGCCCGGACCGTCCCCGGCCAGGTCGAGGACCAGTTCCTCCAGGCCGGGGTTGTGCCCGACCAGCAGCAGCGTCCCGACCTCGGTGGGCGTCTCGTGGACGACCTCCAGGAGCTCACGGACGACGGCCCCGTAGAGCCGCGGGTCGAAGCGCACCGGGGGCGGCGGGGTCTCCCACTCGGCGGCGGCCAGTTCCCAGGTCCCGCGGGCGCGGGCGGCGGTGGAGCACAGGGCGAGGTCCGGGACGCAGCCGGCTTCGGCGAGCGCCCGGCCCGCGGCGGGCGCGTCGCGCAGGCCGCGCGGGGCGAGCGGCCGCTCGTGGTCGGGGACGCCCTCGGGCCAGGCCGACTTGGCGTGCCGCAGCACCACCAGCCGGCGCGGGGATGTCCCGCCGCCGGACCCGGTCACGCCGGGGCTCCGAGGTCGCGGGTGAGTTCGAGGCCGAGGAGACGGTCGGCATAGGCGTAGCTCTCGAACCGGGCGCCGTCCGGCAGCTCGGGCCCGGCGGTCTCCACCCACCGCAGTACCCGCAGCACCTCGGGCAGGTCCAGGTCGTCCTCCCAGGCGGTACGCAGCCGTGCGCGGACCTCGTCGGGAACGGGCCGCGAGGGCCGCCGCGCCCACTCGGCGACGGCTCGCCGCCAGCCTGTGAGGGTGTCCCGGGCCTCGCCCAGCGCGTCCGCGTCGAGCCGCAGGGGCCGGGTGCGGGGCTGGGAGAGAAGGGCCAGCCGCAGGACGGCGAAGTCGGGGTCCGCTCCCCCGGGGCCACGGCCCGGTCCCCCGGGCAGCGCGCCCTCCGCCGGCGCGACGGCGACGCACACCCCGTGGGGCGTCCGGCCGCCCTCCTCCACCACGTGCAGGATCTGCGCCTCGCCCACTCCGGCGCCCGCGCCGAGGTCGCGGCCGTCCTCGAAGGGGTGCATGCCGAGGGCGGTGGCGCCCGCCCGGAGTTCCGCCTGATCGCGTTCGCCGGACAGCAGCGCCCATACGGGCGTGCCGCCGAGTTCCAGCGCGCGGACGAGCAGATCGGCGACGAGGAGGACCCGGAGCGACCCGGCCCGGTACCCCGAGGCATGCGCCTCCACCCGGGTCAGGCCACGGCGGAGGGGGGCGGCGACGACGGGTTCGCCGGTTCGGGCGTCGATGAGGCTCAGCACGAGGCGAGCCTAGGCGGGCGGGCGCGACTTCGCAGGCAGGGGCCGGAATCAGGGTGCGGCGCGAGCTGTTGTAGGCCAGGACCGTTCCTTTCCGATCTCAAGGAGGCCGCCGGTGCACGGCGACGAGGCAACGATCCGCAGGATCCTCACCGGACTCGGCGACACCTGGGCCGTCGTGGGCCTGTCGACGAACCGGGGGCGGGCGGCCTACGGGGTCGCCGAGGTGCTCCGGCGCTTCGGCAAGCGGGTCGTTCCCGTGCACCCGAAGGCGGAGACGGTGCACGGGGAGCAGGGGTACGCCTCCCTCGCGGACATCCCCTTCGAGGTGGACGTCGTCGACGTCTTCGTCAACAGCGAACTCGCGGGTGCCGTCGCGGACGAGGCGGTCGCCAAGGGCGCGAAGGCGGTGTGGTTCCAGCTCGGCGTCGTCGACGAGGCGGCCTACGACCGGACCCGGGCCGCGGGCCTGGAGATGGTCATGGACCGCTGCCCGGCGATCGAGATTCCCCGGCTGGGCTGACCGGCCGGTGTGCTCCGGGCCGTACCGGAGGGCCCGCCCATAATGTGCGGGTGACCACCGACTCCCCTTCCCCCCACCACAGTCCCGTCGTCGTCGTGGGCGCGGGGCCCGCGGGTCTCACCGTCGGCAACATCCTGCGGGCCGCGTCCGTCGACTGCGTCGTTCTTGAGACGGAGAGCCGTGAGTTCATCGAACGGCGGCCGCGTGCCGGAGTCCTGGAGGAGCGGGTCGTCCACGGTCTGCGGCGACGGGGCCTGGCGCGGAACCTGTTGGCGCGGGCCCAGCGGCACTCCGCGTGCGAGTTCCGCTTCGCCGGGGAGCGCCACCGCTTCTCCTACGCCGAGCTGACGGGTCATCACCACTGGGTGTATCCACAACCGTTGCTGGTGACGGATCTGGTCCACGAGTACGTCGACGTACGCGGCGGCGACGCCCGTTTCTCGGTGCGCGACGTCGAGCTGCACGACCTCGGCACGGCCCGTCCCTCGGTGTCGTACACCTGCCCCGACACCGCTGAACGTCGGGTGCTGACCTGTGACTTCGTGGTCGGCGCCGACGGGGCGCGCGGGGTCAGCCGGGCCGCGCTGGTGCCGGAGCGGGCCCGGATCGCGCGGCACGACTACGGCACGGGCTGGCTGGCGCTGCTCGCCGAGGCACCGCCGTCCTCCGACTGCGTCCTGTTCGGTGTCCATCCGAACGGGTTCGCCGGGCACATGGCCCGCAGTCCCGACGTGACCCGGTACTACCTCCAGTGCCCGCCCGGCGACGACCCGGAGAACTGGCCCCACGACCGGGTCTGGTCCGAGCTGCACGAGCGCCTCGAGGGCGCGGGGGCCCCGCCGCTCACCGAGGGGCGGCTGATCGAGAAGCGCGTGCTGGACATGCACGACTACGTGGTCGAACCGATGACGTACGGGCGGCTCTTCCTGGCCGGGGACTCCGCCCACCTCGTCGCGCCCATCGCCGCGAAGGGCATGAACCTCGCCCTGCACGACGCGTTCCTGCTGGGCGACGCGCTGGTGGCGTATCTCGACGGGGGCGACGGAGACGGCCTGGACGGCTACTCGCAGGCGTGTCTGCGCCGGGTGTGGGACTACCAGGAGTTCTCGCAGTGGCTGTCCGAGGTCTACCACGGCACCGCGGCCGGCGACCCGTTCCGCGCGGGCACGGCGCTCGCCCGGCTGCGTCGCCTGTTCACGTCGCCCGCCGCCGCTGCCGCCTTCGCGGAGCAGTACCTGGGAACGGCCGGGCACTACTGAGTCAGTCGTGCGGCGGCTCGTCCCCGAGCCGGTGGTCCGCCACGTTCAGCGCCTCGTCGACCAGGCGGCGCAGATGGCCGTCGGTGAGCGAGTAGACCACCCGGCGGCCCTCCTTGCGGGTGCTCACCAGCCCGGCCAGCCGCAGCCGTGCCAGATGCTGGCTGACCGCCGGCCGGGCCGCTCCGACACCTTCCGTCAGGGTCGTCACGTCGGCCTCGCCGCCGCTCAGCGCGTGCAGCAGGGCGAGCCTGGTGCGGTCGCCGAGCAGGGCGAGAAGCTCGGCGGCGAGGGCGAACTGCTCCTCGCCGGGCGTGCGCGGATGCGCATGGTGTGCAGGTGACAGGTGCATGCGTGCGCTCATACGCACATAATGGCCGTACGGACGGACGCGCGTCCAGCGCGTCCACCTCGGCGCACCGGAAGGGATCGACGTGAGCGAGCGGCACGACCACGAGCACGGCCACCGGCACGACCGCGGGCACCATCACGACCACGCCCACGAGCACCCGCACCACCACCCCTCCCCCTCCTCCCCTTCCCCGTCCCCCTCCCGCTCTCCGGGCCTGCGCCACCGCGTCGCCCATCTCCTCACCCCGCACTCGCACGAGAGCGCCGACAAACTCGACCCGGCGCTGGAGTCCTCGGCCCGGGGCATGCGCGCGCTGTGGGTCTCGCTGGCCGTACTGGGCGTGACGGCCGTCGCGCAGGCGGTCGTGGTCGCGCTGTCCGGGTCGGTGGCACTGCTCGGCGACACGGTGCACAACACGGCGGACGCCCTGACGGCCGTACCGCTCGGCATCGCCTTCGTGCTGGGCCGTCGGGCGGCGACCCGCCGCTTCACCTACGGCTACGGGCGGGCGGAGGACCTGGCGGGCATCGCGATCGTGCTGACGATCGCCGCGTCGGCGGCCTTCGCGGGATGGACCGCGGTCGAGCGGCTGATGAACCCGCGCCCCGTCGAGCAGGTCGGCGCGGTCGCCGTGGCCGCGCTGGCCGGGTTCGCGGGCAACGAGTGGGTCGCGCGCTACCGCATCCGGGTCGGCCGGTCGATCGGCTCGGCCGCGCTGGTCGCGGACGGGCTGCACGCCCGCACGGACGGGTTCACCTCGCTGGCGGTGCTGCTGGGCGCGGGCGGCTCGGCGCTGGGATGGCAACTCGCGGACCCGGTCGTGGGGTTGGCGATCACGGCGGCGATCGCGCTGGTGCTGCGTGACGCGGCGCGTGAGGTGTTCCGCCGGGTGATGGACGCCGTCGACCCGGCGCTGGTCGACCGGGCCGAGCACGCACTGCGGGAGGTCGAAGGGGTCCGCGGGGTCGGCGAGTTGCGGCTGCGCTGGATCGGGCACCGGCTGCGGGCCGAGGTGGCGGTCGTGGTGGACGGCGAGGCGACGGTACGCGAGGCGCACGGGATCGCCGTGGCGGCCGAACACGCCCTGCTGCACGCCGTGCCCCGCCTGACGGCCTCCCTGGTCCACGCGGATCCGGCGCCGGTACCGGGCGAGGACGACCCGCATCTGGCCCTCGCCCATCACACGGCGGCCTGAGACCACCGCAGGTGCCGCGCCTCAGGCCACGCCGAGCCCCTCCAGCACCACCGCGCCCGGCAGTTCGGCGAACGCCTTGCCCGGCACCAGCAGCTTCCCGCGCCGGCGCCCGCTGCCCACCAGGACGTACGGCAGGTCGACGACGGCGGAGTCCACCAACACCGGCCACCCGGCGGGGAGTCCGATCGGCGTGATGCCGCCGTACTCCATGCCGGTCTCCCCCACCGCCGTGTCCATCGCCGCGAACGAGGCCTTCCGGGCGCCGAGCTGTCGGCGCACGACCCCGTTGACGTCGACCCGGGTGGTGGAGAGCACGACACACGCGGCGAGGGTCGTCTCACCGCCCCGCTTGCCGGCGACCACCACGCAGTTGGCGGACCGCTCCAGCAGCTCCCGGCCGTAGTGCTCCACGAAGACGGCCGTGTCCGCCCACCGCGGGTCGGTGTCGACGTGGACGAACTCGGCGGCGGGCACGCTGCCGCTCCAGCGGCGTACGGCGTCGGCGACCGGGCCGACCAGCTCGTCGAGGCAGTCGGGGGCGGGCGTGGCGGAGTCGAAGTGTCCGATGGGTGCGCGCATGACCGCACGCTAACAAGTGCCGCCCGCCCGTGACCGTGGCGTCTCAGTGCACGGGCGGCACCGACACGGCCATCACCATCTCCATCGGCACCTCGCCCCGGTTGCCGTAGACATGCGGGACGTTGGCCTCGAACGAGGCGCTCGCGCCGGCCGGGACGCGGTACTCCTCGCCGTCCACGGTGAGGGTGAGCTCGCCCGCGGTGACGTGCACGAGCTCGACCGTGCCGACGGGGTGGGGTTCCGAGAGGCTGTTCTCCCCCGGCATCAGCAGCCAGTCCCACATCTCCAGCGGCCCGGGCGCCTCCGTGCCGGCGAGCAGCCGGTTGTAGCTGCCCGCGTCCGTGTGCCACAGCCGTACCGCCTGGTCGGCCGGGACGATACGGACCTTCACGCCTCGTTCGTAGTCGAGGAGGGTGGTGACGCTGATGCCGAGCGCGTCACCGATCTTGACGACCGTGCCGATGCTCGGGTTGGTGCGGGCCTGCTCGATCTGGATGAGCATCCCGCGGCTGACACCGGCCCGGGCGGCGAGCACGTCCAGCGTGAAGCCGCGCACCGCGCGCCAGTGCTTGACGTTGCGCGCCAGGGACTGGGTCAGGAGTTCGAGGTCCGACACATTCCGTCCACTTCGGGAGTCCAATATTCTGGATGCCAGGATCCACTTCCCTGTACTACCGTGGGGTGCACCTGATCGTGCACCGAACTGTACTGCGAGGGACCCCGTGACAGCACTCTTCGCCCTGGCCACCAGCCTCCTGTGGGGCCTGGCCGACTTCGGCGGCGGGCTGCTGACACGCCGGGCCCCGGCGCTCACCGTGGTCGTGGTCTCGCAGTCGATCGCGGCCGCCGTCCTCGGCGCGATCGTGGTCGCCACCGGCGGCTGGAGCGAGGCCGGTCCCCGCCTGTGGTTCGCCGTCGCGGCCGGGCTGGTCGGCCCGGTCGCCCTGTTCTCCTTCTACAAGGCGCTGGCGCTCGGCCCCATGGGAGTCGTCTCCCCCCTCGCCACCCTCAGCGTGGCCGTGCCGGTCTCCGTCGGGCTGGTCCTCGGCGAGCGGCCGGGCCTCGTCCAGGCGGCGGGCATCGCGGTCGCGGTGGTCGGTGTCGTCCTGGCGGGCGGCCCCCAGCTGAGGGGCGCCCCGGTGCAGCGCCAGGCCGTTCTGCTCACGCTGGTCGCGGCGCTCGGCTTCGGCACGGTGTTCGTCCTGATCACCGAGGCGTCCACGACCGTCACCGGTCTGTTCCTCGCCCTGTTCGTACAGCGGGTGACCAACGTGGCCACCGGTGGTGCGGCCCTGTACCTGGCCGTCCGGCGCGGAGCGCCCGCGCTTCCCGAGGGCGGTCTGGCCTGGTCCGCACTGCCGGCGTACGGGTTCGTCGGGCTGGCCGACGTCGCCGCGAACGGCACCTACGCCGTCGCCGCCCAGCACGGCCCGGTCACGGTGGCCGCGGTGCTCGCCTCGCTCTACCCCGTGGTGACCGCCCTCGCCGCGCGCGGATTCCTGCGGGAGCGGCTGCGCGCCGTCCAGGCGGCGGGCGCGGGCCTCGCCCTCGTGGGCACGCTGCTGCTGGCGACCGGGTGACCTAGGGTTCCAGCCGGGCCAGCGCGGCCGCCGTCTCCTCGTCCAGTTCCGACAGCGCGACCAGCTGGTCCGAGGTGACCCCGTCCGGGATCGGCACCGGCGCCGGGGTACGCAGCGGCGGCTGCCAGCCCTCGGCGGGCGTCCAGCGCCGTACGACCTTGGCGGGCGCCCCCGCGACGACGCTGTGGTCGGGCACCGAGCCGCGCACCACCGCTCCGGCCGCGACGACGACGTTCCGTCCGATCCGCGCACCCGGCAGGATCACGGCCCCGGTCCCGATCCAGCACCCCGGGCCTATCTCCACGGGCTCCATGCGGGGCCACTGCTTGCCGATGGGCTCGTGCGGATCGTCGTAGGAGTGGTTCGTGGACGTGACGTAGACGTACGGGCCGAAGTAGCAGTCGCTGCCGATGGTGACCGTGGTGTCGGCGATGACGTGGCTGCCCCGGCCGAGCACCACGCCGTCGCCGAGGCGCAGGATCGGCTCCGGGCCGAGGTCCAGGTCGGGCATCAGACCGGCGGTCAGGGTGACCTGTTCACCGACGATGCAGTGCGCGCCGAGGTGGATCCAGGGCTCCCCGAAGACCGTGCCGAGCGGGAACGCCAGCCGGGTGCCCGGGCCGATCGAACCGAAGCGGAGGCGCCCGGGGTGCTCCGCGGTGACGGAGCCCGTGCGCTGCACCCAAGCCCAGCCCGCGTGGACGGCGCGCTGCACCAGTCGGCGCCGCCGTGACGAGAACGTGTTCCAGGGCTTCGGCACCCGCTCACCGTACTCAGCGCGCGGTGCGGCCAAGCACCCACAGCCCTGTGATCTTCGCCCCACCCGGTGGCGTACGGTGCGGTGGGACGACCGACACGAGGAGACGGTGATGACGCACAAGGCGCTGATCGTGGGCATCGGCGGCAGGGAACCGAAGATCGACGCCGAGGCGTTCGTGGCGCCGACGGCCTCGGTGATCGGGGACGTGACGCTGGAGGCGGGCGCGAGCGTCTGGTACGGGGCCGTGGTGCGCGGCGACGTGGAGCGGATCACCGTCCGGGCCGACGCCAACATCCAGGACAACGTGACGCTGCACGCCGACCCCGGCTTTCCGGTGACGATCGGCGAGCGCGTGTCCGTCGGCCACAACGCCGTCGTGCACGGGGCGACGGTCGGCGACGACTGCCTCATCGGGATGGGGGCGACCGTGCTCAACGGGGCGGTGATCGGGGCGGGTTCGCTGGTCGCCGCGCAGGCGCTCGTGCCCCAGGGCATGGAGGTCCCGCCGGGATCACTGGTCGCGGGGGTACCGGCCAAGGTCAGGCGGGAGTTGAGCGAGGAGGAGCGGCAGGGCGTGACCCTGAACGGCACGCTGTACGCGGACCTGGCCAAGGCCCACGGGAAGGTGCACGAGTAGGCGGCCCGCCTACTCGGCGGCGGCGGGCACGGTCTCCGCCTCGGCCTCCTGCGAAGCGCTCTGCATCTTCTTCGCCTTGCGCTTGATGATCAGCATCGACGTCAGGCCGATCAGTACCGCCGCCACCAGGCCCAGGTAGGAGAACTTCTTCAGCCACGACTCCGCCACGACACCGACGTAGTAGATGACGGCCGTCGTGCCGCCCGCCCAGGCGATGCCGCCGAGGACGTTGGCGACGAGGAACTTCCAGTACGGCATGTGCAGCACGCCCGCGAGCGGGCCCGCGAAGATACGCAGCAGGGCGACGAAGCGGCCGAAGAAGACCGCCCACATGCCCCACTTCTCGAAGGACCGCTCGGCGGTGGCGATATGGCCCTCGCCGAAGTGCCTCGGGAACTTCGCGCCGAGCCAGGCCAGCAGCGGACGTCCGCCCTTGCGGCCGATGGCGTAGCCGATGGAGTCGCCGATCACGGCGCCCGCGGTGGCGCACGCGCCGAGGACGACGGGGTTGATGCCGCCGTGCTGGGAGGACAGCAGCGCGGCCGAGACCAGGACGATCTCGCCCGGCAGCGGGATGCCGAGGCTCTCGAGTCCGATCACCAGCCCGACCAGGGCGTAGACGGCGGCCGCGGGCACCGTGTCGAGCCATTCCTGCACGTGCACCGCGGGTTCCTCCCGTTAGACGTCCCTGGGCAGCCTTGCCTTCCCGGAAGCCTACCGGGTCGGCCGGACCCGGTCCGTCGCGCGGTGTAGCCCGCTACACCACGGATCCGGGGGCGCGGTCCCTCGTGACGGCGGCGCCGTCACGTGATCGTGGTGGAGGAAGTACCCACCGTGCCACCACCGCTCCGAACCGTTCCGAGAGGACCCCGCCATGGCCGCGAACCGCCGACGCGGACGCCGTACCGCCGTCATCGCCACCGCCGCGGCAGCCTTCGCGCTGACCGCCGGCCTGCTCACCGGCTGCGAGTTCGACGACTCCGTCGACTGCCTCGCGAACGCCGACGACATCACGGCCGGCATCACGGCCATCCACAAGGCCGGAGCCGACGCCGTCGAGGATCCGGCGAGGACCGAGGACTCGATCGGCACCATCGAGAAGAACCTGGACAGGATCAACGGCCTGGCGGACGACGGCTCGTCCGACGACGGCAAGGTCGGCGAGGCGGTCGACAGGCTCCGGCGGGCCGTCGAGGACTACAACCAGGACATCCTCGACGGCGAGCGGCCCGACTCCGCCGAGATCGACAAGGCGGCCTCGGAGCTGCGGGACGTCTGCACCTCGTAGGAGGAATGAAGGAAGGAGGGGCCACTCCCCTCGTGCGGCCCCTCCTTCCGGTCCCGGCTCAGTGACCGAGGGACCCGGTCACGTCCGCGACGGCCTTCCCCAGCGCGTCGGACACGGCGACGGACACGGCGACGGGCTCCGGGAGCGTGGCGGAGAGAGTGGCGGGGTCCGGAAGCCCGGCCGGGCCGGCCGGCGGGTCGCAGCACTGCACCTGGGCGACCTTCGTCCCGAACTCCGGCGCCGGAGCCGTTTCGGCGGGCGCCCGCGTGATGTCCGGGGCGAGGGAGCGGTCACCGCGCGGCGCCTGGAGCTCCGGGGAGCCGGGTCCGCCCGGGGCGGTCTGCTCCGCCGTACTCCGCGGCTCCGGACCGGGCACCCCCGGCGCCGCCGCGGCCTTGTCGAACACCCACCGCTGCCCGCCGGAACCGTCCCGCTCGGTGACGACCACGGCCGCTCCCGGCTTGCCGGCGGCGCGCGCGACGACCAGTGCGTCGTCCCGCCGCAGCAGGAGTTCCCCGCGGACGGTCAGGTCGAAGAACGTCTCGCCGGCGTGCACCAGGCAGCTGACCAGGGCGGTCGTCCGGTGGCCCGGGTCCGCGCCCAGGCAGAGCGTCGGGTCGGCCACGCTGCGCAGCAGCCCGTCGTCCTGGTACGACCACTGCTGGGACGCGGCCGACGAGCACCCGGCGAGGACGACGCCCGCTCCGGGCCGGGCCAGGCCGCGGGAGGCGTCGAGGCAGAGCTCGGTGTCCGGGGCGCGCAGCCTGCCGTGCGCGACCTCGGCGGACCGGGACGCGGAGGCGGCCGACGGGGATCCGGAGGGCGAGCGGTCGTCGAGGCCGCCGGGAAGACCCCGTCCGCCGGTGGCCGGGGTGCTGTTCCCGCCGACGGGTGCGCCCCAGGTGGCCCCGGGGGCGGGGACACCGTTGTCATCGGTCCAGCCCTTGGCCGCGAGAACGGTGGCGACCAGCGCGAGCGAGGCCAGGCCCACGCCCACCAGCACGGCTTTGGGCCGCCTGCCCGGCAGTTCGAGCAGTCCCGTCGAGGTCGTGCGGTGCCGGCCGCCCGCGACGGGCGGGCGCCGCGCGGCGGGACCGGCCGGCATCGCGGGCCCGGCCGACGCCGCTGCGGAGGCGGTGCGTCCGGGGCGCGAGTCGAGGTAGCGGCGGGCGCCCCAGCCCAGCACGGTCTCGACGAGCAGCAGGCCGAGTCCGTCGTCGAAATGGCTGAGCTGTTCGGCGGCGTGCCGGCAGAAGCGGCAGTGCGCGAGATGCTGCCGGACATCGGGCAGCAGAGTTCCGCCGCGGCGCAGCGGAATGTCGAGGAGGCGGTTGTAGAAGCGGCATTCGCTCGTCGGCGCGAGTTCCCGGTGGGCGCGTACACAGCCCGCCCGGAATTGTTCCCGTGCCTGTTCCAGGGCGGCCGCCGCGGAGAGGTCGTCCACGCCGGACAGACCGGCCGGTACGGATATCGGGTCCGCCTCCACCTCCGTGTGCCACAACAGGCATTGGGAGGCTGTCGGCAGCAACTGGAAAGACCGCTCTGCGAGTTGCCGCCTTTCGGCGGTCACGGCCCGCGCGGCGCGCAGTCCGCGGCCGCCGACGGTTTTCCGCAGCTCCGGCAGAACGTCGGCCACTCCGTCGGCGCCGGCCCATTCCCGGACCGTCTCCCGTACGGCGACGAGGAGTTGGGGACGCAGGGCGCCGCCGGTGCGGCCGTCCGCGAGCCGGCCCAGCACCTCGTGGAACGCGGCGGCGGCCACGAGCCGCGCCGTGTCCTCGGTGCCGGCCAGGCAGACGGTCGCGTAGTCGTGGGCCGACCGCCAGTGACGGGCGAACAGCAGGGCGACCGCCCGGGCGCGCCCGTCGTCACCGGCGGGCCGGGCGGCCAGCAGGGCGGCGAGCCGGGGATCGGAATCCCCGGGGGTCCAGCCGGGGCGGGGCGGGTAGGGCGGGCGTGGGGGGTTGGGGGATTGCACGGAACCATTTCCTTCCAAGCCGGCGAACGGCACGGAAAAGCACGGTGTCGGAAAGCAGGTGCCTGATTGGTGCGTACCTTTGGCCTGACCAGGCACGTTGGCCTGATCCGGCCCGTCCGTAAGGGGAGGCTCACCTTCGCACACGCGCCTCACAGGAAACAAGGAGTTCGAGTGACCCAGGTTCAAAGTGCGGGAATTTCAGATAAGTTACCGGCGGTATCCGCACCCGCATTCGAAATGGTGCCCGGATCCCCGGACTCAACTTGTGGACAGGCAAAGCCGGATGACACACGGAATCTCCAACTTCCGGTCCGGAGCGTCCGGCCGCTCCGGCACAGGGACGGCCCACAGGAATCTCAGATGCGGCTCTCGGGGTACTCCCATCCCCGTGGGACACCCTGGTCCGCATGAGCGCCCCCCACTCCGCACCCAGTGTCCGCAAAGCAGTCGTCCCGGCCGCCGGCCTCGGCACCCGCTTCCTGCCCGCCACCAAGGCGACGCCGAAGGAGATGCTGCCGGTGGTGGACAAGCCGGCCATCCAGTACGTCGTCGAGGAGGCCGCCGCCGCGGGTCTGGACGACGTCCTGATGGTCACGGGCCGGCACAAGCGGGCCATCGAGGACCACTTCGACCACGCCTTCGAGCTGGAGCAGGCGCTCGCCGCCAAGGGCGACACCGTCCGGCTGGACGCGGTGCGGGATCCGGCCCGGCTGGCCGACATCCACCACATCCGGCAGGGTGACCCGCTCGGGCTCGGTCACGCGGTGCTCTGCGCCCGCAACCACGTCGGCGACCAGCCGTTCGCGGTGCTGCTGGGCGACGACCTCATCGACCCGCGGGAGACCCTCCTCAGCAGGATGCTGGAGGTCCGCGACCGGTACGCCGGCAGTGTGGTCGCCCTGATGGAGGTCCCGCCGGAGCAGGTCCACCTCTACGGCTGCGCGGCCGTGGAGCCGTCCGGCGAGGACGGGTGGTGCGCGTGACCGGACTGGTGGAGAAGCCCGCGCGCGAGGACGCGCCCAGCCGGTACGCGGTCATCGGACGATACGTCCTCGACCCGGCCGTCTTCGACGTCCTGGAGCACACCGCACCCGGCCGCGGCGGTGAGATCCAGCTCACCGACGCCCTCCAGGTACTCGCGGCGGGCGGCACGGTGCACGGCGTGATCTTCTCCGGCCGCCGCTACGACACGGGCGACAAGGCGGACTATCTGCGCACGGTCGTCCGGCTGGCCTGCGACCGGCCCGACCTCGGGCCGGAGTTCGTCGCCTGGCTGAAGGAGTTCGTGGCGGGCCTGGAGAACGGCGACGCGGCCGGGGAACGGCTGGSGGCCTGACCGGCGCGCGGCGCGCGACGGGCGGCGGGCGGCGGGCGGCGGGCGGCGGGCGGCGGGCGGCGGGCGGCGGGCGGCGAACGAGGGGTGGCGGGCAGTGCCTTGCTGGACCCCGTGGCGGGCAGTGCCCCACCGAACCCCGGTGCCGCCGCGACCGGGGCCGTCACCCTCGCAGGACGCCGCTCGGCCGGTCAGCCGGTCAGCCGGTCAGCTGTTGGGGCGCAGGGTCCAGGTCACCGTCATCTCACCGGTCACGGCGCCGTCGGCGCGGCGGATCTCGATCGCGACCGGGAACTCGGGCCGCTCCCCCGCGTCGAGCTGCGCGACGACCTCGGCGGCCGGGCGGCCCAGCGTGGCGGTGGCGGTGACCGCCCCCATGGCCAGCTTGCGGTAGGCGATCTCGGCGCCGACGGCGAGCGGCACGGCGCGGGAGAGCTGGTCGCCGAACGCGGCGAGGACGATCGCACCGCTGGCGGACTCGCCGAGCGTGAACATCGCCCCGGCGTGCGGCCCGCCCACGTGGTTGTGGAACTCGCTCTGGTCGGGCAGGGCGACCACGGCCTTCTCCGGACCGGCCTCGAGGAACTCGAGGTTCAGGGTCCGGGCCATGGGCACCGTGGCGGCGAGCATCTCGCCGATGGACATCTGGTCTGCGCTCATGACCGCGATGTTACCTGTGAGTAGCTTCAACTGGCCAGACCGGAGGACCCCTCGCCGCACCGCCCAGCGATCCTCCGGCCTCCGGGGCGGTCTCCGAGGGGCCCCCGGAAGCCGCAATCCGGAAGTTCGGGGACAGAGTTCGCGTCGGCAGGCCCTCGCGGCCTGATTCGGTACGTCCCTGACAAGGGGTGGTGACCGAACCGTGTCCCGGACGGCACTAGTGTTTCTGGCCATGTGGCCAGGACAGCAGCCGCCCGGGGGAGAGCAGAACCCGCAGGCGCAGAACAATCCGTACCAGCAGCCGGGATACCAGCAGCCGAATCCCTATCAGCAGCCCGGCTACCAGCAACAGCCCGACCAGCAGCCCAACCCCTACGCGCAGCAGCCGCAGTGGGGCGCCCCGTCGCCCGCGGGGGCTCCCACCCCGCCGCCCGGCGGAGGCGGCTCAGGCGATGGCAACCGGACGAAGCTGATCGCGATCGTCGCGGCCACGGCCGTCGTCGTGGCGGCCGGTGTCACCGGGTTCCTGGTGCTGGGCAAAGACGATGACGACAAGGTCGACGCGAGCAAGGGCAGCGCGAGCCCGACCGTCTCCACGTCCGGTTCCGCCTCGGCCTCCTCCTCCGCGGGCACCGACGACAACCCGCGCAGCAACGAGACCGCGAAGGCGACCGTCGCCGGCTGGAAGGTCGTGGTGAACCCCAAGTGGGGCATCGCCTTCGACGTGCCGGCGGACTGGGAGGTCCAGTCGCCGACGCTCAGCCAGGGCTTCGAATGGGAGGACAAGGAGCAGTCCGACGGCTACGACCAGATCCTCCAGGGGGGTACGGCCGAGTTCAAGTCGAAGTGGTGCTCCACGGACTCCGACAAGGACGGCAAGACCGAGGACACCGCGCTGGCCGTGGTCGGCAGCAAGGGTGCCGAAGGCGCCAAGAGCACCGACGAGATCGCCATCAACACGCCCGCCTGGTGGGTCTTCGGCGGCTACACCGAGCCGGACAAGAAGAGCCTGACCTTCGACAAGAAGGCCACGGCCTTCACGACCGCCTCCGGCATCGTGGGCAGTTACGCCTGGGCCCAGTCGACGAACACGCCCCAGAAGGGCAAGTGCGACAGCGACGGCAAGGCGATCACGTTCGGCTTCAAGAACTCCAACGGCGACTACGTGTCGTGGAACCTGTACGGGGCCAAGGGCGTGAAGGACGAACTCCCGAAGGCCACGATCATGCAGATCCTCAGCACCGTCCGCCTGAACGGGACACCCACGCAGAACTAGCCGCGACCGGACCACCGGCCGCGCCGCCGCTCACCGGGTCACCGGTCGCACACCGCGGAACCTCCGCGAGGACGGCCGGCCGGTGACCGGTCCGGCCGTTCCCCGCGGGCGCCCGGGCGTCCGTGGCGGTACCCACCGCTCGGCCGACGCAGCTCGGCCGACGCAGCTCAGCCGATGCCGAACGCGCCCTCGGGAGGTTCCGGGGACGGTACGGCGTCCTCGTCCCGTACCGGGCGGGCGTCGCCGATGAAGCGCCGCAGTCCGGAGCCGTGCTCGACCCGGGCCGGGAAGGCGTCGGAGGCGGTGCGGCGGGCCAGGGTGGTCACGTCGAGCGGACGGTGCGCGGCGACGAGCACCGCGTTGCCGAACCGGCGGCCGCGCAACACGGCGGGCTCGGCGATGAGGACGAGTTCCCCGAACACCGCGGCGAAGTTGGCGAGCTGGGACCGCAGGAAACCGAACGGTGCCGCGTCGGCGAGGTTCGCCAGATAGACGCCGTCGCGGCGCAGGACCCGGCCTGCCTCCCGGGCGTAGCTCAGGGACGTCAGATGGGCGGGGACCCGGGAGCCGCCGAAGACATCGGCGACGAGCGCGTCGGCGGAGCCCTCCGGGGCCGCTTCCAGCCAGTCCCGCGCGTCGGCGGCGTGCAGCGCGATGCCGGCTCCGGCCGGGACCGGCAGGTGCGCGGCGATCAGCTCCAGCAGCCCGCGGTCGAACTCGACGACGTCCTGCCGGGAACCCGGCCGGGTCGCGGCCAGGTACCGGGGCAGGGTGAGCGCACCGCCGCCGAGATGCAGGACGTCCAGGGGCCGCCCCGCCTCGGCGACGGTGTCCAGGACGTGCCCGAGGCGCCGCGCGTACTCGAACTCCAGGTACGTCGGCTCGTCCAGGTCGACGTACGACTGCGGCGCCCCGTCGACGGTCAGCAGCCAGGCCCGCTCCCGGTCCACGTCGGGCATCAGCTTGGCGGTGCCGTGGTCGACGGCGCGGGAGACGGGTATGGGCTCGTCGTTCACGCTCCCATTGTGCCCGCGGGCCACGCCCTCGCAGGAGCGCGGCCCGCAGGCCCCCGTGCCCGTCGGCCACGGACACCGGCCGGCCTCACAGCACGGCTGTCACGGTTCCCGCCCCCACGGTCCGTCCGCCCTCGCGGACGGCGAAGCCGAGGCCGGGCTCCAGCGGAACCTCACGTCCCAGTTCGACGGTCATGACGACCGTGTCCCCGGGGCGCGCGACCGGGATCCCGCCCAGGTCCACGTCCCCGACGACGTCCGCCGTGCGGATGTAGAACTGCGGCCGGTAGCCGGTCGAGACGGGCGTGGTGCGGCCGCCCTCCCGCCCGGACAGGACGTACACCCGGGCCGTGAACCGCCGGCTCGGCACCACGCTCCCCGGCGCCACCACCACATGACCCCGCCGGACGGCGTCCCGGGGCACGCCGCGCAGCAGCAGTGCCACGTTGTCCCCTGCCTGCGCCTCCTCCATCGGCTTGCCGAAGGTCTCGATGCCCGTCACCACGGTCTCGACACCGGCGCCGAGCACCTGCACCTGGTCCCCCAGGCGGAGCGTCCCGCGCTCCACGGCGCCGGTGACGACGGTCCCCCGGCCGGTGATGGTGAGCACGTTCTCCACGGGCAGCAGGAACGGCGCGTCCAGATACCGCTCGGGCATGGGCACATAGGTGTCCACCGCGTCGAGCAGCGCGTCGATCGAGGCCGTCCAGCGGGGGTCGCCGGCCAGCGCCCGCAGCCCCGACACCCTGACGACGGGCGCGGAGTCGCCACCGTAGCCGTGCTCGGTGAGCAGGTCGCGGACCTCCAGTTCGACCAGGTCGATCAGCTCGGTGTCGTCCCCGTCGACGACGGCGTCGGCCTTGTTGAGCGCGACCACGATGTGGTCGACACCCACCTGACGGGCGAGCAGGACGTGTTCGGCGGTCTGCGGCATGATCCCGTCGAGCGCGGAGACGACGAGGATCGCCCCGTCGAGCTGCGCGGCCCCGGTGACCATGTTCTTGACGTAGTCGGCGTGACCCGGCATGTCGACGTGCGCGTAGTGGCGGGTGTCGGTCTCGTACTCGACGTGCGCGATGTTGATGGTGATACCGCGCGCGGCCTCCTCCGGGGCCCGGTCGATACGGTCGAACGGCACGAAGGCGCCGGTGCCGCGGTCGGCGAGGACCTTGGTGATGGCGGCGGTCAGGGTGGTCTTGCCGTGGTCCACGTGCCCCATGGTGCCGATGTTGAGGTGTGGTTTGGTCCGCACGTAAGCGGTCTTGGGCATGGCTGTACCTCGAAGCGTGTCCGTAGGAAGTGGGGACCCCGGCGAACCGACCGACCCTCCCCCTGCGGGGTCCGCCGGACGATCCGGAGAGGGTCAGCTTCGGGCGCCGTCGACAGCGGCCACGAGGAGCGGGACGGCAGCCTTCGGCGTATCCGCGACCGCGGATGCTGCGAGGAGGAAGGCGTACCGGAACATGGTGCCGATCATCGCCGACGGTTCGGTCGGCGTCGAATGGTTTTCGCCGGATGGGGAAGGGTTGGGTCCAGATGACCGACATCGGTACGACGGAGTCGTGGGAGCGGTGGTGGGAGCTGCTGCCGCAGGGGGTCCGCGAGCAGGTCGACGGGTACGTCCTCCAGGACGCGCTGATGCCGGCGATCCGCGCCGCCTGGGTGGCCGGACGGGCTCACGGCGTCGGCCTCCACGAGGCGCAACTCGTCGTCCACGAGCGATATCTGCACCACGGTGACAGGATCGCCCGCACCCCCGACGATCCACTGGACCCGGATTCGCTCGACGCCCGCGCGGCAGGTGCGCCGGGGCGGGTCGTGGCGATCGAGGTCGTCTGGGACGGGGACACGGTCCACGACTGGTTCGTGATCCTCTACGCCGTCACCGCCGACCCCGAGGGCGAGCAGGCGCTGGCCACCGTCTACCGGCGCACGGCGGAACGGCACCTCGACGGTACGGATCCCGCGCTGCACCATCCCTGCGCGGCCGTCGCCGACAAGGTGGGCAGGGCCCTGGCCGCGCGCCTGTCGGTGCCCTTCCTCTTCGCGAGCCCGCACACCCCCGACGACGAGGCACCCCGCCTGCGGCCCTCGTAGCCGCTAGGGCGTGTCCCCGATGTTCTTCAGTGCCTCACGCACCGTCAGCGGCGCGAGGTGTTCCCGCTCGCGGGTGACGAAGGCGAGGACGGCCGCCGGGTCGGTCTTGGCGTATTCGCGCAGGGCCCAGCCGATGGCCTTGCGGACGAAGAAGTCCGGGTGCCCGGACTGCAGCAGACAGTGGGCGAACAGCCGGTCGGTGTCGGTGCGTTCCTTGTAGCGGAGCTGGTGGAGCAGGGCGGTACGGGCCACCCACAGGTCCTCGTCGGCGATCCAGACGTCCATGTCGGCGCCGAGCCGGGGGTCGGCCGCGACGAGCGCGCCGACCACGTGTGCGGCGAGCAGGTCGACCGTGTCCCACCAGGACGTCGTGGTCACCAGCCGGCGTGCCACGGGCAGGAACGCCGACGACAGGCGCGGCGCGTACCGGCGCAGGTAGTCGACGGCGAAGTAGTGGTACTCGCGCTGCGGCAGGGCCCAGCAGCGCAGCGCGATCGCCGTGCAGTCGGCCTCGTCGGGGCGGGGTGTGCCCGTGAGGACCGTGCGGGACAGGGCCCGGCGGGCGGGGGTGGGGAGGCCCAGGAAGGGGGCCACGTCCTTCATGTACGCGCCCATGGCCGCCGCCCGGTCCGGGTCGGCCGCGGCGCCGTACGCGGTCGTCAGCCGCTCCAGCACGATGTCGGCGAGAACGCTGTCCGGCACGCCGATCGCGTCCGCACCTGTGACCGTCATGAGACGAACCATACGGCGATCACACATGTCCGTCGGTTAGTGTCGCGGGATGCTCGATGCCACCACCCGCTCTGGGGGCACCGCCACGGCCACTCCCCGGGCCATCGCCACGGAGCTCGTCGTCCCCACGCTCGCTCCCGTGCCCGTCATCGCGTCCGTCGCTCCACCGGTCGACGCTCCGGGCGGCCTCGCCGCGCGCTGCGCGAGAGTGCTGCGCTCGCCCTGGTCCCGTTTCGCGCTGCTGGTCACGCTGCTGGCGGCGGCCGCGTCGAGTGTGCTGCTCTTCGAGCCGCAGAAGCTCCTCGCGGACGGCTGGCCACCCCAGTTGGGCGGTGTCACGGCGGCCGCGGTCTTCGCGGTGGCGTACGGACTGTGCACGGTGGCGTTCGTGCCCCGACCGCTGCTCAACCTGGCCGCGGGCGCCGTCTTCGGTTCGCAGTGGGGCGTCGCCGCGGCGCTGGCGGGCACCGTGCTGGGGGCCGGGATCGCCTTCGGGCTCGGCCGGGTCCTCGGCCAGGACGCGCTCCGGCCGCTGCTGCGCGGACGGCTGCTCAAGGCGGCGGACGGCCAGCTGAGCCGGCACGGCATGCGCTCGATGCTGGCGGCCCGGCTGTTCCCGGGGGTGCCGTTCTGGGCCGCGAACTACTGCGCCGCCGTCTCCCGCATGGGCTGGCCGTCCTTCCTGGTGGCGACCGCGCTGGGCTCGATCCCGAACACCGCCGCCTACGTCGTCGCCGGGGCCCGTGCCTCCTCCCCGACCTCGCCGGCCTTCCTGATCGCCATGGCCTGCATCGCCCTGCCGGCGCTGGTCGGCGCGGTGCTGGCCTGGCGCAAGCGCCACCACCTGCGCCGCCCGTAGCCGCTCACCGCCACCACCGCCGCCGTCGCCGTCGCCGTGCCATGGCCCTCGCCATCGCTTCCGGGCGCCGCCCGCCAACCGGCCGGTGGTCGGTCGGCCGGTGGGGCGGTGGGCCGGTCGGTCGACTACACGGATTCCAGCACCATCGCGTTGGCGAGCCCGCCCGCCTCACACATCGTCTGCAGGGCGTAGCGGGCGCCTCGTTCCCGCATCGCGTGGACGAGCGTCGTCGTCAGCCGGGTGCCGCTGGCTCCGAGGGGGTGTCCGAGCGCGATCGCGCCGCCGTGCACGTTGACCTTGTCGAGGTCCGCGCCGGTCTCCTGGCGCCAGGCCAGGACCACGCTGGAGAACGCCTCGTTGACCTCGAAGAGGTCGATGTCGTCGAGCCGCAGCCCGGCCCGGCGCAGCACCTTCTCCGTCGCCGGGATCACGCCGGTCAGCATCAGCAGCGGATCCGAACCGGTGACGGCGAAGCTGTGCAGTCGGGCGAGCGGGCGCAGGCCGAGGCGGGCGGCGGTCTCACCGGAGGTGATCAGCACGGCCGAGGCGCCGTCGTTGACCGGGCTGGCGTTGCCGGCGGTGACGTTCCACTCGATCTGCGGGAAGCGTTCGGCGAAGGCCGGGTCGTAGTAGGCGGGTTTGAGGCCGGCGAGGACCTCGGGGGTGCTCCCGGGCCGTACGCACTCGTCGCGCGAGACGCCCTCCAGGGGCGCGACCTCGGCGTCGAAGAGTCCCTGTGCCCAGGCCTCGGCGGCCTTGCGGTGCGAGGAGACGGCGAAACCGTCCATCTGCTCCCGCGTGATCGACCACTTGGCGGCGATGAGTTCGGAGCTGATGCCCTGCGGGACGAGTCCCTCCGGGTAGCGCGCGGCGACGCCGGGGCCGAAGGGGTCCTTGCCCGGGGGCACGTTGGACCACATCGGCACCCGGCTCATCGACTCGACACCGCAGGCGACCACGAGGTCGTAGGCGCCGGAGATGACGCCCTGGGCCGCGAAGTGCACGGCCTGCTGGGAGGAGCCGCACTGCCGGTCGACGGTGGTCGCGGGGACCGTCTCCGGGAAGCCCGCCGAGAGCAGGGCGTAGCGGGTGGTGTTCATGGCCTGCTCGCCGACCTGGTCGACGGTGCCGCCGATCACGTCGTCGATCAGCGCGGGATCGACGCCGGAGCGCTCGACGAGGGTGCGCAGGGTGTGGGCGAGGAGTTCGACGGGGTGCACGTGGGCGAGGGAGCCGTTCGGCTTGCCCTTGCCGATCGGGGTGCGTACGGCTTCGACGATGACTGCGTCACGCATGTGCGATGCCTCCATGACGAGCACGAGCAGGGAACCTTACCGGTGAGTAGGAAATCTGGACTCACCTTAACGCTGTGGGTTGGAAAATCCAACCGACCTCGATTTGTTTTTCCAACCCTCCCCTAGACTGACCGTCATGGCCGCCTCCAAGAATCCGCGCCCCTGCTCGATCGCCGACGCCCTCGCCCTCGTCGGCGAGAAGTACTCCTTGCTCGTCCTGCGGGAGGTGTGCCTGGGCAACGCCCGCTTCGACCAGCTGGTGCGCAACATCGGCGCCCCGCGCGACATCCTGGCCACCCGGCTGCGCCGCCTCGTCGACGCGGGGATCCTGACCAGGCGCGCCTACAGCGAGCGGCCGCAGCGCTTCGAGTACCGGCCCACGCAGGCGGGGCTCGAACTGGAGCCGGTCCTGATGACCCTCATGGCGTGGGGCGACCGCCATCTCCGGGAGGACGACGACCGCCCCATGGTGCTCGCGCACGTCTGCGGCAACGAGCTGGTCCCTGTGGTCACCTGCGCGGCCTGCGGCGACCAGGTCCGCCACGAGGACGTGAGCGCCCACCCGCAGGCTCCGGGCTGGACGGTGGCGGGCCCGTCGGCCGCCTGAAGCCGCGCCGCGCCTACCCCGCCGCGCCTACCGTGCCGCCCGCGCCGTGCCGGAGCCTGTCCTCGGGGCGGGCCCTCCACGGGACGGCCTCCAGGACGAACCTCAGCCTTCCAGCTTCCGGATCTGCGCGGTGACCAGCTCCGTCGGCACCTTCGCCGCGGAACCGGTGCCGGTGGCGGTGTAGAACAGGACGACCGTGGCACCGCTGCGCACGACCACGAACGCGTCCTCGCCGTCCCCCTGGGTCTCCAGGCCGAAGGCGACGGCCTCGTCACCCGCGCCGGGGGCGGTGGCGGCCCTGGCGGTGGTGCGGGCGGGCACTCCTCCCTCGTAGGCGGTGCACTTCTTCAGGGCGGCGCGGAGACCGTCGAGGATGCCCTCCGCGTCGGACCGGTCGTAGGCCATGAGGCCGACGGTGGTGGCGGAGCCCGCGGTGGGACCGGCTCCCCCGAAGGCGAGAAGGCCGACGAACGCCCTGGGGCCCGGGTCCGGCGAGGCGGTGCGCATGTTCTCCAGCGGCTGGCAGTCCGCGGGCCGGGCGACGGAATCGCCGTCGGGCCGCACGGGAAAGTCCGTGATCTGGTAGCCGTCCACATCCCCGCCGACCAGCGCGGCGGACTTCAGCTCGGCCTCGCCGAGCGGTGCGGCGGGCGCCTCCGAGGCGGCAGCCGAGACCGACGCCGAGCCGGACCCCGAGCCGGACCCCGTGCCGGACGAAGTCCCTTGCGCCGCGGCGGATTCCGTGGCCTTCGCATCGGAATCGCCGCTGCCACCGCCCCCGCATCCGGCCACCAGCACCGCCGCGAACACGGCCGCCGCCGTCACTCTGATCCGCACCCGCTGACCCCCCGCTCTCGACATCGGTCGATTGGATCATTCCGGCAGGGAAGCCGCAGGGGCATCACGGAAACTACGTCAGCCGAACCCCCGTGCGCTGATGACCCGGCGCTAGGGAAGCGGGTACACGTCCAGCCACCCGCACATCCCGAACTTGCCGTGGGCCGAGGGCTGTTCGACCCGGACGGCGGCCTCGGCGAGGTGGGACACGTCACCCTCCGCGAGCCGGTCGAGCTGCTCGCCCGTCGCCCGTGCCGCCGCCCGCGCACCACGGAGCCAGCGCTCACGCCACTCGGTGAGCCGGGGCTCCACCAGCGCCGCGGCGGACCGGTGGAAAGCGGCCAGGGCGGCCCGACCGTCCGCCGCCTCGCGCAGCGCGCGGTAGCCCTCCAGCGCGAGGTCGCGCCGGGCACGGGCGATCCGGGCCCGCTCCTCCCGGGGAGCGTCGGCCGGGATGACGGTCGCGGCGGCGTACGTCTCGGGGTCGGCGAGATACTCCGGCGGCAGGGTGAGCACGGCGTCGCCGGCCTCCGGCAGCCCGCCGTTCTGCATCAGCACGGTGATGCGCAGGTCGTCCTCGCTGACCAGTCGGTGGATGGTGCCCGGCGTGAACCAGGCGACCGTCCCGGGTGCCAGGGGTGTGATCTCGTACCCGGACGCCGTCAGGGTCTGCACCGCGCCGCGCCCGGCCGTGACCACGTACCCCTCGGAACACGTCAGGTGCATGTGGGGCGTTCCGCCGCGCAGACCGTCGGCGGCGGGCCAGTCGTACACGCGCAGGCGCGAGACGGCGACCCCGCCGGGCAGCCCGCCGTATCCGCTCACCAGGGATGTGCCGCCAGGTACTTGGCGATCTCCTCCCGCTCCCAGGCACCGTCGGCCACGACCACGCGGTAGCGGCGGGTGAGCGTGTCGCCGGGGGCGAGCTCGAGTTCGTCGAAGAAGGACCAGGACGGGGCGATGCCCGCGAAGGGCTCGTTGCGCACGAACCAGTGTGCGGGGTGGGCCCCTCGGGCGCCGGAGTGGTCGTTCTCGGGGGCGTGCGCGAAGACGACGGTGGCGTGACCGTCGGCGCCGTCGTGCTCGCCGGAGAGGGCCAGCCAGGGGCTCTGCGAGGCCATCAGCCCGGGGCCCTCCCCGTCCGGGCCGATGATCCGGCCGTCACGGAAGGCGCGCGGACCCCGCCAGAACAGGCCCGTGTATCCGGCCAGTTCGCGCCCGGCGGTGGTCGGGCTGCCGAAGCGGAGCGGCTCGTCCCTGCGGTTGGTGACGGCGCTGGTCCAGGTCAGCGCCCAGGAACCGGATTCCTGGTCGACGTCGTGCACCTCGATCCGGCGCGCCTCCTCGGCCCACAGCGCACCGCTGTGCGGATGCCAGGTCAGCCGCTCGGCGATGACGGCCCGGCCGCCGGCAGCCGACACCTCGTCGAAGCCGACGTGCGCCATCGAACCGACCCGCTCGGGGAGTTCGAGGTACCCCTCGCCGTGCACATACGAGTTGCCGCCCCACAGGTTGGCGCCCGAGAGGTGCGAGGCGGTCAGCGACAGCCCCTTGTGCCAGCGGTGGTCGTTGGGCCGGTAGTCGGTGACGACGTCACCGGCGAGGGTCCGCAGCGGGTGGATGTACGGCCTCGGCGCCTCCCACGCAGCCTCCGGCCGGTAGACGTAGGCGAGCAGCTCGACGCCGGTGACCGGGTCGCTCACCGTGACCCGGTCGCCGTGCGCGTGGACGAGCCGCGGACCGCCGGTCACGCCGGCACCCCCGTATTCGTCTCCGCGCCCGCGTTCGCCCCCGTCGCCGTCGTCACCGCGACCGTGGCCGGTGCCCAGCCGGGGGCACCCCCGTGCAGGGCCGTGTAGTACGGATCGCCCGGCCCGATCTCGCCCCGTCGCACCGTCGTGTCGGTGAACGCCGACTTGTACAGCGCGCTGATCAGCTCCAGGCTGGTGCGCCCGTCCGCGCCGCTGCTGCGCGGCCGCCGGCCGGCGCGCATGCTCGCGACCAGCTCGCGCAGCTGCGCCAGGTGCGAGCTCGGGACGTCGGCGCCGAAGTCCTGCCACGCCGCCGCCAGATCGCCGGGGACGTCCGGGGCGGGCGTGATGTGCCAGTCGGCGTTGGAGTGGCCGTAGAGGTGGGTGAGTTCGACGGTGGCGCGCTCGCAGTCGATACGGATACGGCTGACCTCGTCGGGACTCAGGACACTGTTGACGACCGTCGCCATGGCCCCGCTCTCGAAGCGGACCAGGGCGGTGGACACGTCCTCCGTCTCCACGTCGTGCACGAGCCGGCCGGCCATCGCGCGCACCTCGCTCCACGGGCCGAGGAGGTCGAGCAGCAGGTCCATCTGATGGATGCCGTGGCCCATCGCCGGGCCGCCGCCCTCGGTCTGCCAGCGTCCGCGCCAGGGCACGGCGTAGTAGGCGGTGTCGCGGTACCAGGTGGTCTGGCAGTGCGCGACCAGCGGCCGCCCGAGGGCCTGGTCGTCGAGCAGCCGCCGCACGTGACGGGTCCCGGATCCGAAGCGGTGCTGGAAGACGATCGAGGAGTACGGCCCCGCCGCCGCGCCCTCCTGCGCCTGTACGGCGTCGTAGTCGGCGAGGGTGGGCACCGGGGGCTTCTCGCACCACACCCAGGCGCCGGCCCGCAGCGCCGCCACGCTCTGCTCGCGGTGCAGGGTCGGCGGGGTGCAGATGGTCACCAGGTCGGGGCGCTGCTCCGCCAGCATCCGCTCCAGGTCGGTGTAAGCGTGCGGAACCCCGCTCTCCGCGCAGAAGGCCTCGACGGCGGTGGCATCGATGTCAACGGCCGCCACGACCTCGGCCTCGCCCTCGGCGGCGAGCTGCTGCAGGGCGGGCAGATGGGAGCCGCGCCCGATCGCGCCGATACCGACGATGGCGGCCCGGACACGGCGGCCGGCGAGCGCGGCCGGCAGCGGAGTGGATGGGGGCATGGGCGTGATCAGCACTCCTCCGACGTACGGCCGAACGGCCGGGCGGGCCAGCAACCGAGGGGGAAGCGTGCAGTACCTGCACACAGCAAGCGCTTTCCCATCGGCAGCAACGTATGCGGCGGCCGGGCGGCCGGTCAACCATGGGGACACCGCTCGGGCGTGCCGATCCGCACGTGAGCCGTGTGCCGGCGGGTACGGCGGACGGGGCGCGTGCGCGGCGCGCGAGGGTTTTCCGCCGCTTCCGGGGAGGGGCGGGAGAGGGGCGGGAGCCGTCGGCGCGAGAGCCCGAGCGGCGCCTGCGAAACCCCTGTGCCGGGCCTGTCATCCGGGAACGCTACGCTTCCCCCCGGCACACACCTGATCACCTGATCATCGCGCGCGGCGGGCCGACCGTCGCCGTCGCCCTCCCCGATCGGCACTTGGACTCCGTAACCTCATGTCTTGGTTTGAATCCCTCATCCTCGGACTCGTCCAGGGGCTGACCGAGTTCCTCCCCGTCTCCTCCAGCGCGCATCTGCGGCTGACCGCGGCGTTCTCCGGCTGGGAGGACCCCGGCGCCGCCTTCACGGCGATCACGCAGATCGGCACGGAAGCCGCGGTGCTGATCTACTTCCGCAAGGACATCGGCCGGATCATCTCGGCGTGGAGTCGATCACTGTTCGACAAGACGCTGCGCAAGGACCACGACGCCCAGATGGGCTGGCTGGTGATCGTCGGCTCGATCCCGATCGGCGTGCTGGGCGTGACGCTCAAGGACCAGATCGAGGGCCCGTTCCGCGACCTGCGGATCACCGCCACGATGCTCGTCGTCGTCGGCATCGTGATCGGCATCGCCGACCGGCTGGCGGCCCGCGACGAAACGGGCGGGAAGCACCGCGCGCCGAAGCAGCGCAAGAACCTGGAGAACCTGGGCGTCAAGGACGGCCTGATCTTCGGCCTGTGCCAGGCCTGCGCGCTCATCCCCGGCGTCTCGCGCTCCGGCGCCACCATCAGCGGCGGCCTGTTCATGGGCTACAAGCGCGAGGCCGCGGCCCGGTACTCCTTCCTGCTGGCCATTCCGGCCGTACTGGCCTCCGGCGTATTCGAGTTGAAGGACGCGGCCGAGGGCGGTCACGTGGCGTGGGGGCCGACGATGTTCGCGACGGTGATCGCCTTCGTCTCCGGATACGTGGTCATCGCCTGGTTCATGAAGTTCATCAGCACCAAGTCCTTCATGCCGTTCGTCTACTACCGCGTCGTGCTCGGCATCGTGATCATCGCTCTGGTCGCGACCGGCGCACTGAGCCCGCACGCGGCGGAGTCGGCGGGCTGACCGGTACCGCCCCACCCTCCCTGACCGGTGTCGCCCCGCCCCCCTGGGCGGGGCGTCGCCGCACGGATCGGCCTTCTCGCCCGAACCGGGCGGAGCGCCGACGGAGTTGATCGATCAGCCGTGACCAAGCCCATACCGCGCGCGTAGCCGCCCGGTAGCGCAGTGTCAGTGCTTGCGCCTAGGCTTGGCCCATGTCCCCCAACACTGTGCCCTCTGGTTCCGTGCGGTCCGCTGCCGAGTTAAATGAGCGGATCCGGGCCCTTTGGCTGCGCGCGGGCGGTTCGCTCTCCGCCCAGGAGCGGGCTGAGTACGAGCTGCTGGTCGTGGAGTGGGCCATCGCGATCCGCGGCGAGGTCGTCAAGGCCGCCTGATCCCCAGGACTGCCCTCCCCTGCCCCACCCCTCCCGCTCTCCTCGCCTTCCGCACCACTCCCTTTCCCCTCGCCTTCCGCTCTCCCCGGTCTTCCTCCCGGCCGCGTGCAGTCCCGTGTCGCCCGGCGTCGTCCGTGTCGTCCCGTGTCGGGACCGCGACCGTCCGTTACGCTCGCGTCGCCACAACGGTCACGATCTTCATGGAGGGCAGCACGGCGAGGATCAGGCGTGAGCGCCTCGTCAGAACGCTGACGTTCTGGCTGCGTCCCGCCTTCACGTTGCGCGTCATCAACCGGTTCCAGAAAATCGTGGGCTTCGACCGGTCGATGGCCCTGGCATCCAGCGCGCTGACCGCACTGATCCCGCTCTCCATCCTCATCGGCGCCGTGCTGAGCAGCTTCGTGCACTACGACGCCGCCGAGCAGATCATCAAGCGCTACCACCTCACCGGCGCGGGCGCGACGGCCGTCAGCTCCCTCCTCTCGCCCGCGGAGGGCAACAGTGCGAGCGTGGGCGTCTTCGGAGCCGTGTTCCTGACGATCTCGATCCTCAGTTTCGCCCGGGCGGCACAGCGCCTCATCGAACAGACCTGGGAGCTCACCCCGCTCAGCGTGCGGAACACCCGTAACGGCCTGTGGTGGGTCCTCGGCCTGGGCGGCTACGCCCTGTGCACCGCCGCGCTCACCGCGCTCCTCGGCGGAGGCGAGCTGGGACTGGTCGCCTCGGTGTGCGAGGTACCGGTGACCGCCGCGTTCCTCGTCTGGAGCGGACGGCTCCTGTCGGCGAAGCGGATCGACTGGCGGGCCCTGGTCCCCTTCGGGATCACCGCCGCCGTCCTGACGGCGGTCTATTCGGTGGGCGCGGCCGTCTATCTGCCGCGGCTGTTCAACTCCTACGCCGCCCGCTACGGCGTGGTGGGAGCGGTCTTCGCGATGATCTCCGCGCTCTTCGCCGCCATGCTGGTCATGGTCGGATCGTCGGCGCTGGGGCGCGAGGTACACGACGAACTCGACCGGATCCGCCGGGGTCACGGGCCTTCCGACCACGAGGTCCGCCTGCAGTGGGACACCATGGTCGAGCAGTCACGGTCACGGTGGCGCACCGCGCGGGGGCAGATCTCCCGCCGTCAGACCCAGCAGAACCAACAGAACCAACAGACCTCACCGCCCAAGAACCCCGACCTCTGAGAGCCCGGCAGCGATCCGCCGGGTCCCGGACGGGACGGCTGGGCGCCGAGCGCGGCCGGGACAGGGCCTGAACGGGGCTTGAAGGGGGCTTGAAGGGGGCTTGGGCATGGCCTGAACAGGGCGGCTCGGACGGGGCCGGACCGGCCTGGCGACGCCACCGGCTGTCCCGGGCACCGGTCACCGCCGCGTCCGCCGATTACCGGTGAGGCTCCCGCCACGGGCAGGATGGTGACCATGACCGAGATCCACACTCCCCGCCTCCTCCTCCGCCGCTGGAACGACGACGATCTCGTGCCGATGGCCGAGATCAACGCGGATCCGCACGTCATGCGCTGGGTCGACGACGGGTCGGTGCTCGACCTGGAGCAGACGGCGGAGGCCATCGAGCGGTGGGAGGAGGAGTGGGACGAGGAGGGCTTCGGACTTTTCGCCGTGGAGCTGCTCGGCTCGGGCGAACTGGCCGGCTTCACAGGCCTGTCCGTGCCCGAGTTCCTGCCGGAGGTACGGCCCGACGTGGCGATCAGCTGGCGGTTCGGATCCCAGTTCTGGGGTCAGGGGTACGCCTCCGAAGCCGCCCACGCGACGCTGGAGTTCGCCCTCCAGGATCGCGGCCTCGAACGTGTCATCAGCATCAACCGGATCGGTGACGATGCCTCCGAGAACATCAGCCGCAAGCTCGGCATGGCACCGGAGCGTGAAACGGTGCACCCGGTGCACCGTTTCGCGCTGCACGTTCACGCCATCGACCTCACCGAGTTCCAGGGTTGACCGAGCTTCGCAAGGAGAGCGAGCCGATGGAATTCGCCTTCTCCGGCCGGGTGATCGAATGGCGCGGGCCGTCGCCGTACCACTTCGTTCCCGTACCGGACGAGGAGTCCGCCGACATCCGCGAGGTGGCCGCACTGGCCTCCTACGGCTGGGGCGTGATCCCGGTCGAGGCCCGGATCGGCGAAGTCGCCTTCCGGACGTCTCTCTTCCCCAGGAACAACGGCTACCTCCTGCCGCTCAAGGACGCCGTGCGCAAGCCGAGCGGCCTCTCGGCAGGGGACGACGTGACGGTGAGGATGTCGGTCCGTCTGCGCTGAACACCGCGCGGCGAGCCATGCCGAGCGGCAGCGGCGACCACCGAGGCGGACGCCGTCGGCGTCTCCCCCTCGACCGCCCTGCACCTACGACGTCCTGGACATGTCCTGGACCGGCGCCATCACCTCGGACGCGTGCGGTCTCGTGCGCTCTCGTGCCGTGGGTCTTGTCCAACAGCCCCCGCACGCCGACCTGTCCGGCTTCTCGAACGTCCGCGTCCGCATGACGGCGCCATGAACATGGGCCGGGTCGAGGCGATCCCCCCGGGAATCCCTCGCTGATTACCGGATCGTTCCCGCACAGAGCTTGGCTGAGCAGCCCCCATGCCCAACACTCGGGCCATGACGCAGCGTGTGGAGCTCGCCGCAGTGATGGACCGGCTGGCCGTGGACGGGTTGGTCACCGACTACGCGGTGGCGGTCGACGACGGTGACTGGACGGCGTACCGGGAACTGTTCACGTCGGACGGGCGGGCGGACTACCGCTCGGCCGGTGGTATCGAGGGGGATGCCGGGAACGTCGCCTCATGGCTCGCGGAGACCCTGCGGGTGTTCGCGATGCGGCAGCACCTCATCGTCAATCGCCGGGTGCGCTTCGGGGTTCTGGAGCAGGACACGGGCGACACCGCCCGCGTCCAGGCCGACTACGTCAACCCGATGCGGCTGGCCGGCGCCGACCACGACGAGTCGGCGGCCGGTGCACCGGACTTCGTCTGTGGCGGCAGGTACTCCTTCGGTCTGCTGCGGACGGACCACGGGTGGCGGGTGCGTGAGGTCGTCGTCCGGGAGAAGTGGCGGCGACTGCCCGGCTGAGCCCGCAGCGGCGACGCTTCGCCCGGGCCGCTCTGAGCCGAGCCGGGCCGGTCGGGCCGGTCGGGCCGGTCGGGCCGGTCGGGCCGAAAAAGTCTCCCCTGTCGGAGATCGTCCGACGCGCGCACACTGGAGGCACCCCTTAGCGGGTAGGGAGGTGCCGTATGAAGACGTTCGGACTGTGGCTCACCTCCCCGTGGCGGCGTACGGCCGTCGCGGCCCTCGCGGGCACACTGCCCGTGCTCGCGTTCCCCGCGCCGGCCCTGTGGTGGTGGGCCTACCTCGCGCTCGTCCCGTGGATCCTGCTCGCCCGCTCCGCCCCGACGGGGCGGCGGGCCGCGTACGACGGATGGAGCGGCGGATTCGGCTTCATGCTGGCCATGCATCACTGGCTGCTGCCGAGCCTGCATGTGTTCACCCTGGTCATCGCCGCGCTGCTGGGCGCCCTGTGGGGCCCGTGGGCGTGGCTGGTCCGCCGGTTCCTCACCGCGGACGTGATCCCGGGCCGCGGGCGGGTGTTCGCCGCGCTGCTGGTCCTGCCCTCGGGCTGGCTGGCGATCGAACTCGTCCGCTCCTGGCAGGGGCTCGGCGGGCCGTGGGGCATGCTCGGGGCCAGTCAGTGGCAGGTGGAGCCCGCGTTGCGGCTCGCCTCCGTCGGCGGGGTGTGGCTGCTCAGCTTCCTGGTGGTGGCGGTCAACGTGTCGGCCGCCGTCCTGGTCTCCGTTCCGGCGTCCCGGACCCCGGCCGTCGCCGGTCTCGTCGCCACCGCCGCCACGGCCTCGGCCGCGTGGATGTGGGCGCCGCGCCCCGACGCCGACGGGCAGGCCCGGATCGCCGTCGTGCAACCGGGGGTGATCGACGGCCCCGACCGGCGCTTCGACCGCGAGGAGCAGTTGACCCGGCGGCTGGTCGGGCAGGACGTGGACCTGATCGTCTGGGGCGAGAGCAGCGTCGGCTACGACCTCGACGACCGGCCCGATCTGGCCCGGCGCCTGGCGGAGTTGTCCCGCGTCACCGGCGCCGACATCCTCGTCAACGTCGACGCCCGCCGCTCCGACCGGCCCGGCATCTACAAGAGCTCGATGCTCATCGGGTCCGGAGGCCCGACCGGCGACCGGTACGACAAGATGCGGCTGGTGCCGTTCGGGGAGTACATACCGGCCCGCTCCCTGCTCGGCTGGGCCACCTCCGTCGGCAAGGCGGCCGGCGAGGACCGGCGGCGCGGCACCGAGCAGGTCGTGATGGACGCCGGACACGGGCTGCGCATCGGGCCGATGGTGTGCTTCGAGACGGCGTTCCCCGACATGAGCCGGCATCTGGCCGGGGACGGCGCGGACGTACTGGTCGCGCAGTCGTCGACCTCCTCCTTCCAGCACAGCTGGGCGCCCGCGCAGCACGCCTCGCTGGGTGCGCTGCGCGCCGCGGAGACCGGGCGGCCGTTCGTCCACTCCACTCTCACCGGCGTCTCGGCCGTGTACGACGCGAGTGGCCGGCGTCTGGGATCGTGGCTGGGCACGGAGGCGAGCACGACGGCCGTCTACGACGTCCCGCTCGCCGACGGCGTCACCCCGTACGTCCGCTACGGCGACTGGCCGGTCCACGGCGCCCTGCTGGTGCTGCTGGCCCTCGCGCTCACGGAGGGCGCGCGTACGGTCAGGCTCCGGCGGACTGCTCCCGTACCGCTCGTACCACCCGCTCGCACAGCTCATGAGTCGCCAGCGCGTCCCGGGCGCTGAGCACCTTGCCCGCGCGCACGGCGTCCAGGAAGGCGAGGACCGCCTGTTCGATGCCGCGCTGCCGGGCCACCGGCACCCAGTCGCCGCGCCGCCGCACGGTGGGCTGGCCCTTGTGATCGATCACCTCGGCGAGGTTGACGACCTGGCGCTTGGTGTCCTGCCCGGACACTTCGAGGATCTCCTCGTTGGAACCGCTGAGCCGGTTCATCACGCCGAGCGCGGTGAAGCCGGGCCCGGCGAGCTGGAGGACGACGTGGTGCAGCAGGCCGCCCTCGACGCGGGCGCGCACGGTCACGTCGTCGACCGGGCCCGGCACCAGGAAGCGCAGCGTGTCCACGACGTGGATGAAGTCGTCGAGGATCATCGTGCGTGGCTGCTCGGGCAGTCCGACCCGGTTCTTCTGCATGAGGATCAGCTCGCGCGGGTGGTCGGCGCACTGCGCGTAGCCGGGCGCGAGGCGCCGGTTGAAGCCGACGGCGAGGGAGACGTTCCGCGCCTCGGCGAGCGTGACGAGCCGCTCGGAGTCGGCGAGTTCGTAGGCGAGGGGCTTGTCGACGTACGTGGGGACGCCCGCCTCCAGCAGCCGGGAGACGATCTCGGGGTGGGCGGCGGTGGACGCGTGCACGAAGGCCGCGTCGAGACCCGCCGCGAGGAGCGCGTCGAGGTCGTGGTGGCGCTGCTCGCGGGGCAGGCGGAGGCCGTCGGCGACCCGGTCGAGAGTGGCCGGTGTGCGGGTCTGCAGGTGGAGCTCGATCCCGGGCAGCGCGCCGAGCACCGGCAGATACGCCTTCTGCGCGATGTCGCCGAGTCCGATGCAGCCGACCTTCACGGGCGCTCCCTCGCTACCTGTCCCGGTTGCCCGGCCCACTGCCCGGCCTACCGTGTACGGCAGCATACGGGGCCCCTCCCCGGCCGCCGCCCGCCGGTCCGCGAGGTGCGCGGACAGCCGGCCCGCAGTCGGTGCCCGGGGGATCCGGGCGTCAGCGCGGGCGGGCCCGCTCCCTCGTACGGGGTACGAGATCACCCTTGCGGGGCAACCTCCGCTTCTCCGCTGTTGCTCGGGCGGGGGGAACCAGCAGAGTTGCGTGGGTGCATCGAACGACGACGACTACCGCAACGCTCCTGGTCACCGTGGCCGTCTCGGCCCTCGCGGGATGCGTGACCGTCCAGCGCCCGGCCGCTCCCGGCCCCGCCCTGGCGCCGTCCCAGCCGTCCGTGCCGCGGCCGGAGGGGCGGGCCGAGGTACAGGTCGTACAGGCGCCCGCCCGGGAGGCGCTGGAGATGGCCGGGCCGTCCCGTGCGCCGGAACCGGACGCGCCGACGGCCCCGGCACAGCGGCGGCGGACGGCGACGCCGCCGGGGGCCGGCGGCGCCGGACAGCCGCCCTCGTCCCGTTCCCGCCCGCACCCCCGGCCGCCTCACCCGGAGGCCCGGCGGCACGCGGTGCCGCGCGTGGCGATCCCGGACATCGAGAAGGAGGTGCGCAGGAACACCGACGTGTGCGCGCTCGGCAGGACGTACGGCGGATGGCGGGGCGACAGCCCGGAGGCGACGCTCTGCGAGCAGGCCTACGGGCGGTGAGGGTTCAGCCGGCGAGGGCGTCGGGAGACGACCGCCTCGCCGGTATTACCCCTCACGCGAGGACCGCCTCGCCGGTCTCGGCCCCTCACACGAGGACCGCCTCGCCGGTCTCGGCCCCTCCCGCGACGACGGCTCGCCGGTCCCACGCCTCACGCGAAGACGGCTCGGCCGTTCTCACCATTCCCGCTCCCACTCGCCCCGTCCCTCCCACTCACCTTCGCCCCCGCCCGGCCCCAGTCTGAGTTCCATCCGGCTGATCGCCGCCCGTACGCCGTCCCCGTAGCTGTCGTCCCTCAGTGCCACGGCCGCCGTACGGGCCCTGCGTACATGGGTACGGGCGGCCTCGGCACGGCCGAGTTTGACGTAGTCCGCCGCCAGGTTGAGGTGCAGCGAGGGATAGAGCGCCCGCACCTCGACCGAGCCGACATGCTCCTCCGCCGCCGTCAGCGCCCGCAGGTCCCACGCCAGCTCGTCGGAGGGGTCGTCGTGGGTGTCGGCCAGGTAGTGGGCGAGAGTGCAGCGGTGCAGCGGGGCGCCGCCCTCGCCGAGCTCCGTCCACAGGTCGAGGAGGCGGCGCCGGGCCTCCTCGCGGTCTCCCCCGTGGTGCAGCATCACGACCTGCCCGATCCGCGTCAGCAGGGCGTCCGGCACCGTCTGCCCCTGTCGCTCCGCCACCTCGGCCTCCTTGCGTCGTTGCGACGACGCTAGCCGCAGGCATCCGCAATCCCGGTCAGGCGGCACCGTGCCGGTCCGCGGAGGAACCGGCGCGGCGGCAGGCGGCAGGTCCGGTCACCCGGGGCCGGGCCGGGCCCGGCCTCGCCGGGTCAGACCTGGTCGGCCAGGTTCGGGATGGTCCAGTCGATCGGCTCGTGGCCCTGCCGCGCCACCGCCTCGTTGATCTGCGTGAACGGGCGGGAACCGAAGAACTTCTTCGCCGACAGCGGCGAGGGGTGGGCACCCTTGACCACGATGTGCCGGGTCTCGTCGATGAGCGGGAGCTTCTTCTGCGCGTAGTTGCCCCACAGGACGAAGACGGCCGGGTCGGGCCGGTCGGCCACCGCGCGGATCACCGCGTCCGTGAACTTCTCCCAGCCCTTGCCCTTGTGCGAGTTCGCCTCGCCGGAGCGGACCGTGAGGACCGCGTTGAGCAGCAGGACACCCTGCTGCGCCCACGGCATCAGGTAGCCGTTGTCCGGGATCGGCGTGTCCAGCTCCGCGTGCAGCTCCTTGTAGATGTTCCGCAGGGACGGCGGGATCTTCACTCCCGGCCGCACCGAGAAGCACAGGCCGTGCCCCTGGCCCTCGCCGTGGTACGGGTCCTGGCCGAGGACGAGCACCTTCACCCGCTCGTACGGCGTCGCGTCGAGCGCGGCGAAGACCTCCGCGCGCGGGGGGTAGACGGGACCGGCCGTCCGCTCCTCCTCGACGAACTCCGTCAGCTCCTTGAAGTAGGGCTGCTGGAGCTCGTCGCCCAGAACCCCGCGCCAGGACTCGGGCAGCATGGCGATGTCGGTCACGTCAACGTCCTTGCGTCGTGTGGTCACTTGCAGAGCACAGAACCTACAGGCGACCACTGACAACCGGCCTCGCCACCGGACCCGCGACCGGTCTGCCGACCGCCTACCAGCTGGTCTTCCGCGTCAGCTCCCACATCATCATGATCGTCGACGGGTCCAGGGACCGCTCGCCGCCCGAGACGTCCTCGGAGGAGGCCAGGTACTGCTTGCCCTGCCACAGCGGCAGCAGGCGGGCGTCGTCGACGAGGATCTGCTGGGCGTCCTCGAAGTCCTGCACCACGTTGGCGCGGTCGCTCTCCCCGCGGGAGCGGGGCAGCAGCACCTGCGTGATCTCCTTAGCCGGGTAGGGCGTGCCGAGCGCGTTCTGATCGCCGACGAACGGGGCGATGAAGTTGTCCGCGTCGGGGAAGTCCGGGGCCCAGCCGCGCCCGAACACCGGGTACTCGCCTTTCTGGTAGCCGACCACGTAGGTGTTCCAGGGACGGCTCTTCAGCTTGACCGAGAACAGGCCCGACGCGTCGAGCTGCCTCTTGATCTCCTTGAACTCCAGAGCGGTGTCGGAGCCGTAGCGGTCGGTGGTGTACCAGAGGGTGAGCGGGACGGTCTCGGTGATCCCCGCCTCGGTGAGGATCTTGCGCGCCTTGGCCTTGTCGGGGTCGCCGAAGGAGTCGAAGAAGCCGGTGGTGTGGCCGGTCAGGCCGGACGGGACCATGGAGTACAGCGGCTCGACCGTGTCCTTGTAGACCTCGTGGGCGATCGCGGCCCGGTCCACGACCTGGGCCACGGCCCGGCGCACGGCGACCTTTTCGGACCACGGGTCCTTGGGGTTGAACACCAGGTAGTTGATGTTGCTGCCGGCGCCCTCGATGAGCTGGAGGCCCTCGTTGGCGGCGGTCTTGCCGTCCAGGTCGACGATGTCGTCGGCGGCGAGACCCTGGTAGGTGATGTCGATGTCCCTGCTGCGCAGGGCCTTGACCATCTCGCCGGAGTCCTGGAAGTAGCGGATGGTCACCGCGTCGTTCTTGCGGTCGGCGAAGCCCTTGTAGTTGTCGTTCCGTACCAGTACGGCCTGCTTGCCCTCTTCGTAGGACTGGAGCCGGTACGGCCCGGAACCGACGATGCCGTCGTCCTTGCGCAGGGCCTTCGCGGAGTAGTCCTCGGGGTCGACGAGGGACATACCGGGGGTGGCCAGCACGAACGGGAAGGTGGCGTCGGGCTTGTTGAGCCGGAAGAGGACCACCAGGTCGCCCTTCGTCTCGACGCTGTCCAGGCTGCCCAGGAGTCCGTTGGGGCCGGTCTCGGCGTTGATCGTCCTGATCCGGTCGATCGAGTGCTTGACGGCGTTCGCGTCCAGCTTGTCGCCGTTGGAGAACTTGAGGCCGTCGCGCAGTTCGCACTTGTACGTGCGATTGGAGTCGTCCGTGAACTCACAGGACTTGGCGGCATCCGGCTGGGGACTCGTCGCTCCGTTGGGGTAGCTCAGCAACGTCTGGTAGATGTTGCGGAACAGCTCCCAGGAGCCGTCCCAGGCGGCGGCGGGATCGAGCGTGCTGGGAGCACTGGTGGTGCCCACGACGATCGGTCCGGCATCGTCGGAGCTCTCCTGTCCCAGGAGGCTGCATCCGGCCACCAGGGATATGGACACGATCGCCGCCATCTGCTGCAAGGATCGGTTCCGGTTGAACACGCGCACGCTCCTCGATCTGCCATGCCAAGGGTTGGCAGACCATACCGCAGCCCCACGCGCCGTGAACCCGCGCCCTTGAAGCATTCTTGATCACTTCGGGGTGACGACGTTGTCATCGCCCGTTCCGGGCCCGAACGACGACACGGGCGCCGTTTCCGTCAAGAAACAGCGCCCGTGCCGGTGTCTCGTTCAGGCCGAGCCGGGATCAGCCCACGCCGGCGTTGAGGAAGATCCCGCCGTCGACGACGAGCGTCTGGCCGGTGATCCAGTCCGACTGCTCCGAGGTCAGGAACGCGGCGGTGCCGCCGATGTCGGACGGCACGCCGAGCCGGGCGAGCGGGTAGGCGGCGGCCGCCTCCTCCTCGCGGCCCTCGTACAGGGCCTCGGCGAACTTCGTCTTCACCACCGCCGGGGCGATCGCGTTGACCCGCACCCGCGGCGCGAACTCGTGCGCCAGCTGCTGGGTCAGGTTGATCATCGCGGCCTTGCTGACGCCGTACGCGCCGATGAAGGGCGAGGCGGAGAGTCCCGCGACGGAGGCGATGTTGACGATCGCGCCGCCGTTGTCCTTCTGCCAGGCGTGCCAGGTCCGCTGCGCGAAGCCGAGCGCGGAGACCACGTTCGTCTCGAAGACCTTGCGGGCCACGTCGAGGTCGAGGTCGGCGATCGGCCCGAACACCGGGTTCGTACCGGCGTTGTTGACCAGGAAGTCGACCCGGCCGAAGGCCTCCATGGTGCGCTCGACGGCGGCGGCCTGGTGCGCCAGGTCGTGCGCCTTGCCGGCGACGCCGATGACCCGGTCGGCGCCGAGCTGCTCGACGGCCTCCTTGAGCGCGTCCTCGTTGCGGCCGGTGATGCAGACCCGGTCGCCGCGGGCGACGAGTGCCTCGGCGACGCCGTAGCCGATGCCGCGGCTGGCGCCCGTGACGAGGGCGACCTTGCCGGAGAGTGCGGGCAGTTCAGTCATGTTCGTGATCCCCAGTGCTCCGTAGTGGCCGTTAGTCGAGCGGTCCGCCGGCGACGTACAGCACCTGGCCCGAGACGAAGCCGGCGGCCTCGTTCGTGAAGAAGGCGATCGCGTTGGCGATGTCGTCGGGCTCGCCGACGCGCGCGACCGGGATCTGGGTGGCGGCCGCGGCCTTGAACTCCTCGAAGCCCATGCCCACCCGGGCGGCGGTCGCGGCGGTCATGTCGGTGGCGATGAAGCCGGGGGCGACGGCGTTGGCGGTGATGCCGAACTTGCCGAGCTCGATGGCGAGGGTCTTGGTGAAGCCCTGGAGACCGGCCTTGGCGGCGGAGTAGTTGGCCTGGCCGCGGTTGCCGAGCGCCGAGGAGGACGACAGGTTGACCACCCGGCCGAAGCCGGCGTCGACCATGTGCTTCTGCACGGCCTTGGTCATCAGGAACGAGCCGCGCAGGTGCACGCCCAGGACGGTGTCCCAGTCGGCGACGCTCATCTTGAACAGCAGGTTGTCGCGGAGCACGCCCGCGTTGTTGACGAGGATCGTCGGCGCGCCGAGCTCCTCGACGATGCGGGCGATCGCCGCCTCGACCTGGGCCTCGTCGGAGACGTCGGCGCCGACCGCGATGGCCTTGCCGCCCGCCGCGGTGATCTTCTCGACGGTGTCCTTGCAGGCGGCCTCGTCGAGGTCGACTACCGCGACCGCGCGGCCTTCCGCGGCCAGCCGTACGGCGGTGGCGGCGCCGATGCCGCGCGCCGCGCCCGTGACCACGGCGACCCGCTGCTCAGTGGTGGACATTGCTGGTTCTCCTCGCCCTTGAGAAAATCTGGATGCGCCCGAGTGGTGAGCGACCGCTTAGTACCTTCGACAGACGTGACGCTAGAAGCCCTGGCACCCGGTGTCAACGCCACACGGCGCGGGTGTGATCCATTACCTCACCAGCAGTTCCAGCAGCCGCTCCGTCTCGGCCGCGGCATCGGTGGTGAGCCCCGTGTGCACGGGGCCCGGCCGGACGATCGTCGAACGGGGGGCGATCAGCCAGCGGAAGCGCCGTCCGGCGTCGTCGTGCGCCGCCTGCCCGGCCGACGCGCCGCCCGCGCACACACCCTCGACCGCCCGCAGGGCGGCCCGCACCCCGGCCACGTCCGCCGCCGGGTCCAGTGCCAGCAGCTTCGCCTCGTCGAGGTGGGTGCGGGCACCGACGTAGTCCTGGCCGCGGCAGTACACCAGCACGCCCGCGTTGATGCACTCGCCGCGCTCGACGCGCGGTACGACGCGCAGCAGGGCGTACTCGAAGACGTCCCGGTCGCCGCCCTGTCCGGGCCGGATGATGTGGCGCTCGTTCACTTGATTCCCTTGATGCGGTCGTGGATGACGGCGGCGCGGGCGAGCAGCGGGGCCGCGTAGGCCCGGCGGAGCGCGTCCGGGCTGTCGAAGCCGGGCTCGTCCGCCAGCCAGACGTCGGGGATCTCGGCGGTGACCTCGGCGAGGAGGTCGGCGGTGACCAGCGGCGCCAGCTCCGCCGCCGCGGACGCGACGTCCGGCCCGAACGGGGTGAGCGCGTGGTCGCGGGCGTCGTAGGGGCGGGCCGCGGAGGCTTCGGCGGTGGGCCAGTTGTGCTGCCAGATCATGGTGGCGCCGTGGTCGATGACCCACAGGTCGCCGCGGTGCATCAGCAGGTTGGGGTTGCGCCAGGACCGGTCGACGTTGTTCACGAGCGCGTCGAACCAGACGATCCGGCCTGCTTCCTCGGAGGTCACCGGGAAGGCGAGCGGGTCGAAGCCGAGGGCTCCGGAGAGGAAGTCCATGCCGAGGTTGGTGCCGCCGCTGGACTTCAGCAACTCCTGTACCTGCTGGTCGGGTTCGCCGAGTCCGAGCACGATGTCGAGCTCCACGGTCACCAGCCGGGGCACCCGGAAGCCGAGCCTGCGGGCGAGTTCGCCGCAGACGACCTCGGCGACGAGCGTCTTGCGGCCCTGTCCGGCGCCGGTGAACTTCATGACGTACAGACCGAAGTCGTCGGCCTCGACGAGTCCCGGCAGGGAGCCGCCCTCACGCAGGGGGGTGACGAAGCGGGTCGCGGTGACTTCCTTGAGCATCGACCCAGGCTACTGGGCCTGGAACGATGCGGGACCGACAGCTCCGCGACAGCTCTGGCTTACGCCGCACTCATCTCGAAGGGGTCAATATCTCGACACTGTCCGGACTTGGCGGGGGCGCTGAACGACCGGCGCCCGTGGCTCGTACCTCACGGCAGATCCACGCACCCCCTGGAAGGGAACCTCCAGCATGACCAGCGCATCGATCAAGTCCGCGTCGGGGCCTGCCCGCCGTACCGTCGTGGCAGCCGCCGGAGCCGCGGGGCTCTCCGTCGCGCTGACCGCGTGCGGAGGCTCCGACGACGACTCGTCGAGCTCGTCCGCCTCGGCCGGCACGTCGGGTTCCACCGGGTCCACCGAGGCCGCGAGCAGCGGTGGCTCGGGCGGCGGGGACAACGCCGCGGCCGGCGCCGCACTCGCCACGACCGCCGACATACCCGAGGGCGGCGGCAAGGTCTTCGACTCCGAGAAGGTGGTCGTCACCCAGCCGACGGCGGGCACCTACAAGGCGTTCTCCGCCGTCTGCACCCACCAGGGCTGCGCGGTGAAGAGCATCAGCGACGGCGTGATCAACTGCCCCTGTCACAACAGCAACTTCTCGATCACGGACGGCAGCGTGAAGAGCGGTCCGGCGCAGAAGCCGCTGCCCGAGGTGGCGATCACCGTCAGCGGCGACTCGATCAAGCTGGCCTGACGGCCGGCTGCCGGAGGCAGGCCAGCACCTCTTCCGTGGTCGCGACCGTGGCGACCAGGGCGAGGGTGTGGCGGATCATCGCGGGGGTGTAGTCGGCGGGCACCCCGGCGATGGCGTCCGACGGTACGACGGCCGTGTAGCCGCGGTTGACGGCGTCGAAGACGGTGTTCGGGATCGCCACATTGGCCGAGACACCGGTCACGACCAGGGTGCGGCAGCCCAGGTTGCGCAGCAGCGCGTCGACCTCGGTGCCCTGGATCGGCGACAGTCCGTGCAGCCGCCGAACCACGAGGTCCTGTTCGGCCACCTGGATCGGGGGCGCGAGGGTGGTCGCCTCGCTGCCGGCGAGCTGCTGGACGGGAAGGCGCTCGGCCGCGCGGAACAGCCGGGCGTTGCGGTTGGCGCCCCGGCCGTCGGGGCGGCGTTCGGCGACGGCGTGCACGACCTGGACGCGGCTCGCGTGGGCGGCCTCGACCAGCCGGGCGACGTTGCCGAGGGCCCCCGACTCCCGTGCCGCACGGGCGAGCTGGGGCAGCGCGGCACCGGGCCCGACGACACCCTGCTGGCACTCCACCGTGATCAGGACGGTGCTCGCCGGGTCGAGGAGGGCGCTGAGCTGTTCGTACGACGGCATGACTCCTCCTGGCGTCGGTGTGGAGCGGGCGACAGTAACCGCCATTGCGCGCAGAAGGAAGAAGACCCATGCTTTCCTGACGGTATTTCAGGAGAGCGGCACGTACCCACAAGAAAAGAATGAGGGGGCCGGATGACCGTCACTCAGCGCCGGGGCCGGAAGATCATGATGTCGCCGGGTGAACTGGACGCGTTCCTCGCCCTCCAGCGCACCTGCCGGGTCGCGACCGTGTCCACCGACGGCGCTCCGCATGTCAGCGCTCTGTGGTTTCTCTGGGACGGCACCGCGTTGTGGCTGTACTCCGTCGTACGCAGCAAGCGCTGGGCGGACCTGAACCGCGATCCGCGGGTGGCGATCGTGATCGACACGGGCGAGGAGTACGACGCGCTGCGGGGCGTCGAGCTGTCCGGCGTGGTGGAGTTCGTGGGCGAGAGCCCGCGCACCGGGGAGCTGTGCGCCGAACTCGACGCCGTGGAGACGCGGTTCGCACGCAAGAACTTCGGCCTGGACGCGATGCCGCACGACGGCCGGCACGCGTGGGTGCGGCTGAAGCCGACGAAGATCGTGTCCTGGGACTTCCGCAAGCTGGGCGGTGTGCAGGGCTGATCAGCCGACGGCCTTCCCCGCGGCCTTGAGCGCCGCGACCGCCGCCCGGATCGACGGGCGGCGGTCGGCGTCCGCCCGCCAGAGCACGTACACATGCCGGCGCACCCGCTGCCGCAGGGGGACCGTCACGACGCCCTCGGGCACCGGGTGACGACCGAGCAGCGGCGCGATACAGACGCCCAGTCCGGCGGCCACCAGCCCGAGTTGGGTGTGCGTCTCGGCCGCCCGGTGGCCCACGATCGGCTCCACACCCCGGGAGCGGAGTGTGAACATCAGCCACTCGTGGCAGAACTCGCCCTCGCCCCAGGTGATCCACTCGTCCTCGGCGAACTCCCCCAGATCCACCTCGTCCCGGTCCGCGAGGGGGTGCCCGGCCGGCATCGCGACATCGGCGGGATCGTCCAGGATGGGCGCCTTGACCAGGCCCTCCGGCACCGGCATCGGCTTGTTGTACCAGTCCAGGACGACGGCGAGGTCGAGGTCGCCGCGGACCACCCCGGCGATCCCCCGCTCCGGTTCCAGCTCGCACGAGCGCAGGCGCAGCCCCGGGTGCGCCTTGCGCAGCTCGGCGAGCGCGACGGGAAACAGCCCGCGTGCCGCGGTCGGGAACGCGGAGAGCCGCAGCTCCCCCACCACCTGTCCGCGCTGGGCCTCCAGATCGGACTGCGCGAGCTCTACCTGCGACAGGATCCGCGACGCGTGGTCGGCGAGCAGCCGTCCCGCGTCCGTGAGCCGTACCCCTCGCCCCTGCTTGGCGAGGAGTCGCTGCCCGACCTCCCGTTCCAGCTTGGCCATCTGCTGCGAGACGGCCGAGGTGGTGATGTGCAGGCCCGTGGCGGCGCCGCTGACCGATCCGTGCCGGGCCAGGGCGTCGAGGGTGCGCAGGCGCTCCAGGTTCAACATGTAAGCGATGCTACGAGGTATCGCTCGAATATTCTCGATTGTGTGACGAGACGATGTCCAGCATCGTTACGCTCATGACTGCTGTCACCGCCCCCGCCCAGACCTCCCCGCACGTCGCCGCCCGCCCGCGCCGCACCCTCGACTGGCGGCTGCGCTTCGGCGTGCTGTCGCTGATCTGGGGCTTCAGCTTCCTGCTCATCAAGGTGGGCACCGACGGATACGCACCCTTCCAGGTCACCCTCGGCAGGCTGCTGTTCGGCACGGCGGTCCTGGCGGTGGCGATGGTGGTGAAGCGCGAGCGGCTGCCGCGCGGAGCCCGCACCTGGGCCCATCTGACGGTGGCGGCGTTCCTGCTCAACGCGCTGCCCTTCTCCCTGTTCGCCTACGCCGAGCTGACCATTCCCTCCACCCTGGCCGGGATCTGCAACGCGACCTCACCGCTGTGGGGCATGACCCTCTCCCTGGTGGCACTGTCGGAGGACCGGCCGACCCGGCTGCGCGTCGCGGGCCTGGGCCTCGGATTCCTGGGCGTCCTCACGGTCCTGGGCGCCTGGCAGGGCTTCCACGGCCTGGACGCCCGGGGTACGGCCCTGGCCCTGCTGGCCTCGCTCAGCTACCCGATCGGCTGGATCTACCTGCGCCGCACCCTGGCGGACACCGGCTCCTCGGCCCTGTCGATGACCGGCGGACAGCTCCTGCTGGCCACGCTCCAACTGGCCGTGGTCACCCCGCTGTTCACCTCCTTCCCGAGCCGCTTCCCCCTGGTCCCGCTGCTCGCGACGGCCGCCCTGGGAGCGCTCGGCACGGGCCTCGCCCTGCTGATCCAGTACGGCCTGGTCACGGAGGTCGGCCCGACGACTGCCCAGATGGTCACCTACTTCATCCCCGTCATCGCGACGGCGGCGGGCGTCGCGATCCTCGGCGAGCCGCTGAGCTGGTCGACCCCGGTGGGCGCGGCGATCGTCCTGGCGGGAGCGGCGCTGACCCAGGCACGGGGGCGGCGCTGACCCAGGCACGGGAGCGGACCTGACCCGATGAGACGTCCGGCCCGGGCACGGGACGCCGGCGGCGACGGGGAGCGGGCGAGGGGCGGCCGACCCGGGCGGAGGGCGTGGAGCGGCGCGTCACACCCCCGGGCCGGGGTCCGGCCGCACGGCCGATTCGACACCGGCCCGTGCCGCCTCGACCGCCCGGCGTCCACACCCGCGAGGGCAGGGAATGCACACACCCGGCACCCGGCACCCGCCGAGACCGCCGGGTACGGGACGGCAGCCACCCCGCATCGCTGCGTGAAGGCGGGCGATGGGCACCCATCGACACCGCCCGGCAGCGCCCCCCACACCCTCGACGCGAAGGCCGGGCACCCGCAACGACCGGCAGCCGCCGAGGCCGTCCGACGCCGCCCGACACGGGACGGCAGGCGAACCCACGGCGACCCGGCACCCGGCAGGACCGTGCCCGGGGCGTCTGCTCGTCCTAGACGTACCCGCGGGTGCCGCCCACCCGTACCGCGGAGGCGACGGCGTCCGCCAAGGGGCCGACCTCGTCCCGGGCGAGCGTCGACACGGTGATCCGGATCCCCGGCGGAGCCTCGATCCGGAACCGCGCGCCGGGCGCGACGGCCCACCCCGCCTGGAGCAGCCGGGCGACGGCCCCCGTCTCGTCCGGCACCGGAATCCACACGTTCATCCCACTGCGGCCGCGCGCCTCGACCCCCCGCGCGGCCAGCGCCCTGATCAGCGCGTCCCGCCGGCTCCCGTACGCCTCGGCGACCGCCCGCGCGTCCACCGCGCCGTCGGCCCACAGCCGCAGCACCGCCCGCTGGGTGATCCGGCTGACCCACCCGGGTCCCAGCCGCTGCCGCCCGCACACCCGGTCGAGGGTGACCTCGTCCCCGGTCAGCACGGCGAACCGCAGGTCGGGGCCGTACGCCTTGGCCACCGAGCGCACGAACGCCCAGTGCCGGGTGACGCCCGCGAGAGGGTGCAGAGGGAGGTCGACGATCCCATGGCCGTGGTCGTCCTCGACCAGCACGGTCTGCGGGTGCTGCCGCAGCACGGCGCGCAGGGCACGCGCGCGTGCGGCACTCACCGCCGCGCCGGTCGGATTCTGCGCCCGGTCGGTGACGATCAGGGCGCGAGCCCCGGCCTCCAGGGCGTGCCGCACCTGTTCGGGCAGCGGGCCGTCGTCGTCGACGCCGACCGGAACCGGGCGCAGCCCGAGCGCCGGGACGAGGTCGAGCAGGGAACCCCAGCCGGGATCCTCGACCGCCACGGTGTCGCCCGGCCGCACATGCGCGGCGAGGACGCGTTCGATCGCGTCCAGCGAACCGGAGGCGACGGCCACGGGTCCGGCCGGCACGCCGTCCGCGTCCAGTTCGGCCCGCGCCAGCCGCGCCAGCTCGGGCTCCAGCGGAGCGTGTCCGTACAGGACCGGCTCCCGGTCGCCCTGCGCCGCGGCCCACGCGAACGCCTGCGCCAGCGGTGGCAGCAGCGCGGTGTCCGGGTTGCCGGCGGCCGCGTCCCGGACGCCCTCCGGCACCTCGACCCGGAGGAACTCGCGCCCGGTCGTGGCGGGCTTCGAGCGCACCCGGCTGCCCCGTCGGCCGTCGGTCTCGATCACCCCGCGCTCCCGCAGGGTGCGATACGCGGCCGCGACGGTGTTCGGGTTCACCCCCAGCGCGGCCGCCAACTCCCGCATGGGAGGCAGCAGTTGCCCAGGACTCAGCTCACCCGCACCCACAGCAGTCTCGATGCTCGCGGAAATCTCCGCTGCACGTCGGCCTCTGATCGGATATTCTCCTAGCACAAAGCCTATTATGCACTAGTGCAATGGAGAGCGCCATGCAGGGGACCCCGGAGACGACGACGCGGCCCGCCGCCTACACCCCGACCGACCGCACGATCCCCACCCGGTCCGCGCAGAAGGCCTCGTACGACAGGGATTTCGTGCACTCGATACTCGACGAGGGCTACGTCTGCCACCTCGGTTTCGTCCGCGACGGCGCGCCGGTCGTGCTGCCGACCCTCTACGGCAGGGTCGGCGAGACGCTCTACGTGCACGGCTCCACGGGTTCGCGCCCGCTGCGGATGACGGGACAGGCGGACCCGGGACTGCCGGTGTGCCTGACGGTGACGCATGTCGACGGTCTGGTGCTGGCCCGTTCGGCGTTCCACCACTCGATCAACTACCGCTCGGTCGTGGTGCACGGCCTCGCGTACGACGTGACGGACCCGCAGGAGAAGCTCGACGCGCTCGACGCCCTCGTCGACCATGTCGTCCCGGGCCGGGCCGCCGACTCGCGCCCCGCCAACAGGAAGGAACTGGCGGCGACCGCGGTGATCCGCCTCGACCTGAACGAGGTCTCGGCCAAGACCCGCACCGGCGGGGTGAACGACGAACCGGAGGACCTCGCCCTCCCCCACTGGGCCGGCGTGCTCCCGCTGCGCAAGGGCTACGACGCGCCCCTCCCGGAGGCCGACCTCGCCCCCGGCACCGTGCTCCCCGACTACCTCGCGGTGCCGTGATGCTCATCCACCCCTGGGACGCGCCCCACGACGACGGCGAGTGGCGCACCTGGCTGTCCGCCCACGACTTCGGCCAGCTCGCCGTCAACGGCCCGGCGGGCGAGCCGCCGTTCGTCCAGCCGCTGCACTTCGCCTACGACCCCGGCACGGGCGAGGCCGTCACCCACCTGGCCCGCCCCAACCCGCTGTGGCCCGCCCTGGAGGCGGACCCGACGGTGATCCTGAGCGTGGTCGACGACTACGTGTTCGTACCCGGCCCGTGGCAGGCACCGCCGGGCGCCCCCGCCGAGCACGGCACCCCGACGAGCTTCTACGCGGCGGTCCAACTCCGCTGCACGGCCCACATCGTGGACGATCCGACCGCCAAGGCCGAGCTGCTCGCCCGCCAGTTGGGTCACTTCCAGCCGGAGGGCGGCTCCGCCCGGCCCACGGTGGGCGAGGCACCGTACGGCCGTCTGCTCGCCGGCATCCGTGGTGTCCGGCTCGAGGTGACCGGCGTGCGGGCGAAGTTCAAGTACGCGGCGCACCGGCCGAGCGAGACCCAGGACCGCATCGCCGCCGGCCTGGCCGCCCGCGGCGGCCCACGCGACGCGGCGGCCGGCGAGCACCTGTCGCGACGACGCCGGACCTGACCGCCCGGGGCGACGCAGGGGAGGCACGGAAAGAGCGGTCGCCCGGTGTGAGGGGGAGCTCATGTGAGGGGGAGCCTAGGCAGCCGTTCCGCGGGCCGACAGCTCCCTCTCGGGACTGCCGCCGGCCACCGGCTCCGCGGCCCCCTTGACCGGCGCGGACGACTGCGCGATGAAGGCGCCCAGAAGCACCACCGCCCCGCCCACGATCTGCGGCGCCGAGAGGTGCTCGCCGAGCAGCACCCACGCCAGGACCGTCGCGATGACCGCCTCCAGACAGGCCACCACACCCGCGACCTGGGGAGAGAGCCGGCGCACGGACACCACGCCGGTGACGTACGCGACCACCGTCGCGAGGAGCACGATCCAGGCGAGCAGCAGCCAGGCGGGGACCGCGGTGCCGTTCATGCCCGCGGTGTGCGCGAGCACGGACCAGTCCATGCCCCAGGGCCGGGAGACGGCGGTCAGGACGACGGCGCCCACGAGGAGGCCGTACGCGATGACGCCGAGCGGATCGGGGGCGTCGGACCCCGAGTCGCTGCCCTGGTCGGACAGGACGAAGTAGCCGACCTGGCAGCAGGCGGCCGCGAGCGCGAGCAGCAGTCCGACCACGTCGAAACTCAGCCCCGCCCAGACCTCGACGACACAGGCCAGCCCGCCCACCGCGAGGACCACGCCGAGCGCGGCTGCGCGCGTCACCGGCCGCCGCTGCACGAACCGCACCCAGCCGAGCACCAGAGCGGGCGCGAGGTACTCGACGAGCAGCGCGACACCGACCGGGATGCGGGAGATCGCGGCGAAGTAGAACGCCTGCACTCCCGCCACGCCGAGCAGCCCGAACCCGGCGAGCAGCGCCGGACGGGTGCGCAGCAGGGCGCGGTGCCGTACGGCGAGCGGCAGCATCACCAGGGCCGCGCCGGTCACTCGCAGCCACACCACGTGCAGCGGATCGAGGCCCGCCTCGATCAGCGGCTTGGCCGCGACACCGGACCCGCCGAAGGCGATGGCCGACCCGATCGCGAGGCCGAGCCCGATGCCCTTCCCGCGGTTGCCCTCACTGCTCACAGACGTATGCACCGGCACATGATGACAGGCGATGACATGAGCGTCACCCCCGTTGACACCTGTCTCATCGGCTGGACGGCCCCCGGTCGGCGGGCGAGGGCGGCCGGGGTCGGCTCAGCGGGCTCCGTCGCCGCCGCCGGCTCAGGTCTCGCGTCCCCGCGGAGCATCCTCGATCCGGGCGCGCAGTTCGCGGACGTCGACGGCGGCACGGGTCAGCACCTCGACGGCCCGCGCCTGCGGGTCCGCGACGATCGCGGCGAGGAGGTCGACGCCCCGGGCCCGCGTTCCGTCGCGCCGGGCGGCCCGCACGCACGCGTGCTCGAGCGCGGCCGCGGCCAGCGGGGAGAAACCCTCGACGGCCGGCACGGCGGGCAGGGTCCCGGAGTCCTCGACCCCGCTCTGCCAGCGCAGGCCGTAGCCGATGCTGCGCTGGACGAGATAGCCGAGCAGCCGAGCGAGCTGCGGTCCGCCCTCGAAGGCGGCGCGCACCTGCGGGTCCTGCTCCAGGAGCGAGTGCAGCAGATGGGCGGTGTCGATCTGCCGGTCCCCGTCCCGCACCGCCCTGCGACGGGCGGCGGCGAGCGCCGCCGCGGGCTCGGCGGCGAGCCTGGGGTCGTCGTCCATGCCGTGCGCCACCGGATTGTGGGGCGACTGCCGGGAAGTACGGGATTGCACAATCCCACCCCATCAGTCCGGCCGGGATCGGTCATCCCCGACGGGGAGCATCTTCACGTCCCACACAGAGCGGACCCCGGCCGTCGGAATCTCCTCCCTACGGATGAGATCAGGCGCGTGTCGCCGCCGGGGCGCGCACCGTCTCGCCGTACGCCCCCCTCCACATTTTCTGACGGTTCGTCAGTATTGAATGTTCGAGGCCCTGGAGCTACGTTCCGCGACACCGCAGCCCCAGTTGTCCGACACGAAGAGGTGGTCGCATGGCCGAAGTCAGCGCGGAGGCACGCATCCAGGCACCGGCCGAGAAAGTGTGGGCGCAGCTCACCGACTGGCCGGCGTACGGGGAGTGGAACGCGACCCACACCAACTTCCCCAAGGGCGGCCCCGAGACCCTCGAAGTGGGCGCGACCTTCCAGGAGAACATGAAGCTCATGGGGTTCCCGGCCGAGGTCGAGTGGACCGTGGCGGAACTGGAGCCCGCCCGATCGCTGGTCATCCGCGGGAAGGGCCCGATGGCCGTGTCCGTCGCCACCCGCTACACCCTGACCCCCGACGGGGACGCCACGACGGTCCGCATCGACGGCGAGTTCACGGGCGCGGCCGTGTCGCTGATGGCGGGCAGGCTCAAGGACTCGGGCACGGCCGCACTGAACGAGTCGCTGCGCAAACTGGGCGGACTGGTCGCCTGACCGGACGGGACCGGACCGGACCGGCCGTCCGAACCGGACCGGCCGTCCGACCCGGCGAGGTGGACGACAGGCGAGGTGCACGGCACACGAAGGCGCCCCGCGGATGACTCCGCGGGGCGCCTCGGCTTCGCCTTACGGCGATCAGTCCTCGTCGGCGAGGATCAGGTACAGCTTCTTGCGGGCGTCGTTGATGACCGTGAGCGCCTTTTCGCGCTGCTCCTTGCTGCCGGTCTTCCAGACCTGCCCGAAGGCCTCCATCAGACCGAAGCCGGCCTGGCGGATCTCACTGAGAGCCTCCCAGTCGACCCCGCGCGAGGCCTCCTCCCAGGGGGCCTCGGGGCCCTCCTCGGCGGCCGTGCGGCCTTCGTCGGTGAGCGAGAACAGCTTCTTGCCGCCTTCGCTCTCACTGCTGATCAGGCCCTCGTCCTCCAGCAGCTGGAGGGTGGGGTACACCGAGCCCGGGCTGGGCTTCCACGCCCCGCCGCTGCGTTCGGCGATCTCCTGGATCATCTCGTAGCCGTGCATCGGCCGGTCCTTGAGCAGGGCCAGGATCGAGGCCCGTACGTCACCGCGCCGCGCCCTCCCCCTGGGTCCGCCACGCCCTCGTCCGCCCCAGGGGCCACCGAAGCCCGGCCCGAAGCCGGGACCGCCGGGGCCGAATCCCGGACCGCCGGGGCCACCCGGACCGAACGGCCCGAAAGCCGCCCGCCGTCCGTCGAAGCTGCCGCGGCCACGTCGGGGGCCGTCCTGTCCATGTCCACGCTCGAATCCGTGGGTACGCATCGCAAACCACTCCTTCATTCCATCGTTGATCTGTCGCGATGCGTCAACGATATATCGGAACAGTTCGCTACGCAAGAGTCCTGGGCGCTCCTGGGTTCCTCTCGGCGCGCAGGCCGTCCGAGGTGCGAGGACCGCTTGCCGTCCGGGCCACGGAGCTCGCCTCCGCCTGGTTCCGGAGGCCGTCTAGGGTGCGGACATGACTTCCCACAGCCCCTCGCACGGCACCCCGGACACCTATCTCTCCGAACTGTTCTCGCTGGACGGCCGGGTCGCCCTGGTGACCGGCGGCAGTTCCGGGATCGGGCGGGCCATCGCCGGCGCCCTCGCCCGGGCGGGCGCACGTGTGGTGATCGTGGCGCGCAAGGAGGCGGAGCTGGCCGCCACGGTCGACGAACTGACGGCGGACGGCTGCCGGGCGGCCTGGGTGAGCGCCGACCTGAGCACCCGCGACGGGGTGCGCGCCGCCGCGGAGCAGGCGGCGGCGGTGTTCGGCGAGCCCGACATCCTCGTCAACTGCGCCGGGATCAACCTGCGGCCGCCGATGGGCGAGCTGGGCGAGGAGGTCTGGGACGCCACGATGGCCGTGAACCTGGAGGCGCCCTATCTGCTGGGCCAGCGGTTCGGGCCCAGGATGGCCGAGCGCGGCTTCGGACGGATCATCCACATCACGTCCCAGCAGGCACACCGCGCGTTCGTCCAGAGCGGCGCCTACGGGGTCTCCAAGGGGGCCCTGGAGTCGCTGGCCCGCTCCCAGGCCGAGGCGTGGTCGCCGTACGGCGTCACCTGCAACACACTCGTGCCCGGCTTCGTCCTGACTCCCCTCAACATGCGCTTGCAGTCCGACCCGGAGAAGGTGGCGGCGCTGGCCGCGCGCACGATGGTCGGGCGCAACGGCCTGGCCGAGGACTTCGCCGGAGCCGCCGTCTTCCTGGCCGGCCGCTCCTCCGGCTATGTGACCGGGCAGGCGCTCTTCGTCGACGGCGGCTTCTCCGTGCACTGATGTCCGGGCCGGCCCCGTGTCCGGGTGGACGTCCGCGGAGACCTGCGGATGTCCACCGACGTCCACGGAGCCGAGCCCGGCACCGCACCGCACACGCACCGCACCGCACCACACCGGGAGCCGTGCGCGCTAAGCCGCCTGCGGGACGAATTGGACGATGTCGTCCCCTCCGGGCTGCACCACGCCGTACGTGCCCTCGGGGACCTTGTTCCAGGCGCCGGGCATGTCGCCCAGGGGCTCGGAGACGATGAGACGGGTCTCGTCGGACACCTCGCGCAGGAAGCCCAGGTCGGGGTGGAGCGACCGCAGCGTCTCCACCCGGGTGCTGTAGAACAGCGAGCGTGAGTCTCCTTGGCTGGAGTAGCGGAAGGCCCACAGCCGTTCCCCGTCGGTCACGGCGACCGTCATCTGGACCGGGTACTCCACCCCGTGTGCGTGGCCGGTACGTTCCACCAGGCCGACCATCCGGGCGACGGCGCCCGGCGGATCCTCCTCCAGCCCGAGGGTGAGGGCCAGGTAGAACATCATCTCGGAGTCCGTCGACCCCTCGATGTCGAGGAAGAGCTGCGGGTCGACGGAGAGGGCGAGGTCCCGGCGCATCCGGTGGAAGTCGGCGATCGCGCCGTTGTGCATCCACATCCAGCGCCCGTGCCGGAACGGGTGGGAGTTGGTCTGCTGCACCGCCGAGCCGGTCGAGGCCCGGATGTGCGCGAAGAACAGCGGTGAGCGGACGTGACTGGCGATCTCCCGCAGATTGCGATTGCTCCACGCCGGGCCGATCTCCCGGACCACCGCGGGGGTCCCGTCGCCCGAGTCGGGCCCGTACCAGCCGACGCCGAAGCCGTCACCGTTGGTCGTCTCCACACCCATCTTGGAGTGCAGACTCTGGTCGATCAGTGAGTGCTCCGGCCGGTACAGGATCGTTTCGAGCAGGACAGGGGTTCCCGAGTAGGCGAGCCAACGGCACATCGTCTACCGCCTTCCTGATGATGCGGACGGGAGGGTTCCCGGCCGGTCAGTCCGCGGCGCCGTCCGGCTTCACCACGCACAGCGCCCAGATGATGAACGCGGAGAAGGCGATCATCACGACGGACCAGACCGGGTAGTACGGCAGGGAGAGGAAGTTGGCGATGACGATCAGCGCGGCGATGGCCACGCCGGCGACCCGCGCCCACGTCGCCGACTGGAACAGCCCCCTGCTGACGATCACCGCGACCGCGCCCAGGGCGAGGTGGATCCAGCCCCAGCCGGTGAGATCGAACGCGAAGACGTAGTTGCGGGTGGAGAGGAAGACATCGTCCTCGGCGATCCCCATGATGCCCCGGAAGATGTCGAGCACTCCGGCGAGCATGAGCGTGACCGCGGCGAAGACCATCAGGCCTTCGGCCCATTGCTGTTTGGCCGTGTGCCGCTTGGCCGACGGCGCGTGGGTGGGGTGTGTCGCTGCCATCCCGAAGCCTCGATTCGGTTGCGTGGAGTCGATTTCGTCGGGCCGGTCGCCGTTCGGTGTGCTCAGTGGCGGGAGCCGCTCAGCACCATTTGCTTGGCCCTGTTGAACTCCTCGTCCGTGATGTCACCGCGGGCACGGATCTCGGAGAGCTTGGCGAGTTCGTCGACGCTGCTGGTGGACGCCGAGCCCTTGGCGGTCTCGCGGACGTAGCTGTCGAAGGCCTGCTGCTGCTCCCGCGCCTGCTTGATCTCCCGGCGCCCCATGTTCTTGCCCCGCGCGACGACGTAGACGAAGACGCCGAGGAAGGGCAGCACGACGCAGAACACCAGCCAGCCGGCCTTGGCCCAGCCGCTGAGTTCGTCGTCCCGGAAGATGTCCATGACGATCCGGAACAGCAGGACGAACCACATGATCCACAGGAAGAACACCAACATGGTCCAGAAGGCGCTCAGCAGCGGATAGTCGTAGGCGAGGTACGTGTCCCCACTCATCTTCTTCCTCCGTTCCGGGCCGGGGCCCGTATGCCGTTGTGTGGCGATCTCAGCGTGCGTGCGAGAAGTCCCGGCGTCCTCACCCGGGACGGGTGACTGCGCCGGCCGTCTCAGGCCCTCCCCGCGGGAGTTCCCGGCTCCGCCGCCCGCGCCCGGCGCAGCGCGGCCCGCCAGGCGAAGGCGACCGCCGCCTCGACCAGGCCGAGCAGGACGAGCCACAGGCCGAGCAGCCGGGTCAGCGCCCGGGCCGTCTCGGTGGGCAGGGCGAGCACCACGATCCCCGCGACGATGGCCAGCACGGCGGCGCCCAGCACGACTCCCCGGTGCGGCAGGTCCTTGGTGGCGAGCGCCGTGTAGAGGGTGAGGATTCCGGACACCAGCCAGAGGACCCCGACGATCAGCGAGAGCGTCGCGATGGTCTGCAGCGGGTTGCGCAGGCACAGCACCCCGGCCACGACGTACAGCACCGCCAGCAGAAGGCCGGTGAGGCGTTCGCCGTGGTCGTCCCTCGCGAAGGCCGCGACGAACCGGAAGCCGCCGGTGACCAGCAGGTACAGGCCGATCAGGACCGCCAGGACGTGCAGGGTCTCGTCCGGCCAGACGAGGATCAGGATGCCCGGCACGAGCGTGGCGACCGCCGAACCGAGGATCCATGTCCAGGAGCGCCCCAGCACGGCCAGTGCCTCGGCGGGATCGGCGCCCACCGGCCCGGACGCCGCCCCGCCGGGCTGTCGCGTACGGCCGCCGAACGGGTCGTCCGTTCCGGTGTGCGGTTCGGGTCCGGGCGAAACGCTCATGACTCCTCCTCCTGCCCGGCCGGGTGCCTCCGGCGACCCCGGCACATCACTCCGGCAGTTGACGCATCTCCAGGACCCGCAGCCCCAGTGACTGGCAGCGGGCCAGCAGCCCGTACAGGTGCGCTTCGTCGATGACGTATCCGAACAGGACGGTCTGACCGGACATGACCACATGGTCCAGTTCCGGGAAGACCCTGGTCAGTGCCTCCGACAGGTGTCCGTCGACGCGGATCTCGTAGCGCATGAGCTGCTCTCCCGGGATGGCCTGGGACTGGCTGACTGCGCACTCACTCTGCGATCCTCCGCCCCCGGCGCGGCGGACGTCCTCACCCCGTGCAGGTGATACCTCGTCCTGACCCGCCCAGGCCCGTCCCGGCCCGCTCTAGTGCGTCAGGTAGAGCTTGAAGGAGATGATCAACAGGCCGAGCACGAGGTTCACCGCGGCCGTGACCCCCACCATCCGCCAGGAGGCTCCGGCCCGCCGTGCCGCCGCCGCCGACCAGCCCACCTGGCCCGCCACGGCGACCGCGAGCGCGAGCCAGAGCGCCCCCTGCACGTCGAGTCCGAGCAGCGGGCTGACGGCCACGGCGACAGCGGGCGGCACCGCCGCCTTGACGATGGGCCACTCCTCGCGGCACACGTGCAGCACGGCCCGGCGGTCCAGGCTCCGCTGCACCAGCCGCGCCCCGAACAACTGGGCGTGCACATGCGCGATCCAGAACGCCACTCCGGTGAACAACAGCAGCAGCACGAGCTCGAGCCGGGGGAACGAGCCCAGGGTGCCCGCGCCGACGATCACCGAGGCGGCGAGCATGGATCCGTAGACACCGCCGGTGAAGTCGACGGCGTCCTGGTGCTCGGCGGGTGTCCGGACCGCCGTGCCGTCTTCCGCCCTCGGCATCAGGACCTCCCTCGACGAGCGGGACGAGCCCGACGAGTCCGATGTGTCCGACGAGTCGCCCGGATCACATGGATCGGACGAAGGGGACGGGGCCGAAGGGGTCGCAGGCGGGTGTCCACACCACCATCGCAGCGGAGAAGTCCGATCGGCGCCTCACCCGCCACGGGCGAGCCCGAGGCATACGAGGACCTCGGTCACTCGGTCACTCGGTCACTCGGTCACTCGGTCACAACAGGTTCAGTTCGCGGGCGCGGCGCACCGCGTCGTTGCGGCGGTTGACCGCCAGCTTGCGGTAGACGCTCTTCAGGTGGGTCTTGACGGTGTTCACGGAGACGTACAGGTCGGCGGCGATCTCCTCCGTCGACATCGTCAGGGCGAGCCTGCCCAGCACATCGCGTTCGCGTCCGCTCAGCTCCTCCACGAGCGGGAGCGGCGGGCCGTCGGCCCGCGTCGCGCCGGGGGCGGCCCGGTCCGTCACCGGTACCCGCGGCGCCATGGCGTCCAGGAACGGACGGATCCACGGACCGGCTTCGACGAAGGGCCGTCGCAGCCCGTCCCGGCGGGCCTCGCGCAGGGCCTGGGCGACCAGTCGGCGCGAGGTGACCGCGTCTCCCGACTCGTCCGCCGCCTGTGCTCTCACCAGCAGGGCGCGGACCGTCACCGCGGGGCCCGCACCTCCTTCGGGCCGTACGCCGTCGAGCAGTTCGAGCGCCGCCCCGGGCCGGCCCGCCGCGAGCTGGGCCCGCGCGGCCCCCACCGCGCACGCCGGCTGCTCGTCGGACAACGGCTGCAACACCTCCAGAGCGGTCTCCGGCCGGCCCCCCGCCAGATGCGCGGCGGAGACGACGAGCGCCGTCTGGCCCGCCGCCCACGGGGAGACGACGGCGGCCGGCACCGCTCGTTCCGCCGCCTCGAGAGCGGCTCGGGTGTCGCCGCGGGCCAGATGCAGACGGGCGGTCGCGATGGCCCTGCCCGCCTCCATGACCGGGTCCCGCAGGGCCGGGTACGACTCGGCCGCCTCGGCGAGGAGCGCCCGCGCCCGGCCCAGGTCGTCACGGTCCACGGCGACGGCGGCCAGCACCAGCCGCCCCATGCCGGAACCGGACGGCTGGGGCAGCCCGTAGCGCTCGGTCTCGGTCACCGCCGCCCGGGCCTTCCGTTCCGCTCTGCCCAGCCAGCCGTTCAGATAGTCGATCAGGGCCAGCCGGCCGAGGCAGTCCTCGCGGGCGAGTGCCGTCGAAGCCGCGGCCGAGGCGCCGGCCACCCGTGTCAGGACGGCGGACGCGTCCTCGAACCGCCCCGCCCACAGGCGGGCCGAGCCCAGATGGGCCAGCAGCAGCGCGGTGAGCTCGGGATGCTTCTCCAGCAGGTGGGCGGGGGCTTGGTCGCACAGCGTCTCGGCAGCCGTCGCGGCCCTCTCCGCCCGGCCCGGCGCACCGGTCAGCCGGGCGGCCAACGCCTCGAGCAGGGCACAGCTCAAGCGGGCCGCCACCAGGCCGGGCTCCTCGCCTGCCGGACTCCCGTCGGCTGTCAGGGCCCGTTCCGCCGCGTCGCCGGGCCCGGCCGTCAGGCCCAGTTCCGCCGTCAGGCCCTGCTCCGCGCGACGCAGGTGCCGCAGGCCCCGGTCGAGATCGCGCCGCGACAGGTCCCCGGCGGCACGGACCAGGTCCGTCGCGGGGCCCGCGGCCTCCGGTCCCATCCGGGAGAACAGCTCGGCGAGTTCGTCGGAGCGCAGGCCGGTGAAGAGCCAGCCGATGGCGAGGTCGTCGATCAGGGCCCCGGCGGTGAACTCCCAGTCACCCGCGGCGGCCCCCTGGCACAGCGTCTCCGTGAGGGCTCCCGAGCCGCGCAGCCAGTGCGCGGCCCGCCGGTGCAGTTCGGGCTCCAGTCCGGGCGAACGCACCCGTAGATGGGCCTGGAGAATCTCGCCGAAGAGCGGATGGAGGCGGTACCAGTCCTGGCCGAGGTGCTCGACGAAGGCGTTCTCGCGGTAGAGCCCGGCGAGGATGGGCCCGGCGTCGGCGCGCTCCGTCAGGGCGTTCACCAGCTCGGGGCGGAACCGGTCGAGGACGCTGACCCGCAGCAGGAGGTCCTGCGTCTCGGGCGGCTGCCGTCTGAGGACCTCCGCGAGCAGGAAGTCGGCGACCGTGGTGCGGTCGGCCTCGAACTCCTTCAGATAGAGCTCCGGATCCGGGTTCTCCCGCGCGGCGAGGGCGCACAGCCGCAGTCCGGCGGCCCAGCCCCGGGTGCGCTCCACGAGACCGTGGGTCGCGTGCGCCGGAAGCCGCAGTCCGTGCAGGCCGAGGAGCTCGGCCGCCTCCTCGGCGGTGAACGCCAGCTCCGCGCCCCGGATCTCGGTCAGGTCGCCGGCCGCCCGATAGCGGTGCAGCGGCAGCAGCGGCTCGGTACGGGTGACGAGGATCAGGCGCAGGCCGTCCCCGGCGTGGTGCAGAACGAACTCCAGCTGGTCCGCGATCTCCGGGTCGGTCACGCGGTCGAACTCGTCGAGCACCACGATCGCGGGCCGTTCCCGGGTGCTCAGCTCGGCGGCGAGCCGGGCCAGCAGGTTGGGGGGAACGCTGCTCGCGTCCGCGGGGCAGCCGATCTCCGCGTGCAGCGACGTCCCGGAAGCGCGCAGGGCATGGAGCAGGTACGCCCAGAACATGCCCGGTCCCTGCTCCGCCGCGTCCGTGGTGAGCCAGGCGACGGGCCGGTCGCGGGCCGCGGCCCAGTCGGCGGCCAGCAGCGTCTTGCCCGCGCCCGCAGCGCCGTTGACCATGGTCAGCGGCGTGCGCAGCGCCTCGTCGAGATGTCTGACCAGCCGCTCGCGCCGCAGGAACATCACCGGCCGGGCCGGTATGACGAACCGCGTGCGCAGAAACGGATCGCCCTGCGGATCGGCGTACGACGCCGCCGGATCGGTGCCGATCTCATCGAGCCCAGCCATGGCGCTCACCGCCCGTGGTCGTCAGATCATGGGTCGCGCTCCTCACCCTCAGGATCCCAGGGTTTCGCCCCGGGTGCCCTGCGAGCACCCCACCCGCCCCGCCTCGGCACACCGACGACGGGCCGACGCAACCCGGTCCCGACTCCTGCCGACACAGGCACCACAGGCCCTGCCAGGAAGCGCCGGCCGGAGGTCCGCACAACCCGCTGACGTGCTTCCGGCAGAGGTCGGGCGGCAAACCGGCCCACGACGTCCTCCCGGCAGAGATCAGCGGCGAACCGACCCCGGAGTGCCGGCGACGAGGCCCGGCACGGACGCGGCCACCCGCAGCCCGACCCTGACCTCCGCGTGGCGGGGGGCGGCGCCCCCCCGCGTATCGCGATGAGGCCCGGCGCAGGCCCGGCCCGGCCCGGCATGTTCCGGCGCGGCCGGAGGGAAACCGGGCCAGGACTCGCGGATTGGCCTTGGCCGACGGCTGTGCCCACCGCCTACCGTCACCGGCATGCGCATGCGAATCGTCGACGCCTTCACCGACCGCCCCTTCACCGGCAACCCGGCCGGGGTCCTGCTCCTGGACGCCTTCCCGGACGACAACCGGCTCCAGAACGTGGCTCTGGAGGTCAACCACGCCGAAACGGCGTTCGCCCACCCGCTCCCCGAGGGCGGCGAGGCGGACTGGGCCCTGCGCTGGTTCACGCCCGTCGCCGAGGTCGACCTGTGCGGCCACGCCACGCTCGCCACGGCCCATGTCCTGCACACCACGGGCGCCCACGCGGGCCCGGTGCGTTTCGCCACCCGCAGCGGTGTCCTCGTCGCGACGCCGGCCGAGGACGGCTCGATCACCCTGGACTTCCCCACCGCACCGCTGACCAGGGTCGAGATCCCGGCCGGGGTCGCCGAGGCCCTGGGCGCCGAGCCGGTCGCCTGTGTCGACACCGGCCCGAACGTCGGCGACCTGCTGGTCGAGCTGGCCGACGAGAAGACCGTCCACGCCCTGCGGCCCGACCACAAGGCCCTGGCCGCCCACTCGCGCCGCGGCGTCATCGCGACCGCCCGCGCCGAGAACGCGGACCTGGGATACGACTTCGTCTCCCGCTGTTTCTTCCCGAACATCGGCATCGACGAGGACCCGGTGACGGGCAGCGCCCACACCGCCCTGGCGCCCTACTGGGCCGAGCGGCTCGGCAGCACCGCCCTGACCGGCCTCCAGGCCTCGCCCCGCGCCGGCCGGGTCCGTACCGAACTGTGCGGCGAGCGGACCCTGTTGAGCGGCCGAGCGGTCACCGTCATCGAGGGCGAACTGCTCGTCTGAGTGCTGTCCGGCGGGGCACCCGGGGTCGGCTCACGCCGTCGGCAGCCACCCCACCTTCCCCGCCAGCAGCGCGTATCCCACGAAGGCTCCGATGTCGAGCAGGGAGTGCGCCACTACCAGGGGGCCCACCCGGCCCCAGCGCCGGTACAGGTAGACGAACACCACACCCATCGCCATGTTGCCGATGAAGCCGCCGATGCCCTGGTAGAGGTGGTAGGAGCCGCGCAGCACGGCACTGGCCACGAGCGCGGTGCCCGGAGTCCAGCCCAGCTGCCCCAGTCGGCGCAGCAGATAGCCGACGACGATGACCTCTTCGAGGATCGCGTTCTGCAGCGCGGACAGGATCAGCACCGGGTACTTCCACCACACGTCCGGCAGCGCCTCCGGCACCACCGTGAGGTTGAAGCCGAGGCCGCGTGCCGCCAGGTAGAACGCGATTCCGGTGCTGCCGATGACCGCCGCGATCGCCGCCCCGCGGCCGAGGTCCGGCCAGGGGCGGGTGCGGTCGAAGCCGAGGGTCCGCAGCCCCTGCCCCTCGCGCAGCAGAAAGTGCGCGACCAGGGCCACCGGGACGAGCGCCTTGGCGATCCAGAACAGCTGCCAGGCGAGGTCGAGCCATGGACGGCCGGGCGCGGCCGAGGCGTTGAGGGTCGCCGCCTGGTCCTTCAGGCCGCCCGGCTCGGTGACCGATCCGACGAAACTGATCAGGGCGGACACACCGCTCGCACCGAGCGAGACACCCAGAACGAGCAGTGTCTCGTTGCGCAAAATCCGTCGCGAGAGCTGCTCCCGCGGGAAAGACTCAGCCACCTACCCTGCCTCCACCTGCACACGTGCCTCCAGTTGCGTGAACCCGCCGCATCCCCACCCCCGGCCCTCGCCAGGGCCTCGAAAGAAGTGACGAAGATCGTGCGTGACAGGCCGTCGGGGGGACGCGCGCCGTGCGGGGCGTGCCTCTCCTTCGCGGGCCGTGCGACGGAATTCCGCCACGGAGACCGGCAGGGAGGGGCAGCACCGTCATGGGACGTCACAGCTTGCCCGATCGATGCGGGGCGGGCGGCAGCGACCCCCGTCCACGGATCCGCCGCCGCACCGCGAACCTCGCGACCGCCCTCACGCTCCCGGCGCCGGCGCCGCCGCTCCCGCCGTGCTCGGCGGATTGGTCTCACCGCGTACCGGCAGGCCACCGCCTCCTACGTGAAGGGCAGGCTCGACACGCCGGCCATCCTGACCGACGGCGTGATCGTGGCAGCAGGCACCCAGGACGGCGAGACGCGCCCCCCTCAGGAGGCCCCCACCGGCCGACGCGGAATCCCACCCGAGCCGCGCTCCCCACCCGCCACCGACCCCGCCCAGGGGCGCGGGGAACTGCGCGACCAGCCCCCACCGGCCCGTAGCCGGGGACCCATCGAAAGCCCCGGGACTTCCCGAGAATCCCCGAGCCGGGCCCCGCCCCCCCGATCCGGGCCCCGCTCACCCCAAGGACGCAGGCTCCGGCAACCCCACGGGCCACGTATGCACCGGCTCTCCCAGATGCATCAGCTCCGCGTACCGCCGCGTCGTCGCCGCCAGCGCCGCGTCCCGCGACAGCCCCGCCTCCACCGCCCGGTGGAACGTCGCCACCTGCCAGGTCGCCCCATTGGTCCGCCGCCGGCACCGCTCCTCGATGACCCCCAGATAGAAATCGCGGTCGGCCGGCTCCACCCCCCACCCGTCGAGCCCCGCCTCCGCCAGCGGCAGCAGTTCGTCCCGTACGAGGCTCACCGCGTCCACCTCGGCCACGCCGCCCAGCCGCCCGCGCCGCGGCCACTGGAGCCGCGCCTCGATCCCGTACCGGCAGGCCGCGTCGAAGTTGGCCTCGGCCGCCTCGAACGGCAGCCGGGACCACACCGGCCGGGACTCCTCGGCCAGGGCCCGGACCACGCCGTAGTAGAAGGCCGCGTTGGCGACCACGTCGGTCACGGTCGGCCCGGCGGGCAGGACGCGGTTCTCAACCCGCAGGTGCGGAACGCCGTCGGCGATGCCGTAGACGGGCCGGTTCCAGCGGTAGACCGTACCGTTGTGCAGGACGAGTTCGGCGAGCGAGGGCACTCCGCCCGCGTCCAGGACCTCCAGCGGGTCCTCGTCGTCGCAGATCGGCAGCAGCGGCGGGAAGAACCGCAGGTTCTCCTCGAAGAGCTCGTAGGCCGAACCGATCCACCGCTCGCCGAACCACGTCCGCGGCCTTACGCCCTGCGCCTGCAGCTCCGGCGGCCGGGTGTCGGTGGCCTGCTGGAACAGCGGGGGCCGCGACTCCCGCCAGAGCTCGTGACCGAACAGGAAGGGCGAGTTGGCGCCGACGGCGATCTGCGCGGCGGTGACCGCCTGCGCGGCGTTCCACACCGCGGCGAAGCGGCCCGGTGTGACCTGGAGGTGCAGTTGCACGGAGGTGCAGGCCGCCTCGGGCACGATCGACTTCGAGGTGCACGACAGCCGCTCGACCCCGTCGATCTCCAGGGCGAAGTCCTCTCCCCTGGCGGCCACGATCTGGTCGTTGAGGAGGGTGTAGCGGTCGACCTCGGAAAGGTTCGACGAGACCAGGTCGTCCCGGTCGAGTGTGGGCAGAATACCGATCATCACGATACCGGCGTCGACCTCGCCCGCCTTTCGGTGGGCATATGCCAGTGACGTACGGAGTTCCTCCGCGAGCCGGTCGAATACCCGGCCTCCCAGCCGATGGGGGGCTATGTTCACTTCCAGATTGAACATGGCGAGTTCTGTTTGGAAATCTCGGCTCGCGATCCTCTCCAGCACTTGCCCATTCAGCATTCTCGGCTGACCGTCGGCGCCCGCGAGATTCAGTTCGATCTCGAGCCCCATGAGGTTCTTGGGGCGGTCGAAGCGCTTCTGGGCCAGGAGCCGCTCGAGCCCCGTCAGGCACCGCCGGAGCTTGTCCCGGTAGAGCTGACGATCGGACAGGTCGAACGCGCCTGCCACGACCTTTTCCCCCATCGAAGCGTCCCTCCTCGCGTGGGCGGGCCGGCGATCCCGGCCGCCGGATGATCCGGGTCAGGTGGGATGATGCCCAGCCCGGCCGATCGATAACGTCCCCCACCCGACCCGGCACCCGCTACGCTGACCGAAAGCCACCGGCGGTGACCCCTGGCACATTCACGCGGCATGCGGCCGAAGGCCCTTTCACGGAATAGGGAACTCGTGAAAAACGCCGACTGAAATACGCCGACCGCGTCACACGCATAAGCCGAGGTCATCGCCGCGCACCCCGCTCTGAATCGGGATGATTCCCCCTTGTCGCCGACCGAATGAACCCTTGCCGAGTGTCCCGGGATCGACTAGACGAAACACAGTCTGAACACATGTCGTATAAACTCCGCGGACAAGGCAGAGAAGGTTGGCGCCCACAGTCGAAGGAGCCTGTCGTCGAGGTGACGGCAGGCCGCTCGCGCACCCCCGCACCCCCAGACTCTCCGGCCCCCGCCTCTCCGACCTGTTCGAGAGCTAGCTGACAGCGCCGTCCGCCCACGCCCTCGCGCCACCGTGCCTGTCGAATGAGAGGCGACCCACCATGCCTTTGCATGTCCCCCCGGCTCCCGCGCCCGCCCTTCGCTCCGTCCTCATGGCACTCGGTTCCCCCACCGCGGTCCGCGAGGCTCGTACACCCTCCCTGCGCACCGCTCAGGGCGACGTCACTCCCGAACTCCCGCTGCCCCTGCACGTCCTGGACCGGATCGCCCCCGAAGGCGTGACCGCGACCCGGCTGGCCGGCTGGCGCTTCCTGATCCGCAGCGGCGACCGTGCCGTGGCCGCGGCCGAGACCCGGCTCACCCCGGACGGCTGGGCTTTCTCGCACTTCTTCGAAGGCCCCTACATCGCCTCCACCGAACGCGCCCTGCGCCAGGCCGAGTCGACCGCCCAGCCGTTCCAACCGCGGCTGCTGTCGGTGCCCGGGCTCTACATGCTCACCCTCTGGCTGCACGGGGACAGTTCGTCGGACGGCACCACGGGGCATCCCGCCCCGACCGACCTCCTGGTCCCGTTGGCACCGGCACCGCCCGGGATCGCCGCACACCGCGCACACCGGGTCGCCGAACTGCTTCCGCTGCTCACGCTCCGTGCCACTCCCGCGACGCCACCGCTGCTCGGCTCACCGGCCTGACCGTTCCACCGCAGGACCGGTCGATCCACACCCCGTACCCCGTACCCCGTCACCGCGGCCCCGGTGGCGGGGTACGGCGCGGTCAGGCGACCCGAGAACCTCCGGGGAACGGGCAGCCGGACGCGGGGAGCCGTCCGGACTAGCCCCATTCGGCCACCAGGAACCACCCGAAGTGACAGTGCGGTTGAGATGAACCGCCCGCGCGGGTGATGCGTCATGAACCTGTGAGAAGCGGTGCCGCGAAATCCCTGCGGAACGACCTCCGTAGGGCAACACTGGGTTCCGACGGACTTATCACAACGGGGGGCGGCCATGAACGACGTTTCACGCCGCGGGACAGACACCACAGCCATCTCAGATCTCACGCCAGAGCGGAAGTTCCCATCCATGTGCCAGCACCAGCCACCGTGCCCGACAGCGACCTCAGCCGACCGGGAATCCGCGCGCCTCACGGCGCACCACCCGGAGCAGGGCTGGAGCCTGCTGTGCAACGGCGTCCTGCTCTTCGAGGACACCGGTGAGCTCCTGCCGGACGGCCGGGTCATCGCCCCTCACCGGGTCGTGACCGCCGCCTGAGCATCAGCCGGACGGCGCGGGACCGCCGTCCGCAGACATGAGGGGCCGGCCCGCGGGGACCACCGCGAACCGGCCCCGACGCGCGTTCACCGCCGCTCACTCCCCGTAGTCGCCTCGTGTCGGCGTGGTGCGTATCCCTCTATGTCTTCCCACGGCAGCGCATGTTCCGGAAGACTTCTGGAAGTTTCGGCGCGGCGTCCGGAACCACGCGACGGAGGTGGGGAAGTGACAGCGGACGACACCGTGCCCGTGTCCCGGGGCAGAATCACGATCACGGAGATCGCCCGCCAGGCCGGCGTCTCGGTACCGACCGTGTCCCGGGTCGTGAACGGCCGCTCGGACGTCTCGCCGGGAACCAGGGCCCGGGTCGAGGACCTGCTGCGGCTGCACGGCTACCGCAAGCGCCCCGCCGCCGCCCGCACCCGGGCCGCGCTGCTCGACCTGGTCTTCAACGACCTCGACAGCCCCTGGGCGGTGGAGATCATCCGGGGGGTCGAGGAGGTCGCCCACGCGGCCGGGGTGGGCACCGTGGTGTCGGCCATCCACGGCCGCTCGGGCGACGCCCGCGAGTGGATGCGCAACCTGCGCGCCCGCGCCTCCGACGGCGTCATCCTCGTCACCTCGGCCCTCGAGCCCACCCTGCACGAGCAGTTGCGCATCCTGGGCGTCCCGCTGGTCGTCGTCGACCCGATGGGCTCCCCCGCCGTCGACACCCCGACCATCGGCGCCGCCAACTGGGCGGGCGGCCTGGCCGCCACCGAGCATCTGCTGTCGCTGGGCCACCGGAGGATCGGCCTGATCGCCGGCCCGCCCCGGCTGCTGTGCTCCCGCGCCCGCTACGACGGCTACCGGGCCGCTCTGGAGGCGGCCGGTCTCGCGGTGGACGAGAGTCTCGTCGTCCCCGGCGACTTCCGCCCCGAGTCGGGCTTCACCGGCTGCACCGCCCTGCTGGGTCTGCCCGAACCGCCGACCGCCGTGTTCGCCGCCAGCGACCAGATGGCGCTCGGCGCGATCGAGGCGCTGCGCCGGCGCGGGCTGCGGGCCCCGGAGGACATGAGCGTGGTCGGTTTCGACGACCTTCCGGAAGTCCGCTGGTCCGCCCCGCCGTTGACCACCGTCCGCCAACCCCTCGCCGACATGGGCAAACTGGCCGCCCGCACCGTCCTGAGCCTGGCCCGCGGCGAGCGCCCCGACTCGCCGCGGGTGGAACTGGGCACGGAACTGGTGGTCCGCTCGAGCACCGCTCCGCCCCGCGGCGCCCAGGTCCTGTCCGGCCTGACAGGACCGACCTGACATGACCGACAGGACCGACAGGACCGACCGGCCCTAGCGGAGCGCCTCCCGGATCGCCCGGTAGGCCGGCTTCGGCGCGAGCTGCTCGTCCCAGGGCAGCGCGGCGCCCTCGCCGGGGAAGAACGCCGGGATCCACGAGTACTTGTCGGTGTAGTCCCAGACGGTGATGCCGACGCACCGCCGCACGGCCAGGCACGCCTGGGTCATGTCCCGGTACCAGTCGGCCTGTTGGGCGAGCTTCTCGTCCGTCGCGGGCAGCTGCATCCGTACGTCGACCTCGGTGAGCGCGGTGTCCAGGCCGAGCCGGGAGAAGCGGCGGAGGTTGTCCTCCAGGGACGTCGGATAGCCGTACTGAAGGGCGAGATGCGCCTGGAGGCCGATGCCGTCCAGCGGGACGCGCTGAGCCTTCAGCTCCTTGGCGAGGGCGTGGTAGGCGTCGCTCTTCGGGCCGACGGCCTCGATGTTGTAGTCGTTGAGGTAGAGCTTCGCCTTCGGGTCCGCCTGATGGGCCCACCGCAGGGCGTCGGCGATGTAGCCAGGGCCGAGCGTCTTGTAGAAGACCGTCTCGCGGTAGGTGCCGTCCTCGTTGAACGCCTCGTTGACGACGTCCCAGGCGTAGACCTTGCCCCGGTAGTGGCGTACCTCGGTCTGGATGTGGTTCTTCAGGACGGCCCGCAGCTCGTCCGCCGTCCACTCCCTGCCGGTCAGCCAGCCGGGCAGCTGGCTGTGCCAGACGAGGGTGTGGGCGCGCACCTTCTGGTGGTGGTCGCGCGCGAGGCCGACGATCTCGTCGCCGGCGGTCCAGTCGAAGACGCCCTGCTGCGGCTCGGTGGCGTACCACTTCATGCCGTTGCCCGGGGTGATCATGTCGAACTCCTCGCCCAGGATCTTCGTGTAGGCGGTGTCGGTGAGTTCGGGGTTGTCGGTGGCGCTGCCGAAGTAGCGGCCGTGGCGCTGCGCGAGATCGGCGAGGGTCGTACGCGGCTTTCCGTGCGCCGGGCCCTCGTGCGCCTGGGCGGCCGGTCCGGTGGCGACACCGGAGGCGACCAGGACGGCTGCGAGGGCGCCGGCGAGTCTGAGCCGGGTGCGGGCGGCGGTGCTGGGCATGGTGCGACTCCTCACGGTAGGGGTGAGCCGTACGGTCCGCGGGCGCGCGTCATCCCTTGGTGGCGCCGGCGGTGAGGCCGCCGACGAGCTGGCGCTCGGCGACGGAGTAGAACGCCAGGGCGGGCACCATGGCGAGCACGAGATAGGCGAAGACGCGCGCGTACTCCGCGGAGTACTGGCCCTGGAACTGCTGCACGCCGATCGGGATGGTCCACCAGGTGGGCTCGTTGAAGACCAGCAGCGGCAGCAGGAAGTTGTTCCAGCTGCCGACCACGGCGAGCACCGAGACCGTGCCGAGGGCGGGCCTGGCCATGGGCAGCAGGACCCGCCAGAAGAAGCCGAGGGGTCCGCAGCCGTCGAGGGTGGCCGCCTCCTCCAGCTCGGCGGGGATCTCCCGGAAGAACCCGCGCAGGACCACGATGGTCATCGGCAGCCCGAAGGCGGCCTGCGGCAGGATCACGCCGAGCGGGTTGTCCAGCAGGCCCATCGAGCGCAGCAGCAGGAACAGGGGCAGCGCCGCCACCGCGAAGGGGAACATCAGCCCCATCGTGAACAGGGTGAACAGCATCTCCCGGCCGCGGAAGGCGAACCGGGCGAAGGAGAACGCGGCCAGCGCGGAGACCGCGACGACCACGACGGTCGTACCGGCCGCGATGAGCGTGCTGCTGCCGACGAGCTGCCAGAAGGAACCGGAGCCGAGGATGTCCGTGTAGTTGGAGGTGACCCAGGGATCGGGCAGGCCGATGGGGTTGCGGGAGAGCTGGTCGGTGGACTTGAAGCCGGACAGCACGGCGTAGCCGAGCGGTACGACCATCACCGCGCCGACGAGCCCGAGGACGAGGTGCAGGGGAAGCGTCCGGCCGGTCCGTCGGGTGCTCAGGCCGGTCTCACGGGTTTTCACGCGCCGCCTCCTCGCATGGTCGTGGTGGCGCCCTGAAGATCCCGGCGGAGCACGAACCGCTGGTAGGCGAGGGCGAAGACGAGACTGATGCCGAACATGGCCACGCTGATCGCGCTGGCGTAGCCGACCTGGTAGCGCTTGAAGCCGTACTGGAACATGGTCACGGCCATCGTCTCGGAGTGGTGGTCGGGTCCGCCCGCGGTCACCACCCACACCAGGTCGAAGAGCTGGATCGAGCCGATGACCGACAGGAAGACGCTGATCCGCAGGGTCGGCGCGAGCAGCGGCAGGGTGACGTTGCGGAAGCGCTGCCAGGGACCCGCTCCGTCGATCAGCGCGGCCTCCGTCAGCTCGGCCGGGATGGACTGGAGTCCGGCCAGGTAGAGCATCATGTGGAAGCCGAAGTACTTCCAGGTCATGACCAGGAAGAGGGTGGCCATGACGGTGGAGGGGTCGGCGAACCACTGGCCGCCCACCCCGTCCAGACCGATCGCCCCGAGGACGTGGTCGGCGAGACCGTCGTCCGGGGCGAAGATCATGCTGAACAGCACGCCGGTGATCGCCTCGGAGAGGATGTACGGCGCGAAGAACAGCATCCGGTACACGGCCCTGCCGCGGATCTTCTGGTTCAGCGCGACCGCGAGGGCGAGCGCGAACGGCAGCTGAAGGACGAGCGAGAGCCCGACCAGGAGCAGACAGCGCCACAGGTCGCCCAGGAACACCGGGTCCTGGAACAGCCGGGTGAAGTTGTCGCCGCCGATGTAGTCGTCGGGCATGCCGAAGCCGCCCCAGCGGAAGAAGGAGGCGTACAGCGCGAACAGCATCGGGAGCAGCACGAGCGTGCCGAACAGCACCAGTGCGGGCACCTGGAAGCCGACGGCGGTGAGCCAGTGCCGCGCCCGCCGCCGCGCCCGGCTACGGCCCGGGCCGGCGGACGGGGGCGGCGGGCCGACGTCCGGACCGCTGCGCTTGTCGGGAAGGAAGGTGGAGGTCATCGCCTGCTACTGCTCTTCCTTCGCGACCTTGGTGATCGACTCGGTGACCTGCTGAGGCGACTTGGACCCGGCGATGAGGGCGGCGACGCTGTCGTTGACCTCTTGGCCGAGGGCCGGCGCGTAGGCCTGGTCGAGATAGAGCTGGAAGCCGGTGGCGCCCTTCAACTGGGCCTGTACGGCCTTGATGTTGGGGTCGCTGATGGCGCTCTCGGCGGCCGGTACGACGGGCAGCACCCCGGTCTTCTTGACCAGTTCGGTGTCCGTGGCGGCGCTGGCGAAGAACTTCAGGAAGTCGACGGCCGCCTGCGGGGCGTCCTTGCGCAGGGCGTGCCCGCCGCCTCCGCCGAACACCTCGGTGATCACGCCCTTGCCGCCGTCGACCGCGGGGAAGGGGAAGAAGCCGAGGTTCGCCCCGAGCCCCTTGCCCGCGTCTGCCTCCACCACCGGCGCCCACTGGCCCATGAGCTCCATCGCCGCCTTGCCGTTGCCGACGGCTGCGGCCTGGCCGGTGGGGCTGGAGTAGGCGGCGCCGAGGAAGCCCTTCTGGAACGGCTGGAGATCGACCAGGTCCTGGAGGTGCTGTCCGGCCTGCACGAACCCGTCCCCGGTGAAGTCCTTGTCCTCCCCGGCCGTGCGCAGGGCGTCGACACCGGCGGTGCGCATCGCGAGATAGGCCCAGTAGTACATTCCGGGCCACTTCTCCTTGCCCGCCAGGGCGATCGGGGTGATCCCGGCGGCCTTCAGCTTGCGCACCGCGTCGAGGAAGCCGCTCCAGGTGGTCGGGGGAGCACTGACCCCGGCCCGCTTGAAGAGGGCCTTGTTGTACCAGAAGCCGATCATGCCGATGTCGAACGGGATGCCGTACGCCTTCTTGTCGAGCAGGTAGGGCTCGCGGGCGACCGGGAGCAGGCCGTCGCCCCACTCCTTCGTCCGCTCCGTGAGGTCCTCGACGAGCCCGGCGTCGACCTGCTGCTGCAGGACACCGCCGCCCCAGGTGTGGAAGATGTCGGGCAGCTTCCCGGAGGCGGTCAGCGCCGTCATCTTCGACTTGTAGGCGTCGTTCTCCAACTGAACGATCTTGACTTTCACCTTGGGGTTCTGGGCCTCGAACTGCTTGGCGAGAGCGGCCCATACGTCCTTGGTCGGCTGGGTGGTGGAGATGTTCCACCACTCGATCGTGGTCGTCCCCGACGACCCTCCGTCCGAGTCGCCGCCGCAGGCGCTCAGTGCCGTCATGCTCAGACCGGCCGCGGCGGAGGCCGCCAGAAAGCCGCGGCGGGAGAGTGCCGGGTCGCCCATCATGCGCTCCTTGATAGATCGAAAGTTTCGAACCAGATCCAGAAAGCTTCGCTGCTGCCGCACCCTAGAGACACCCTCCGACGGGTGGCAACCCCTTGAACACAGGGAATCCAGGGGTCTTTTCGCGAGAGAAGGCGCAGCGGGGCGCCAGGAGGCTCCGAAACATTCGGATCATTCGGCGAACATTACGAAGCGCGGGGGTATGGCGAACGAGCGGCCGGAAACAAACCAGGCGGCTCGTCACGCTCCGCATCCGGCCCGCGACCAGTCTTAACGGAAGCTTGACGCCGTGCGGCCCATGATCCAAGGGCCCTGGCGTCACTCTCCGCTTACGCTGATTCCGCCGTCCGCGTGATGGCCGAAACCGCACGCCGATCCGCACCTCAGGAGCGCCCGATGGCCACCACCGAGCACCCTTCCCCGGGTCGCCTGCGCGCCTGGATGCTGGAGGGCCTGTCCGACATGGGCAAGGGTCACGCTCACCAGGCGCCCCCGGACGCCGAGGCCGCGCCCGAGCACAAGGGCCAGCGCTGGTACCGGGTGATGTGCCTGACCGGCGTCGACTACTTCTCGACCCTCGGCTACCAACCGGGCATCGCCGCCCTCGCGGCCGGCCTGCTCTCGCCGGTGGCGACGATCGTGCTGGTGATCGTCACCCTCGCGGGCGCCCTGCCGGTCTACCGGCGCGTCGCCGAGGAGAGTCCGCACGGCGAGGGCTCGATCGCGATGCTGGAACGGCTGCTGTCCTTCTGGAAGGGCAAGCTGTTCGTCCTGACCCTGCTCGGGTTCGCCGCCACCGACTTCCTCATCACGATCACCCTGTCGGCGGCGGACGCCTCGACCCACCTGGTCGAGAACCCGCACCTGACCAGCGCCCTGCACGACCGGCAGATGGTCATCACGCTCGTCCTCGTCGCCCTGCTCGGCGCCGTGTTCCTCAAGGGCTTCCTGGAGGCCATCGGCGTCGCGGTCGCCCTGGTCGTCGTCTATCTCGGCCTGAACGTCGTCGTCGTGGCGGTCGGCCTGTGGCATGTGGTCACCGAGGGCCATGTGGTCACCGACTGGGCCGACGCGCTGACCGCCGAACACGGCAACGTGTTCGTGATGATCGGTGTCTCCCTGCTGGTCTTCCCCAAGCTCGCGCTGGGCCTGTCCGGCTTCGAGACCGGCGTCGCGGTCATGCCGCACGTCCAGGGCGACCCGGACGACACCGCGGAGCACCCCGGGGGCCGCATCCGGGACACCAAGAAGCTGCTGACGACCGCCGCCCTGATCATGAGCGTCTTCCTGATCGCCACCAGCTTCATCACCACGGTGCTGATCCCGGAGAAGGAGTTCGAGTCCGGCGGCCAGGCCAACGGGCGCGCCCTCGCGTACCTCGCCCACGAGTACCTGGGGAATGCCTTCGGCACGGTGTACGACGTGTCGACGATCGCCATCCTGTGGTTCGCCGGCGCCTCCGCCATGGCCGGGCTGCTCAACCTGATGCCCCGCTACCTCCCCCGCTACGGCATGGCCCCGCACTGGGCCCGTGCCGTCCGCCCCATGGTCATCGTCTTCACCCTGGTGGCCTTCCTGGTCACCTGGATCTTCGACGCCGACGTCGACGCCCAGGGCGGCGCCTACGCCACCGGCGTCCTGGTCCTGATGTCCTCGGCGGCGATCGCGGTGACCATCGCCGCCCGCCGCGCCCGGCAGCGGGGCTGGACGGTCGGCTTCGCCGTGATCTCGGCGATCCTGCTCTACGTGACCGTCGTGAACGTCATCGAGCGCCCCGACGGCGTGAAGATCGGCGCCTGCTTCATCGCGGGCATCATCCTGATCTCGCTGCTGTCCCGGCTGGCCCGCGCCTTCGAGCTCCGGGTGACCAGCGTGACGCTGGACCCGATGGCGGAACGTTTCATCCGGGACATGGCCAGCCGCCGGATACGGTTCATCGCCAACGAGCCCGACCAGCGCGACAAGGCCGAGTACCGCGACAAGATCGAACAGATCCGGCAGGACAACGACATCCCCGGAGGTGATTTCGTCTTCGTCGAGGTCACGGTGGTCGACCCCTCCGAGTTCGAGTCGGGCCTGACCGTGCGCGGCGAGGTCCTGCACGGCCGCTACCGCGTCCTGACCCTGGAGTCCTCCTCCATCTCCAACGCCCTGGCCGCGCTGCTGCTGCACACCCGTGACTCCACCGGCTGCATCCCGCACATCTACTTCGAGTGGACCGAGGGCAACCCCTTCGCCAACTTCCTGCGCTTCTTCCTGTTCGGCCAGGGAGAGGTCGCGCCGGTCACCCGGGAGGTCCTGCGCGAGGCCGAACCGGACCGCGACCGCCGCCCCCGCGTCCACACGGGCTGACCCGCCCCGGCCGTCGTTCCGCCCCGCCCCGAAGCCACGTGCCCCGACCCGCCCCGTTGCGACGCGACCCGCCCCGTTGCGACGCGACATCGCCGGGCGACGCCGGACGACGCCGGACGGCGCCCGTCACGGCCGGGCGACGCATACCCGCACATCACTCACATAAGGTCACTCGCGGCCTACCGTTGACGCTCATGAGCCTGAGCATCCGCAACCAACTCCCCGGCACCGTCACCGCCGTCCACCCCGGCGAGGTGATGGCCACCGTCAACATCCATCTGGACGGTGGCCAGGACCTCACGGCGGCCATCACGCTGGAGGCCGTGAACCAACTCGCCCTCACCGCCGGCGCCGCCGTCCATGCCCTGGTGAAGTCGACGGAGGTGTCGCTGGCCACCGGCCGGGTGGACGGCCTCTCGATCCGCAACCAGCTCGACGGCACGATCACCGGCCTCGTGACCGGCGCGGTCATGGCCTCGGTGAAGGTATCCATGGACGCGGGGGTACTCACCGCGTTGATCACCAAGGAAGCCGCCACCGACCTCGGCCTCTTCGTCGGCTCCGACGTCGTCGCGCTGATCAAGGCGACCGACGTGGCCCTGGCGACTGCTTAGCACGCGGGAGGGCCCCCGCCCGGACGGACGGGGGCCCTCACCCACCGGCTCAGTCCTCGTACGCGTCCAGCGGCGGGCACGAGCAGACCAGGTTCCGGTCGCCGAAGGCCTGGTCGATCCGGCGCACCGGCGGCCAGTACTTGTCGGCGGCCGACACACCGGCCGGGAAGACGGCCTCCTCACGCGTGTACGCGTGCTCCCACTCCCCGCCCAGCGCGGCCGCGGTGTGCGGGGCGCCGTGCAGCGGGTTGTCCTCGGCCGGCCACTCGCCGGCCCCGACCTTCTCGATCTCCGCGCGGATCGCGATCATCGCCTCGCAGAAGCGGTCGATCTCGATCAGGTCCTCGGACTCGGTCGGCTCGATCATCAGCGTCCCGGCCACGGGGAACGACATCGTCGGAGCGTGGAACCCGTAGTCGATGAGTCGCTTGGCGACGTCGTCGACGCTCACGCCGGTCGCCTTGGTCAGCGGCCTCAGGTCGATGATGCACTCGTGCGCGACCAGCCCGCCCGGCCCGTTGTAGAGCACCGGGTAGTGCGGCTCCAGCCGCTTGGCGATGTAGTTGGCGCTCAGCACGGCCACCTGCGTGGCCCGCTTGAGCCCCTCGCCGCCCATGAGCCGCACATACGCCCACGAGATCGGCAGTATCCCGGCGGAGCCCCAGGGAGCCGCGGAGATCGGCCCCACCCCGGTGTCCGGCCCGGCGGCGGGCTGCAGCGGGTGGTTCGGCAGATACGGCGCCAGATGCGACCGTACGGCGACGGGTCCGACACCCGGGCCGCCACCGCCGTGCGGGATGCAGAACGTCTTGTGCAGGTTCAGGTGCGAGACGTCGCCGCCGAAGTGCCCGGGCTTGGCGAGGCCCACGAGCGCGTTGAGGTTGGCGCCGTCGACGTACACCTGGCCGCCCGCCTCGTGCACCTGGGCGCAGATGTCGGCGACGTGCTCCTCGAACACCCCGTGCGTCGACGGGTAGGTGATCATCAGCACCGACAGCTCGTCGCGGTGCTTCTCGATCTTCGCCCGCAGGTCCTCGACGTCGATCTCGCCGTCCTCGGCGGTCTTCACTACGACGACCTTCATGCCGGCCATCACGGCACTGGCCGCGTTCGTGCCGTGCGCGGAGGACGGGATGAGGCACACGGTCCGCTGCTCGTCCCCGTTGCCCCGGTGGTACCCGCGGACGGCGAGCAGCCCGGCCAGCTCGCCCTGGGACCCGGCGTTCGGCTGGAGCGACACCTTGTCGTACCCGGTGACCTCGGCGAGCCGCTCCTCCAGCTCGCGGATGAGCGTCAGGTAGCCCTCCGCCTGCTCGGCCGGCGCGAAGGGGTGCAGCTGCCCGAACTCGGGCCAGGTGACCGGCTCCATCTCGGTGGTCGCGTTGAGCTTCATGGTGCAGGAGCCCAGCGGGATCATGCCCCGGTCCAGCGCGTAGTCCCGGTCCGCGAGCCTGCGCAGGTAGCGCAGCATCGCGGTCTCGGAACGGTGCTGGTGGAAGACGGGGTGCGTCAGGATCGCGTCCGACCGCAACAGCCCCGCGGGCAGGGAGTCGGCGGTGGCCGCGTCGAGCGCCTCGATGTCACCGTCCACCCCGAAGGCGGCCCACACGGCGGACACCTGCGCCCGCGCGGTCGTCTCGTCGCAGGCGATCGACACCCGGTCGGCGTCGACGAGGTGCAGGTTGACCCCGAGCTCGCGCGCGGCGGCGACGACCTCGGCGGCCTTCGCCGGCACCCGCACGGTCAGCGTGTCGAAGTACGACCCGTGCACGACCTCGACACCGCCGGCCTCGAGCCCGGCGGCGAGGATCGAGGCGTACCGGTGCGTGCGCCGCGCGATCGAACGCAGCCCGTCGGGGCCGTGGTAGACGGCGTACATCCCCGCCATCACCGCCAGCAGCACCTGCGCCGTGCAGATGTTGCTGGTGGCCTTCTCACGCCGGATGTGCTGCTCACGCGTCTGGAGCGCGAGCCGGTAGGCCTTGTGCCCGTCGGCGTCCACCGACACGCCCACCAGCCGGCCGGGCAGGCTGCGCGCGAACTGCTCGCGGACGGCCATGTAGCCGGCGTGCGGCCCACCGAAGCCCATCGGCACGCCGAACCGCTGCGTCGTACCGACGGCGATGTCCGCCCCCAGCTCGCCCGGGGACTTCAGCAGCGTCAGTGCCAGCAGATCCGCAGCGACGGTGACGAGCGCGCCGAGCCCGTGCGCCTGGTCGACGAGCCCCTTGAGATCACGTACGGCACCCGAGGCACCGGGGTACTGGACGAGCACGCCGTTGATCTCCCGCGCGGCGATCTCCGCCGGGATTCCGTCGCTCAGGTCGGCGACGACGACCTCCACGCCCGTCGGCTCGGCGCGGGTCTCGATCACGGCGATGGTCTGCGGAAGCGCGTCCGCGTCGATGAGGAAGAGGCCCTTCTTGTTCTTCCCCATGCGCCGGGACAGCGCCATCGCCTCGGCGGCCGCCGTGCCCTCGTCGAGCAGCGACGCGCCGGAGGTCGGCAGCCCGGTGAGGTCGGCGACCACGGTCTGGAAGTTCAGCAGGGCCTCCAGCCGGCCCTGGGAGATCTCCGGCTGGTACGGCGTGTAGGCCGTGTACCAGGCCGGGTTCTCCATGACGTTGCGCAGGATGACGGGCGGCGTGAACGTCCCGTAGTAGCCGAGGCCGATCATCGAGTCGAGGACCTGGTTGCGGTCGGCCAGCGAGCGCAGCTCGGCCAGCACCTCGGCCTCGGTGCGCGCGCCCGGCAGGTCCAGCGCGTCGGCGTTCTTGATCACATCCGGGACCGCTGCGGCGGTGAGCTCGTCGAGCGAGCCGTAGCCGACCTGTGCGAGCATCTTGGCCCGCGCTTCGAGGTCGGGCCCGATGTGGCGCTGTTCGAAGGGAATTCCCTGCTCGAGCTCTGTGAGCGGAATGCGGTGGGCGGTCATTACGGAGGCCTCCTGGTCTGACACGACCTTCGAGGGTCACCACGGTGGGGTACCCGGACGGCCTCCCCCTCTGTCATCTCAACCTGAGAGCTTCACCGGGCGGCCCGAGGGCACCCGGCTTTCACCGTCGGTGAGAGCGGAAGCCGTCGACATCGTCGGCACCCGCCCTGCTTTCCAGAGTGACCTCGTCCGTGCGGTACGTGAGCCTGAGAGATTCCGGGGAGGATTTGCTCCTTCGGCGCCTCCGGTGATGTCCGGAGGACTCTCCCGCGCGGTGTCAGCAGCCATTGTCAGACTACCAGCGGGGTTCCAGAGACTCGCTCGAGTGGCCGCCCGTCCCGATGTGCTCTTTTGTAGTGCTTACGGATGAGTTGCGACCAAGTGGAGGGCCCGTGCAGACCGACATCGATCCGCGCAACCTGATCGGCCGCAAGGCGTTCGACCGCAACGGCACCAAGATCGGCACGGTCGACGAGGTCTACCTCGACGACGCCACCGGGGTGCCCGAGTGGGCGGCCATACGCACCGGTCTGTTCTCCCGCGACGCCTTCGTCCCCCTGGAGCCCAGCCGACTGGTCGAGGGCACCCTGCACATCCCCTTCGAACGGGCCCTGATCAAGGACGCTCCGGACTTCGGCGTGGGTCGGCACCTCTCCCCCGAACAGGAGCTCCAGCTCTACCACCACTACGGCCTCGACGTGGGTGCCGCTCCCCCGCTGCCCGACCGCGACTTCGGCCGCCTGGCGGGCACGGACGACAGCTAGAGCCCCTCAGCCTCTCAGCCCCCCTCAGCCGCAGGCCTGAAGCAGCGCCCCGAGAATCCCGGCAGGGTCGTACAGCGGCCGGGCCCCGTCCGTGACGACTCTTCGGGTGCCGGCGTCGACCGGATCGGTCCGCGCCCAGCGGGCGGAACCGATGCCCACCTCGACCTCCAGACCGGAGTCGGTCACATACCGCCATTCGGTGACGGGCCCCCGTTCCCGGACCCGGACCACCTCCCCCAGAGCCAGCTCACGCCCCCACCCGTCGTCCTGCGCGTACCGGGCAGGCGCCGTCGACAACACGACAAGATCCACGTCCGACTCGGGACGCGCGGCCTCGCGCGCGAAGGAACCGACGAGCAGCAGCCCCACCACGTCGCTCCGGTTCCCCGCCCACCGGGTGACCCGGTCCACCACCCGGCGCATCTCCGCCGCGCGCTCCGGCGACACCCCGGCCGGGTCCGCGAACCGGCCTCCGTGCAGCTTCATGCAGCTCCCCATCCGTCACCGGTGTCCCCCCTCGGGACACCGCCACCGCTCCGACACACCCCACACTTCACACTTCGAACCGCTTCACTCTGTGTAACTGATCCGCCTCACGCGGAGTTCCCGGACTCCACCCCCGACGGCCTCATTCCCGGATGCGGTGCTCCTGCCGCCGCCCCGCCGTCCTCTTCGGGTCTTCGCCGCACCAGCGGCAACGGATCCGCCGGCTCCAGCCCCGGATCGTCGGTCCTGAAGGTGCGCACCCGTCCCGGCTCCGACTCGGGCGTCTCGAACCGCACGGTGACCCGGCCCAACCCGCTGCCCTGCACCCACCCGTGTCCGAGCTCGGTGTGCCGCACATCGTGTCCTGGGCGCCACTGGCGCTCGACCGGCACCGGCACCTCGCCGACGGGCTCCTCCGCGAGTTCCTCGTCCGGTCCGTCCACCCGGTCCTCGGCGGCCTGCGCGAACAGATCCTCCTGTGTGAAGTCCGCCAGTCCGCTGACGCCCACCCCGAGCAGCCGCACCCCGCCCGTCGTGTCCACCGAGTCGAGCAACCGGGCCGCCGCCTCCCGGACCACCCCCGGATCGTCGGTGGGCCCGCGCAGCGTCTCGGACCGGGTGAGCGTGGAGAAGTCGTACCGCCGCACCTTCAGCACGATGGTCCGCCCCGACAGGCCGGCCCCCCGCAGCCTGCGCACACACCGGTCCGCGAGCCGCTGCACCTCCAGCTCCACCCGCACCCGGTCGTGGATGTCCACGTCGTACGTGTCCTCGACCGACACCGACTTGGCCTCCCGCTCCGCCACCACGGGCCGGTCGTCGCGGGCCAGCGCCATGGCGTAGAGCGCGTGCCCGTGCGCCTTGCCCAGCAGCCGCACCAGCTCGTCCTCACCCGCCTCGGCGATCTCGTCGATCGTGGTGATCCCGGCCCGGCGCAGATGGTCCCCCGTCGCCGGGCCGACCCCCGGCAGGGTCCGCACCGACAGCGGGCCGAGCAGGGCCCGCTCGGTCCCCGGCTCGATGAGCACCAGCCCGTCGGGTTTCGCCTGCTCCGAGGCGATCTTCGCCAGCATCTTGCAGGAGGCCAGGCCCACCGAGCCCGTGAGCCCGGTGACGGCCCGTATGTCGGCGCGCAGCCTGATCCCCGCCAGCCGCGCCGACTCGCTGTCCCAGGCCGCTCCCCCGGCGTCCAGGTCCACGAAGGCCTCGTCCAGACTCAGCGGCTCCACCAGCGGCGACAGCGCCCGCAGCAGCCCCATGACCTGCTCGCTGATCGACCGGTAGAACGCGAAGCGCGGAACCAGGTACGCGGCGTTCGGAGCCCGCCGGCGCGCCTGGGCCATGGGCATCGCCGAGTGCACTCCGAAGACCCGCGCCTCGTAGGAGGCGGTCGCCACCACTCCACGGGGCCCGAGGCCACCCACGACCACGGCCTTCCCGCGCAGGCTCGGCTTGGACGCCTGCTCCGCCTGGGCGAAGAAGGCATCCATGTCGAGATGCAGGATCGTGGGCGCGTTTCTCACATGACCGATGCTGCACCACGCCACTGACAATGACGTCGTTCAGCCGCCCCTCGCGCCCCGGGACGGGTCTCAGACCGCCCGGTTGCGCCGACGGGCCAGTTCGTCCGCCGGATTGTGCCCGACGAGCGTCTCACCGGTGTCGACCCGCTCTCCGTGCAACTGCGACAGCGCGCTCTCGACGTCCCGCCACACCACGCCCACGGCGATCCCGAAGATGCCCTGACCGCCCTGGAGCAGCGCGTGGACCTCGTCCGGCGAGGTGCACTCGTACACGGTGGCGCCGTCGCTCATCAGCGTCATGCGCTCCAGGTCGCTGAACCCGCGCTCCCGCAGATGCTGCACGGCGGTGCGGATGTTCTGGAGCGACACCCCGGTGTCGAGGAACCGCTTGACGATCTTCAGGACGACGACGTCCCGAAAGCTGTACAGACGCTGCGTTCCCGACCCGTGGGCGGGCCGCACGCTCGGCTCCACCAGCCCGGTGCGGGCCCAGTAGTCCAGTTGGCGATACGTGATGCCGGCGGCCGCACAGGCCGTCGGACCGCGGTAGCCGATCTGCTCGGACGCCATGGACGTCGCCCCTCCGCTGCTCGGCACGGCCGCCGGTCGCTGCGGAGCGTGGTCGGCCGCGCTGCTCTGCTGGGGGTACCCCCTGTTCGCGCGTGCTGGAGAGCCCGGGGAAGGGTACGGACCGCTCCCCCCGACACCGAGTCCGGGGGCACCCCCAGCCGTACCGTCGCCGCTGCTTCTCACGCCGACCTCCGTCCTTGACCTGCCTTGTCGACGGTAGGCAGTCACCAGGGGTGCGTCAACGATCGCCACACTCGGCACGCCGAGTGATAATCACCCTGAGAGTGGTTTCCCGCACCCCGTCGCGGGGAAAGGCTAGCCGAATGCGCTGAGAAGTAGCCGTAGGACGCTCTCACTCGCCGTTGGCAATTGCCGAAAACGGGGCGGGCGTCCAGGTGCAGGACGCCCGCGTTCCGCGCATGTGCCGGCTACTGGTTGCTGGTGCCGAAGTCCTCGGGCGAGATCTGGTCGAGGAACTCGCGGAACTTCTCCACCTCGTCCTCCTGCTCGTCCGGGATGGCGATCCCCGCGTCATCGAGGACCGTGTCACTGCCGTAGATCGGAGTCCCCGTGCGCAACGCCAGCGCTATGGCGTCCGAGGGACGCGCGCTCACCTCGACCCCGCTGGCGAACACCAGCTCCGCGTAGAAGACGCCCTCCCGCAGGTCCGTGATGCGCACCTCGGTGAGCTCCTGGCCGACGGCCTCCAGCACGTCCTTGAACAGGTCGTGGGTCAGCGGTCGCGCGGGAGCCATGCCCTGCTGGGCGAAGGCGATCGCCGTCGCCTCACCCGGTCCGATCCAGATGGGAAGGTAACGGTCGCCTCCCACTTCACGCAGCAGCACGATCGGTTGGTTGGAGGGCATCTCGACCCGGACACCTACGACATCGAGCTCGTTCACACAGCAACCCTAGGCCGTGCTCGGGACGTTTGGGTAGTCGGGCCGGGAACGGGTGACCGATCCGCCCAGGGCGAACCCCCCGCTCAGGGCAGTCGGACCCCGAGTGCCGTCTGCACCAGCGCCGCGTGCAGCCGCACCGTGAGCCCCGCGATTTCCTTCGTACGAGCCTGCGCGTGGGCCCTGGTCTGCGGATTTCGGTGGCGCTTGAGCGGGGCCACCACCTGGTCCACGAGCCCGGCCTCACGATCGGCCGCGGCCTTCATCACCCGCAGATGCCGGGGTTCGATCCCGAATCTGCCCAGCTCGGCGACGAGCGCCGCCACCGTGGCCGCCTCGGCGTCGTAGACCCCGTCCTCCAGCGGCGCGACAAGACCGTACGACTCCCACTCGGCGAGCTCCGGCTCGCCGATCCCCGCGGTCGCCAGCAGCTCGGACCGGCCGATCCTGGCGACGGTGGGCCCTTCCGAAGCCTCCGGCACGACCTCGCCGTCCCGCTGCCGGCCCACGGTCGGCAGCGGCGCTGCCTCACCGCGCTCCACGGCGTCCAGGTGCTCGCGGATGACCTTGAGCGGCAGGTAGTGGTCCCGCTGCATCCTCAGGACGTGGCCGAGGCGCTCGACGTCCTGCACACTGAACTTGCGGTACCCCGAAGGAGTCCGTTGCGGCTCGATCAGCCCTTCCGACTCCAGAAAACGGATCTTGGAGATGGTGACTTCGGGAAACTCGTCGCGCAGCGCGTTCAGCACGGTGCCGATGCTCATCGAACCACCGTCCGCGGCGGCGGTGCCGTGCCCGGCACCGCCCCTCGGTGTTTGAAGCATGGACCTTCCCTGGGGAGTCCCCCCGGACGGTGCCCGGGGGCCGGTCAGTAGCCCCGCTGGCTCGCGTAGAAGACCAGCCGGTACTTGCCGATCTGCACCTCGTCACCGTTCGACAGAGGGACCTCGTCGATCCGCTCCCGGTTGACGTACGTGCCGTTCAGACTGCCGACGTCCGCCACCTTGAACGTGCCGTCCGGGTTGCGCCGGAACTCCACGTGACGACGCGAGACCGTCACGTCGTCCAGGAAGATGTCGCTCTGCGGGTGACGACCGGCCGTCGTCAGGTCGCCGTCCAGAAGGAAACGGCTGCCCGAGTTCGGGCCGCGCCGCACGACCAGCAGGGCGGAACCCAGCGGCAGCGCGTCGACCGCGGCCTGCGCCTCGGGCGAGAGCGCGGGCAGCTGCGTCTGACCGGTGACCTCGGCGTCGTAGGCCTCGAGACCGGAGATGGAGATGGTGGAGGTCGTCTCCGACGGACGCTCGGGCGTCAGCCCGGGCCGCAGCGGCGCACCGCAGTTGGAGCAGAAGCGGCTGTTCTCCGCGTTGCGGTTACCGCACCTCGTACACACCAGGGCCGACATAGGGGAAAACCCTCCACCCGTACTTGAGGTTGACGGTTGGCCGAAACCTATGCCGCCGGACTGTGCAGGGTCAACAGACGCCGCGCCCTGGCCGCCGGAAACATCGCCGCCCTGACCAGCCACCTGGTCCCTGAACAGCGGCCGCTGGCCCTCCGCGTCAGGCTGTGCGCGATGGCGAGCGGTCGCGTTGTCGCTACCCTCTCGCGCGCTCTTGCCGAACAACTTCGCAAACAACTTCACGGGCGATTCCCCTTGACCGAAACAGACCCGCCCGTGGGGCAGGACGAACCCTGACTGAATACACCGGTCGACCCGGACACCTTCACAACGTCCGTGTCCACCAGACAGTTTCCACCACGCACCACCCGATCGGTGCGTCGACCCCCCGCAACCTCATGCCCCTGCCGGACTGCCCCCATGCACCCCCGGTTCACTGGCCGGACGACCGAGCGTAGTCAGGCTGCTTCGCTGCTCGCAAGGCGTCCACGACGATCTTGTCCGACCGCTCGACAGTCACGGTGGCCTGCTCCTTCTCGAGAGTCTGCACCACTCCTCCAGGGATGTTCAGCGCCGGCTCGAGGTCCTGCGGGTTGCCGATGACCTTGAAACGAAAGGGCGTGTTGATCTTGTTCCCGTCGACGCTCACGCTCTTGCCCGAATCCGTCAGAAAGGTGCCGGCGACGACCCGCACTCCGTTCACCTGGATCGCCTCGGCCCCGGCCGCGCGCAGCTCCTGGATGGCGTCGAGCAACATGTCCGCCTCGACCGTCCCCTTCGTGTCCTCGATGGTCATCGTGATGCCCGGCCCCTGCGCAGCGACCGTGCCCGCCAGAATGCCGAGTTGCTTCTCCTTCTCGACCGTCTGCTTCCGGGCCTCCTCGGCCTGGTCGGAGCTGTTCTCCAGCTCCTGCTGCTGCTTCTCGAGACCTTGCTTCTCGTCCTCAAGACGCTGACTGCGGTCATCGAGTTCATCGAGGATGCGGACGAGATCTTCCTGACGCGCGCCACGCAGCGCGTTTCCGCTGTCGCTGTTGGAGGCGACCTGCACGGCCAGGCCGAAGCCCAGACCGAACAGCAGGAGGGCGACGATGAGTTGGGCCCTGGACACCCGCGGCGGCCACAGGCCCTGCACCAGCCGCTGCCGACCGGTCAGCACCGGCTCGGCCGGCTCCTCGGTGACTCCGTCCGCGGACGGAGTCACCGGGACCTCGTCGGGCAGCTCCTTGCGGAGCCTGTACTCGGGGGTCTCGTCCTGGTCGCTCATCGGCCTCACGCCCGGAAGACGTGCCGACGGATGGCCGCGGCGTTGGAGAAGATCCGGATACCGAGGACGACCACGACCCCGGTGGACAGCTGCGATCCGACGCCCAACTCGTCACCCAGGAACACGATCAACGCGGCCACGACCACGTTCGACAGGAAGGACACGACGAACACCTTGTCGTCGAAGATGCCGTCGAGCATGGCCCGGAGCCCGCCGAACACGGCGTCCAGCGCCGCCACCACGGCGATCGGCAGATAAGGCACGACGGCCGCCGGAACCTCGGGCTGGACCAACAGGCCGGCCACGACTCCCACGACGAGGCCCAGTACGGCGATCACGATGTGCCCTTCTCAGTTCTCGGCTGCGCTGTTCGTACGATCACACTCGGTGCGGCGGGCAGCCGGACGTCGTCCGCCACGGAGATGGCCGTCCGGATGCCGTAGTTCTCCTGCAAGGCGTCCAGATACAGCCCGTCGGCGCTGTTCTGGAACCTGGTGCTGAGGTTCTTCCCGTCCCCCACCGCCAGCACCGTGTACGGCGGGACCAGCGGTTTGTTGTCGACCAGTATCGCTTCACCCGCGGCCCTGATCGCCGAGAGCGCCGTCAGCCGTTGTCCGTTGATGGAGACGGCCTCGGCACCCGACTCCCACAGTCCGTTGACCACGCGTTGCATGTCCCGGTCCCGGACCCGCCCGGTGTCGGAGAAGCCGGTGGTCTCACGCGGGTTGCCGTCACCGCCCGTGCTGGCTTCCTTGGCGTCGTCCACGACCAGCTTGACGCCCGGCCCGTGCACCTCGACGGCGCCCGACAGGATGGCCACCAGGTCCGCCTGGTCACTGCCGCCGCTCTGCTTGAGCGCCTCCTGCTGCCGGCCGCTCACGTCGTCACGCAGCTTGTCGACGGTGCTTTCGAGCTCGTCGGCCGCATCGGTCTCACGATCGATCCGGTCGATGAGCTCCTCGCGCTCCTTCGCGACCACCGGCGCCGCGACCCGCGCCTGCGCCGCACCGACGGTGACCACGAGGGCCGCGAGCACCAGGCCCACCGCGAGGCCCAGCTTCGCCCGGACCGTCCTGGGCAGACCACCGGCGCCCTCGGCCTGCTTACGGGCGGCGGCCTCGGCGTAACCGTCGTCGAGGCTGTGGTCCATGACGTTGGTGAGCAGCGACATGGACGCGTCCGGGCGCGACACACGCGCGGGTGTGCTCCGAACGGGGGGCTGCTGCGGCATGCCGCACATCGTCGCACGTCGTGCCCGGTACCTCCGAATGGCCCCACCGGCGTGCCGGACAGGCCCCCTTGGGGACACTTGTCCGGCACGCGCGCGTGCCCCTGGATCAGCGTCCGGCGCTGTCCACGACCGCCGACCACTCGTCGAGCAGGGCCTGCGCCGACGCGTCGTCCGGCCCCTCCGCCCACAGATGGGTGACGGCCTCGGCCGGGTCCGGCAGGACCATCACCCAGCGCCCGTCCGTCTCCACCACCCGGACACCGTCGGTGGTGTCCACGAAGCGGTCTCCGGCCACCTCCACGACCCGCCGCATCACCAGGCCCTTGACCGCCCACGGGGTCGCCAGATCCCGCTTGAGGACGTGCGCCCGCGGAATCCTCGCGTCGATCTGGCTGAGGGTGAGCTGCGTGCGCGCCACCAGCCCGATCAGCCGCACGAAGGCCGCCGTACCGTCGAAGACGCTGCTGAACTCCGGGACGATGAAGCCGCCCTTGCCGTCACCGCCGAAGATGGCCGTCTCGTCCCGCCCGACCCGGGTGAGGTCGTCCGGCGAGGTCGTCGTCCACTCGACCTGCGTCCCGTGGTACGCCGCCACCTGCTCGGCGATCCTCGTCGTGGTCACCGGCAGGGCGACCCGCCCGCTGCGCCGCTCCGCGGCCACCAGGTCGAGCAGCACCAGGAGCGCCCGGTCGTCCTCGATGATCCGGCCCTTCTCGTCGACGAGCGAGAGCCGCTCACCCACCGGGTCGAACCGCACGCCGAACGCGGCCCGCGACGAGGCCACGATCTCCCCGAGCCGGACGAGCCCGGAGCGCCGCTGGTCGCCCGTCTCCGTGGGCCTGGCCTCGTTCAGACCAGGGTTGACGGTCAGCGAGTCCACCCCGAGCTTCCCCAGGAGACTCGGCAACACCAGCCCGGCGCTGCCGTTCGAGGCGTCCACCACGACCTTGAGCCCGGACTCGGCAATCCCTGTCGTGTCCACGTTCCGCAGCAGCGACCCGGTGTACGAGTCGAACACGCTGGCCGGGAAGTGCAGGTCGCCGATCTCGCCCGGGAACGCGCGCCGGTACTCCTGGCGGGCGAACACCCGGTCCAGCTTGCGCTGACTGCCCTGTGACAGGTCCGCGCCCTGGCCGTCGAAGAACATGATGTCGACGGAGTCCGGCACCCCGGGCGAGGTGCGGATCATGATCCCGCCGGCACTCCCCCGTGCCGTCTGCTGGCGCGCCACGGGCAGCGGAACGTTCTCCAGGTCCCGTACGTCGATGGCGCTGGCCTGAAGCGCGGAGATGACCGCCCGCTTCAGCGCACGCGCACCACGCGAGTGGTCCCGCGCCGTGGTGACCGTGGACCCCTTCTTGAGCGTCGTGGCGTAGGCCCCCGCGAGACGCACGGCCAGTTCGGGCGTGATCTCGACGTTCAGGATTCCGGACACACCACGGGCTCCGAACAGGTGGGCCTGTCCGCGGGACTCCCAGATCACCGACGTATTGACGAAGGCGCCGGCTTCGATGGTCTTGAACGGATAGACCCGCACATTGCCCTGCACGATCGATTCTTCACCGATCAGGCATTCGTCACCGATGACGGCGCCGTCCTCGATCCGGGCCGCCCGCATGATGTCGGTGTTCTTCCCGACGACACAGCCACGGAGATTGCTGTGCTCACCGACGTACACGTTGTCGTGCACGACGGCCTTGTGCAGGAAGGCCCCGCTCTTCACGACGACGTTGGAGCCGATGACGGAGTGCTCGCGGATTTCGGCCCCGGCCTCGACCTTCGCGTAGTCCCCGATGTAGAGGGGTCCGCGAAGAACGGCATCGGGATGCACCTCGGCGCCTTCGGCCACCCACACACCCGGCGAGATCTCGAATCCGTCGATCTCGACGTCGACCTTGCCTTCGAGTACGTCGGCCTGGGCCTTCACGTAGCTCTCGTGCGTACCCACGTCTTCCCAGTAGCCCTCGGCGATGAAGCCGTAGACCGGCTTGCCCTCCTTCATCAGCTGCGGGAAGACGTCTCCGGACCAGTCGACAGGCACATCGGCCTCGACGTAGTCGAAGACCTCCGGCTCCATGACGTAGATGCCCGTGTTCACGGTGTCGGAGAAGACCTGGCCCCAGGTCGGCTTCTCGAGGAAACGCTCGACCTTGCCCTCTTCGTCGACGATGGTGATGCCGAATTCCAGCGGATTGGGCACTCGCGTCAGACAGACCGTGACCAGTGCGCCCTTTTCCTTGTGGAAGGCGATCAACTCGGTGAGGTCGAAGTCCGTGAGGGCATCACCGGAGATGACGACGAAGGCGTCGTCCTTCAGCGCCTCCTCTGCGTTCTTGACGCTTCCGGCGGTACCGAGTGGCTTCTCCTCGTTGGCATAGCTGAGCTCCATTCCGAGCTCTTCGCCGTCACCGAAGTAGTTCTTGACCAGCGACGCCAGGAACTGAACAGTTACGACGGTCTCGTTGAGCCCATGCCTTTTGAGCAGCCTCAGAACGTGCTCCATGATCGGCCGGTTGGCCACCGGCAGGAGCGGCTTGGGCATGCTCGAGGTCATAGGGCGAAGGCGTGTGCCTTCGCCTCCGGCCATCACGACGGCCTTCATGTCGGAAGCGTCCTCCTATAGAGACGACTGTCTAGCCGACTTCACCCGTCCAGATTGTCCCGCACTTTTCGTCCGCGGGCCATCGAGCCACTGCGCAGCTGCCAATCGGCGAGGTCAGTCGGCCACGGCGTCCGCACGAACCAGGCGGCGGACCTGTACCACGTAGAGGACTCCTGCCCACCAATAGAGCGTTGTACCCCATCCGGCGAACGCCCATCCGAAAATGGCAGCGAGTGACGCCAGCCAGCCACTTCCGTCACTGAGCAGAAGCAGCGGGAAGGCGTACATCAGGTTGAAGGTGGCCGCCTTCCCCAGGAAGTTCACCTGCGGTGGTGGATAGCCGTGGCGCCTGAGGATGCCGACCATCACCAGCAGCAGCAGCTCCCGGGCCAGAAGTACAGCGGTCAACCAGACAGGCAGAATCTCCCGCCAGGTGAGACCGACCAGAGTCGAGAGAATGTAGAGCCGGTCCGCAGCAGGGTCGAGGAGCCGGCCGAGGCTGCTGATCTGGTTCCAGCGCCGGGCGAGCTTGCCGTCCAGGTAGTCGGTGATCCCGCTGAAAGCCAGCACGAGGAGGGCCCAGCCGTCGCTCTGCGGGCCTCCGAACTCGGGCCGGAGGATCAGCCACAGGAACACGGGCACGCCGACCAGACGCGCCATGCTGAGGATGTTCGGGATGGTGAGTACCCGGTCTGTCTGGACGCGGGTCTCCTGGACCTCCACCCGGGGGCCTCCAGTAGGAAATGAGCCAACGATGCCCCCTGACCTTACCCCAACGCAAAAAAGCTCTGGCCCTCGGGCTGTATGCCCAAGAGCCAGAGCTCTAAAAGGAGTTCGGCGGTGTCCTACTCTCCCACAGGGTCCCCCCTGCAGTACCATCGGCGCTGTAAGGCTTAGCTTCCGGGTTCGGAATGTAACCGGGCGTTTCCCTCACGCTATGACCACCGAAAC
>NZ_LMEQ01000004.1:0-241947 GCF_001426425.1 Streptomyces sp. Root1310 | reverse complement strand
GGCGGCGGTCCAGCGAGCCGGCGTTGACGCCGATGCGGATCGGGGTGCCGTGCTCCTTCGCCGCCTTGGCGATCTCCCTCACCTTGTCGTCGAACTGCTTGATGTTGCCGGGGTTCACCCGGACCGCGGCGCAGCCCGCCTCGATCGCGGCGAACACGTACTTCGGCTGGAAGTGGATGTCCGCGATCACCGGGATCTGGGACTTGCGGGCGATGGTCGCGAGGGCGTCCGCGTCGTCCTGCGTGGGGCAGGCGACGCGGACGATCTGGCAGCCGGAGGCGGTGAGTTCCGCGATCTGCTGCAAGGTGGCGCCGATGTCCGACGTACGCGTCGTCGTCATCGACTGCACCGACACCGGGGCCCCGCCCCCGACCGCCACCGGCCCGACCTGGATCCGCCGCGACTCACGCCGCGACGCCACCGGCCGGACCGGCATCCCGGGGACGCCCAGGGAGACCGCGGTCATGTCGTCACTCCCGGTTTCCGTTGACTGTCTCGCGCAGGGCGCGCAGGGACTCCTTCAGCGAGCCCATGGTGGCCAGGACGGCGGTGGGCTCGTAGCCGCAGTGCGCCATGCAGTTGGCGCAGCGCGGGTCCTTGCCGCGGCCGTACTTGTCCCAGTCCGTCTCCTCGATCAGCTCGCGGTACGTCGGCACGTACCCGTCGCTCATCAGGTAGCAGGGCCGCTGCCAGCCGAACAGCGAGTAGTTGGGGATCGCCCACGCCGTGCACGGGAAGTCGGCCTTGCCCTCGAGGAAGTCGAGGAACAGCGGTGAGTGGTTGAGCCGCCAGCGGCGCCGGTTGCCACCCGAGAAGGCCTTCTTGAACAGCTCGCGGGTCTGCTCCACGCCGAGGAAGTGCTCCTGGTCGGGAGCCTTCTCGTAGGCGTAGGCGGGCGAGATCATCATCTCGTCGACCTTGAGGTCGTCGTTGAGGTAGTTGAGCACCTCGATGATGGTCTGCGGGGTGTCGGTGTTGAAGAAGGTCGAGTTGGTGGTCACCCGGAAGCCGCGCTGCTTGGCCTCCTTGATGGCCGCCACGGCCTCGTCGAACACGCCTTCCTTGGCCACCGACTCGTCGTGCCGCTCACGCAGCCCGTCGATGTGCACGGCGAAGGCGAAGTAGGGAGAGGGCGTGAACTTGTCCAGCTTCTTGCGCAGCAGCATGGCGTTGGTGCAGAGGAAGACGTACTTCCTCTTGGCCACCAACTGCCGCACGATCTCGTCGATCTGAGGGTGCATCAGGGGCTCGCCGCCCGCGATGGACACCATCGGCGCACCGGACTCCAGCACCGCGCCCACGGCCTGGGCGACCGGCATGCGCTGCTTGAGCACTCCCGCCGGGTGCTGGATCTTGCCGCAGCCCTCGCACTTGAGGTTGCAGGCGAAGAGCGGTTCCAGCTCGACGATGAGCGGAAACTTCTCCCGCTTGCGGAGCTTCTGTTCGGCCAGGTATGTAGCGACCTTGATGGACTGGCGCAGTGGCATGGCCATGTGGCTCACCTCCGGGGGAGCAGAACATTACGGTGCCATTCGAAAAAAGCAGGCAGGACCGAGCGAAGGACGCGGAAGGCAGATATTCCACCGCGTACCGTGCCGATCCGGACGAGTTCATGTTCAGGAGCGTCCACGACCACCCGGACGGCCGCAACCGGGCGCGGCTCGGCGCGCACTGCGCTCAGCAGCGTGGCCGCCGATTCCATGTCGAGGGCGATCGCGCCGGTCGCGAGCAGGTCGGCCCGCTCATGACCGCGAACGACGTGGTCGGAGCCGGTGAGGGGACCGGTGTGGACGGTCCGCCCGGGCAGGGTGCGGGCGAGTTCCTTGACGAGCAGCTCGGTGCCGACACAGGGGACACTGCCGCGCGGGTCGCGGGTCTCCTCGGCGACGACCAGGTCTCCGGGGTGCATGCCCGGGGCGAGGCCGGCACAGAAACCCGTGGCCAGCACGGCCGCGCCCGCGAACAGCGGGTCGGCCAGGAGGCGGGTGACGGAGCGCTCCGCGGCCTTCGGCCCCATGCCCGTCCGCAGGACGGTGACCGGCCCGTCGGCTCCGCCGCGCTCGCCCATGCGCAGGGCGAGGTGCTCGATGCCGAGGGCGCAGGCGATCAGCAGCGGCGACGGGACGGACTGTGTGCTCATCAGCTCCCCTTGACCTCGGCGGAAGCCGCGTGGGTGGCGGGCTGCTTGCTGAACGGCTCTCCGTGGACGTACCGGCCGAGCGCGGTCAGCGGGAAGACCTGCCGGTAGAGGTGGTAGTTGATCGAGAAGTCCCAGGGGAAGCCGGTGCCGGTGAAGTAGGGCTCGTCCCAGGAGCCGTCCTCCCGCTGGGTCTGCGCCAGCCAGGCGACGCCCCGCTCGACGGCCTTGGAGTCCCTCTCCCCGGCCGCCAGCAGCGCCATCAGTGCCCAGGCGGTCTGGGAGGCCGTGGAGGCGCCCCGGCCGCTCCAGCGGGTGGCGTCCTGGTAGGAGCGCAGGTCCTCGCCCCAGCCGCCGTCGTCGTTCTGCACCCGCTCCAGCCAGGAGACGGCCCGTCGGATCGCGGGGTGCTGCGCGGGCAGGCCCGCCGCGGTGAGGGCCGGCACCACCGACCCTGTGCCGTAGACGTAGTTGACGCCCCAGCGCCCGAACCACGAGCCGTCCGGCTCCTGTTCGGCCAGCAGCCACTCGATGCCCCGCCGGGTACGCGGGTCGTGCGAGAGCCCCTCGACCGCCAGCATCTCGACCACGTGCGCGGTGACGTCGGCGGACGGCGGGTCGATGACCTCTCCGAAGTCGCAGAAGGGCATCCGGTTGGGGAACGGGCTGGTGTTGTCGACGTCGAAGGCGCCCCAGCCGCCGTTCTTCGACTGCATCCCGAGGTTCCAGCGCACGCCGCGCGCGATGGCCCGGTCCATCCGCTCCGGGTCGTGGTGCTTGACCCGGCGCAGCGCGAGGACGACCTCGGCGGTGTCGTCGATGTCGGGATAGTTGTCGTTGTGGAACTCGAACGCCCAGCCGCCCGGCGGCAGTTGAGGCCTGCTCACCGACCAGTCGCCCGGCCGGACGACCTGTTCGCCGAGCATCCAGTCGGCGGCCTTGACCAGTTGGGGATGGTCGGCGGGAAGTCCCGCGTCGGCCAGCGCGATGGTCGCCAGACAGGTGTCCCACACCGGCGACTGACAGGCCTCGATCATCCGCGCGCCGTCCTCGCGCCACACGGCGTACCGGTCCAGCGACTCGAGGCCAGCCCGCATCACCGGGTGCCGGAGGTCGTAGCCGAGCAGGTGCAGCGCGATCACCGAGTACACGGCCGGCGGCTGGATGCCGCCCCAGGCGCCGTCGTTCTCCTGCCGTTCGATGATCCAGCGGGCGGCGGCGTTCAGGGCCGCGCCGCGCAGCCTGCGCACCGCGACCGACCGGTAGCCGCGTACGACCTTGTCGAGCCGCTGGAACAGCCCGTCCCAGCTGTTCACCGGGGCGAGGGGCCTGGCCGGGTTGGGACGGGCGGGATCGGTGTGCAGCTCGTCGAGCGGGAAGGGCGCCGGACGCACCGGGCGCTTCGCCGACACCACGGTGAGCGGCACGATCGTCTGGCGCGCCCAGCAGCCGAAGTTGTAGATGCTCAGCGGGAACCACTTGGGGAAGAACAGGAGCTCCGGCGGGAGTTCGGGCAGGTCCTCCCACTTCCACCAGCCGAACAGGGCCAGCCAGATCCGGGTGAAGACCCGGGCGGAGGCGATGCCCCCCTGCTCGCGGATCCACCCGGAGGCCCGGCGCATGTGGGGCGCCTCGGGGGCGTCGCCCGCCAGCCGCAGGGCGACGTACGCCTCGACGGTGGCGGAGAGGTCGGGCGGACCGCCGTAGAAGGTGGCCCAGGTGCCGTCCTCGCGCTGCTCGCCCCGGACGAAGAGCGCGGCGGCCCGGGTCGTGGCCTCGTCGCGGATGCCCAGGAACTGACGGAGCAGCAGGTCCTCGGCGTCCATCGTGACGTTCGTCTCGAGGTCGCCCTTCCACCAGCCCTCGGCGTCCTGCCCGGCGAGCAGGAAGTCGGTGGCGCGTTGCATCGCGCGGGTGGCGGCTTCTTGTACCCCGGCCGCCACGGGGATGATGATGTCGGTTTCGCTGGCCGCGGCAGCGCGGGGCGGCAGAGCCCCGGTGCTTCCGTCGGTCGTCGCTGTCATGGCTTCCCCTTCGTGCAGTGTGCATGGCTTTGCGTCTGCTGTGGGTCCGCCGTCGGCCGGTGCTCTCTCCTCACACACCGGCCGGCGACTACGCGAGGGCTATTCGACCGATAGGGATCATCTCTTTCGTACGACGACGAAGTCGGCGAGCGCCGTGAACCGGTCGCGCACCTGCTCGGACATGTCCACGGCGTTCAGGGCGTCCAGGGCCACGGCGTGCTGGCGGCGCGCCTCCCCGGCGGTCCAGTCACGGCCCCCCGCCTCCTCGATCAGCGCGGCGCGGGCCGCGAACTCCCCCTCGGAGAAGGTCTCGAAGTCGCTGCTCTTGGCGTCGGCGGCGAGGATCTCCCCGAGCCGCTCGGAGGCGGAACCGCCGGCCGCGAGCGCGGCGACCACCGGCAGGGACTTCTTGCGCTGACGCAGATCGCTCCACGTCTGCTTGCCGGTGGACTCCGGGTCGCCCCAGATGCCGAGCAGGTCGTCCACGGCCTGGAAGGCAAGGCCGAGGTGGTAGCCGTACTTCTCCAGGGCGTCGGCGGTGTGCCGGTCCGCGCCGCCGAGCACGGCGCCGATGGAACTGGCGCAGGCCAGCAGGGCACCGGTCTTGTTGCCCTCCATCTCCAGGCACTCCTCGACGCTGACCCGGTCGCGGTGCTCGTAGGAGATGTCCTGGGCCTGGCCGTCGATGAGGGCACGGGTGGCGACGGTCAGGCGGTGGGTCGCCCGGGCCGCCTCGGCCGTGCCGAGTTCGAGGAGGATCTCGCCCGCGAGGGCGAACAGGGCGTCGCCGACCAGGATGGCCTGGGCGGGGCCGTGCACCTTCCAGACGGTGTCGCGGTGCCTGCGCTGCTCGTCGCCGTCCATCAGGTCGTCGTGCAGGAGCGAGAAGTTGTGGACCAGCTCGACGGCGACCGCGCCGGGGACTCCGACCTCGGGGGCCGCCCCGGCGACCTCGGCGGAGAGCACGGCGAGGGCGGGACGCACGGCCTTGCCGCCGTCACCGTCGGTCGGGTTGCCGTGGGCGTCGATCCAGCCGAAGTGGTAGGCGGCGACCGTGTCCATGGGCGGTGCCAGACGGTCGACGGCCGCCCGCAGCACCGGTGTGGCCAGGGTGCGGCCGCGCTCCAGGAGCGCGGTCACGTCCACCGCGGTCCTCCGAGCGGCCGGCGTGGCCGGGGGCACAGTGGGCACGTTTTCTCCTCTTGTTGCGGTGCTGGAGAGGGTGCGGGGGTGTGCCGAGCCGTGCTGATCGAGCATCAGGCCGCCTCCTCGAACTCGAAGAGGCGGCGGGGGCGGGGCCGGCCGAGGGCGCTCAGCGCGGCGTCCGCCGCGCTGACACCGCTGCGGACCGCACTCTCCATGGTCGCGGGCCACCCTGTGGCGGTCCACGCTCCGGCCAGGTACAGGCCGGGGGTTCTGGTGCGGGCGCCGGGCCGAAGGCGCCCGACGCCGGGGGTGGGGGCGAACGTCGCCGTGCGTTCCCGGGTCACGAAGAAGTCCCGCACCCCGGCGCCGCGCGTGCGCGGCAGGAGCCGTTCCAGCTCGGGCAGATAGCGCTCGCGCAGCGCGGCCACGGGTTCGTCGATCTCGTCGTGCGCCGCGGACTGGGACAGGGCGAGGTACTGGCCCTCGCGCAGCCCGGAGGCGGCGGTGCGGTCGAAGACCCACTGCACGGGCGTGCCGAGCGCCGCGAAGAAGGGCTTGTCGAGCACCTTGCGGTCGTAGACGACGTGCACGTTGAGGATGGGCGCGGTGCCGATCTCCAGCAGCCGCTCGGCGTGGTCGAGCGCCCCGGCGGGGAGCAGGTCGTAGGCCTCGCGCTGCGGTACGGCGAGGACGACCGTGTCCGCGCGGAGCGTCTCGCCGGGAACCTGAACGCTCCACGTCCCGTTGTCGTCGGAAGAGAGGGAGGTGACGCGTGTACGGACCTCGGTACGCACGCCGGCGGAGTCGAGCGCCTTGCGGGCGAGCCGGTCGTGCAGTTCGCCCAGCGGGACATGCGCCCAGCCGATGTCGGCGGCGCCCGGGTCGGACAGCAGACCGGTCTTGAACACCATCGCGGCGAGCCCCAGCGAGGAGTCTCCGGCGACCGCGTTGAGCGTGGCGACCCCGACCAGGTCCCAGAGTGCCTCGACGGCGCGCGCCGACTGACCGTGCGCGGTCAGCCAGCTGCCGAAGTCCTGTGCGTCCAGTCGCGGATCGGCGAGGTCGAGCCCCTTGAGCGCGAGCGCGGCACGGCCCACCCTGGCCCGTTCGGCGAGCGAGAGATGCGGATACGTGGCGAGGCTGCGCCCCAGGTGCAGGGGCACGGGCAGCGCGTCGCGCCGCAGCCTGCCGAGCCGTCGTCCCTCGGGCGCGGCCACGTCGACGACGGGCACGTCGAGACGATCCTGCAAGGGCGCCAGCGCGCTGCCCTCGATGCGGTCGAGGAACCAGCGGTAGGCGGTGCAGCAGCGCAGGTACACGTGCTGTCCGTTGTCCACGGTCAGTTCGCCGCGCGTGAAGGAGAAGGCCAGGCCGCCGAGCCGGGGCCGGCCTTCGAGCAGCGTGACGCGTACGCCCGCGTCGGCGAGCGCGAGCGCGGCGGTCACCCCGGCGAGCCCTCCCCCGACGACGACGGCGGTACGCCCCGAAGGGCCGGACGCTTCCGCGGCGTCCGCGAGTTGCTCGTCGTTCATCCTGCACCCTCCCGTGCGGACCGGCCATGGTGTTTGAACTCTGCACCGCTGGCCGTCGCAGTCAGGGACGCCGCGCCGCACCGGAGGGTTGCGTGCCGCTTTTCGCCGGTGGAATCACCCTGGCCCACCTTGTCACCGGTCTCGTCCGTCACGGGTGCCTCCTGACGGTCCGCCGCGACACGTGCCGGGCGTCCAGGCCCGACAGCCCGCGTACGGCCACGAAGGCCTTCTCCCGTCCGGGCAGCGAGACCCTGCCGCGCAGCACGGCCTCGGGGTCGCGCTCGATGCGGTCGAGGAGACGGCGGTAGATGCCCGCCATGGCGGCGACACAGGCGCCGCTGCGCCGGTCGAGCAGGGGAAGCAGCCGGTACCCCTCGGCGAAGAGGGCGCGGGCCCGCCGCACCTCGAAGTGCACGAGCCCCACGAAGTCGGATCCCTCCGGCGGCTTCGGCCCGTCGAACCCGGTCGAACAGCCGAACTTCGCGAGGTCGTCGGCGGGCAGATAGGTGCGGCCGCCCTCGGCGTCCTCGCGGACGTCTCTGAGGATGTTCGTGAGCTGGAGCGCGAGCCCGAGCGTGTCGGCGTACTCCGGCGCGCGCTCGGCGCCGCGCGCCCCCCGTTCGGTGCCGAACACCCCGAGCGAGAGCCGCCCGATGGCGCCCGCCACGCAGCGGCAGTACACCTTCAGGTCGTCCCAGGTCTCATAGGTCTCGCCGCGCACGTCCATCAGGACGCCGTCGATCAGCTCGTCCAGGCCGCGCAGCGGGATGGGGAAGACGCGGGCCGTGTGCGCGAGGGCGACCGCGACGGGGTCGGTGTCGTCCTCCTCGACCTCGCCCGCGCGGACCCGGGTGAGCAGCGCCCGGGTCTCCTCCAGCCTGGCGGTCTTGACCTCCCCGTCCAGTGCGCCGTCGCCGATGTCGTCGACGCGGCGCGAGAAGGCGTACAGCGCCGACATCGCGCGGCGCTTGGGCGTGGGCAGCAGCCGGATGCCGTACGCGAAGTTACGGGCCTGCTGTCCGGTGACGGTCTCGCAGTAGCCGTAGGCGGCGAGTACCGGCGCGGACACGTGTGGTGACGGCTCCACGGCCCGGATCACCCCTCTCCTCGCAGGGTCACGCCCACCTCGCGCAGCAGCCGGAGCCTGCCGGGCTTGGGCGGGCCGGGAAGCACGTCGTATCCGGCGGCGGCGATCGCCTTGATCGCCGCGCTTCCCCCCGCCACGAAACCCGCGAGCAACAGCCTCAGCCTGCCGTGAACGCTACCCACGAGGGGGGCGCCTTCATTCAGCAGATCGCGAGCGCGTTGCGCTTCGAACGCGACCAGCGCGCGCACCGACGCGCCCGCGGTGTTCATGGCCAGATCCGATTCCTTGACGTGAAAGCGCTTCATGTCCGCGGCGGGCAGATAGACACGGTCGCGGCTCAGGTCCTCGGACACGTCCTGGAGATGCTCGACGATCTGCAGCGCGGTGCAGATCGCGTCGGAGCGGCGGATCCGCTCGGGGGTGGCGGCGCCGGTGACGGCGAGGACCAGCCGGCCCACGGGATTGGCGGACAGCTCGCAGTACGCGAGGAGGTCGTCGTAGGTCTCGTAGCGCGTGACGAGCTGGTCCTGCCGGTTGGCGGCGATCAGGCCGAGAAAGGGCTCGGGGCCGAGCGAGCGACGGCGGACAGTGGGCTGGAGGCGACGCAGCAGGGGGTGCCGCGGGGTGCCGTCGAAGACCCGGCGCAGATCGGCCTCGAAGGCGTCCAGCAGGGCGAGGCGGTCCTCGGCGGCGGTGGCCGACACGCCGAGCAGCCGGGCGTCGGCGCCGCCGGGGGCGAGGTCGCCGTCGCCGATGTCGTCGACGAGCCGGGCGAAGCCGTACACGGCCATCAGGTCGTCGCGCCAGGCCCTGGGCAGGAAGAAGGGGGCCACCGGGAAGTTCTCGTCCGCGGCCTTGTCGAGCGTGCCGCGCTCCGGGTCGCCGATGCGCGGCGCGGCGGGCGCCGTCATCGTCGGCCGTCCGGAGCGGGGACGGCACGGCTCGCGTCGACCTGGGGAGTTTCCGTAGCCATCGCCGTCACATCTCCCGTTCTACACTGCCGATCTAATACACACTATTTCGGACACGCCGCCGAGCCGCCCGCGCAGCGTCCCCGACGGTGGCACTGCACGTTTTCGCCCCACTTGGCGCGATTCGGGGGCCGGTCCAGCTTACGTTGTACAACGCGACACGGTTCGCGGGGGTGTCCGGGACATCACAACAACACACCGATTGGCGTCAAGATTCCTTGGCTGACGCGGAGTTGACGTTTCCTTTGCAGACGCAGGGCCCCGCCGGACAGTTCCGGCGGGGCCCTGGCCGAATCGCCCTACTTGCCCGAGAACTTCTCGTACTCCTTGAGAACCTCTTCGGTCGGGCCGTCCAGCCGCAGTTCGCCGCGTTCCAGCCACAGGACCCGGTCACAGGTGTCGCGGATGGACTGGTTGCTGTGGCTGACCAGGAACACCGTGCCGGCGTGCTCGCGCAGCTCCCGCACCCGGGCCTCGGAGCGCCTGCGGAACTTGGCGTCGCCGGTGGCCAGGGCCTCGTCGATCATCAGGACGTCGTGGTCCTTGGCGGCCGCGATGGAGAAGCGCAGTCGGGCCTGCATGCCGGAGGAGTAGGTGCGCATCGGCAGGGTGATGAAGTCGCCCTTCTCGTTGATGCCGGAGAAGTCGACGATCTCCTGGTAGCGCTCCTTGATCTGCTCGCGGGACATGCCCATGGCGAGCCCGCCGAGGGTGACGTTGCGCTCGCCGGTGAGGTCGTTCATCAGGGCCGCGTTGACGCCGAGCAGCGAGGGCTGGCCGTCGGTGTAGACCTTGCCGCTCTCCGGCGGCAGCAGACCGGCGATGGCGCGCAGCAGCGTGGACTTGCCGGAGCCGTTGGAGCCGATCAGGCCGATGGCCTCGCCGCGGTGGGCGACGAAGGAGACGCCGCGCACGGCGTGCACCTTGCGCACCCCGCGTGCCGACTCGTCGGAACCGCGCTTGACGATGCGGCTGAGCGCCGCGGTGGCGCTGCCCCGGCCGGACTTGGCGCCGTTGACGCGGTAGACGATGTGGACGTCGTCGGCGATGACGGTCGGGATCCGCTGTCCCGCGAGCGGCTCAACCACGGCCGTACCTCTCCTCCGCCTGCCAGAAGTACACGAAGCCGCCGAGGGCGACGAGGACGGCCCAGCCGCCCGCGACCGCCCAGACGTGCGCGGGGAGGTTCTCGGCGCTGTACTCCTCGATGAGCGCGAAGCGCATCAGGTCCATGTAGATGGCGGCCGGGTTCCACTGCAGGATGTTGGCCACCCACTGCGGCTTGTCCGCGAGGAAGACGGGGATGGAGAACATCACGCCGGACGCGTACATCCACGTCCGCATCACGAACGGCATCAGCTGCGCCAGGTCCGGGGTCTTCGCGCCCGCCCGGGCGAAGATCAGCGCCAGACCGGAGTTGAAGCAGAACTGGAGGGCGAGGATCGGGACGATCAGCGCCCAGGAGGCGTCCGGGTAGCTGCCGAAGCCGATCACCACGATGAACAGCACGAGCATCGAGTACAGCAGCTGCTGGAGTTGCTGGAGGGCGAACGAGATGGGCAGCGAGGCACGCGGGAAATGCAGGGCGCGGACCAGGCCGAGATTGCCCGAGATCGCCCGGACGCCGGTCATCACCGAGCTCTGCGTGAACATGAACACGAAGACGCCCGTGACGAGGAAGGGGATGTACACCTCCTTCGTCATGCCGCGGCCGGCGTTGAGGAGCAGGCCGAAGATCATGAAGTACACGGCCGCGTTCAGCAGCGGTGTGGCCACCTGCCACAGCTGGCCGAGCTTGGCCTGGCTGTACTGGGAGGCCAGTTTCGCCCGGGAGAACGCCATGATGAAGTGCCGGCGCCCCCAGAGCTGCCGGACGTACTCCCGCAGCGGAGGCCGGGCGCCGCTCACGGCCAGCCCGTACTTGGCGGCCAGCTGTGCCGCCGTGAGGCCCTCGTCGGGCGACGGAGGCGCAGTCACCACGACTCCGACGTCATGCGTTGTCTCACTCACAGGTAGGAAACTTTCGTCTTCGGGATGCGCAGCCTTGACGAGGCCGGCATGAGCCGGGGGGCCCGCGGTACGGCCCGGGGTGCCCTCAGGGACGAGCTTGTCAGATCACCGGGGGCCGGCCCAGTCGGGTCAGCCGCCACACCGTACGCCACTTCATGGGTCTACGAGGTCCGCACGGAGTGCTCCAGCCTTCCCGGAAACCGCCGAACCAGGCCTTCAGCGCGGACCCCGAGGGACGGCGCACCAGGGTGAGCAGCAGCCACACCCCGAGATAGACGGGGACCAGCGGGGCGGGAAGGTTGCGCCGGGCCAGCCAGACCCGGTTGCGGGCGACCATGCGGTGGTACACCGCGTGCCGCGAGGGCGCGGTCGTCGGGTGGTACAGCACCATGTCGGACCGGTAGTCGATCATCCAGCCCGCGTCGAGGGCCCGCCATGCCAGGTCGGTCTCCTCGTGGGCGTAGAAGAACTCGTCCGGGAGTCCGCCCACCTCCGCGAAGACCTTCGTGCGCACGGCGTTGGCGCCCCCGAGGAAGGTGGTGACCCGGGAGGAGCGCATCGGGTCCGCGGCGCGCAGCCGGGGTACGTGGCGGCGCTGGGTGACACCGGTGTCCGGGTCGGCGATGCGGAAGCTGACGATGCCCAGCCTCGGATCGTCGGCGAAGGCCCGGCGGCACAGCTCGGCCGTGTCGTGGTGGGCCAGGAGACCGTCGTCGTCCAGGAACAGCAGGACGTCGACGTCCCGGCCGCTGGGCCCGAAGGCCTCGATGCCGACGTTGCGGCCGCCGGGGATACCGAGGTTCTCGGGCAGCTCGATCGTCCTGACGCCCTCGGGGACGTCCGGGACGGGCGAGCCGTTGCCGACCACGACCACCTCGACCCGGTCGCCGTCCTGCTTGGCGATCGAGTCCAGCAGCGCTCTCAGCTCGTCGGGGCGGTTGCCCATGGTGATGACGACCGCGCCGACCTTCCCGGGCGCGCTCACTTCAGCCTGCTCGACGCGAGGATGGACACCAGGTGCAGCAGGGTCTGGAGCAGCGCGATGCCGGCCAGCACGGCCACGCCGAGCCGGGTGAAGAACAGGTCGCCGCGCAGCTGGTCGACGACCGCCAGCACCAGGATCAGCAGGGACGCCTCGATACCGAGGATCAGCCGGTGGAACTGGAGCGCCGAGGCGGCCCGGCGGGCCAGCGCCATCCCGGAGGAGCGCGGTTCGGACGCCGACTCCTTCACCGGAGGCAGACCGCCCTGGTGCCGGGCGACGCCGACGAGGTCGGTCTCCGCCTTGATCAGGATCGCGCCGAGCGCGGCCAGCGTGCCGAGGAAGGCCCAGAGCCAGTCGATGCGTCCGGTGCCCCACGGGTCGGCGGCGCGCAGGCCGAAGCCGACCAGGACGGCGGCGTCGGTGAGATACGCGCCGACCCGGTCCAGATAGACCCCGCCCAGCGAGTACTGCTTCTTCCAGCGGGCGATCTCGCCGTCCACGCAGTCCAGCAGCAGATACATCTGGACGCACACCACGCCGAGCACGGCGCCCGTGATCCCCGGCACCAGCAGGGCCGGGGCGGCGAGCACCCCGAAGACGGTCATCAGGTACGTGAGCTGGTTGGGCGTGACCCTGGTGTTGACCAGGTAGCGGTCGACCCGCAGGGACACCTCACGCATGTAGAGGCGCCCCATCCAGTGCTCACCGCTGCGCCGGTCCTTCACCCCCGGAGGGTGGACGACCGGTCTGAGTTCAGCTACCGATGGCCTTGACATAGTCGGCGTAGATGTCCTTGATCTGTTCGGTCTTGAGGTCGAGGTGTTCGAGGATCGTGTAGCGGCCCGGCCGGGTCTCGGGAGCGAACTCCACGGCACGGACGAACTCGTCCACCGTGAAGCCGATCTCCTGCGGCAGGACCGGAAGGCCGTGGCGGCGCAGCACCTGGGCCATGTAGGCCGACTCCTCGTGCGCTCCGCGCAGGAACATCGCGAAGGTCGCGCCGAGTCCGCACTGCTCGCCGTGGGCGGCCGCCCGCTTGGGGAAGAGCAGGTCGAAGGCGTGGTTGATCTCGTGGCAGGCGCCGGAGGACGGGCGGGAGTCGCCCGACACCGACATCGCGACGCCGCTGAGCACCAGCGCCTCGGCCAGTACCTGGAGGAAGCCGGTGTCCCCGATGCCGCCCGGGTGGCGCAGCACCGCCTCGCCCGCCTGGCGGGCGATCGCGGCGGCCAGGCCGTCGATCTTCTCGCCCTTGATCCGGTTGGCGAGCTCCCAGTCCGCGATGGCGGAGATGTTGGAGACGGCGTCACCGATGCCGGCCCGCACATAGCGGACCGGGGCCTCGCGGATGACGTCCAGGTCGATCACGACGGCGATCGGGTTCGGCACACCGTAGGAGCCGCGCCCCGCGTCGTTGTCGAGGGTGGCGACCGGCGAGCACAGACCGTCGTGCGCGAGGTTCGTCGGCACGGCGACCAGCGGGAGGCCCACGCGGGCGGCGGCGAACTTGGCACAGTCGATGATCTTGCCGCCGCCCAGGCCGACGACCGCGTCGAAGTGGCCGGCCTTTATGTCGGTGGCCAGCTGGACGGCGTCGTCGAGGGTTCCGCCGCCGACCTCGTACCAGGTGGCGCCGGGCAGGGCGGGGGTGAGGCGCTCGCGCAGCCGGGCGCCCGAGCCGCCGCTGACGGCGATCGCGAGCTTGCCCGAGTGCGAGATGCGCTCGTCGGCGAGAACCCCGACCAGGTCGTCGAGGGCACCCGGGCGGATGTCCACGACGACCGGTGAGGGGATCAGCCGGGTCAGTACTGGCACGCGATCTCCCGTCCACGGGCGAGATCGTCGTGGTTGTCGATCTCGACCCACGCGACATCGCCGATCGGGGCCACGTCGATGCGGAAGCCGCCGTCGACGAGCTCCTGGTAGCCGTGCTCGTAGAACTGCTGCGGGTCGCTCTCCCACACGGTCTTGAGCGCCTCGGCCAGGGCGGGGGCCGCGTCGCCCTCGATGAGGGTGACGCCGATGTACTCGCCGGTGGCGTCGGCCGGGTCCATCAGCTTGGTGATCCGCTGAACGCCCAGGTCGGGGTCGACGACGACCTTCATCTCCTCGTCGGCGAGGGACTTCACCGTGTCGAGCGCGAGGATGATCTGCCTGCCCTCGCCGCGGGCGGCGAGCAGCGTGTGCTCGACGGACACCGGGTGGACGGTGTCGCCGTTGGCGAGGATGACGCCGTCCTTGAGGGCGTCACGGCCGCACCACAGGGAGTAGGCGTTGTTCCACTCCTCGGCCTTGTCGTTGTCGATGAGGGTGAGCTTGAGGCCGTACTTCGCCTCCAGCGCCGCCTTGCGCTCGTACACGGCCTCCTTGCGGTAGCCGACGATGACCGCGACCTCGGTCAGACCGATCTCGGCGAAGTTGCCGAGCGTCAGGTCCAGGACCGTGGGCTCGCCCTCTATGCCCGCGGGCCCCACCGGCACCAGCGCCTTGGGCAGGCTGTCGGTGTAGGGGCGCAGACGCCGTCCGGCGCCGGCCGCCAGCACGAGGCCGATCATGCGGGTTCTCCTTCATCGTGTACGGACGGGGCGCCTGCCCGGTGGGCGGCGACCCAGAAGCGGATGCTCTCGAGGAGCACCACGAGGGCGACGACCACGGCGAGGGCCGTGAGCGCGACCGTGAACTGCGAGGCCGTGAGCAGCACGGCCAGCACGACGACGAGCAGCGTGCGCCCGTCCTGCCCCCCGATGGCGCGCACCAGCCAGGCCGGCGGCGCTCCGGCGTTGCCGCGGATGCGGTACACCGTGTCGTAGTGATGGTAGGCGACGGCGGCGACCAGCCCGAAAGCCGCGGGAAGCGCTCCGTCCACGTCGGCCTTGGCCGCGAGGACGAGGACGGTGCAGTACTCCCCGGCCCGGAAGAGCGGCGGGACCAGCCAGTCGAGGGCGCCCTTGAGGGGGCGCACGAGGGCGTCGGCGGAGAGCAGGACGTACAGGACGGCGGCCAGGAGGACCGAGAAGCCCGGCCCGTCGAGCGAGGCGGCGAGGACCAGCAGGAGGACGCCGGCGGCCGCGCTGAGCGGGGCCGGGATGCGGATGCCCACGGGGAGCGTGCGGGTCAGCAGTCCGGTGAGCGGGCCGCTGTCGGCGAGGTCCGCCAGTGCCTGCGCCGCCCGGTCGGTCCGCCGGGCCTTGCGGGTCAGCGAGCGCAGGACCCGGCCCGCCGTGGTGTAGGTGGCCGCGAACGCGCAGCCGACGAGCAGCGCGTAGAAGGTGATGCGGGGGGTGGTGGCAGCGGTGAGAACGGCGATCATGGCCCATCGTTCACCGATGGGCAGGACTATCATCCGCCGCACCCAGACCGTCCAGCCGACGCTGTCGAGCTTGTCGGAGAGGGCGGCGGTGGGGCTGGTGTTCGCGGTGGCGTCGTGGTTGGCCTCGTTGAAGGAGAAGTCCACGACGTGCCGGCAGGTCTGCAGGACCATCGCGCCCAGCGCCAGGGCCCACACGTCGTCGCCGCCGCGGGCCGCGCCGAGCGCGAGACCCGCGTAGTAGGCGTACTCCTTGGCGCGGTCGAAGGTGGCGTCGAGCCAGGCGCCGAGCGTGGAGTACTGCAGGGAGTAGCGGGCGAGCTGGCCGTCGGTGCAGTCCAGCACGAAGGACGCGATCAGCAGCACGCCGGCCGCGACGAACCCGCCCCGGGTGCCGGTGGCCGCGCAGGCCGCCGCGATCAGCGCGGTGATCAGCGAGGCGGTGGTGACCTGGTTGGGGGTGAGGCCGCGGCGGGCGCACCAGCGGGCGACATAGCGCGAGTACGGGCTGATGCAGTAGGTGGTGAAGAAGCCGTCGCGCGCCTTGACGGCCGACTTCAGGCGGATCGCCTCGTCGTCGACGGCGGCGACGGCCTGCCGGGCCTCGTTGCGGGCCTGCGGGTCGGCCGGGACCTCCGCGACCAGGCTGCCCAGTTCGGGGCGGTGCACGTCGACGCCGTCGGCGTCGAGGGCGGCGACGACCCGGTCGGCGAGGCTGTCGACGCTGTCGACGTGTCCCACGCTCGACTTCGGCAGCGCGGGAGCACCCCCGGGGGCGGTGCCGGCGTTCGCCGAGTTCTCCCTGGCCATCGCGCGGGTCAGGGCCTGCCGGCCGGCCGGCTGCGCGGTCACCGCCCCCGGGATCGCGCCGAGCGGGAAACGGGGGTCGGTGAGGCCGAGACGCAGCGCGTGCTCGTGACCCACGAAGCGGGCGTCCACGACGGCGACGCGCTGGTCGCCGGGGACGGCGGCGAGGAGGGCCTCGGCGTCACCGGCGTCGGAGGCGGTCCGGACGTCGAAGCCGAGGGACCGCAGATCGCCCTCGATCGACGATCCGGGGACCGGCGAGCCGGTGAGGATGGCGGTCGACAACCGAACTCACTCCCTGGGTCCGGCGCGTTGACGCCGGTCATGTACACGATGGAGGCGCCCCTGGGCCGCACCGGCGGCTTCACCGGTGGCCGCACCAGGCGGGCGGCATGTCGGCAGAGGCTATCGGATGCCGGGAACGCCGTGTTCACCGCCCGTTCAGGCACGATCGCCGTGGTCCGGCGGCACGGCTTGAACTCGGCTTGAACCGGCCTTTGCCGAGATCATCATCGGTGATCGGCGGCCCGGGCGACAAACCGTGCCCCCGAGAGCCGACATCCAGGACATTGTCCACCGGCCCGGTGTGCCCGTACCGGTCGGGACGGGAACTTCCGGCATGACATGCCTCATCACCGCCGGAACGGATATCCCGGTGACTTCCGGGCACCAGGGGTACGGAACGCGTCCCCCACGGGTGCCGCGACCGGGGTCGCGACAAGGCCGCGGAGCGCTTCGCGGCCCCGGGCGGCCTCCCGCCGTGCCGGGGCCGACGGCCGCATCCACGGCGAGCAGCAGGCGGGGACGCGCTGACCTGCGATTCGTTTTCGCAGGTCAGGGCACATGACAACGGTGTTCAGTGCCGCGTTGCCGGATACCCCCCACCCGTAGTTCACTGTGATCGCGGGGCAGAACGCGACGGCCCACGACGGACCACAGAAGGGCTGCTTCCATGGGGGCTGGGCACGACCACGGCCATACGCACACCCACGTGCCGGCCACCGCGACGGCCGCGGCGGCGTACCGGGGCAGACTGCGCGTCGCCCTGTCGATCACGCTCGCCGTCATGGTCGTCGAGATCGTCGGCGGGGTGCTCGCGGACTCCCTCGCGCTGATCGCGGACGCCGCGCACATGGCGACGGACGCGCTGGGGCTGGGCATGGCGCTGCTGGCCATCCAGTTCGCCAACCGGCCGCCGAGCGCCAACCGCACCTTCGGACTGGCCCGCGCCGAGATCCTGGCCGCCCTCGCCAACTGTCTGCTGCTGCTCGGGGTGGGCGGCTACGTCCTGTTCGAGGCCGTCCAGCGGTTCTTCACCCCCGCCACCACCGAGGGCGGGCTGATGATCTGGTTCGGCGCGTTCGGTCTGGTCGCGAACGTGATCTCGATGTCGCTGCTGATGCGCGGCCAGGCCGAGAGCCTGAACGTGCGCGGGGCGTTCCTGGAGGTGGCGGCGGACGCCCTGGGGTCGGTGGCGGTGCTGATCTCGGCGGTGGTGATCCTGACCACCGGCTGGCAGACCGCCGACCCGATCGCCTCGCTCGTCATCGGCCTGATGATCGTGCCGCGCACCGTGAAGCTGCTGCGCGAGACGCTCGACGTGCTGCTGGAGTCGGCCCCCAAGGACGTCGACATGGCGGAGGTGCGCTCCCACATACTCGCCCTGGACGGGGTGGAGGACGTCCACGATCTGCACGCGTGGACCATCACCTCCGGGATGCCGGTGCTGTCGGCGCACGTGGTGGTGCGCTCGGACGCGCTGAACGCGATCGGCCACGAGAAGATGCTGCACGAGCTCCAGGGCTGCCTGGGCCACCACTTCGACGTGGAGCACTGCACCTTCCAGCTGGAGCCGAGCGGGCACGCGGAACACGAGGCCCGGCTCTGCCACTGAGCGCGCGCCGACGCCCGCGCCGCATGATCCGCACACACGTTCCGGACGGTTCTCCGATCCCGGCGCCGGGCAAGATCACCTACCGGGCCCCTTGCCGTGCGGGACATGCGCGCTTTCGCGCGAAGTGCCGGGAGTGCCGGACGCGTACGGCAGACTGGGGACGCGAGGACCGATGCTAAGGATGGGTATGCCGATCACACCTGCCACCGCGACACAGACGTCGCCGAACGGCACCGCGGACGCGATCTTGCTGGAGCTGGTCGACGAGAACGGCGTCACGATCGGCACCGCGGAGAAGCTGGCCGCCCATCAGCCGCCGGGGCAGCTGCACCGCGCCTTCTCCGTGTTCCTCTTCGACGAGCGGGGCCGGCTGCTGCTCCAGCAGCGGGCGCTCGGCAAGTACCACTCCCCCGGGGTGTGGTCCAACACCTGCTGCGGTCACCCCTACCCCGGTGAGGCACCGTTCGCGGCGGCCGCGCGGCGCACCTTCGAGGAGCTCGGGGTCTCCCCGTCGCTGCTCGCCGAGGCGGGCACGGTCCGCTACAACCACCCGGACCCGGAGTCGGGTCTGGTCGAGCAGGAGTACAACCACCTGTTCGTGGGGCTGGTGCAGTCCCCGCTGCGGCCGGACGCGGAGGAGGTCGGCGACACGGCCTTCGTGACGCCCGCCGAGCTGGCGGAGCGGCATGCCGCGGACGTGTTCTCGTCCTGGTTCATGACCGTCCTGGACGCCGCCCGCCCGGCGGTCAGAGAGCTGACGGGGCCGTCGGCCGGCTGGTGACCCTCAGGGCACCCGCACGGGCTTCAGCGGCAGGGCGGCCCAGATCACCTTGCCGCCGCCCGACGTGTGCTCGACGTCGCAGACCCCGCCCGCCTCCAGGGTGATCTCCCGCACCAGCAGCAGTCCCCGGCCGCCCGTGCGACCGTGGTCGGCCTCCAGGGCGGTCGGACGGTAGGGATGGTTGTCCTCCACCGACACCCGCACCCACTCGGCCCCGACCGCCACTTCCACGGCGAGCACCGGCGACAGCACCGCCGCGTGCCGGACGGCGTTGGTCACCAGCTCGGAGACGATCAGCAGGAGCCCCTGGGCCAGATCCTCGGAGACCGGCACCCCCTGGCGGTACAGCAGGTCCCGCACGGCGTGTCGCGCCTGCGGGACCGAGGCGTCCACGGCCGGCGCGGTGAACCGCCAGACGCCTTCGTAGGGCAGCGGCCGGGGCCCGGCCTCCGTGGAGGAAGCGGAGGGTTCGGAGGGTTCGCCCGGGGCGCCCTCTGGGCGTGGGTCGGGCCCGCGCCCTTGATCGTCCATCGTCCGGTCGCCACCCTCGCGCTCGATTGTCACCACACGTGCAGTGTTGGTACCGAGGCGCTCCCCTCCGGATGACTGAACAGAAGTCAGCAGTTATCGAACGTTTCCGACCGGCCCCGGATGACGGAGTCGACCGCGGGACCGTTTTCTGTCCTCTCCGCGCCGACTTCGCGCACTCTTCGGGTTGTACGGGTTCGGCGGCGCCGCTCCTCCCCTTTGGCCGTCATTGGTTCCCTTTGATCGGCTCTGGTTCCCTTTGCCGCCGGTGTCGCGCCTCTCACATCGGCCGCACCGATCATGCGGAGGAGCCGGTGGCTAGCATCCGGAGCATGGAGCCCGATCTGCTGCACGGCGTCACCGACGCGGTCGCCACCGTCGTCCTGCACCACCCGGCGAAGCGCAACGCCATGACAGCCGCGATGTGGGCGGCGCTGCCCCCGTTGCTCGACACGCTGGCCGCCGACCCCGCGGTGCGGGCGCTGGTGCTGACCGGCGCGGGCGGCACCTTCTGCGCGGGGGCCGACATCTCCACGCTCCGGGAGTCGCCGGAGGAGGCGCAGGAGCTGGCGGTGCGGGCCGAGGAGGCCCTGGCGGCGTTCCCGAAGCCGACCCTGGCGGCGGTCCGGGGGCACTGCGTCGGCGGCGGCGCCCAGCTCGCCGCGGCCTGCGACCTGCGGTTCGCCGAGGAGGGCGCCCGGTTCGGGGTGACACCGGCGAAGCTCGGCATCGTCTACCCGTCCACCGCCACCCGGCGCCTGGTGTCCCTGGTCGGCCCGGCCACCGCCAAGTACCTGCTGTTCTCCGGTGAGTTGATAGACACCGAGCGGGCGTTGCGCACCGGTCTGGTCGACGAGGTGCTGCCCGTCGACGGACTCGAGGAGCGGGTCGCGGAGTTCACCCGGGTACTGGTGTCCCGCTCGCAGCTGACGCAGGCCGCCGCCAAGGAGTTCGCGAACGGCCGCGGGGACCGGGACGGCCACTGGAGCGCGCAGGCGCGCGGCAGCGGCGACACCGCGGAGGGCGTCGCCGCGTTCCTGGAGCGCAGGGAGCCGCGCTTCACCTGGACTACGTCAGGATGAAGCGGCTGCGGGCGCGCAGCTGCTCGACGAGGTGGGCGGGCGCCTTGTGCGGGGCGCCCGCGTCGTAGGGCGGCTGCGGGTCGTACTCCGTGGCCAGTTGCACGGCCCGGGCGTGGTCGTCGCCCGCGATCCGGCCGAGCAGGGCGAGTCCCATGTCGATGCCGGACGAGACGCCGGCCGCGGTGACGTACTTGCCGTCGAAGACGACGCGCTCGCCGGTCGGCTCGGCGCCGAAGGCCTCCAGCTGCTCCAGGGCCAGCCAGTGGGAGGCGGCCCGGCGGCCTTCGAGGAGCCCCGCGGCGGCGAGCAGCAGGGAGCCGGAGCACACGGACGTCGTCCAGGTGCTGGTGGCGTCGGCGGCGCGGAGCCAGTCGAGCAGGGGCTCGTGGTCCATCAGCGCGCTCTGGCCGGGCCCCCCGGAGACGATCACGATGTCGGGGGCGGAGACCTCGGACAGCGCCCGGTCGGCGGTGACGGCCAGGAAGCCGGTCTCCGTGCGGACGGGCCCTCTCTCCTCGGCCATGAAGACGATCTCCGCGCCCGGGGCGCGGGAGAGCATCTCGTACGGGCCCACGGCGTCGAGAGCGGTGAAGCGGTCGTAGACGACGACGGCGATCTGCATGGGTTCCTCTCGGACGGGCTCTTGGGGCTTCAGTGGACGGGTGCGGGGCGGAACCGGCGGCGGTACTCCGCCGGGGGCGTCCCGAGCGCCTTGACGAAGGCGCGCCGCATGGCCTCGGGTGTCCCGTAGCCGCTGGCGCGGGAGATCTCCTCGACGCCGTCGGCCGTGTCCTCCAGCAGGCGGCGGGCGTGCTCCAGGCGGACCCGGTCGACATAGCGGCCGGGCGTCATGCCGGTCTCGTCGCGGAAGGCGCGGGCGAAGTGGCGCGGGGAGAGCAGGGCGCGGGCGGCGAGCGACTCGACGCTCAGGTCGGCGGCGGGATGCTCGGTGATCCAGTGCTGGACCTCCCGCAGGGGTGCGCGCTCGGCCGTCTGGGCGGCCAGCTGCGCGCTGAACTGCGCCTGGTTACCGGGTCGGCGGAGAAAGACGACCAGGTGGCGGGCGATCGTCAGCGCCGCGTCGCGGCCGAGGTCCTCCTCGACCAGGGCGAGGGCCAGGTCGATGCCGGAGGTGACCCCGGCCGAGGTGTGGACGTGCCCGTCCCGGACGTAGATCGGGTCCGGGTCGACCCGCACGGCCGGGTGGTCGCGGGCGAGCCGGTCGCAGTACGCCCAGTGGGTCGTCGCCCGCCGGCCGTCCAGCAGGCCCGCGGCGGCGAGCAGCGTCGCGCCGGTGCAGACGGAGACGAGGCGCTCCGCGCGCGGGGCGTGCACCCGCAGCCAGTCCGTCAGCGGCGTGATCTGCGGGCGGCGGGTGCCCCGGCCGCCGGGGACGAGCAGCGTGTGCGGGTCGCCCGCGCCCGTGAGTGCCTCGTCCGGTACGAGGGTCAGCCCGCTGGAGGTGCGCACGGGAGTGCCGTCCAGGGAGGCCGTACGGATCCGGTAGGTGCCCGGGGTGTGCCGCTCGGCGCCCGCGAAGACCTCCAGGGGCCCCGTCACGTCGAGGCTCTGGACTCCGTCGAAGAGCACGATGAGAACGGTGGGAACGGTTCGCTGCGGCATGGGGACGATTCTTCTCGGGCGGGGCGAACGGCGGCAATGACGGGTTCCCCACCTTTCCTGCCATGACCGGCCGGCATGGCCCGGCGATCTCGAGGTACCCGGTCCTTGCCGGCCGGAGCGGCCGGCGACCGAGAACGTGGAAGAACGCAAAGGGGAAGCTCGTGTTCCGTGCGATCGCAGACGTCCTGCGCCAGATCGGTGGCGCCGTCGCCACCGTGGTGACGCTGCCTTTCCGGGCGCTTGCCCGGCTCTTCGGCGGGGCCTCGGGCTCCACCAGGAGCCGCAGGGCCTGATGACCGCGCCCTGATCCCCGAGTGTCGGTGTCACCTGCCACAATTGCCGCGCAACCTCAGTGGAGAAGGCGGTACGGGATCGTGACGACACCCGGGTCCATCGAAGTAGGGTCCATCGAAGGCAGGATCGCCGAGGAACTCGGCGTACGGCAGCGGCAGGTGAAGGCCGCCGTGGAGCTGCTCGACGGCGGCTCGACGGTGCCCTTCATCGCCCGCTACCGCAAGGAAGCGACCGAGATGCTCGACGACGCGCAGCTGCGCACGATCGAGGAGCGGCTGCGCTACCTGCGGGAGCTGGAGGAGCGGCGGACGGCGATCCTGGAGTCGGTGGGCGAGCAGGGCAAGCTCACCGACGCGCTCCGGGCGCAGATCCTCGGCGCCGAGACCAAGGCGCGGCTGGAGGACATCTACCTGCCGTTCAAGCCCAAGCGGCGCACCAAGGCGCAGATCGCGCGCGAGGCGGGCCTCGAACCGCTCGCCGAGGGGCTGCTCGGCGACCCGTCGGTCGATCCGCTCGCGGCGGCCGCCGCGTTCGTCGACGCCGACAAGGGCGTCGCCGATCCGCAGGCCGCGCTGGACGGCGCGCGGGCGATCCTCACCGAGCGGTTCTCGGAGGACGCCGACCTGATCGGCGAGCTGCGCGAGCGCATGTGGAAGCGCGGGCGGCTGGCCGCCAAGGTGCGCGACGGCAAGGAGGAGGCGGGCGCGAAGTTCGCCGACTACTTCGACTTCGCCGAGCCGTTCACCGCGCTGCCCTCGCATCGCGTCCTGGCGATGCTGCGCGGCGAGAAGGAGGAGGTCCTCGACCTCGTCCTGGAGCCGGAGGAGCCCTCCGAGCAGCCCGGTCCCTCCTCGTACGAGGGGATCGTGGCGAGCCGCTTCGGCATCGCCGACCGCGGCCGGCCGGGCGACAAGTGGCTGACGGACACCGTCCGCTGGGCGTGGCGCACCCGCCTCCTCGTCCATCTCGGCATCGACCTGCGGCTGCGGCTGCGGACGGCCGCCGAGGACGAGGCCGTCGACGTCTTCGCCGCCAACCTCCGCGACCTGCTGCTCGCCGCGCCGGCCGGCACGCGCGCGACGCTGGGCCTGGACCCGGGCTTCCGTACGGGCGTGAAGGTCGCCGTGGTGGACGCGACCGGCAAGGTCGTCGCCACGGACGTGATCTACCCGCACGTCCCGGCGAACAAGTGGGACGAGGCGATCGCCAAGCTCGCGCGGCTGGCGAAGGAGCACACGGTCGACCTGATCGCCATCGGCAACGGCACGGCGTCCCGGGAGACCGACAAGCTCGCCGGTGAACTCATCACCAGGCACCCGGAGCTGGATCTCACCAAGGTGATGGTGTCCGAGGCGGGCGCCTCCGTGTACTCGGCCTCCGCCTTCGCCTCCCAGGAACTGCCCGACATGGACGTGTCGCTGCGCGGCGCCGTGTCGATCGCGCGCCGGCTCCAGGATCCGCTCGCCGAGCTGGTGAAGATCGACCCCAAGTCGATCGGTGTCGGCCAGTACCAGCACGACCTGTCCGAGGTGAAGCTGTCGCGTTCGCTGGACGCGGTGGTGGAGGACTGTGTGAACGGCGTGGGCGTGGACGTCAACACGGCCTCGGCGCGGCTCCTCTCCCGGGTGTCCGGCATCTCCACCGGACTCGCCGAGAACATCGTGGCGCACCGGGACGCCAACGGGCCCTTCACCTCCCGTTCCGAGCTGAAGAAGGTGGCCCGGCTCGGCCCGAAGGCGTACGAGCAGTGCGCGGGCTTCCTGCGCATCCGCGGCGGCAGCGACCCGCTGGACTCCTCCAGCGTGCACCCGGAGGCGTACCCGGTGGTGCGGCGCATGGTGAAGACCTCCGGCCAGCAGGTGGCGTCCCTCATCGGCAACACGGGTGTGCTGCGCTCGCTGCGGCCTACGGACTTCGTGGACGAGACGTTCGGTCTGCCGACCGTCACGGACATCCTCAAGGAGCTGGAGAAGCCCGGGCGCGACCCGCGGCCCGCCTTCAAGACGGCCACCTTCAAGGAGGGCGTGGAGAAGATCTCCGACCTGTCGTCCGGGATGGTCCTGGAGGGGGTCGTGACGAACGTGGCGGCCTTCGGGGCGTTCATCGACGTCGGTGTCCACCAGGATGGCCTGGCGCACGTGTCCGCGCTGTCGAAGACGTTCGTCAAGGACCCCAGGGACGTCGTCAAGCCCGGTGACATCGTCAAGGTGAAGGTTCTCGACGTCGACATCCCGCGCAAGCGGATCTCGCTGACGCTGCGGCTGGACGACGAGGCGGCCCCGCAGGGCGGCGGCCAGGGCCAGCCCTCAGGCGGAGGCCGGCCGCAGCGGGGCGGCGGACGTCCGCCGCAGCAGCGGCAGCAGCAGGGCGGCCAGCGCGGCGGAGGCGGTGGCGGTGGCGGTTCGCGCCAGGCTCCCCCGCCGGGCAACAGCGCGATGGCCGACGCACTGCGCCGGGCGGGCCTCGTCGACCCCAAGAAGGGCAGGCGCTGACAGCGCGGCAGCACACCGGGGCCCGGCCCGCCGGGCCCCGGCAGTCCCGGCCAGTCCTCGTGGAAACGGGAACTGCCCGGGGTGCCCGCGGACACGGCCTAGCGCTCGGTCACCTTGCCGTCGGCGACCTCCAGGCGGCGCGTGACGTGGACCGCGTCCAGCATGCGCCGGTCGTGGGTGACCAGGAGCAGCGTGCCCTCGTAGGCGTCGAGGGCCGACTCCAGCTGCTCGATGGCAGGGAGGTCGAGGTGGTTCGTCGGCTCGTCCAGGACCAGGAGGTTGACGCCCCGGCCCTGGAGCAGCGCGAGGGCCGCGCGGGTGCGTTCGCCGGGTGACAGGGTGGCCGCCGCGCGCGTCACATGGTCCGACTTCAGGCCGAACTTGGCCAGCAGGGTGCGCACCTCGGCCGGTTCGGTGCCGGGCACGGCCGCGCGGAACGCGTCCAGCAGGGACTCGGGCCCGTGGAACAGCTGCCGCGCCTGGTCGACCTCGCCCACCAGGACGCCCGAGCCCAGGCTGGCCTGTCCGGCGTCCAGCGGGACCCGGCCGAGGAGCGCGCCGAGGAGGGTCGACTTGCCGGCGCCGTTGGCTCCGGTGACCGCGACCCGGTCGGCCCAGTCGATCTGCAGGGACACCGGCCCGAAGGTGAAGTCACCGCGCCGCACCTCGGCCTCGCGCAGGGTGGCGACCACCGCGCCGGAGCGTGGCGCGGACGCGATCTCCATGCGCAGTTCCCACTCCTTGCGCGGTTCCTCGACGGTCTCCAGGCGCTCGATCATGCGCTGGGTCTGCCGGGCCTTCGCGGCCTGCTTCTCGCTGGCCTCGCTGCGGAACTTGCGGCCGATCTTGTCGTTGTCGTTGCCCGCCTTGCGGCGCGCGTTCTTCACGCCCTTGTCCATCCAGGAGCGCTGGGTCTGCGCGCGGTCCTGGAGGGCCGACCTCTTGTCGGCGTACTCCTCGAAGTCCTCACGGGCGTGCCGGCGGGCCACGTCCCGCTCCTCCAGGTAGGCGTCGTAGCCGCCGCCGTAGAGGTTGATCTGCTGCTGGGCGAGGTCCAGCTCGAGGACCTTGGTGACCGTGCGGGTGAGGAACTCGCGGTCGTGGCTGACGACGACGGTCCCGGCGCGCAGCCCCTTCACGAAGCGTTCCAGGCGCTCCAGGCCGTCGAGGTCGAGGTCGTTGGTCGGCTCGTCGAGGAGGAAGACGTCGTAGCGGGAGAGCAGGAGGGAGGCGAGGCCCGCGCGGGCGGCCTGACCGCCGGACAGCGAAGTCATCGGCTGGTCGAGGCCGACTCCGAGGCCGAGCGAGTCGGTGACCTCCGCGGCGCGCTCGTCGAGGTCGGCGCCGCCGAGGTCGAGCCAGCGCTCGAGGCTCGTCGCATAGGCGTCGTCGGCGCCGGGCGCTCCGTCGACCAGGGCCTGGGTGGCCTCGTCCATGGTGCGCTGTGCCTCGGCGACGCCGGTGCGGCGGGCGAGGAAGTCCCGCACGCTCTCGCCCGGGCGGCGCTCCGGTTCCTGGGGCAGATGGCCGACGCTCGCGGTCGGCGGGGAGAGCCTGAGCTCGCCCTGCTCGGGCGAGGTGAGCCCGGCGAGCAGCTTCAGCAGGGTGGACTTGCCCGCGCCGTTGGCACCGACCAGCCCGATCACGTCCCCGGGGGCGACGACGAGGTCGAGCCCGGAGAAGAGGGAGCGGTCGCCGTGGCCGGCGGCGAGGTTCTTGGCGACGAGGGTGGCAGTCATCAGGTCGTAGATCCTAGTGGCCGTGCGGGGGTGCGGTCGCGCCGGATTCCGGCGCGATCTCGCTGTGCGGCGGTGCGGTCGGTTAACGTCCGGGCGTGGACACTCGGTTGAGCGGCGATGTGATCGTGGTCGGTGGCGGGGTCATCGGGCTGGCGACGGCCGTCGTGCTCGCCGAGCGCGGCCTGCGGGTCCGGGTCTGGACGCGCGATCCGGTCGAGCGGACGACCTCGGCCGTGGCCGGCGCGCTGTGGTGGCCGTACCACATCGAGCCGATGGCGCGGGCGCGCACGTGGGCGCTGCGCTCGCTGGAGATCTACGAGGAGCTCGCCGAGCGGCCCGGTGAGACCGGTGTGCGCCTGGTCGACGGGATTCTGGGCGAGACGGAGCTGGACGAGGTCCAGGGCTGGGCGGCGGGCCGGCTGGCCGGGCTGCGCCGGACGACGGCGCGTGAGTACGGCGCGGGGCCCGGCGTCCGGGCCCGGCTGCCGCTGATCGACATGTCGGCCTATCTGCCCTGGCTCCGGCAGCGGCTGCTGCGGGCCGGCGGCACGGTCGAGGAGCGCACGGTGACCGACCTGGCGGAGGCCCGGGCGCCGGTGGTGGTGAACTGCACGGGGCTGGACGCCGGACGGCTGGCGGCGGACCCGTCGGTGCGGCCCGTACGGGGGCAGCTCGTCGTCGTGGAGAACCCCGGCGTCGACACCTGGCTCGTCTCCACCGGCCCGGACGGCGAGACGGCCTATCTGTTCCCGCACCCGGGGCGGTTGCTGCTGGGCGGTACGGCACAGGACGACGTGTGGTCGCTCGAGCCGGATCCGAAGGTGGCCGAGGCGATCGTGCGGCGCTGCGCGGCCCTGCGGCCGGAGGTCGCCGGGGCGCGGATCCTGGAGCACCGGGTCGGGCTGCGGCCGGTCCGGGGCACGGTGCGGCTGGAGCGGGCCGTGCTGCCGGACGGGCGGCCGGTGGTGCACCACTACGGACACGGCGGGGCGGGCGTGACGGTGGCGTGGGGCTGTGCGGAGGAGGCGGCCGCCCTGGTGCTCCCGGCCGCCTCCTGACCGCGCTCGCGGCGCTACGGGATCCGGTGCGTGCGGTGCGGTGTCCGTAGGCCGTCCGGGGACCGGTCGCCGGGCGCGGCCGCCGCCGCTGCGGACGTGGCGCGGGCGAAGGCGTCGGCGCCTCCGACGAACGGGACGCGGGCCGAGGTGCGGGACAGGTCCAGGGTGAGGGTGGGGGTGTCGGCGGGTGGGTCGATGAGGTCCCGGTCGGTGCCCGCGACGATCAGGGCGAGCCGGTGACCGGCCGGGACGACATGGTCGGTGGCCGCCAGGTCGAGGGTGAGGGTGTACGCCCTGCCCGGGGTGAGCGGAACGCCCTTGCCGGGGTCGGCGTAGGTGCCGAGGTCGGCCCAGCCGCGGCTGACGACCGTCCGGCCGACGTCGGCGGTCCTGGCGGCGGTCTCGCGGAAGCAGGCGCTGTCGCCCGTGCTGCTCGCGCCCCAGCAGGTGCGGTCGGTGAGCGTGCTGATGCCCTCGCCGCTCGCCGCGTAGTCGCGGACGGTGTCGGGGCCGAGGTCGACGAGGACGGCGCTGAGGTGGGCCGTCGCAGTGGTGGGCGTGGCGGTGACGGTGACCTGGGAGGAACCGGACAGGCGCAGGTCACGGGTGAGGGGCCCGGTGACGAATCCGGCCTTGCCGGGGGTCGGGGTGTCGATCTGCGCGGCCCACTCGGTCTCGTCGAGCCGCGGGTCGTCGGTGAAGACGGCGGTGCCCGTGCCCTTGCGCAGGCCGAGGGTGCCGACGCCGGGCGCGACGCCGGTGGAGGGGCGCAGGGTGGCGGTCCGGGTGCCGTGCGGCGGCCAGACGGCGGAGGTGACCCATCGGTCGGGGTGGCGTTCGATGTCGGCCATGGGTGCGCGGTCGATGCCGTTGTCGTAGCCGAGGAGTTCGTGGTCGAACCAGCGGTGCAGGGTGTCCACCCAGGCGGCTCGGCGGAAGTCGAAGGGGTCGACGTGGCCGGTCTGGGAGAGCCAGATCTTGCGCTCCACCCCGTTCTTCGCGAGGGCGTCCCACCACTGACCGAGGTGCTTGGTGCGGACGTTGAGGTCCTGCAGGCCGTGGACGAGGAAGACGCTCGCCTTCACCTTGCGCGCGTCCTCGACGTAGTCGCGCTCGGTCCACAGCGGCGTCAGGTCGCCGGTGCGCGGGGCCTCGTCGACGAGTCTTCGCTGGACGGCGGCGCACCTGGCGCGGGCTTCGGGGCTGTCGACGTAGTCGGAGAGCCAGTCGGGTCCGGAGTCGTAGAGGGGGGCGCCCTGGGCGAAGTAGTAGTCGTACCAGGAGGAGATGGCGGCGATCGGGACGATGGTCCTCAGGCCCTTCACGCCGGTGGCCGCCACGCCGTTGGCTATGGTGCCGTCCCAGCTCTTGCCGATCATGCCGGTTCTGCCGTTGGTCCAGCCGGCCTCGGCGGTCGTGGCGCCGGTGCGGGTGGTGTACGCCCTGGCACGGCCGTTCAGCCAGTCGACGACGGCCTTGGCGGACTGGATGTCGGAGCGTCCCCCGACGTCGACACAGCCGTCGGAGCGGTTGGTGCCGGCCAGGTCGACGCCGACGAAGGCGTATCCGCGCGGCACGAAGTAGTTGTCGTAGAAGAGCGGCATCTGCACGACGTTTCCGGCGGCGTCGTACGTCTTGCGCTGGCTGTCGTTGCCGCGTCCGCAGCAGGAGTAGTAGGGGCTGGCGTCCATGATGACGGGCACCTTGCGGCCCTGTGCGGCGGGTTCGCGGGGGCGGACGATGTCGACGGCGACGCGGTCCGTCTTCCCGTCGCTGTCGCCGTCGAGTCCGGTGTCGACCCAGACGGCCTCGCGGACGGCGTTCTCGTACGAATACACGGGCCGGCTTTCGCGCGGGGCGCCGTGGGCCGCGGCCGGGGTGAGGAAGGCGGCCACCAGGAGGGTGATGGCGGCGGTCGCGAGCGGTCTCCAGGTCGTGAAGCGCATGCGTGTCGACATGCGCGGGACGGTACCCGGGTCAACTCCCGCGCAGAAGAGGGCAGCTGTGGGTCCGCTGTGGCCGGAACACGCCCCTGCGGAGGGACTGGCGATGACGGCCGAATGGCGATCGTGTGACAGGGGTGGCGGTGGGCAGGCCCTGGGACACAGGGAGTCAATAGGCTCCGAACAGACCGCGTGAATCTACGACTTGGAGCTTTCGTGCACCGCAGAATCATCGCGCCGGGCGCACTCGCTGCCGCGTCCGTCCTGCTGGCGATCCCGGCATCGGCCGCGAGCGCCTCCCCCGGCGCCCCGGGCATCGGCGACCCCTACTACCCGGCGTACGGCAACGGCGGATACGACGTCTCCCACTACGACCTGCGGCTGAAGTACCAGCCGTCCACGGACGAGTTGGAGGGGACGGCGACGATCCTGGCGAAGACCACGCAGGACCTGTCCCGGTTCGATCTGGACTTCCTGCTCGACGTGAGCGAGGTACGGGTCAACGGCGCCGTGGCGGCGTTCACGACCTCGGGCGAGCACGAGCTGGAGATCACGCCGAAGACGCCGCTGGCGAAGGGCGCGACGGTCACGGTCGTGGTGCGGTACAGCGGGATCCCGTCGTCGAAGCAGGCGTACGGCTTCACCAGTTGGCACCGCACCGCGGACGGCGGCGTCGGCGCGAACGAGCCGGAGGCGGCCTGGTGGTGGTTCCCCAGCAACGACCACCCGCTCGACAAGGCCACCTACGACGTCTCGGTGCTGGTGCCCGACGGCTCGCAGGCGATCTCCAACGGAACGCTCCAGTCCACGAGTTCACGGCTGGGCTGGACCCGCTACAACTGGCGGTCCAACAAGCCCCAGGCCACCTATCTGGCCACCCTCGCCGTCGGGAAGTTCGACATCACGACCGGGACGACCGAGAGCGGCATCCCGGTCGTGAACGCCTACAGCAAGGACCTCGGCGACAACGCCGGCGCGGTGCGGGCGAGCGTCGAGCGGACCGGGGAGATCGCCGACTGGCTGAGCGGGTACTTCGGGCCGTACCCCTTCAACGCGCTCGGCGGGTACGTGCCGAACACCAACACCGGATACGCGCTGGAGACGCAGACCCGGCCCTTCTACAGCCCCCGGCAGTTCGCGAACGGCTCCAACGTCTCGGTGGTAGTGCACGAGTTGGCGCACCAGTGGTACGGCGACCTCGTGTCCGTGGCGGGGTGGAAGGACATCTGGCTGAACGAGGGCTTCGCCCGGTACGCGCAGTGGCTGTGGTCCGAGCACGAGGGCGAGGGCACGGCGCAGGAACTCGCGGACTACGTGTACGCCTCGCACCCGGCAGACGACGCGTTCTGGACGGTGAAGCCCGGCGACCCGGGCGCGGCGAACCAGTTCGACATCGCCGTCTACGACCGGGGCGCGCTGGCGGTCCAGGCGCTGCGCGACGAGATCGGTGACGACGCCTTCTTCGCCGTCCTGAAGGGCTGGCCGACGAAGCACGCGTACGGCAACGCGAGCGTCGCCGACTTCCAGACGTACGCGGAGCAGATCTCCGGGAAGGAACTGGGCTCCCTCTTCGACACCTGGCTGTTCCAGCCGGCGAAGCCGGCCGCGCCCGCGGCACGGACGGCGTCGGTCGCGAAGGTGCCGGCCGCGAAGGTGCCGGCCGCTCCCGCGCAGCCGAGGTCCTGGAAGAAGATCGCGGCGACGAACGACGTGCACGAGCACTGACCTCGTCGCCGCCCGCGGGCGCCCGCCATTCCGAACTCCCGTCTGATATCCGATGACTTGGGGTAGCAAGGGGGGACGGAATCGCGGCGGAAGCGGGGAGAGCGTCATGACGGGCACACAGAGCGGCAACGAGGGCGTGTGGAGGGTCCTGACCGGCGTCGGGGCACTGGGCGTCGGCATCGGCCTGATCGCGGGGATACCGCTACTGAGCCTGGTGGGCGCGCCCCTCGCCATCGTCGGCGTGATCGGACTCACCGCCGTGAGACGCGGGCGGAACTGACGCCGAGGCCCGCCCTGCTCCTGGCCCGGACACGCGCTACCGCCCGGTGGCCGCCGCCCGGGCCAGGAGCGCGTCGCGCGTCAGGGCGGCGCTCTCCGTGGCCGGCACCGTGCAGGCGTACGCGCCGGCCAGCGCGCCGTACTCGGCGCACCGGTACGGCGGCTCGCCGCGCAGCCGGCCGAAGAGGAAAGCGGACGCGAAGGCGTCCCCCGCGCCGTTGGAGTCGACCACCGGGCCGGGCGGGACGGCGGCCGGGACGTGGGTCAGCTCGCCGTCGGTGAGCAGGTAGGCGCCTTTGGCACCGGCCGTGGCGACGACCACCTCGGCGCGGCCCCGTTCGGCGATGCGGCGCATGGTCGTCTCCGGGTCGGTCAGGGCGGTCACGGAGACGAAGACGACGTCCGCCTCGTAGGCGAAGGCCTCGTGGTAGGGGTTCTCCCCGTCCCAGTTGTGCAGGTCCGTGGAGATGCTGCCCACGCCCGCCTCGCGCAGGGCGGGCAGGGCCTCGGCACCGGGGTGGGTGATGGACACGTGCGCGTGGCGGCTCGCGGCGGCCAGCGTCCGCAGGGTGTCCTCGGGGAAGCGGTCGTCCGGGCGCCCGCGGCTGTTGTCGTACAGCGACAGCCGCCGCCCGTCCGGGCCGACCAGGTTGACCGCCCGCTTGGTCCCGGCGGGCTGCGGGATCGCGGTGAGGGCGATGTCCTTGTCCCGGTGCAGGGCGCGGACCAGGTCCCCCTCGGGGTCGTCGCCCAGGAAGTCGAGGTGGTGGGTGCGCAGGCCGAGGGCGGCGAGGCCCAGCGCGACGAAGTCGCCGGTCTGCCCGGCGCGGGCGCGGATCCCGGCGTCGATCATGTAGCTGTCGGCGTACGGAAGCGGCAGCTCCGGCACGTACACGATCGTGTCCACGCCCGCCCCGCCCAGGACCAGGACGTCGATGTCCTCGGCGTGCTCGGTGGCCGCGCTCCCGGTGCGCGTGCTCCCGGTGCTCGTGCTCCGGGTGATTCCGTCGTCGGCGCCCATGTGCGCTACCCCTCCCCGTGGTCGTACACCGTCACCGCGACGCCCCGCCCGACCAGCCGCTCGGTGACGAGCGGCTCGACGCGGGACCACTTGCCTCCGGCCAGACCGCAGCCTATCCGGGGCATGTGCACCGACGCGCCGAGTTCGATCGCGTGGTCGGCGAGGCGGGCCAGGGCGGTGTCGATCGCCGGATAACGGACCGGAACGCCCTTGCTCCCCGTCCGGGTACCGCGCTGGCCGATCATGTTGGCGACCCAGACGTCGGGCTTCACCCGGACCAGCTGGAGCGCGCCCAGGCCGAAGTCGTTCGAGGCGCGCTCGCGGTGCCAGGCACGGTAGGCGGCCTCCGGCTCCGGCCAGCGGCGGGACAGCGCCAGGACGAAGCCCTTGCCCCATCCCCCGAGGTCGTTGCAGACATGGGCGATCACCTTGACACCCTTCACCGACGGAGCGGTGGCGTCCCCCCGGACGTAAGTGATCTCCGACATGACGCCACCGTAGGCGATGCCACTGACAACGGCCCCGGCCTGCCGCTTCGTCCGCGTCCCGCGTCCCGCGTGCCGCCCCGCCGGCTACCGCGTGGGCCGGGACAGCTCCGTCAGTTCGGCGTCCGCGGCCCGGGACACCCTGCCGCGGACCGCGTACCAGCCGCCGACCAGTGCGGCTGCGATCACCGGGATCAGCAGGAGCGTCTTGCGGCCGACCTCGGGGTCGTTCCCCATCAGGCCGAGGACGGCGACCAGGAAGGCGATCGTGACGATCTCCGTGACCGGCCTGCCGGGGAGCCGGAAGCCGGGACGGGTGACGAGGCCTGGCGCGCCGCGGAGACCGCCGGAGGCACCGGCGGGCATGCGGTGGGCCATGTCACAGCGCGTCGCTTCGCACACGGTGCCCACCAGGAGCCGACCGGTTTCACAGCACCGGTGTGACAGCGATACTGCTGCACATGACGATCGAGACCGAGGATCCGGCCCTCACGGTCGACGAGCTGGCCGCCCGGGCGGGGGTCACGGTGCGGACCGTGCGGTTCTACGGCACCAGGGGGCTGCTGCCGCCGCCGGTCATCGGTCCGCGCCGGGTGGGGCACTACGGTGCCGGTCATCTCGCGCGCCTGGCGCTGATCGAGGAGCTGCGCCGGCAGGGCCTGACGCTGGCGGCGATCGAACGCTATCTGGACCGGCTGCCGCCCGGTCTCGACGCCCACGACCTCGCCGTGCACCGGGCCGTGGTGGCCTCGTGGGCGCCGGACGCCGTGGAGACGGTGCCGCGCGCGGAGCTGCAGCGGCGGGCCGGGCGGGCGCTCAGCGAGGAGGACGTGGACCGGCTCGCCGCGATGGGCGTGCTGGGGGCCGACGAACCGGACGGCGAACCGGACGGCGAGGACGCGTACCGCGTCGACGCGGGGCTGCTGAGGCTGGGTGTGCGGCTCCTCGACGTGCCGCTGTCGCCGGAGGCGATCCTCGCGGCCCGGACCGTCCTGCTCGACCACGCGCGCTCCGCGGCCCACGAGTTGTCGCGGCTGCTGCGCGAGGAGGTGCCGCAGCGCGACGCGCAGGCGGTGAGGTCGCTGTCGGCGCACATGCAGCCCCTGGTCGTCCAGGCGCTGCTGACGGCCTTCCAGCGGTCGCTGACCCAGGAGCTGCGGGAGTGGCTCGGGGAGCCGCCGGCGGACGGCTCCCCGTGACGGACGGTTGGCTCAGCGCCCGTCCGTGAAGGTCTCCCCCCGCTCCGCCTTCTCCACCAGCAGCGCGGGCGGGGTGAAGCGGTCGCCGTAGCGCTCGGCGAGCCGGCGCGCGCGGGCCACGAATCCGGGGAGTCCGTTGCCCACCTCGGCGTCGCCCTGGTAGCCGTTGATGTACTGCAGGACGCCGCCGGTCCAGCCGGGGAAGCCGATGCCGAAGAGGGAGCCGATGTTGGCGTCCGCGACGGACGTCAGGACTCCCTCCTCGAGGAGCTTGACGGTGTCGAGGGCCTCGGCGAAGAGCATGCGTTCCTGCATGTCCCGGAAGGGGATCGAGGCGTCCGCGCGCGTGAAGTGCTCGCGCAGGCCCGGCCACAGCCCGGCCCGCCTGCCGTCCTCGCCGTACTCGTAGAAGCCGGCTCCGCCACTGCGGCCGGTGCGTCCGAACTCGTCGACCATGCGGTCGATGACGGCCTCGGCGGGGTGGCCGGGCCAGACACCGCCCGCTTCCTCCACGGCCCTCCGGGACTCGTTGCGGATCTTGCGCGGGAGGGTGAGGGTGAGTTCGTCCATGAGGGACAGGACCTTGGCCGGGTAGCCCGCCTGGGCCGCCGCCTGCTCCACGGACGCGGGCTCGATGCCCTCGCCGACCATGGCGACGCCCTCGTTGATGAAGTGGCCGATCACCCGTGAGGTGAAGAAGCCGCGCGAGTCGTTGACGACGATCGGCGTCTTCTTGATCTGCCGGACCAGGTCGAAGGCGCGCGCGAGCGCTTCGTCGCCGGTGCGCTCGCCCTTGATGATCTCGACGAGCGGCATCTTGTCCACGGGCGAGAAGAAGTGCAGCCCGATGAAGTCGTCCTGGCGCTCGACGCCTTCGGCGAGGGCGGTGATCGGCAGCGTGGAGGTGTTGGAGCACAGCAGCGCGTCGGGGGCGACGATCTGTTCGATCTCCTGGAACACCTTGTGCTTGAGGGAGGTGTCCTCGAAGACGGCCTCGATCACGGCGTCGCAGCCGGCCAGGGCCTGGGGGTCGGCGGTGGGCGTGATGCGGGCGAGCAGGGCGTCCGCCTTCTCCTGGGTCGTACGGCCCCGGGAGACGGCCTTCGCGCACAGCTTCTCGGAGTAGGCCCTGCCCTTGAGGGCGGCTTCCAGGGAGACGTCCTTCAGGACGACGTCGATGCCCGCGCGGGCGCACGAGTAGGCGATGCCGGCGCCCATCATCCCGGCGCCCAGGACGGCCACCTTGCGGACCTGGCGGGGTGCGACGCCCTGGGGGCGGCTGACGCCGGAGTTGACGGCCTGGAGGTCGAAGAAGAACGCCTGGATCATGTTCTTCGACGTCTGTCCGGCGGCCAGTTCGACGAAGTAGCGGGCCTCGATGACCTGCGCGGTCTCGAAGTCGACCTGGGCGCCCTCGACGGCCGCGGCGAGGATGTTCCGCGGAGCCGGGTAGGGGGCGCCGTTGGTCTCCTTGCGCAGGCTGGCCGGGAACGCGGGCAGGTTGGCGGCGAACCGGGGGTTCGACGGGGTGCCGCCCGGGATGCGGTAGCCCGGCCGGTCCCAAGGCTGCTGCGACTCGGGGTTCGCGTCGATGAAGGCACGGGCCTTGGCGAGCAGGTCGTCGGGCGAGTCGGCGACCTCGTCCACCAGGCCGTTCTCCAGGGCCGCCTTCGGGCTGTACTGGGTGCCCTTGAGGAGGACCTTCAGGAGGGCGTCGGTGATGCCCAGCAGCCGGACCGTGCGCACGACACCGCCGCCGCCGGGCAGCAGGCCGAGGGTGACCTCGGGGCAGCCGATCTTCGAGCCGGGCGCGTCCAGGGCGACGCGGTGGTGGCAGGCGAGGGCGAGCTCGTATCCGCCGCCGAGGGCCGCGCCGTTCAGGGCGGCGACGACCGGCTTGCCGAGGGTCTCGATGCGGCGGAGGTTGCGCTTGATCTCCAGACCGCCGTCCAGCAGCTCCTGGGCCGTCTCGGGAGTGACGCGGATGAGGTCGCGCAGGTCGCCGCCGGCGAAGAACGTCTTCTTCGCGGAGGTGAGGATGACACCCCGGATGGAGTCCTTCTCGGCCTCCAGACGGTCGGTGACGGCGGCGAGGGAGGCGCGGAAGGCCGCGTTCATGGTGTTCGCGGACTGGTCGGGGTCGTCGAGGACGAGGGTGACGAGGCCGGTGCGGTCCTGTTCCCAGCGGATGGTGGTGCTCTGTGTCATGACAGGGTCTCCGTAGAAGTCTGTGGGTTCCGCCGGGGTGGTCAGACGCGCTCGACGATGGTGGCGATGCCCATGCCGCCGCCGACGCAGAGGGTGGCGAGGCCGTAGCGCTTGTCCTGGCGCTCCAGTTCGTCGACGAGCGAGCCGAGGATCATCGCGCCGGTGGCGCCGAGCGGGTGACCGAGGGCGATGGCGCCGCCGTTGACGTTGACCTTGTCCAGGGACAGGCCCATGTCCTTGACGAAGCGCAGGACGACCGCCGCGAACGCTTCGTTGATCTCGACGAGGTCGATGTCGTCGATGGTCAGGCCGGCCTTGGCGAGGGCCTTGCGGGTGGCGGGCGCGGGGCCGGTGAGCATGATCGTCGGCTCGGAGCCGGAGACCGCCGCGGAGACGATCCGCGCGCGGGGGGTGAGCCCGTGGCGCTCGCCGACCTCCCTGGAGCCGATCGCGACCAGGGAGGCGCCGTCGACGATGCCGGAGGAGTTGCCCGCGTGGTGGACGTGATCGATCTTCTCCACCCAGTGGTACTTCTGGAGCGCCACCGCGTCGAAGCCGCCCAGCTCGCCGATGTCGGCGAAGGACGGCTTCAGCTTGCCGAGCGAGTCGGCGGTGGTGCCGGGGCGCGGGTGCTCGTCGTGGTCGAGGACGACGAGGCCGCTGCGGTCCTTCACCGGCACCACGGAACGGTCGAAACGGCCTTCCTTCCAGGCCGTCGCCGCCCGCTCCTGCGACAGGGCCGCGTACTCGTCGACATCGCGGCGGGTGAAGCCCTCGATGGTGGCGATGAGGTCGGCGCCGATGCCCTGCGGCACGAAGTTGACCGACAGGTTGGTCATCGGGTCGTTGAACCAGGCGCCGCCGTCCGAGGCCATCGGCACCCGTGACATCGACTCCACCCCGCCCGCCAGGACGAGGTCCTCCCAGCCCGAACGGACCTTCATGGCGGCCAGGTTGACGGCCTCCAGGCCCGAGGCACAGAAGCGGTTCTCCTGCACGCCCGCGACGGTGTCCGGCAGTCCTGCCGCGATCGCGGCGATGCGCGCGATGTCGGAGCCCTGGTCGCCCACGGGGCCGACGACGCCCAGCACGATGTCGTCGATGGCGGCCGGGTCGAGGCCGGGGAAACGGCTTCGCAGCTCGTGGATGAGGCCGACGACGAGATCGATGGGCTTCGTGCCGTGCAGGGCGCCGTTCGCCTTGCCGCGGCCGCGCGGGGTGCGGATCGCGTCGTACACGTACGCTTCGGTGCTCACTGGTAAGCCTTTCGGGAGGGTGGGCCGTACGGGGCGGGGTCAGTCGCCCCGGTGCGGGAAGTCCTTCACAGGGGTCGTCGCAGAGGTCGTCACAGGGGTCGTCACAGAGGGCGTAACGGAGGCCGTCGCGGCGGTCGGCGCAGGGGTCGTCTCGATGGTCGTCGCGTGCGCCTCCGCGGGAGTCCCCGCCGCGGTCTCGGCGGGCGTCTTCACACGGTCCGTCACGAGCTCCGGTATGTCCCAGTCACGGGCCACCTCGGGGGTGTCGGCGCCCGGCCGCGCGGGCCCTGTGCGCACGGCCGTGGGCGTCGCGGAGAACCGGGGCGCGGGGGCCGGCTGGGTGATGCCGCCGTGGTCGGTGAAGGTGCCGCGGGCCGCGAGATGCGGGTGGTGCGGGGCCTCGCGCAGCGACAGCACGGGCGCCACACACGCGTCGGATCCCTCGAAACGGGCCGTCCACTCGTCGCGGGTGCGGGACCGGAAGCGGGCGGCGACGGCCTCGCGCAGTTCGCCCCAGCGCGTCCAGTCCGTGCGGGCCTCGCGGAGGTCCTCGAGGCCGAGAAGGTCCACGAACGCGTCGTAGAACTGCGGCTCCAGGGCGCCGACCGCCATGTACCCGCCGTCGGCGGTCTCGTAGGTGCCGTAGTACGGACAGCCGCCGTCGAGCAGGTTGGCGGCGCGCCGGTCCTGCCAGCCGCCGGCCGAGAGCATGCCGTGGATCATCGCGGAGAGGTGCGCGGTGCCGTCGACGATGGCCGCGTCGACGACCTGACCGGTACCGTTCACGCGCGCGTGGTGCAGGGCGGCGAGAACACCGACGACGAGGTAGAGCGAGCCTCCCGCGTAGTCCCCCAGCAGGTTGGCGGGGACGGGCGGCGGCCGGTCCGGGGTGCCGATCATGCCGAGCGCGCCGGTGACGGCGATGTAGGAGACGTCGTGACCGGCGCGGTGGGCGAGCGGGCCGTCCTGGCCCCAGCCGGTCATCCGGCCGTAGACCAGACGGGGGTTGCGGGCATGGCAGTCCCCGGGGCCGACGCCGAGGCGCTCGGCGACACCCGGCCGGTTGCCCTCGATGAGCACGTCGGCGCGGGCGGCGAGGTCGAGCACGCGCGCGGGGCCGTCCGGCGCCTTGAGGTCGACGATCACCGAACGCTTGTTGCGGTTGGTGACGTCGTGGGCGGGATCGATGGCCAGGGCCGAACCGCCGGGGCGGTCCACGCGGACGACGTCGGCGCCGAGGTCGGCCAGCAGCATGCCCGCGAAGGGGCCGGGGCCGATCCCGGCGAGCTCCACCACGCGCACGCCCGCCAGCGGGCCGTGCCCCGCCGTCCGTCCCGTCGTCATCCAGCCCCCTTGCTGTGACACAACCGATGTAACACCAGTGATGTTAAGAACGTGTTCCAGTGGGCACAAGAGGTGAGCGAGCAAGCGCTTAGACACTTTAGGGGCACCTGCCGTCGGCCTCCGCACTGCTCACGCTAGCCTCAGCCACCGACAGCGGCGCGGGCTGTGCAACGACGAAGGGGTGTCATGAGCAGGCTGAAAAGGTCGGACCGTCCGTACGACATCGTGCTCTTCGGGGCCACCGGCTTCGTGGGAACGCTGACCGCGGAGTACCTCTCCGCCCACGCGCCCGCCGATCTGCGCTGGGCGATCGCCGGCCGGGGCGAGCAGAAGCTGGAACGTCTGCGCGAGCGGCTCGGCGGGGACGTCGGGGTGCTGCGGGCCGACGTCTCGGACCCGGCGTCCCTGCGCGCGCTCGCGGAGCAGGCGCGCGTGGTGGCCACGACGGTTGGTCCGTACGTGTCGTACGGCGAGGAGCTCGTGGCGGCCTGCGCGGACACCGGCGCCGACTACCTCGACCTCACCGGCGAGCCGGAGTTCGTGGACCTGATGTACGTCCGGCACGACGCACGCGCGCGGGAGACGGGTGCGCGGCTGCTCCACGCGTGCGGCTTCGACTCCGTGCCGCACGACCTGGGCGTGTACTTCACCGTCCGGCAGCTGCCCGAGGACGTGCCGCTGACCGTGGACGGCTTCGTGAGCGTCGACGCCACCGTCTCGGGCGGCACCTTCGCCTCCGCGCTGGGCCAGTTCGCGCGCGGCAGGCAGATGCTGGCCGCCGCCCGGGAGCGCGGCCGGCACGAACCGCGGCTGATGGGCCGTCGGGCCGCCGCACCGGTGGGCCCGCCCCGGTTCGCCCCGGAGGTCGGCGCCTGGGCGCTGCCGCTGCCGACCATCGACCCGCAGATCGTGCTGCGTTCGGCGCGGGCACTGCCCCGCTACGGGCCCGACTTCCGCTACCGGCACTACGCGGCCGTACGGCGGCTGCCCGTCGCCGTGGGCGGGGTCGCGGCGGTCGGCACGCTCGCCGCGGCGGCCCAGCTGCCACCCGCCCGGCGCTGGTTGTCGGACCGGCTCAAGCCCGGGGAGGGGCCCAGCGCGCACAAGCGGGCGCGGAGTTGGTTCTCGGTGCGGTTCGTCGGCGAGGGCGGCGGGCGGCGGGTGTACACCGAGGTGGCGGGCGGTGATCCCGGCTACGACGAGACGGCGAAGATGTTCGCCGAGGCGGCGCTGGCCCTGGCCTGCGACGATCTCCCGCCGACCGCGGGGCAGGTGACGACGGCCGCGGCGATGGGCGACGCGCTGACCGGGCGGCTGACCCGGGCGGGTGTCCGCTTCCGGGTGGCGGCCCGCCGCTGACCGTCCCCGCGCCGTGTCCCCGGCCTCAGAGAGGCCACTGCGCCAGCGTGTAGATCATGCCGGCGATCCAGCCGACACCCGCCAGGACGGCGAGGATCAGTGCGGCGTTCACGGCACGCTCGACGGGCCGGTTCGGGTCGGCGAGAGGCTTCGGGGCACGGTGCGTGGTCATGCCCCCAGCCTGCCGAGCGGAGCACGGGCCGCACATCCGTACGGGTACTCAGACCACGTACTCAGACCGTGCGGGGACGACGTACTGGGACACCTACGGGTAGGACGTACAGGTAGGACGTACGCGCGCGGCGCGCTCCGGCGAGCCGCCCGGACGTCCGCGTGTGCCCAACAGCGCACCCCTCCGCCCGTACCCCGATCGGAGACTCCCCGCGGCGCTCCCCCTGTACCGCGGGGCGCATCGGCCGCAAACTGCCGACAGGTACTTCAGGTTGTCGCCTCCTGAAGGGCCCGCCGGCACAGCGCGTCGGCCCTCCGGGTCGTCTCCGGGAGGCGGAACCGCGGGGTGAGGGCGAGGGTGTGGGCGCAGGCGTCGTCCAGGGTGACCCGGTGGCCGACGGACACGAAGACCGGCTTCACGCCCGCCCGGGTGCGCAGCGCACGCCCCACCTCGTCGTCGCCCGCCAGCAGCGGGGACGCCGATCCGCGCGGGACGTCGGGATCGTCGTACGTGAAGGTGAAGGGGTTCTTGGCCACGCCGATGGTGGGCAGGCCGGTGAGGACGCCCAGGTGACTGGCGAGACCGAAGCGGCGCGGATGGGCCAGGCCGTACCCGTCGCAGACGACCAGGCCGGGCTGCCGGGGCAGGGCCTCCAGGGCGGCGAGCACGGTGGGGATCTCGCGGAAGGCGAGCAGCCCGGGCACGTACGGGAAGGAGATCCGCCCGACGGCGGTGGCCTCGGCGACGACGTCGAGGCTCGCCGCGTCCAGCACGACCGCCGCCGCCGCGACGACGTCCCGCTCGTCGTCGTAGGCGACGTCGACGCCCGTCACGTACCCCGTGCCGGGCGGCGGCCCCGGTTCGTCGAGCACCACCCGGGCCCGCAGCTCGTCCTGGACGGCGCGGGCCGCTTCCTCGGTCGCGGGCCAGCCCGCCGGAATGTCTACGGTCGTCATCGTGGGGACGAGCGTACGGCTCCCGGGGGCGGGCCCGCGATCGTGTTCCGCCGCGGACGCGTCAGCCCTTGTCGCCGAGCGCGCGCTGCAGCTGACTCTTGTTCATGTCCGAACGGCCCTTGACGCCCCGTCGCCTGGCCTCCTCGTAGAGCTGGTCGTACGTGGGCCCCTGGGAGCCCTTGCCGGACCGCTGACCACCCCGCTTGCCGGAGGACATGTCCTGGGTGGAGGTGCGGCTCGCGGTCTTGGACTCGCCGGACCGGGCGCGTTCCTTGTTGACCGTCCGGGCGGCGATCTCCTTCGCCCGTCCGGCGCTCTCGCCCCGGTCCTGCGCGCTCTCCTTGATGTGCTCGTACTGGCGCTCCCGCTTGGGGCTGGAACCGCGTGGCATGGGCACTCACTCCTTTCGCGTTCGCCCCCACCGGGTACCCCGGAAGCCGCTCGGTTCTCCTGGGTTCGGTTCTCCAGGACTCAGTGCTCCAGGGCCCAGTGCTCCAGGACTCAGTGCTCCAGGCGCGCCACGCGCCCCTTTTCGCCGGCGGCCCAGCAGCCGAGGTCGGCGGTGCAGTCCACGGTGTCGTACGAGCCCGTGTCGAGGGTGCGCCAGGTGCGGCCGGCGTCGGTGGTGAGGTCGGTGCCGGTGGGTCCCACGGCGAGGGCGGCGGAGCGGCTGTGCGGGAGCCAGGCGACGCCGGAGCGGTAGGCGGGCGGGGGTGTGCCGGCCGGCCGCCAGGTGCGGCCCGCGTCGCCGGTGGCGGCGGCCGCCCGCGGGGAGGGCTGGTCGGCGCGGTAGTCGCCGCCGACGGCAAGGCCGTGGGTGCGGTCGCGGAAGGCGACGGCGAAGACCCCGCGCGCGGGGTCCCCGGCGGGGATCGGGGTGTCGGCGGCCGTCCACGTCAGTCCGCGGTCGGAGGAGTGCAGCACACGCGCGCGTGCGGCCCCGCCGGTGGCCAGCCAGACGTCCTTCGGCCCGGAGGAGACCAGGCACTGGCCACCGGCCGCGAAGCCCGCCTCGCCGTCCAGGGCGGCCGGCATGCCGTCGTTCGGCAGCACCTTCCAGGAACGGCCGCCGTCGCCGGTGGACAGGATGCGGAACTTTCCGTCCACCGGGTCGCTCATGGCGAGGCCGTGACGGCGGTCGAAGAAGGTCAGGCAGTCGTAGAAGGCGTGGGCGTCGGTGTTGCGGAAGGACTCCGTCCAGGTCGTGCCGCCGTCCTCGGTGCGGTACACCCGCGACGCCTCGCCCTCGCCGATGGCGAGCACCACCGCGCGGCGCGCGTCGAACGCCTCGATGTCGCGGAACTGGAGGTCGGCGGCGCCCGGCGGCGAGACGTCTCGCCAGCTCTCGCCGCCGTCGGTGGTGCGCAGGACGGTGCCCTCGGTGCCAGACACCCAGGCGGTGTGCCGGTCGACCGCCGCGAGGCCCCGGAACCGTACGGAGGCCGTGCCGGTGTCCTTGAGGTCCCAGTGCGGTGCCGCGGGCCCCGGTGTGTGTGCCCGGGCGGGCACGGCGGCCAGGAGGGCCAGTGCCGCCCCGCAGGCCGCCGCCACCACCCGGCCGCTCCCCCGTGCCGTACGAACCGTGCGTCGCGTCTTCCCCAAGCGCCTCATGGCGGGCGAAGCTAGCCCACGGCTTTCGGCGGCGTCCAGATGCCCGCGATCGCCTCAACCACCGCACCGGACACGGGAGGAGAGGTGAGTCACTCGTGTGCATGAAAGACGGTGACCGAGGTCACTCGGAAATGGTGTGCACGGATCGGCCGGTTCCGGCGTCTCTTCCAGTGTCCGGACGCACCGCCCGGAAGATCGTCCCGCCGTCACGAGGGAGCAAGGCGTTGTCCACCGTCATCGAGCAGTCCGTAGAGGCCCGTCTGGTGGCCGCCGCGCCCCGGATGCAGACCATCCCCGCCACCCTGTCCTACGACCGGCAGGACCCCTTCGCCGTCCGCATGACCTTCCCGGCTCCGGCCACCCTGGAGGGCGTCGAGGTCTGCTGGACCTTCGCCCGTGACCTGCTCGCCGCGGGCCTGCACGACGCCGAGGGCCACGGCGACGTCCGGGTGCGGCCCTACGGGTACGGCCGCACCGTGCTGGAGTTCCACGCGCCCGAGGGCACCGCCGTCGTGCACGTCCACACCACGGAGATCCGTGACTTCCTGCAGGCCACGAGTGAGCTGGTGCCCGCCGGCACGGAGTACCGGCAGCTCGACCTCGACCACGACCTGGCGGAGCTGATGCGCGACGCCTGTTAATCCGTTGACAGCCCTTCCGGGCCCTCCTACCGTTTAGAACGGTTCTGTTGCCGTCGATCGGAGAAGGACGTTGCTCGTCTGAGGTCTTGAGACACCGCGCCACACCTCTGCAGTGTGTGCGCCGCGTGCGACCTCGGCCTTCGAGCCGTCCTTGCGGAGCAGGACCTTCTGCATGTCTCCGCGTTCCCCCGCTGTCGCGGGTGGTCGCCGCTTTCCGGTGTCTCGACACGTGTCGCCCCTGACCGCACACGCCACCACGAGGCCCGCTTTGACTCACTCCGTCACCTGTACCTCCCTCACCTTCTCCTGGCCGGACGGCACCCCCGTCTTCGACGGCCTCGACATCGCCTTCGGCCCCGGCCGGACCGGACTCGTCGGCGTCAACGGCTCCGGCAAGTCGACCCTGCTGAAGCTCGTCTCCGGGGAACTCGCCCCCTCCGACGGCACGGTGCGCCGCGCCGGCGAGGTCGGACACCTCCCGCAGAACGTCACCCTCGACACCACGATGAAGGTCGACGCGGCGCTCGGCATCGCCCCGCAGCGGGCCGCGCTGCACGCCATCGAAGCCGGTGACTCCTCCGAGCGGCACTTCGACACCCTCGGCGACGACTGGGACGTCGAGGAGCGCGCGCTGGCCACCCTCGGCGAACTCGGGCTCGGCCACATCGACCTCGACCGCACCATCGGTGAGGTGTCGGGCGGCGAGTCGGTGCTGCTGCGACTGGCCGCGCTGCTGCTGCGCCGGCCGGACGTCCTGCTGCTGGACGAGCCGACCAACAACCTCGACCTGTACGCCCGGCGGCGGCTGTACGCGGCGGTCGCCTCCTGGCCGGGGGTACTGGTCGTGGTCAGCCACGACCGCGAGCTGCTCGACCTCGTCGACCAGATCGCCGACCTGCGCGCCGGCGGCGTCACCTGGTACGGCGGCAACTTCTCCGCGTACGAGGAGGCCCTGGCCACCGAGCAGGAGGCCGCCGAGCGCATGGTGCGCGTCGCCGAGGCCGACCTGAAGAAACAGAAGCGCGAACTGGTCGACGCCCAGGTCACGCTGGCCCGCCGCAGGCGGTACGGGCAGAAGATGTCCGACCAGAAGCGCGAGCCGAAGATCGTGATGGGGGCACGCAAGCGCGCGGCGCAGGAGTCGGCCGGCAAGTACCGGATCATGCACGAGGAGAAGCTCGCCAAGGCCAGGGAGCGGCTCGACGACGCGGTGGAGGCCGTACGGGACGACGACGAGATCCGCGTCGAACTGCCGTACACGGCCGTGCCGCCGGGGCGCGAGGTCCTGCTGCTGCAGGACCTCCGGCTCGCGTACGGCGCGCGCGTGGACGGCGGTCTCGACCTGCGCGGTCCCGAGCGGGTCGCGCTGGTCGGACGCAACGGCGCGGGCAAGACGACGCTGCTGCGCACCATCGCCGGGGAGCTGGCGCCGGAGGCCGGCGAGGCGCACGCGCACGTGCCGCTGCGTTTCCTGCCCCAGCGTCTCGACATCCTCGACGGCGAGCTCACGGTCGCCGAGAACGTGGCCCGGTTCGCGCCGGGCGCCACCAACAACCGGGTCCGGGCCCGGCTGGCCCGCTTCCTGTTCCGGGGCGCCCGCGCCGACCAGAAGGCGGCCACGCTGTCCGGCGGGGAACGCTTCCGGGCGAGCCTGGCCGCGCTGATGCTGGCCGAGCCGGCGCCTCAGCTGCTCATGCTGGACGAGCCGACCAACAACCTCGACATGGCGAGCGTGCGCCAGCTCACCACGGCCCTGGAGTCCTACGAGGGCGCGCTGATCGTGGCCAGCCACGACCTGCCGTTCCTGGAGTCCATCGGCATCACCCGCTGGCTGCTGCTGGACGGGGAACTGCGGGAGACGACGGCGGCGGAGATGGCGGATCCGGCCTAGGCCACCGGTCCTCGCATGGTCTCAGGAGGGGCACATTGTTACTGCGGGGTTTTGTCCTGGTGGCCCCGCCCTGCATGATGGCTGACCGGCGCCGCGTCCGAGGCGCCGGTTTGCGCCACCCGATTCGGAGACCAGGACGTGCCCAGCAAGAAGGCCCTCATCCGCCGCCCCAGCCCGCGCCTCGCCGAGGGCCTGGTGACGCACGTCGAGCGGGAGAAGGTCGACGTGGAGCGCGCGCTGGAGCAGTGGGAGGCGTACGCCGAGGCCCTGCGGGGGCACGGCTGGGAGACCGTCGAGGTCGATCCGGCCGACGACTGCCCGGACTCCGTGTTCGTCGAGGACACGGTGGTGATGTACAAGAACGTCGCCCTGATCGCGCGCTCCGGCGCCGAGTCCCGGCGCGACGAGACCCTCGGGGTCGAGGAGGCCGTGGCCCGCCTGGGCTGCTCGGTGAACTGGATCTGGGAGCCGGGCACGCTGGACGGCGGTGACGTGCTCAAGGTCGGCGACACGATCTACGTCGGCCGGGGCGGCCGTACCAACGCGGCCGGCGTCCAGCAGGTGCGCGCCGCCTTCGAACCGCTCGGCGCGCGGGTCGTGGCCGTACCGGTGAGCAAGGTGCTGCACCTGAAGTCGGCGGTCACGGCGCTGCCCGACGGCACGGTGATCGGCCACATCCCCAAGGTGGACCGGCCGTCGCTGTTCCCGCGCTTCCTGTCGGTGCCCGAGGAGGCCGGCTCGCACGTGGTGCTGCTCGGCGGCCCGCACGTGCTCATCTCGGCGGCCGCGCCGAAGACGGCGGACCTGCTCGCCGATCTCGGTCACGAGCCCGTCGTCGTCGACATCGGCGAGTTCGAGAAGCTCGAGGGATGTGTGACATGCCTCTCGGTACGACTGCGTGAGCTGTACGCCTGAGCAAGTGAACCCGTCACTCATTCAGCCCTGGGACCTGCGGTTCCCGGGGCTGTTTGGCATGCCCGGAATTACTTGACGCGGCACGTCTGATCAGCGATGTTTACGCTGTTCTTAACCTACGGTTTCGTAACCTACGGATACGTAGCCTACGATTCCGCAAGTTCCGGCCTCGCTCGCCGGAGTGTTCCACTCCGCTTCACGTCCCCCTGGAGTTCTCGTGACGATCACCTCCCCTCACCTCGGTAGCCCCGCCGTCTGGACCGACGCCAAGCTGCTGTACGCGCTGGAGGAAGTGGTCGAGCAGGAACTCAACCGGCACCTGAAGGTCACCAAGGACTGGATGCCCCACGAGTACGTCCCGTGGAGCGACGGCCGTAACTTCCCCGGCTTCTTCGAGGACGGCGAGGCCTGGGAGAAGGGGCAGTCCAAGGTCACCGAGATCGGCCGGATCGCGCTCGTCGTGAACCTGCTCACCGAGGACAACCTGCCCAGCTACCACCACGAGATCGCCTCGCTCTTCGGCCGCGACGGCGCCTGGGGCACCTGGGTGCACCGCTGGACGGCCGAGGAGGGCCGGCACGGCATCGTGATGCGCGACTACCTGCTCGCCTCGCGCGCGGTGGACCCGGACAAGCTGGAGCAGTTCCGCATGTCCCACATGAGCGAGGGCTTCGAGTCCGACAACCGGCACTCGATGCTGCACTCGGTCGCCTACGTCGCCTTCCAGGAGCTGGCGACCCGCGTCTCCCACCGCAACACCGGCCACCAGTCCGGGGACCCGGTCTGCGACCGCATGCTGGCGCGCATCGCGACCGACGAGAACCTGCACATGGTCTTCTACCGCAACCTGCTGAAGGCCGCCTTCGAGCTGGCCCCCGACCTGACCATGCAGGCCGTGCGCGATGTCCTCGTCAACTTCCGCATGCCCGGTCACGGCATGCCCGGCTTCGAGCGGTTCGCCGCGCAGATGGCGATCGGCGAGGTGTACAACCTGCGCATCCACCACGACGACGTCATCCAGCCCGTGCTGCGCTTCCTGAAGGTCATGGAGGTCGACGGTCTCGGCCCCGAGGGCCAGAAGGCGCAGGAGGAGATCGGCCTGTACATGGGCGGCCTCGACTCGGAGGCGTCCAAGTTCGACGAGAAGCTGGCGGCCCGCAAGGCCCGGATGGCGGCCCGCGCGGCCGGCTGACCGCCCCCGCCGATCGCTTCGACGGCTCGCACAGGTGACAGTGACACGGTCCGGCAGGCGGTCGGCTTCCTGCTCGGGCTGACCGACGACGACACCGCCGGCCGGATCCGGGCACGGATCGGTCTGCCCCCGGCCACCGCCGATGACGCCGCCACGATCCGGCGCAGGCTGAACCGCGCGTGGACCTGGCCCACCGCGCCCGCCTCGGTGGTGCTCTGGGTCCTGGAGCAGGACGACCCCGCGCTGAACGCCGTCGTGTGGCGCTTCGTCGGCAACGACCTCGGTCTGCGCCGGGCCCTCGCGCGCGGGGTGCCGTTCGGCCCCGGGCGCACGAAGCCCCTGCCGGTGCGCTCGATCCACGAGCGGCAGGAACCCGAGATCCCCGAGAGCTACGTCCGGCACGGCCTCGTCGGCGCCCTGCGCAGGGCGGACTTGATGCCCTCCGCCCGCGCGGCCGCCTCCATGGTGCTCACCCGGGGCGACTGGGAGACCGTCGGCGCGGCGAACGACGAGCTGGCGCTGCCCGGCTACCCGCGCTGGGCGCTGTCGGTGCGCCCGGACTGCCCGCCCGCGCTGCGCGCCCGGTTCGGGTCGCACCCCAAGTTCACGCACCGGCTGCGGCAGGCGGGCGTCCTGGACGGCCCCGCCGCGTACGCGACCGCCCACGGTCCGGCCTCCCGGGTCCTGGAGGTGCTGTCTCTCGGCCATGTCATGTTCCCGGCCCGGGTCCGCGACGCCGAGGACGCCCTGCGCCCGCTGGTGCGGGACCACCTGGGCGGGCGCGAGGAAGCCTGGGCGGTGCTGGCGCAGATCGTCGGCACGTTCCACGGGACGGCGCCGGAACTCGTCGTGACGGCGGGCGCCATCGCCTGACGCAGCGGGCGTCGAGGGGGGGCGGGGCGGCTGGATTCGAACCAGCGTGATCCAGTTTTGGAGACCGGTGCGGCTGCCTCTGCGCTACGACCCCGCCCTTGCCCCAGAGCGTAATGCCTTGCCCCGTTGTCGGTGGGGCCTGGTACCGGCCAACGCCCGAGAGGGATTCCCGCTGCGCTGGGACCTGCCGCTGATCGACGGCGAGCGGCTCCGGCCGGCCGAGCCGGGTCCCGACGGCCGACCCGGCCAGAACCGTACGGCCGAGATCCTCGACCGGCTCGCGCAGGCGACGAGGAGGGCCGCGCCTGGATCACCAAGCGCACCCTGGAGCGGCTGGTCAAACCGCACCGGCGCGGGCTGCCGCTGGAGATGGCCACGGTCTGCCTCGGCGACGGCGAGTACGCGCCGGTGCCGCTGACCGCGCTGGTCGACCGCCTGAAGGGCCGCCCCGTGACGGGCCTGCGCGCGTTGGCCCGGGACGCGGACGCGTGGGAGGCCCGGCTGCGCCGCGCCGCCGCCCGCTCCGACGAGGGCGGCGACGACAGCGACGTCGTCCACCAGATCCTCGCCAACGCGGAGTTGTCCCAACTGCGCAGGCATCACACCGTGGTGACCCGCCTGGTCACGCATCTGCCGGCCAGGCTGCGGGCGACGTACCTGGTAGGGCGTCCGAGCAGCAACAGAAGTTCTGGAGCGCGGTGTTCACGGCGATGCGGCGCTGAACGGGCGGGGCAAGCGGGGTGGCACCGGGCCCGGCGGACCGACGGCGGACGGGCCTCAGTCCGCCGGGGGTGCCTCCGGCGCCGCCGTGCGGTGCACGCTGCGTACGGCCGCCACGTCGGGCGGGACGGCCGGGGGCGGGACATGGGCGCCGAGGGCCGCCAGACGGCGTTTGACGGTGGCGGCGACGCCCTGGCCGAGGACGAAGCGGGTGGCGGTGGCCGCGCGGGGCGCGTGGTCGAGGATGCGGTGGGCCTCGCGGCTGCGCAGGCCCGTGTGGCGCAGGACGAGGTGGGACAGGCGGTGCTCGTGGGCCGCCAGCGTCCGCCCGACGCTCTCGGCGGCCGCCAGGTCCAGCCGGTTGTCCGCGGCGCCGAGCACGGCCGCCGCCCGGACCCGGCCGAGGTCCAGCAGGGTGACACCGGAGGCGGTGGCCGCGCCGACCAGCCGGGCGGAGGCCGCGGGCCCGATGCCGTTGCTGGCCACCGACAGCCGGGCGAGCCTTCCGTACGGCGCCCGGTCGAGGGCCTCGGCGAGCCGGAGCGCGCCCGCGTCGCCCAACCGGGCGGCGGACACGTACAGTTCGTCGATCGCCCCGGCGGCGACCACCGCCGCGAGCGCCTCCGCGCCCGCCTCCCCCAGCGGGTTGCCGCCGACGAACAGCCGCTCGACCCGCCGTCCGTTGCCCGCGGCGGCCAGCAGCGCGTCGGCGAGTACGGTGACGCCCGCCGCGTCGAGTCCGGTCTGCACGAGGTCGAGGGTGCGCAACGTCCCTGCGGACTCGACGAGTTCGGCCGCCGCACGGCCACCACCACGGCCCAGCGGGTTGCGTTTGAGCCACACCCCCGTGACCACCTGCGGCGAGGCGCGCAGCTGGTCGGCGATACGGCAGGCACCGCCCGCGGTGATGCCGTTGCAGCCGAGGTAGAGCGTCTCGACCGGCGCGCTCGTACCGGCCACGGTGGCGGCACCCTCGTCCCCGAGGGCGTCGGTGCCGAGGAGCAGATGCCGTACGGGCGAGGGCCCGTGGGCCAGGGCCTCGGCGACCAGAGCGGCGCCCTCGGCCCCCAGACCCTGCTTGCACAGGTCGAGCCGTCCGTCGGGCAGCGCGGTGCCCGCGGCGAAGTCCAGCCGCTCGCCCGCCGGACGTCCGGCGCGCAGCCAGTCGAGCAGCGGGCCGAGATCGGCGAGGGGGCGGGGCACCACGTGGGGCACTCCGGCGAAGCGGGCCGAACCCGGCTCCGGCCCACGCTCCGGCCCCGGCTCCGGCTCCGGCTCCGGCTCCGGCACACGCTCCGGTCCACGCTCCGGCTCCGGCACCGGCTCAGGCCCCGGCTCGGCATGCGGCCCCGCCGCCTTCTCCTCGCTCACCACTGCGCCTCCCGGTAGTCCTTGAGGAACACGCCCGACACCGGGTGGCCGGCCTCGCCGCGCACGATCGGGTCGTACACGCGGGCCGCGCCGTCCACGATGTCCAGCGGGGTGCGGAAGCCCGCGCCCGCCATCCGGGCCTTCTTCGGCGCCGGGTTCTCGTCGGTGATCCAGCCGGTGTCGACGGCGCACATGTGCACACCCTGCTCGGCGAGCGCGTCCGCGCTGGTGCGGGTGAGCATGTTGAGGGCGGCCTTGGCCATGTTGGTGTGCGGATGCCCGGGCATCTTGTTGCGCACCGCGAACCGGCCCTCGACGGCCGTCACGTTGACCACGTACCGACGCGGATGCGGCGACGCCAGCAGCAGCGGCAGCAACCGGTCGCAGAGCAGCGCGGGCGCGAGGGCGTTGACGAGCTGGGTCTCCAGCACCTCGGCCGGGTCGAGCGCGCCGAGCCGGGCCGACCAGGAGTTCTCCGGGGAGGGATCGGGCAGCAGTCCGGCCTCGTCGGCCTCCCGCAGGGCGGCCGGAAGCGCGGAGAGCGAGCCGCCGAGGCCCTCCAGCATCCGCATCGGGGTGAACCCGGGCGCCCGGCGCGTCCCCTCGGGCAGCGCGTCGCGCTCTCCGGCGGCCAGCAGGGCGTAGGACTCCGGCGGGCGACGCACGGTCTGCGCCGCGTTGTTGACGAGGATGTCGAGCGGTTCGCCCTCCTGGCGCAGTTCCTCGCACAGGCCCAGCACCTGGCGCGGGTCGCGCAGATCGACGGCGACGACGGTGAGCCGGTCCAGCCACTGCGCGCTGCCGGGCTCGGCGCGGAAACGGCGGACGGTGTCGTGCGGGAAACGGGAGGTGACGACCGTCCGCGCGCCGTCCCGCAACATCATCAGCGCCAGCTGGAAGCCGATCTTCACCCGGCCGCCGGTGAGCAGGACACGGCGCCCGCTCAGGTCGGTGCTCAGCGAACGGCGGGCCAGGTTGTCCGCGGCGCAGGCGGGGCAGAGCCGGTGGTAGAAGGTGTCGACGTCTCGATAGGCCGACTTGCAGACATAGCAGGTGCGCGGCCGCTGGAAACGTCCTCCGGATCCGGCGGCCGACACGGGCGCGTCCTCGCGCCGGTCCAGGGCCCCGGTCGCCGTCGCCGCCATCGCCGCCGCGTCGGCTGCCGCCACCTCGGCGCCCCGTTCCTTGCGCCGCCGCAGCCGTCCGTCACGCGCGAAGGACGCGGCGACCTGCTCGGCCCGCAGCCGTACGGGATCGTCCACGGGCAGCGCGCGCAGCCTGCCCACGACGTCGTGGAAGGCGGCCAGCTCCGCCTCGGTGACCCCCGGGCCGAACGCCGCCCCTGCGCTGTCCTCGCCCATCCGTCGCCGTCCCGCCCCGTCCCCGCCTCTTGCCCACCACTGTGGTCCCGACCGGATTCGAACCGGCGTATCCACCCTGAGAAGGTGGCGAGTCTGCCTCTGCTCTACGGGACCGCGCACGCATCCGGACGACCGGACGCGAACCGGCGTGACGCGCCTGCGCGTTGTGCCCGCGCCGCTGCGCCACGTCCGGACACGCCCCCGGATCCTAACCGCACCCCCGCGACGCGGTCACTCGGATTCGGGGTCGCCGCGACGCGCGGTTCAGCGTGCCGTGCGCCTCAGGCTCAGGCGCTCCTTCTCGGACATGCCGCCCCAGACGCCGAAACGCTCGTCGTTGTCCAGGGCGTACTCGAGGCAGGCGGAACGCATCTCGCACATGCCGCAGATGCGCTTCGCCTCCCGCACCGAGCTGCCGGGCTCGGGGAAGAAGAACTCCGCCCCGGTCTGTGCGCACAGCGCCTCGCGCTGCCAGCCGAGGTCGGGTGTCGGAATCGTGTCGGTGTACATGGCCAGGATCGTGCCCCGCGGCGAAAAACGTTCGATCAACGACGGATATACGCGGCGCCCGAGGCCCCCGGCCGCCCGATGATGCTCCTGCCTCCCACCCGGGCGCACGGCGGCGCGCGGTACACCCGGAACACTCTCGGACGCCGGACGAAAGCACGACGTCCCCCTGTGACCCCTCGCAACCGGCCATCACCTTCGGTGACCGGGCGGGGAGGCCGCGTCGGCGGTCGTGTTCCGGCAGCGATTGTCAGTGGGCGGTGCGAGACTCGGCAGTGCAGAGAACGGGACCCCTTCGAGGAGGGCAACGATGCTCACCACCCGTTTCGTCAACGGCGCTCCGAACTGGATCGATGTCGGCACGTCCGACATCGACGGCGCCACCTCCTTCTACGGCGCTCTCTTCGACTGGCGGTTCCGGTCGGCGGGACCCGACGCCGGTGGTTACGGCTTCTTCCAACTGGACGGGAAGACCGTGGCGGGCGGCATGCAGACCGCCCCCGGGCAGGGCCCGCCCTCGTGGACGGTCTACTTCCGGACACCGGACGCGCAGGCCACGGCGCAGGCCGCCGAGCGGAAACACGGCACGGTCCTCTTCGCGCCGATGGACGTGATGGGCCAGGGCACGATGGCGGTCCTGGCCGACCAGGCGGGCGTGCCGTTCGGACTCTGGCAGCCGGGACAGACCGTGGGCGTGGACGTGGCGAACGAACCCGGCGCGCTGTGCTGGGTCGAGCTGTACACGCCGGACGTCGCCGCGGCGGCCGCCTTCTACAACGCCACGCTGGGCCTGGAGACCTCGGCCGCCCCCTTCCCGGGCGGCACGTACACCTGCGTCAATCCGGCCGGCGCCGGGGAGGAGGCGATGTTCGGCGGGATCGTGCCGCTGGCCGACGACCCCACGGAGGCCGAGACCGGCGCGTACTGGCTGCCGTACTTCGAGGTCGCCGACGCGGACACGGTCGTGGCCAGGGCGGAGGAACTCGGCGGCAGGGTGCGGATGCCCGCCACGGACATCGAGGGCGTCGGCCGCATCGCCAAGCTCGCCGACCCCTACGGGGCACGCTTCGCCGTAATCAAGAGCGTGCCACAGGAGATGTGAGGCGGCGCGGAAGAGCACGGGGACGGAAGAGCAGGGACAGGGCCGGGCGGGGGGCGGGGGCCGGGCGCGGGGGCCGGGCGGGCGCGGGGGGGGCGCCGGGCACGGGAGGCCGGGGCGGGCGCCGGGCACGGGGGGCGCAGGGCAAGGGGGCCGGGCGCGGGTGGGCCGGACACGGGTGGGCAAGGCAAGGCAAGGCAAGGCAAGGATCGAACGGGCCGGATACGAGCGGGGCGGCTATCCCGGTCAGGCCGAGGCTCGGCGGACCAGTGTGGTCGGCAGGACCACACCGCCCGGCGCCTCCTCGGCGACGCTCCGGTCGAGACGGCGCAGCAGCAGACGGGCCATGATCCGGCCCATCTCCTCGATGTCCTGACGGACCGTCGTCAGCGGCGGGTCGCTCTGCTCGGCGACCGGCAACATGTCGTCGAAACCGACCACGGCGACGTCCTCGGGCACCCGCAGCCCGCGTTCGCGCAGGACGCGCAGGGCGCCCGAGGCGGCGAGGTCGTTGGCGGCGAACACGGCGTCCAGGTCGGGGCACCGGTCGAGGAGTTCCCGCATGGCCCGCTCGGCGCCGCCGGGGGTGAAGTCGCTCTCGACGACGAGCCGCGGGTCGCTCTCGCCCATCACCTCGCGGTATCCGTCGAGCCGGTCCGCCGCGGAGGTCTGGTCGAGGGGGCCGGTGATGTGCGCGATCCGGGTGCGGCCGAGCCCGGCCAGCAGGCGCACGGCCTCGCGGGCCCCGCCGCGGTTGTCGCTGTCGACGTAGACCACGTCCCGTGTGCCGTCGCTCCAGCCGGGACGGCCGCCGAACACGGTCGGCACGCCGGCGCCCTGGATCAGCCCGGGGAGCGGGTCGTCGAGGTGCAGCGAGAAGACCAGGGCCCCGTCGACATGGCCGCCGGCGAGATAGCGGGCGACCCGGGCGTGGTCGTCGCGGCCCTCCGTGAGCAGCAGCACCAACTGGTTGTCGTGGGCCGTCAGTTCCTTGCTGATGCCACGAAGCTGGAGCGCGAAGAAGGGGTCGGCGAAGACCCGGGTCTCCGGTTCGGCGATGACCACGGCGATCGCGTCGTGGCGCTTCGTCACCAGACTGCGCGCCGCCTGGTTCGGGACGTACCCGAGTTCCTCCACGGCCCGCCGGACCCGCTCGACGAGCGGCTCGCGGACCCCGTCCCCGCCGTTGACGACGCGCGACACGGTCGCCCGGGAGACCCCGGCCCGTGCGGCCACGGCCTCCAGCGTGGGACGCGACGCTGTCTCGGTCACTTCGGGGCTCCTCCTGGCCGGCTGCGGCTCAGGATAACGCCGGGGGACGGCCGAGGTGAGAGCGCTCTCCGGCCTCCGCCCCTCAGTGCTCGTGCGCGTCGCCGCCCCCGTCCGGCCCAGGCGACTCGTGCGCCTCGTGCGGCCCATGCGGTTCATAGCCCGGGATCGTGCCGTCGGGCTTCTTCACCAGGAACAGTCCGACCATCCCCATGTCGGAGTGGCTCTGCACATGGCAGTGGTACATCCACGCGCCGGCGCCGACCCCCTCCCCCGCGACGACCTGGAAGCCGAAGGAGTCGGCCGGGCCCACGATCTTGTTGTCGACGACCTGGCTGGGGTCGTCGGGGCCGGTGAGCAGGCCGGTGCGGTTGTCGGCCCAGCGATGACCGTGCATGTGGAAGGTGTGGTAGTACTCGCCGTGCGTGATCATCACGAACTCGACCCGGTCGCCCACCGTCGCCTCGAAGTCGGGGCCCTGGTGGCCCGCGTGGGCGGGTCTGTTGTTGATCGTCATGTCGTTGAAGACGATCGTGTGGGTGGCGTCGGGCAGGATGTCGCCCTTGCGCCGGACGATCACCGGTCCGTACAGGCCCTTGCGGATGCCGCCCGTGCCGTGTTCCGTTCCCACGACATGGTCGTGGTAGTGCCAGTAGCCCGCGCTGCCCGCCCGCCAGGTGCCGTCGGCGCGGCGACCGGGGGCATGGGTGCGCCAGGTGTAGGTGCGCGTGCCGCCGGGCTCGATGTCACTTCTGTTCAACTTCGTTCCGTCGCTGGAGATCTCGTAGTCGAGGCCGTGGACGTGCAGGCTCGCGGCCACGTCCAGGGTGTTCTCCACCTCGATGTGCACGGTGTCGCCCTCGTTGAGTTCGATCAGCGGCCCGGGGATGGTCGCCTTCCCCTTCTCGAAGCCGTAGCCGAGTTGTCCGTCGGCGAGCTTCTCCATGTACAGCTTGAGGTGTCTGACCGCTCCCCCCGCCGGGGCGGCCTTCGCAGGTCCGTCGGCGCTCACCGCCCTCGACCCCAAGGACAACGATGTCACGGTGGCGGCACCGCCCAGCAGCACCCGGCGGTTGAACCCGCGTCTGTCCATGCCGAACTCCCCACCCTGGTACGGAATTTGCGACGATGAAGAAGACGAGCCTGTGATGAACCTGTGAGACGGTACCGGTCGTTCCGCCGTTTCTCCACACCCAGGACAAAGTTCATGCCATTGCGGTCATAGGTATTGGCGAGTCATGCACATGGGGTCTACCTTCCGTGGCGCTGTCGCTGTGACCGAGGAGGTGCCCATGCACTTACGAGGGTTGAGTACGAGAGGACGAATCCGGGTGACCGCCGTGGCGTGCGCAACGCTCGTCGCCGGCCTGCTCTCCGCGCCGGCCGCGGACGCGCGCCCGGCCCCCGAGCCACCCCTGACAACGATGTCCATCAAGTCGCCGCCGGGCGGCCCGAACGTACGGGTGCTGATCTTCCACGGGTCGGCCGCGGCCGGGGACGAGTCACCGGTCGTCAACGCCGGTATCGAGGCCATCGAGCGGATCGGCCTGTCCGGGCCGACGGACCAGCGCTTCGAGGTCGAGGCCACGGACGACGCCTCGGTCTTCACCAGCGAGACACGGCTGGGCGGTTACAACGCGGTCGTGTTCCTGACCGGGGGCGGGGACGTCCTGGACCCGGAGCAGGAGGCGGGCCTGGAGGCCTATATGGAGGCCGGCGGCGGATTCGTCGGCGTCCACGACGCGGCCCGAGCGGAGCCCTACTCGGACTGGTTCACCGGCCTGATCGGTGCCCGTCCCGCCGCGTCGAGTCCGACGGCCGTACAGCGGGCCACCGTCGAGGTCGGCGACCGGCGGCATCCGGCCACCGGAGGGCTGCCGCTGGAGTGGAAGCGCCCTGACCTGTGGCCGAACTGGGTGAAGAACCCCTCCGGCGAGGTGCACACCGTCGCCCGGGTGCGCGAGTCGACCTACCGGCCGGGCGCGAGCGCCAACGGCGCCGACCATCCGGTGAGTTGGTGCCGCGACTACGACGGCGGCCGCTCCTTCTACACCGGCATGGGCGGCACGGTCTCGTCGTACGACGAGACGGACTTCCGTACGCATCTGCGCGGCGCCCTGCTCTGGACGTCCCGGCTGGTGCAGGCCGACTGCAAGGCCACCATCACCGGGAACTACCGGGCCGAGCGCCTGACCCCGGCCAACCAGCCCGGCCAGAACGATCAGATCGGTGAGCCGCACGGCCTGGTCACCGCGCCCGACGGCCGGGTTCTCTACATCGGGCGGGGCGGCGCCGACTCCTCCCGGCCGGTGATCACCGACTGGAACAACCCCGACGTGGGCAAGGGCAAGGGACAGATCCACGTCTACGACCCGGCGACCAAGAAGGTCACCCTGGCCGGGGAACTGACGGTCTTCGGCAACAAGGGCGGCGGCGACGAGCTCGTCAAGGTCGAGGAAGGCCTCCTCGGTATCGAGCTCGACCCGCGCTTCGAGCAGAACGGCTGGGTGTACCTGCACTACACGCCCCACTCGGGCCTCAACCGTGACACCCGGACGGCCGAGCGGCGCGTCTCCCGCTTCACCCTCGACCGCGCCACGAACCGGCTGGATCTCGGCAGCGAGAAAGTGCTGCTCACATGGCCTGTGCAGGTGCACAGTTGCTGCCACGCCGGGGGCGGACTGGCCTGGGACTCGAAGGGCAACCTGTACATCGCCACCGGCGACAACAACTCCAGCGGATTCAGCGGGGGTTACTCCGGAAACAACCCGCAGCCCAACTTCAAGGGCGTCTCCTTCGCCGACGCGCGCCGCACGGCCGGGAACACGCACAACCTCAACGGCAAGATCCTGCGCATCCATCCGGAGCCCGACGGCACGTACACGCTTCCGTCGGGGAACCTGTTCACCGGCCGCGAGACCGACGAGGGCGGCGGCAAGACCCGCGGCGAGATCTATGTGATGGGTGTCCGCAACCCCGCCCGCATCTTCGTCGACCGCACCACCGACATCCTCTACGCGGGCTGGGTCGGCCCGGACGCGGGCGAGCCGTCGCCGGTCTGGGGACCGGCGAAGTACGACACGTTCGCCGTCATCACCCAGGCGGGCAACCGGGGTTGGCCGTACTGCATGGGCAACAAGCAGCCCTACCGTGACCGCAACCTGCCGGATCCGTCGCAGCCGTTGGGCTGGTACGACTGCGATCATCCGAAGAACGAGTCGCCGAACAACGACGGCCTGGTCAACCTGCCGCCGGTCACCGGCAACAACATCTGGTACTCACCCCAGGGCGGCGCACCGGACTACCCGCGCGACGCGAACGGCGTGCCCTCCTACCGGCAGGACCAGGCGACGTACCGGTTGCCGTGGCTCAAGGGCGGCGGGCAGGCGGCGATGAACGGTCCGGTCTACCGGTACGACGCCGCCGGCGCGGGCGTGGGCAGGTGGCCCGCGTACTGGGACGGAAAGTGGTTCGTCGGCGACTTCTACGACGCCGATCAGCCGCGCAACGCGGTGGTCATGGACCCGAGGACGCAAGGGTCGGGCGGCCTGCCGGTCCACTCGGAGTCGCTGAAGAAGATCGTGCCGGTCGGCAACGACGGCATCAAGAACCTCATGGACTGGAAGTTCGGCCCGGACGGCGCCCTGTACGTCCTCGACTACGGCCGGGGCTTCTTCACCTCGGACGCCAAATCGGCGCTGTGGAGGGTCACTTACCGAGGTGGCGGCCCGACACCGGCCGCCGACCGGCTGGCGAGGGGGGCGCAGTGACACGGCGGACATGGCGGGCAAGCCGGCCACGACAGACCCGGGATACCCGACAGACCCGGCAGACAGGTCAGACACGGCGGACACGTGGACGGAGAATCCTGACCGCTCTGTTGGCCGCTGTGTTGATGACGCTCGGGCTTCAGGCGGGGCCCACCGCGGCACAGTCCGAGCCGGCGGCCGCCGCCCAGGTGCTCACCTGGACCGCCGGGGACGACATCACCAAGTACGGTTCCGCGCCGACGACGGCCGTGGCGGGTCAGGCGACGATCGTTTTCGAGAACAGTGTGGCGACCGGCAACACCATGGGCATGCCGCACACGTTGACGTTCGCGACCGGCGACCCCGAGTTCAACGACGACGTCACGCTGAACATCCTGGCCAACCCGAACGACGACACGGGCGGGCGGCACACCGCCGAGGTCACCCTGACCCCGGGGCGCTACTTCTACCACTGCACGATCCCCGGCCACGGTCAGATGCAGGGCATCCTCGTGGTGAGCGAGGGCGGCGGCGAGGACACGACACCGCCGCAGACCGCGGCGCAGGTCACCGGCGCGCAGAATGCGCAGGGCCAGTACGTCGGCTCGGCGAGTGTCGCGATCGCGGCGACCGACGACGGCGGGTCGGGGGTCGACGGTATCCAGTATGCGGTCGGCACTACGGGTGACTGGATCCCGTACACCGCACCGGTCGTCGTCGACCAGACCGGCAGCCACCAGATCCGCTACCGGGCGTTCGACAAGGCCGGCAACGTCTCCGCGGAGAAGACCGTCGCGTTCACGGTCGTCGCCCCGCCCTCCGACGACACGACACCCCCGGACACCTCGGGGACGGTCAGCGGTGAGCAGAACCCCGACGGCACCTACGTCGACATGGCGACCGTCACCGTGTCGGCCTCCGACACCGGATCCGGCGTCAACACGATCGAGTACGCCATCGGGTCCGGGGCCTGGCAGCCGTACACCGCGCCCGTGATGGTGCACCAGGCCGGTACCCACACCGTGCGGTACCGGGCCACCGACAAGGCGGGCAACGCGGCCGCCGAGAAGAGCGTCCGGTTCACCGTGGTCGCGGCGACCCCGCAGGACACCACACCACCGGTGACCGGGGTGACCGTCGAGGGCACGAGGAACTCCGGCGGCGCGTATGTCGGCAACGCCAGGGTGACCGTGAGCGCGACGGACGAACACGGGTCGGGTGTCGACCGGATCGAGTATTCACTCGACGGTGGACCGTACATCGCCTACACCATCCCGGTGGTGGTCGACCGTGCGGGCCCGCACACCCTCGCCTACCGCGCCACGGACAAGGCGGGCAACACCTCCACCGCGCGCACGGTGACCTTCACGGTGGTGTCGAGCCCGGTCCCGGCCCCCAGCTGCCCGGAATACGACGAGCGGTTGACGGTGATCGTGGGCACGGTCGACTCGGGGGTGCCGAACCGGCTGACCGGCAAGCGGTGCCGGATCAACGAGTTGATCGAGGACGAGAGGGAGTGGACGTCCCACGCGCTGTTCCTCAAGCACGTGAAGACGGTCCTCGACGGGCTGTTCACCGAGGGGGTCGTGGACCAGCGCGAGTACGACGCCGTCCAGGAGGCCGCCGACCGCTCCGGGATCGGCAGACCCGGCCAGACCGAGGGCTACCGCACGATCCTCGACGGCAGCGCGGACTCGTTCGCGAAGTGGCAGCAGGTGGGCGGCGGATCGTTCGCGCGGAACGCCGACGGATCGATCACCAGCGGGACCACCCGTGAGGGCCTGGGCATGCTGTGGTTCCCCGAGCGCAAGTACGGCGACTTCTCCCTGAAGCTCCAGTGGCGCGACGACGCTCCGGGCACGGGCAACGCCAACTCCGGTGTGTTCGTGCGCTTCCCGTGGGTCCATGACCACGCCGAGGAGTCGCGGCCGGAGTGGGTCGCCATCAAGTACGGGCACGAGGTGCAGGTACTGGACCGGCCGGACGGGGACATGTACAAGACCGGGTCGGTGTACGGCTTCGACCGGGTGGGACTCGCCGGCGCGGGCGTCACGCAGAAGGGGACCTGGAACGACTACGAGATCAGGGTCGTCGACCAGCACTACTCGGTCTACCGCAACGGTGTGCTGATCAACGAGTTCGACAACACCGGCGGCCAGGAGTTCTCCCCGCCGCGCGCGGACGACCCGGGCACGGACGGACGGCGCTTCGCCTCCGGCTACCTCGGGCTCCAGGTGCACGGCACGACGGACGTCGTCTCGTACCGGGACATCCGCATCAAGGAGTTGTGACGGCAGCCGTCCGGACGTCCGGCGCGATCGGACGTCCGGACGGTGACGGTCGGTCGGTCGGTCGCGCTAGGACGCCCCGGGCCCGCCCGGGGCGTCCTCCTCGTGCCGGGCCCGGCTCGGCTGCACCCGCTTCGGCTCTCCGGGCATCTTCGGGTACTCCGGCGGATACGGCAGATCGCCCAGGCCGTGGTCGTGCTCGTCGCGGCGGGCGAGTTCGAGCAGTGCCTCCAGGGAGTACGCGTGGTCGTCCATGTCGGCGTGCACATCGCCGAGTTCGGCGTACCGGGCCGGCATGGTCGCGAGGTCGAAGTCGGCGGGGTGGGCGTCGCCCACCTCCTCCCACCGCAGCGGCGCCGAGACGGGCGCGTGCGGACGGGGACGTACGGAGTAGGCGGAGGCGATGGTGCGGTCGCGGGCGGTCTGGTTGTAGTCGAGGAAGATGCGCTCGCCCCGCTCCTCCTTCCACCACTTGATCGTCACCCGCTCCGGCAGCCGCCGTTCCATCTCCCGGCCGACGGCGATGGCGGCGCGCCGGACCTGGGTGAAGGTCCAGCGGGGCTCGATCGGAACGAAGACGTGCAGGCCACGGCCGCCGGAGGTCTTGGGCCATCCGCGCAGACCACCGAACTCCTCCAGGACGGCGCGTAGTTCGTGGGCCGCGCGGACCGCGTCGTCGTAGTCGGTGCCGGGCTGCGGGTCGAGGTCGATGCGCAGTTCGTCGGGGCGGTCGACGTCGTCGCGGCGCACGGGCCAGGGGTGGAACGTGAGGGTGCCGTACTGGGCGGCCCACAGGACGGCCGCCTCCTCGGTCGGGCACATCTCGTCGGCGCTGCGTCCGCTGGGGAAGGTGATGTGGGCGGTCGGGATCCAGTCGGGCATGTTCTTCGGCGCCCGCTTCTGGAAGAAGGACTCGCCCCCGACGCCGTCCGGGTACCGCTCCAGGGTGGTGGGGCGGTTGCGCAGCGCGCGCAGGATGCCGGGAGCGACCGCCTGGTAGTAGCGGGCCAGGTCCAGCTTGGTGAAGCCGCGCTCCGGGAAGAAGACCTTGTCGGGGCTGGACAGCCGTACCGTCCGGCCGGCCACTTCCAGTTCCACCGCATCGCCCATGCGAGCCACGGTAGACACACCTCCGGCAGCTCGCATCAGCTCGCGGCGGGCCGTACGCCGGACGGTCCGCACACCGGGCGCTCCCCGTGATCCTCGCGCAGAATCGGAGCATGGATCTGCCGGTGATGCCGCCCGTGAAGCCGATGCTCGCCAAGTCGGTGGCGGCGATTCCGCCGGGCATGCAGTACGAGGCGAAGTGGGACGGCTTCCGGGCGATCGTGTTCCGCGACGGTGACGAGATCGAACTGGGCAGCCGCACCGGCAAACCGCTGACCCGGTATTTTCCGGAACTGGTCGAAGCGTTGCGGGAACGGTTGCCGCAGCGGTGTGTGCTGGACGGGGAGATCGTGATCGCCCGGGAGGGGCGACTCGACTTCGACGCCCTCACGGAGCGCATCCACCCGGCGGATTCCCGGGTGCGCACCCTCGCCGAACGGACCCCGGCGTCGTTCGTCGCCTTCGACCTGCTGGCGCTCGCCGACCGGTCACTCCTGGACGTACCGCTGAGCGACCGGCGTGAGCTGCTGGCCGAGGCGCTCGCCGGGGTGACGGCGCCCGTCCACCTGGCACCGGCGACGACCGACGCCGAGGTGGCACGGCAGTGGTTCGAGGAGTACGAGGGCGCGGGCCTGGACGGGGTGATCGCCAAACCGCTCACCTTGCCGTACCGCCAGGACGAACGCGCCATGTTCAAGGTCAAGCACGAGCGCACCGCGGATGTCGTCGTCGCCGGATACCGCTTCCACAAGAGCGGACCGGTGGTCGGCTCACTGCTGCTGGGCCTGTACGACGACCGGGGCGTCCTCCAGCACGTCGGCGTGTCGGCCGCCTTCCCCATGAAACGCCGGGCGGAGCTGATCGAGGAGCTGGAACCGCTGCGCATGGAGGACGCGGCGGGCCATCCGTGGGCGGCCTGGTCGCAGGAGGCCGCCCACGAGACGGCACGGCTGCCCGGGGCGCCGAGCCGCTGGTCGGGAAAGAAGGACCTGTCCTGGGTTCCGTTGCGGCCCGAACGCGTGGTCGAGGTGGCGTACGACCACATGGAGAACGGGGCGCGCTTCCGGCACACCGCCCGCTTCCGCCGCTGGCGCCCCGATCGCACCCCGGACAGCTGCACCTACGCGCAGCTGGAGGAGCCGGTGCGCTACGACCTGGCGGAGATCCTCGGGACGCCGCCGGCAACGTGATCCACAACCGGTTTCCGGCACAGAGCTCCTCCGCTCCGCAACCGCTCTCACCGTTCACGGTGTCATGAGGACCTTCACCGCGCCGTCCTGCTTCTGCTGGAACATCTCGTACGCGTGCGGGGCGTCCGACAGCGGTACGCGGTGGGTGGCGAAGTCGTCGACGCCGAGCGGGTCCTCGTCGGTGAGGTACGGCAGGATCTCGTCGCACCACCGGCGCACGTTGGCCTGACCCATGCGGATCTGGAGCTGCTTGTCGAACATGGTGAGCATCGGCAGCGGGTCGGCCATGCCACCGTAGACGCCCACGAGGGAGAGGGTGCCACCGCGGCGCACCAGCTCGATCGCGGTGTGCAGGGCGGCGAGCCGGTCCACGCTGAAGCGTTCCGCGAGCGGGCCGCTCAGTTTCCGCGGCAGCATGGCGGCGGCGTTCTGCACCATACGAGCGGCCGCGCTGCCGTGCGCCTCGGTGCCGACGGCGTCGATCACGGCGTCCGGGCCGCGGCCGTCGGTCTCGTCGCGGATCGCGGCGATGAGCTCCTTCTCGGTGTCGAAACTGCGGAGGTCGTACGTCTCCACGCCACGCGCACGGGCCCGGCGCAGCCGGTCGCCGACCAGGTCCACGCCGAACACCCGGCCCGCGCCGCGCACCTGGGCGATACGGCAGGCCATGTCGCCGATGGGGCCGAGGCCGAGTACCGCGACGCTGCCGCCCTCGGGGACGTCCGCGTAGGCGACCGCCTGCCACGCGGTGGGCAGCACGTCGGAGAGGTACACGAAACGGTCGTCGGGCGGCCCCTCGGGCACCTTGATGGGGCCGAACTGGGCCTGTGGCACCCGCAGATACTCCGCCTGGGCGCCGGGCACCGCTCCGTACAGGCGGGTGTAGCCGAACAGGGCGGCGCCCATGCCCTCGCCGGTGACCTGGGTGGTCTCGCACTGGGTGGGCAACGCGTTCAGGCACATCCAGCAGTTGCCGCAGGCGATCTGGAAGGGCACCACGACCCGGTCGCCGGCCTTGAGGTCGGGCACGCCGGCGCCGACCTCCTCGACGATGCCCATGGGCTCGTGGCCGAGGATGTCACCCGGCGTCATGAACGGGGTGAGCACCTCGTACAGGTGCAGGTCGGAGCCGCACAGGCCGGTGGACGTGATGCGGATGACGGCATCCGTCGGCTCCTGGATCGTCGGGTCGGGCACGGTGTCCACCCGTACGTCGCGCTTGCCCTGCCAGGTCACTGCCTTCATCGCGCCGCGCTCCCTCCGCCGACCGGTCCGTCCCGGCTGGTCCGGGGGTACCGGGTCCTGGCTGCGGCCCGGGTACCCGGGCCGCCCGTCTCCGAACCGCGACGCCCGCCGCCCCAGCCCCTGCCGCCACTGCCGCCCCTCCGCCCTGCCGCCCTGCCCGCCCGCCGCCGCCACGCATAGCCACTCTCGAACGGATGAGCGCACAATCAAGACACGAAACGGGGGTGGCCATGACAGGCACAGGTCGTGCGAGACATCCAAGGCGTCAAAGACATCCGGAACACCCGAACCATCCGGAACACCCGAACCGTCCGGGTCATCGGGGTCGCCCGGCGCGCGTGCGCCGCCCGCCACACCAGTCACTACCGCCACACCCATCAGGCCCGCCACGCGCGAGGCGTGCCGGGCCCACCGCGGTGACCGCCACGCTGCTGGCCGCCCTGCTGGCACTCGTTCTCGCGGCCGGCTGCACGACGTCCCGTGAGCCGTCGGGGAACGACGACAGCCGGAGCGCGTCGCGGAAGCCGAGCCCGAGCGCAAGCACCAGTCCCACCGCTGTCGCCGGCTCCGCGCTCGCCGTCAAGATCGACAACGCCCCCGGCGCCCGGCCGCAGACCGGCCTCGACGCCGCGGACATCGTCTACGTCGAGCAGGTCGAGGGCGGGCTGAGCCGGCTGATGGCCGTGTACGCGACCAGGATGCCGAAGGCCGTCGGTCCCGTGCGCAGTGCCCGCGAGTCCGATCTGGAGCTGCTGGGACAGTTCACGCGGCCGGTGCTGGCGTTCTCCGGGGCACAGGGCAAGCTGCTGCCGCTGATCGACCGGGCGCCGCTGGACGCCGTCACGCCCGAGGACGCGGCCGGTGCCGGGGCGTACTACCGGGGCGGGGAGCGGGCCGCGCCGCACAACCTGTACGTGCGTCCGGGTCGCCTGTTGCCCTCCGCGCCCGGTTCCGCCGCGCTGACCACCGGGTTCCGCTACGGCACCGCGCCATCCGGCGGTACGGCGCAGCCCTCGCTCACCGTGCGCTACCCGGCGGCCCGCTTCACCTTCACCTGGTCCGCGAGCCGGGCGCGCTGGCTGGTCTCGACGGACGGCGCGCCGACGGTGACGACCGACGGAGCGCGGGTGGCCCCGGCCACGGTGGTCGTGCAGTACGTGAAGGTGCGCGCATCGGGCTTCCACGACTTCCTCGGCAACAACACTCCGTACACCGAGACGGTGGGCTCGGGAAAGGCGCGGGTGCTGCGCGACGGGCGGGTCCACGACGTGAACTGGAAGCGTGCGACGGCCACGGACGGCACGGACTTCACGACCGCCGACGGCGCCCCGGTGGCCTTCGCCGAGGGCCAGGTGTGGGTGGTGTTCGCGCAGGCCCCCGATACCGCCCGCACACCCTGATGCGGCACAGGGTCCTGATGCCGCACAGGGTCCTGATGCGGCACAGGGTCCTGATCCGGCACAGGCGCCCTGATCCCCGCCTACGCCGAGGCACCGCGGTCGGAAACTGCGGCCGAACACCGCGGCCGGACGCCTGGGTCAGGACGGCGCGACCAGGGGCTCCCCCGCGTTGCGCAGCCCCTCCGCCGCGTCCGAGACACGCTGGATGAGCTCGAGGAACACCGTCTGTTCCGCGGCCGAGAGCGGGGAGAGGAAGACCTGGTTCATCCGGGCCGTGCGGACGGTCAGCCTGCGGTGGGTGCGCAGCCCCTCGTCGGTGAGCCCGAGCAGGTAGCGGCGCCCGTCCTGCGGGTCGCGGACCTTGTCCAGCAGCCCCCGGCGGATGAGCCTGCTGATCACCTCGGCGATCGTGGAGCGGTCGAGCCCCACCCGCTCCCCCACCGTGCGCTGGTCGAGGCCCGGCTCGGCGACGAGCGCGTTGAGGACCGCGAACTGCGGCGAGGTGATCTCCTCGGAGACCATCGTGTTCCACAGCAGGTAGTGCGCCTGCTGGAGCCGCCGGGCCAGGTGCCCGGGGTGGCTGGTGAGATCCACCGCGGCCATGTGCGCTCCTCAGCGTGAGATGTCGTCGCGAATTTCGTCGGTGCACTGAACGATACCGCGTGCGGCCGACCTGGTCTTGTGCCAGTGTGACCCTACTCAGACCGCCGGCCTGGGGTCTTGACTGCTCCACTCTGCGGTGGCAGCGTGTGGGAAACCTCGGTGAAATAATCAGTGCCCTGATTAATTGACGAACCGAGGGCGCGCGGAAGAGATGGGGCTTCACGGATGGACAAGGTGGTCGCCACGGCCCTGGAGGCGGTGGCCGACGTGCCGGACGGCGCGTCTGTGGCAGTGGGTGGATTCGGGCTGAGCGGCGTGCCGAACGTCCTGATCGGAGCTCTGTACGAGCGGGGCGTCTCCGGACTGTCGGTCGTCTCCAACAACTGCGGCGCGATGGAGTCGGGCCTCGCGGTGCTGCTCGCGGCCGGGCGGATCGCCCGGGTGACCGGTTCCTACATCGGCGCGAACAAGGAGTTCGCCCGCCAGTACCTGTCCGGCGAGCTCGAGGTCGAGATGATCCCGCAGGGCACCCTGGCCGAGCGGTTGCGGGCCGGCGGCGCCGGGATCCCCGCCTTCTACACGCCCGCGGGTGTGGGCACCCAGGTCGCCGAGGGCGGCCTGCCGTGGCGTTACGACGGTGAGGGCGGTGTCGCCCTGGCCTCGCCGCCGAAGGAGGTCCGGGAGTTCGACGGCGCGGAGTATGTGCTGGAGCACGGTATCCGTACCGACTTCGCGCTGGTCAGGGCCGCGAAGGGCGACCGGCACGGCAATCTGGTGTTCAACAAGTCCGCCCGCAACTTCAATCCGCTGTCCGCGATGGCCGGACGGATCACGATCGCCGAGGTCGAGGAGCTCGTCGAACCCGGTGAGATCGATCCGGACGCGGTCCACCTGCCGGGCATCTTCGTACAGCGCGTGATCGCGCTGACCCCGGAGCAGGCGGCGGACAAGAGGATCGAGCAGCGGACGGTCTCCGCGCCCGCGGCAGAGGGAACGGTGAGCGAGTGATGGCCTGGACACGTGAGCAGATGGCCGCCCGCGCCGCGCGCGAGCTGCGGGACGGTCAGTACGTCAATCTCGGCATCGGGCTGCCGACCCTGATCCCGAACTACCTCCCGGCGGACGTCGAGGTGGTGCTGGAGAGCGAGAACGGCATCCTGGGCACCGGCCCCTACCCCACCGACGACGCCGTCGACCCGGACCTGATCAACGCCGGCAAGGAGACCGTGACGGTCCTGCCGGGCGCGTCGTTCTTCGACTCGGCGCTCTCCTTCGGCATGATCCGCGGCGGGCACATCGACGTCGCCGTGCTGGGGGCGATGCAGGTCTCCGAGCGTGGCGACCTGGCGAACTGGGCGATCCCCGGCAAGCTGATCACCGGGATCGGCGGGGCGATGGACCTGGTGCACGGGGCCCGTACGGTCATCGTCGTCATGACCCACACCGCCAAGGACGGCAGCCCCAAGATCCTCACGGACTGCGCGCTGCCCCTGACCGGGAAGGGCTGCGTGAACCGGATCATCACCGACCTGGGTGTCCTCGACGTCACCGAGGGGGGTCTGGTGCTGGTGGAGACCGCGCCGGGCGTCACCGCCGAGGAGATCGTGACGAAGACGGCCGCCAAGGTCCGTCTCGCCGAGGAGGTCCCGTCATGAGCAACGCTTCCAAGACCGTTTACATCGTCGACGCCGTCCGCACCCCGATCGGCCGCTACAACGGCGCTCTGGCCTCGGTGCGCCCGGACGACCTCGCGGCGCACGCCATCCGTGAACTCGTCGCCCGTACACCCACGCTGGACCCCTCCCGCATCGAGGACGTGTACTTCGGCAACGCCAACGGGGCCGGCGAGGAGAACCGCAATGTCGGCCGCATGGGCGCGCTGCTCGCGGGCCTGCCCACCTCCGTACCGGGCGTCACCGTCAACCGGCTGTGCGCCTCCGGCCTGGAGGCGGTCATCCAGGCGGCTCGCGCGATCGCGGCCGGCGACGCCTCCGTCGCCGTCGCCGGCGGTGTGGAGTCGATGACCCGCGCGCCGTACGTGCTGCCGAAGTCGGACCGGGCGTTCCCCGCCGGGCACGCCGAGCTGTACTCGACGACGCTGGGCTGGCGGATGGTCAATCCGCGGATGGACCCGCAGTGGACGATCCCGCTGGGCGAGTCGGCCGAGCTGATCGCCGAAAAGCACAAGATCGGCCGCGAGCAGCAGGACGAGTTCGCCCTCGCCAGCCACCGCAAGGCCGCCGCGGCCCAGCAGGCGGGTCTGTTCGACGCCGAGCTCGCGCCCGTGTCGATCCCGCGCCGCAAGGGCGACCCGGTCGTGTTCGGCGCCGACGAGTGCGTACGGGCGGACGCCTCGCTGGAGGCGATGGCCAAGCTCAGGCCGTCGTTCCGGACCGAGGACGGGACCGTGACGGCGGGCAACGCCTCCCCGCTCAACGACGGCGCCGCGGCCCTGCTGCTCGTGGACGAGGAGGGGCTGAGGGCGACCGGACGCGAGCCGCTCGCCCGGGTCAGCGCCACCGGGGTCTCCGCGATCGACCCGCAGTACTTCGGGCTCGCCCCCGTCGAGGCGGTCAACCGCGCACTCGCCAAGGCGGGCAGGGGATTCGCCGACCTGTCGGTGCTCGAACTGAACGAGGCCTTCGCGGCCCAGGTGCTCGGCTGCGTGGCCGAGTGGCCCGAGTTCGACCCGGCGGTCCTCAACCCGCAGGGCGGCGCGATCGCCCTCGGCCATCCGCTCGGCGCCTCCGGTGCCCGGCTCGCCGGCACGGTCGCCCACCAGCTCGCCCGTCGGGGCGGCGGCATCGGGGTCGCCACCCTCTGCATCGGCGTGGGCCAGGGCCTCGCCCTCGTCCTCGAACGCTAAGAAACCCGGGAATTTCCATGACTCTCACGCAAGCCGACATCGACCAGGAGATCGCGGCCGAGCACGCCGCGTACGAGAAGCGGATCGCCGACGGCGCGCCGGTCGAGCACCAGCCGCGCCGCGACTACGCGCCGTACCGCTCCTCCGTCCTGCGCCACCCGAAGCAGCCGCCGGTCGCCATCGACGTCAGCAAGGACCCCGAACTGGTGGAGCTGGCCTCCCCCGCCTTCGGCGAACGGGACATCACCGAGATCGACAACGACCTCACCCGGCAGCACCACGGTGAGCCGATCGGTGAACGGATCACGGTTTCCGGCCGGTTGCTGGACCGCGACGGGCGTCCGGTCCGCGGTCAGCTGGTCGAGATCTGGCAGGCCAACTCGGCGGGCCGCTACGCCCACCAGCGCGAGCAGCACGACGCCCCGCTGGACCCGAACTTCACGGGTGTCGGCCGCACGCTGACGGACGACAGCGGTTTCTACCGCTTCACCACCGTGCAGCCGGGCCCCTATCCGTGGCGTCAGCACGTCAACGCCTGGCGGCCGGCGCACATCCACTTCTCGCTCTTCGGCTCGGCGTTCACCCAGCGGCTGGTGACGCAGATGTACTTCCCGAGCGACCCGCTGTTCCCCTACGACCCGATCATCCAGTCGGTGACGGACGACGCGGCCCGGCAGCGGCTGGTCGCCACGTACGACCACAGCCTGTCGGTGCCGGAGTTCTCGATGGGCTACCACTGGGACATCGTGCTCGACGGGCCGCACGCCACCTGGATCGAAGAAGGACGCTGAGCTGTCATGACGAAGATCGACACGAGCCGTCCGGAGACCGTGCTCCCCACTCCGTCGCACACGGTCGGCCCTTTCTACGGCCATGCCCTGCCGTTTCCCGGCGGCGGTGACATCGCCCCGCTCGGCCACCCGGACACGATCGCGCTCCAGGGCTATGTGTACGACGGGGAGGGAAACCCGTTGCCTGACGCGTTCCTGGAACTGTGGGGCGCGGACCCCGAGGGCAATCTGCCGCAGGTGGACGGCTCGATGCGGCGGGATGCGTCCAGCGGCGGTTTCCTCGGCCGCAACGGCGTGGAGTTCACCGGCTGGGGCCGCATCCAGACGGATGCCAACGGCCACTGGTCGGCGCGCACGCTGCGACCGGGCGCGCGCGGTCAAAGCGCCCCGTATCTGAGTGTCTGTGTGTTCGCCCGCGGGCTGCTGGTGCACCTGTTCACCCGGATCTACCTGCCGGACGACGCGGCCGCGCTGACCGCCGACCCGCTGCTGACGCGGGTGGACCCGGCGCGGCGCGACACGCTCATCGCCACCCGGGGCGAGCTGGGGACCTACCGTTTCGACATCCGCCTTCAGGGCGAAGGCGAGACGGTCTTCCTGGAGTTCCAGTGACAACTGCGCACCACGACGCCGGTCTGCTCGCCCCCGGGTGGGTCGGCTCCCCCGCCGCGGCCGCGACCGACGACGACGCCTTTCTGCGGGCGCTGCTCGACGCGGAGGCCGCGCTGACCCGCGCCCAGGAGGCGCTGGGGCTGACCCCGCGGGGCGCCGGAGCGGCGGTCACCTCGGCGGCCGACGACGGCGGCTTCGACGTCCGCTCGCTCGCGGAGCGGGCGCGCGGCGGCGGGAACCCGGTGATCCCGCTGGTCGCCGATCTGACGAAGGCGGTCGGCGAGGAGTACGGCCCGTACGTCCACCGGGGCGCGACCAGCCAGGACATCATGGACACGGCGACGATGCTGGTCGCGGTGCGCACCCTCGCCCTGCTGCTGGCCGACCTCGACCGGGTCGAGCGGGCGCTGGCCCGGCTGGCGGCCGAGCACCGTGACACGCCGATGCCGGGCCGGACGCTCACCCAGCACGCCGTGCCGACGACCTTCGGACTGAAGGCGGCCGGCTGGCGGTCGCTGGTGCTGGACGCGCGGGACCGGATGACGGCGGTACGGGACTCGCTGCCCGCCCAACTCGGCGGCGCGGCCGGGACACTGGCGGCCTTCACGGCGTACGGCGCCACCGACGCGACGGCGCTGCCCGCCGCTTTCGCTCGTGAACTCGGGCTGCGGGAACCCCTGTTGCCGTGGCACACCCTGCGCACGCCGATCGCCGACCTGGCCGGCTGTCTGGCCCTCGCGGCGGGTGCGCTGGGGAAGGTCGCGACGGACGTCCTGACCCTCGCCCGCACCGAGATCGCCGAGGTGGCGGAGGGCAGCGGAGGCGGTTCCTCGGCCATGCCGCACAAGGCCAACCCGGTGCGGTCCACGCTGATCGCGGCCGCCGCCCGGCGCGCCCCGCAGCTCGCGGCCACCCTGTACGGGTCGCTGGCGGCGGAGGACGAGCGGCCGGCCGGGGCGTGGCACGCCGAGTGGGAGCCGCTCAGGGAGCTGCTCCGGCTGACCGGCGGGGCGGCCCGGGACGCGGCCGAGCTGACCGAGGGGCTCCGGGTGGACGCGGACGCGATGCGGGCGCACCTCGACCTCACCCACGGGCTGATCGTCTCCGAGCGGCTGTCCGCGGCGCTGGCGGCCGTGCTCGGCCGTGCCCGCGCCAAGGAGCTGCTCACCGAGCTCGCCCGGCGCACCTACGCCGAGGACCGTCCGCTGGCCGAACTGCTCGCGGCGGAGCCCGACCTGAAGGACGCCGACCTCGGCGACCTCACCGATCCCGCCCGCTACACCGGCTCCGCCGGAAGCCTCACCGACCGTGCGCTGGAGCGACGTTGACCGAGAAGCTGCTCAACCACCTTGCCGAGGGCCCGACTTCCGCTCCGGCGCTGCTGCTCGGCCCCTCGCTGGGTACCTCGTACGCCCTGTGGGACAAGCTCGCGCCGGAGCTGTCCGCCACGCACCGGGTGGTCCGCTGGGACCTGCCGGGGCACGGGGGTTCGGCGGCCGGACTGATCGGCCCCGGGGCCACCGTGGGCGACCTCGCCGACCTGGTGCTGGCGCTGGCCGACTCGCTCGGCCTGGAGCGGTTCGCGTACGCGGGCGTGTCCCTGGGCGGCGCGGTGGGTCTGCATCTGGCGCTGCACCACCCGGAGCGGGTGACGGCCCTGGCGGTCATCTGTTCGTCGGCCCACTTCAACGGGTCCACGCCGTGGGAGGAGCGGGCCGCGCTGGTGCGCCGCGAGGGACTGGCGGGACTCGCCGAGGGTGCGAACGCCCGTTGGTTCACACCCGGGTTCACCGTGCCGGAGCTGGTCGCCGACCACCGCGAGGCCGACCCGGAGGCCTACGCGGCGTGCTGTGACGCGCTGGCCGCGTTCGATCTGCGCGAGCGGCTGCCGGAGATCGCGGTGCGGACCCTGCTGATCGCGGGGCGTCAGGATCCGGCGACGCCGCCGGCGCATCTGCGGGAGATCGCGGACGCGGTGCCGGGCGCCACGCTGGTCGAGCTGCCGGGCGCCTCGCACCTCGCGCCCGCCGAGTGCCCCGAGGCCGTGCTGACCGTGCTGCGTACCCATCTCGACGGTGGGGCCAGGCGAGGCATGGAGGTGCGCCGGGAGGTGCTCGGGGACGCGCACGTGGACCGGGCGCAGGCCCGGCAGAACGCGTTCACCGCGCGCTACCAGGACTTCATCTCCCGCTATGCCTGGGGCGAGATCTGGACCGACCCGACGCTGAGCCGCCGCGAGCGCAGCATGATCACACTGACCGCGCTGGTGGCGCACGGCCACTACGACGAGCTGGCCATGCATGTGCGGGCGGCCCGGCGCAACGGGCTCACGCCCGAGGAGATCGGCGCCGTGCTGCTCCAGACGGCCGTCTACTGCGGGGTTCCGGCGGCGAACTCGGCGTTCGCGACGGCCCAGCGCGTGCTGGCCGAGGAGGACGGGACCGGCTGAGCCGCGTACGGCCGAGGCGTGTACGGCCGGAGCGTGTACGGCCGGGGGTGATCCCGCCGGTGGTGGCATCGGCGGCAGCGCCCGGAAACCGGCTGCCGGGCGCTGCCGGGCACCTGACGGCGACTGCCCCGCGCGCCCTGCGAACCGCGCCCCAGCAGCGCCGCCGCGGCAGGCCGCCGGTGTCACCTCCACCGGCGGCCTGGCGCGGCTACCTCCGGGTCTGTCCGGGTACCAGGCCGACCTGCGGCGCGCCCATGCCCCGCAGTGCCTGCTGGGCCTTGTCCACCAGGCCGTCCGCTCCGCAGGAACGCGCCAGTGACAGGCCCCGGCCGAGTTCGGACACCGAGCGGGAGAGGATGCCGTACTCGACGCGGGCGGCCGCGTGTTCGTACTGGCAGGGCGAGGACTCCAGGAAGGTGACCGCCTGCTGGGCCAGCCGGACCGCGCGCTGGCCGGTCTCCAGGGCGGCGGCGCAGCGCAGGGCCTCCCCGATCGCGGTGTCGGTGCCGAAGCGCTCCGCCTGACGACGGGCCTCGGAGACGAGCCGGTTCGCCCGGTCCGGATCCTCGGTGGCCAGCGCCCGGGCGAGTTCGACGGCCCAGGGGACCATCACGGGGTTGAGGTGGCCGCGTGCGGCGGCCGCCTTCTCGGCCGCCTCCAGTTCGTTGATGCCGTCCTTGACCCGGCCTACGGCCAGCAGCAGCCGGCCACGCACCGAGCGCGGGTCGGGCAGCACGATCGTCGACGGGTACGGCGGGGCGAAACCGTACTGTTCGGCGGTCTCCCAGGCCTCGGCGACATGGCCGCGGGCCAGCAGGGTGTCGACGAGGTTGCAGGTGGCCGACCAGTACAGGGGCAGGCCGCGGCCGACGCGTTCGGCGACCCGCAGGGACTCCCTGAGGGACTCCTCCGCCTCCTTCAGACGGCCCCGGCGGCGCAGGCCCAGTCCGAGGTAGGCGTGGGCCAGCGCGAGGTGGCCGCCGCTCCATCCGGCGGACGTGTAGGCGCGCAACGCCTCGTTGAAGAGGGCGTCGGCGCGGTCGAGCCGGTCGGTGTAGGCGTAGGAGCTGGCCAGCATCATCAGCAGTTCGATGCCCCACTCCTGGTCGGTCCAGCCGAGCCCGGGGGCGAGACCGCCGTTGACGAGGGCGCGGTCGCAGAACTCGGCGACCTCCTCGGCGTTCTCGCCGTGGGTCATGGCGTCGAAGCCGCGCAGGATGAGCAGGGCGCGCTCGGCGTTGTCCCGGCCGGTACAGGTCGCGGCCAGCTCGGCGAGCCGCTCGGAGCGGCGCGGTGTGGTCGCCTCGCCGGCGTGCACGCCCTCCCACATGAACTGCACCGCCTGGAGTCGCAGCCGCGCGGGGCCGGGGGCGTGCCGGGCGGCCTCCGCCTCGACCGTGCGGACGGCTTCCTCCAGCTGGTCGTTGTGCAGAAGGGCCTGGGAGAGGCGGTAGACGGCGTCGACGCGCTCGGTGCCGTCGAGGCCCGGCATGGCGAGGGCGGTGCGCAGGTGGTCGATGGTCCTGGCGGGGGCGGTGAGGAGGGTGGCGCAGCCCAGTTCGTAGAGCACGTGCGCGTGCACCTCGGCGGCGGGCGGTTCGCTCAGGGCCCGTTCCAGACAGCGGCGGGCCGCGTCGGGGGCGCCGACGGCGAGGTGTTCGCGAGCGGCCTCGCGCAGCTGCTCGACGAGCTCCTCGTCGCCCTCCGCGTGCACCTGGAGCAGGTGCCGGGAGGCGGCCGCGAGGCCCTTGCCGGCGTCGGTGACGACCTGTGCGGCGATGCCGTGCATCGCGGTGCGCAGGCCTCCGGGGATGGAGTCGTAGACGGCGGAGGCGATCAGCGGGTGGACGAACTCCAGATCGCCGTCGCCCGCCGGGACGGCCCCCGGGACGGGCTCGGTGAGGATGCGGGCGTTGCGCAGCAGCTCGGCGCAGCGCGCGGCGTCGTCGCGGCCGAGTCCGGCGAGCAGGGCGGCCTGGTCGACGGAGATGTCGGCGCCGAGGATCGCGGCTGCCATGGCGAACTTGGTGGCGTCGACGCCGAGTTTCTCCAGGCGGTCGACGAGGCCGCCGCCGCGGGCCGCGCGGTTGAGGGCGCGCAGTTCGCCCGCCGAGGACTCGCTCGCCTCGAGTTCGCTGTCGCGGACCTTGGCGAGGAGTTCGACGGTCTCGTAGGGGTTGCCGTCGGTGACGGCCCACACCTCGCGGCAGAACGCGGCGTCGGCGTGCGGGCCGAGGGTGGCCCGGGTGAGGCCGGCGACCGCGGGCGGGGTCAGGGCGCTGAGGCTGGTGACGGCGCGGCCGGCGGCCGCACCGATGGCGTCGAGGTGGCGGGCGGCGTCGCCCTTGACCTCGCCGGGCCTGCGGGCCACCACGACCAGGACGGAGAGTTCGTCGAGGCGCTCGACGAACGCGACGAGCCAGCGCAGGGTCTCCTGGTCGGCCCAGTGCGCGTCGTCGATCAGCAGGACGAGCGGGTAGTCGCGCCTGGCCAGCCGGGTCACGGCGGCGACGAGGCCGTCGCAGACGCCCTGCGGGTCGGCGTGGCCCTCGCCGGGTTCCAATATGCCGAGGGCGGGGCCGGCGATGTCGTACCAGTCGCCGAGGTACTCGCGGGCCTCCTCCGGGTGCAGGGACAGCAGGGTGGGCTGCAGCAACTGCCGTACCACGTTGAAGGGGACGGACCGCAGTGTCTCGCCGCCGCGGGCCGACCAGACCGCGCAGCCGCGGCTCTCGGCGATACGGCGTGTCTCGGCCAACAACGCGGTCTTGCCGAATCCCGCCTCGCCCCGGAGCACCAGCAGGTGACCCGACGAGGACCGGTCGGCGCAGAGTGTCTCCACCGCCTCCGCGATGGCGGCGACTTCCCGCTCGCGCTCCCACAGGGAAGCCGAGGCGGCCGTCGTCGGCCCGACCTCCGTCATCCCGCTACCTCCCCAAGTCGCCCGAACGACGTACCGACGTCGAGCGTAGCCTTCCGGGGGCTCGCGCGGAGGGCGGTCCGGGCAGGTCCCGCCTCCAGGGTGACACGCGACGGTCCGGGACGCCCCGGCGGGCCTGCGGAAGTGGACCCCCGGCGTCAACGGCGGGTGATGGGCACCTAATTGACGTCCTATTCACGCCAGCCGGGCGGCGCGGCGCCCGGAACGGATTTCACGACAGTGCCCTCCCTCTCATCCGGCTTTCACCGACGCCTCATACGGTGGGGTCATGACGCAGGTGACTCCTCCCGGGTGGTATCCCGATCCGGGGCAGACAAGTGACGGTCCCGCCACCGAACGCTGGTGGGACGGCAAGGCATGGACGGACCAGACCCGCGCCGCGGGCTCGGCCGCCGTATGGGGTCCGCCGGCGCAGACCCCGGCGGACGGCGCGTACCCGGCGTATCCCGGTTATCCGGGGTATCCCGCGGCGCCGGCGGGCCCGCCCCCGCGGCGCGGACTGCGGACGGGCATAGCCGTCGCCGCGGCCGTGGCGGTCCTCGCCAGCATCGGGGTCGGCGTGTACGCGCTGGCCAAGGACGACGGCTCGGGCGGCGGCGGTGGCACGGCCCAGGGACCGGGCGGGCAGGGCGGGCCCGGCGGCGCGGGCGGCCAGGACGGCGGCGGTCAGGGCGGGCCCTTCGGCGACTCCGGTGGCTCGGGCGGCTCCGGCGGTTCGGGGGGCTCAGGGGGTTCCGGGGGCTCGGGCGGGGCCTCTCCCTCGCCCGGGGAGTCCGAGCCGCCGAAGATCAAGAGCGGTTCGGTGACCGACGCGCTCAACGGGATCAGCATCGCCATCCCGGACGGCTGGACCGGCCAGGAGCTGAGCGTGGGCGCCCAGATCACCTCCGACTCCTCCTACAAGTGCCCCGGCGACACCTCGAAGACCTGCACCAAGGGCGGCGTCTACTCGGCGCCCGTCGAGGTGCTGGAGACCAAGGGCGAGACCGCCGAGGCGGTCGCGAAGGCGGACATCTCGGCCAACGCCGAGGAGTCCTACGGCGGCACGACGTACGGCGCGATCACCTCGCACCAGGTGCTCGCCTCCAAGGCGGTGACGGTGGCCGGGCAGAAGGGCTACCTGGTGCGCTGGAAGGCGGTCACGAGCAAGGGTGCGGACGGCTATGTCGAGTCGCTGGCGTTCCCCGCGCCCGCGGACACCAAGCGGCTGGTCGTGCTCCGCTTCGGGCTCGACGCCGATCAGAGCGTGTCCGTCATCGACACCATCACCAAGGGCATCAAGGTGTCGACGGGCGGCGGCAGCGGCCAGGACGTCTGACACGGTCGGCCGGGTGGGGCACCCCTCCGCTCAAGGGGGCCCCACCCGGCCGGGTGGTGCGCGCCGCCCCCGTCCCCACGGTGCGGCGCGAGACAGGTCACCGTCCAGTCATCCCGTGGACGGCGGCCTGAGCCAGTGTCGATCTCTGTGCTGATCTCTGTTTCGGTCTGTGTTCCGGTCCGTGTTTCCGTCCCGGTGCCGGTCTGTGTTTCCGTCCCGGTGCCGGTCTGTGTTTCCGTCCCGGTGCCGGTCTGTGTTTCCGTCCCGGTGCCGGTCTGTGTTTCCGTCTCGGTGCCGGTCCGTGTTTCCGTCTGCGTTGCGGTCGGTGGCGGTCTCTAGGTGAGACCGAGCGCCGGCAGTACGGCGGCCTCCACGAAGCGGACCAGGTACTCCTCGTCCGCGTACTCCCCGTCGACGACGGGACGGGCGCGGATCACGCCGAACATCTGCGCCGGGATGTACTCCAGCGCCGGGTGGTCGCGGGCGACCTCGCCGCGCTCGACCCCGCGCCGCAGGATGTCGCGCAGGGCCTCGATCTCGGGGTCGACGATCGCCTCCCGCAGCGCCAGCGCGAGATCCTGGTCACCGGTGACGGCGTGGCCGAGCGCCTGCAGCAGCTTCGTGTCGTTCGTCGACCAGCGGCCGGTGGCCCGCGCGGCCTCGCGCAGGTCCTCGGCGAGCGAGCCCGTGTCGATACCGGTGAGCCGGGCCTCGCGACGCGAGCGCAGGGCGGCCACGACGAACTGGGGCTTGGTCTTCCACTGCCGGTAGAGCGTGGACTTGCTGCACCGGGTGCTGGCGGCGATGCCCTCCATGGTGACGGCCTCGTAACCGCATTCACGGACCTGGTTCAGCACGGCGTCGAAGAACTCCTGCTCACGCTCCGGCGTGAGCTTGGAGCGGCTCGTGGCGGCGACCGACTCGGGTCCGTCCGCTGCCTGCGACGTCATCTGCCTTCCCTCGCTTCTCGAGCGTCTCTGTGGTGTGCCTCGAGGCTCCCGCGAGAGCCTCTGACCAGTGTGGCGCACATCAATCGATACGTCAGTGTACCGGTACGCGCGCGTATCGGTACACTGACGTATCGGTACGACATCGTATCGATGGTGTATGCACGAGTAACGAGCGCGGCAGCACCACCCACACGCACCACCGTCAGTGAAGGGGCCGGGGGATGAATGCCCGCACCGAGCCTGGGAAAGCGGAGCCGGTCACACCGGCGCGGCCGCCCATAGTCCGAGAGTTCCTGCTGGTCGCAGGGCTCTTCCTCGTCTACAAGCTCGGCCGGCAGCTGGCCGCGGGCCACACCGGCGAGGCCTTCCGCAACGCACACGACGTGTGGCACGTCGAACGTCTGCTCCGACTGCCCGGGGAAGACTCCGTCCAGGCCCTGCTGCTGCACGGCGCCACCCTGGTCAAGGTCGCGAACACCTACTACGCGACCGTGCACTTCCCCGCCACCCTGGCCTTCCTGGTCTGGCTCTACCTGCGGCGCCCGGCCCACTACGTGTGGGCCCGCCGGGTGCTGGCCGCGGTCACCGCCGCCGCCCTGGTGCTGCACCTCGCCCTTCCGCTCGCCCCGCCGCGGATGCTGACGGCGACGGGACTGATCGACACCGCGCGCGTGTACGGGCCGTCGGTGTACGGCCCGCCGCGGACGGACCATCTGTCGAACCAGTTCGCGGCGATGCCCTCGCTGCACTTCGGCTGGGCGCTGATGGTCGCGATCGGCCTCGTCGTCGCCACCCGGTCACGGTGGCGGTGGCTGTGGCTGCTGCATCCGCTGCTGACCCTGCTGGTGATCGTGGGCACGGCGAACCACTACTGGCTCGACGCGATCGTGGCGGGCGCCCTGCTCGGCCTCGCGCTCGCGCTGATCCACGCCCCCCGGCGCACGGCCCCGACGCCGCGGCGCGACACCCGCGCCGCCGCCCCGGCCGAGAAGCCGGTCCTCGTGGGAGCGGGCCGATGAACGCCACCGTGGTCGCGGTCGTCCTGTCCCTCTTCTCGGCCGTCGCCTACGCGGCCGCCGCCGTCGCACAGGAACGGCTGGCCTCCCGGCACCCCGGCACCGGCCTGTTGCGTCTGCTCGGCAACGGCGCCTGGTGGTCGTCGGTGGGGCTGAACGCCGCCGCCGCGCTGCTGCACGTGGTCGCCCTCAAGTACGGACCGCTCACCGTGGTGCAGCCGCTCGGCGCGCTCACCCTGGTCGCGGCGGTGCCGATGGGCGCGCGGGTCGCCGGGCGCAGGGTCAGCGCCGCCGAGTGGCGGGGCACCGCCTTCACCCTGGCCGGGCTGGCGGCGATCCTGGTCACCGCGTCGGGCCCGGCTCCCGAGGACGTCCTGAGCGTGCCGGAGGCGGTGGCGGTGGCGGGCGCGACGGCGGCGCTCATCGGACTGCTGGCCCGGCGCGGCGCCAAGCCGGGGCTGCGGCACGCGACCGCGTCCGGCTTCGCCTCGGGCGTCGCCTCGGCGCTCACCCAGACCGTGACCGTGGCCGTGACGGACCGGTCGGGCCCGCTGCTCAGCGTGCAGGTGATCGGTGTGGCGCTGCTGGTCGCGGCCTTCGCGGCGGCCGGCCTGCTGCTGTCGCAGACCGCCTACCGGGGTGGCCTCGGCGCACCGCTGGCGATGGTGACCCTGGCGAACCCGGTGGCCGCCGCGGCGATCGGCCTCGCGCTCCTGGGCGAACGCCTCCAGGGCGGGGCGGCGGGTGTGCTCCTGGCGCTGGCCGGAGCGGGCGTCGCGGGCTGGGGTGTGGTGCTGCTGTCCCGGGCCGCGCCGGAGCCCGGTGCCGTCCAGGACGAGGATCACCCCGTGGCGGCGGTGCTGGCCCTGAGGCCGGAGACGGCGTCGGCGGAACCGGCCCTGCTGCCCCGGCCGACGACCGGTCCGGAGCACCTCACCCCGCTGTAGCCCCGAAGCGGGGCGGTGACACCCGACGGGGGTGTCACCGCCCCGCGACGGGCGTCAGCCGAGGCCGCGCGCGTCCTGCTTGAGCGCGGTGTCCACGGTCAGGGCCGTGGCGACGACCAGGCTCAGCAGCGGCTCGGGCAGCTGGTAGTGGATCTGGAGGACGTAGTTGTCCGCCGTGGTGAACATCGTCTTGGCGAGGCCTTCCCAGGTCTTGGTGATCCGGGCGACCTCGTTGTCGGCGTGGTCGACGATCGCGAAGTTCCACGCCCGCCAGTTCTCCGCCTTGATCGCGCCGATCTGACGGCCGTCCGCGTTGATGGCGAAGTTGATCTTTCCGAAGACGTTCTGCTGGACGATCTCGCCGACCGGCTGCCCGTCGGGGCGCGTCACGACCACCCGCGACTTGAGGAACTTCGCCGGACGCGTCAGCAGCAGCACCGGCTGCCCGTGGACGTCGCGGATCTCCAGCTTGTGCGTCAGGTACTGGTCGATGCTGACGACGAAGCGCAGGATCTTGCGCAGCGCGCTCTGGCCGACCTGGACGACCGAACCGAGCTGACCGCCCTGCTGGTCCATGACCTTGTACTCGTTGGTCAGCTCGATCAGCTTGGCCTTCTGGTTCACCACCAGCACCGGCTCGCTGAAGAGGGTGCCGCCACCGGGGCCGCCCGCGGCGACCCCGGCCTGCTGCTGCACCTGGCGCTGGACGCGCCCGTCCGGCCCCGCCTGGTGGGGCACCTGCGGCGCGGCCTGGCCCTTGCCGTCCTCGTGCGTGTGCTCGGTCCACTGGGCGCCGTCCCAGTAGCGCAGGATCCGGTCCGCCCCGTGCGGGTCCGGATACCAGCCTGAAGGTGTGTTCGAATGCGTGGTCACCGGGGCACATTACCCCGAGCCCACCGCGACCTGACCAGCCCCCACGATGCGGTGTTCACCGCGCATTTACCGTGGCAGCGGCCCAAGCGGTCACTCCGTGACGATCGCCGGGTCGCTCACGCCGGGGCGGCCGTTCTCGACGTGTCCGGCGAACCGCCGCAGGAACGCCGGGTCGGCGCCGGAGGTGACGGTGAGGTCGTACCACCGGCGGCTCGCCCGCAGGTCCAGGGTGCGCCGGAGCGAGCCGCCGGGCCTCAGCCTGACGGTCGTGGGCCGCCCGCCGTAGCCGTCGGCCACCTTCAGCTCCACCGTGCCGTAGCCCCGGTGGGTGAAGGTGAGTTCCAGACCGCCGTCGACGTGCCGGGCGGTCACCTCGGCCCCGGCCGCCTTGCCCGACCCCTTGAAGACGCGCAGGAATCCGTTCGGGCCGTGCACGGTCAGGTCGTGCGAGCCGCCCGAGTACGCCGAGTTCCAGGTGTCCGCGACCGTCGCGCCCGCCCCCGTGGTGTAGCTCCACGGTCCGTCGGCGCGGTTGCCGGAGGTGACCAGGAAGGCGGCGCCGGCCTCGGCCCCGGAGGCGAAGGTGAGGGTGAGGGTCCCCGCGGTCGGGTCCACCGAACCGTGCACGGCGGGCGCGTACGCGAGCGGGCGGGTGGGCCGCGTGCCCCGCTCCTGCTTCGGCAGGGCGGGGACGGCCGGCGGGGTGGGCACGTAGTCGGGGTGGCGGCCGCGGTCCGGGGGCTCGTAGCCGTCGGTGTCCGGGAGGGCGACCGGCCGGGTGTCCGGGCGGGTGAAGTCGAACGCGGAGGTCAGATCGCCGCACACCGCGCGCCGCCACGGCGAGATGTTCGGCTCGTGGACGCCGAAGCGGCGCTCCATGAACCGGATGACCGAGGTGTGGTCGAGCGTCTCGGAGCAGACGTAACCGCCCCTGCTCCAGGGGGATATGACGAGCATGGGCACCCGCTGGCCGAGTCCGTAGGGGCCGGCGGTGTGGCCGCTGTCGCCCGGGAAGACGTCGAGGCCCACGTCGACCGTCGAGCGGCCCTGCGCGGCCGAGGCCGGCGGGAACGGCGGGATCAGGTGGTCGAAGAAGCCGTCGTTCTCGTCGTAGGTGACGAACAGGGCCGTCTTCGCCCACACCTTCGGGTCGGAGGTGAGCGCGTCGAGGACCTGGGCGATGTACCAGGCGCCGTAGTTCGCGGGCCAGTTGGGGTGTTCGGAGAAGGCCTCGGGGGCGGCGATCCAGGAGATCTGCGGCAGCCGGCCGCCCTTGACGTCCGCCTTCAGCTGCTCGAAGTACCCCTCGCCCGTGCGGGCGTCGGTACCGGTGCGGGCCTTGTCGTACAGCGGGTCGCCGGGGCGGGCGTTCTGGTACTGCGTGAAGTAGAGCAGCGAGTTGTCGCCGTAGTTGCCGCGGTAGGCGTCCTGGATCCAGCCCCAGCTGCCGTTCGCGTCGAGACCGTCGCCGACGTCCTGGTAGATCTTCCAGGAGACCCCGGCCCGCTCCAGGCGTTCGGGGTACGTCGTCCAGCTGTAGCCGGCCTCGTCGTTGCCGAGGACCGGCCCGCCGCCCTTGCCGTCGTTGCCCGTGTGTCCGGTCCACAGGTAGTAGCGGTTGGGGTCCGTGGAGCCGATGAACGAGCAGTGGTAGGCGTCGCAGACGGTGAAGGTGTCGGCCAGCGCGTAGTGGAAGGGGATGTCCTCGCGGGTCAGGTACGCCATCGTCGTGGCGCTCTTCGCGGGCACCCACTTGTCGTACCTGCCGCCGGCGAAGGCGACATGGCCGTCGTTCCAGCCGTGCGGGAGGTCCTGGAGGAAGGCGAGACCCAGGTCGTCGGCGTCGGGGTGGAACGGAAGGACGTCCTTGCCCGCGCCGTCCGCCTGGTGCCAGACCGGCTTGCCGTTCGGCAGGGTGACCGGGCGCGGGTCGCCGAAGCCTCTGACACCCCGCAGCTTGCCGAAGTAGTGGTCGAAGGAGCGGTTCTCCTGCATCAGGACGACGATGTGCTCGACGTCCTCGATCGATCCCGTGCGGTGGTTCGCGGGCAGCGCGGCGGCACGTTCGATGCTGCCGGAGAGTGCGGTGAACGCCGTCGTGGCGCCCGCGAGTTGGAGGAATCGGCGCCGGTTGACTTCGGGCATGGGTGAGGCACCTCTCGTACGGAAGGGCTGCGCCTGCCGGTTCGTGACGCAATGCGCGCGCAAGGAGTGTTCCAAGGGCACCGAACGTCAGGGAAGGCCCGGATGACGCCGGTGTGAAAGTCGACGGTACGAGGGATGTGCGGCGGACCAAGAGATTCCCAAGCCGCTCCGGCCCGCCGACTCCGACCGGCGACTCCGGGACCGGGATCGATGGCCGGTGGTCAGTGGCCGGATCGGTGGTCGGTGGCCGGCGGTCGGCCGGTAGCCCGCACTCCGTGCGTCCGCCGGGCAGCACCTACGGCTGACCGGTGGCACCGGTAGGCACCGAACCGGCCCCAACCCCGCTGCCGGGGTATCGGTCGTTCCCTTTCATCTCAGGCGACGAAAGGGACAAAATCTGTTCATTCATGACTGAATGTGATGAGCCTATCTCTATAGGTACTTAATCCTTTAAACTCTCCTGCATCACGCCAGGAAGCGCGCTGGGGGCGCGCGCCGGGGGGAGCTGGTCGTCGTGCGCCGTAGAGCCTTCTTCGCCACCCTGCCGGGCTGGGCCGCGCTCCTGTTTCCACCGGGACTCGGCGCGGCGCCGGCCCAGGCCGCCGACCCGGTCGCACCGTATGTCGAACTGACGCCGAACACAGGGCAGTTGGCGTCCGGCGGTGCTCCCCTGACGGTCGACGGCTTGTTCCACAACACGCTGAACACGGCCATCACCAACAGCTTCATCGTCTCCGTGGGCATCCGACTCGCCCCGCCCGCAACACCGCTGACACCCCAGCAGGTTCGCGTGGAGTGGTTCGACGCGGCCGCGTCCGTGTGGCGCGCGGTGGAGCTGACGCCGGGAGACACCGCCCTCTCCGGTTTCCTGAGCACGGACGCCGGTCTGCCGTCCGTGGGCACCCTCCCGGCGGGCGGCACCGCTCGGATCGGTCTGCGCATCGCGCTCACCGCCCGGGTTGCGACCCCGAACACCGTCCAGTTCGTCGCGCAGGGCCTCATCCAGCCGAGCCCGTTGATCGACCCGGTGGCGCTGATGGACGGCAAGGCGTCCTATGCCGTCGTCGCGCAATCGACGGCCACGGGATCGGCGTCGGCCTCGGCGTCGGCGTCGGCGTCCGTCAGCGCCACTGCCGACGTGAGCGCCTCGGCTTCACCTTCTGCTTCTGTTTCCGCTTCTGTTTCTGCTTCTTCTGCTGTTTCCCCTTCCGTTTCCACAGTGCCGTCCTCGGCCGTGGCGTCCGGCGACCCGTCGCTGTCGGCCGTACCGGCGCCGGCGGCTCCACAGGCGCTGTCCGGCGGTACGGACGGGGAGCAGCTCGCGAACAGCGGAAGCCCCGCCCTGGCCGCCGCCGGCGTCGCCGCACTCGTGGTCGCCGCTGGTGCCGCCCTCGCCGCGACCCGGCGCCGCCGCCACGGGCGGGGCTGACCCGGCGGCGGACGACACGCCGCCACGGGACGCGTATGTGCACCGCCGGTCCGTCCCCACGGGAGGAATTCATGCACCAGTACACGGGGCAGGACGTCCTGCGTGAAGTGGTCCGCGGCATCGCGCCGGCCGAACTGGAGAAGGTCGACGAGACCTGCCGGGCCTACACCGCCCGGCCGTACCCCCCACAGCCCTTGCACCGCCCGGCCGGGGACCCGCTGGGTGACGGGATCCAGACGGCCGTCCTGTTGCCGGTCCTGGTGGCGGTGGTCGCGCAGATCCTCGCCGACCTCGCCTCCGGACGCATCCGGGCCGGCGGCAGCAGACTGGGACGGTGGTGGCGGCGACGGCGGCTGCGCGGTGCCGCGGCCGACGAGCGGCGTGCGGCACTGACCGCCGTCGTCCCGGAGCTCTCCGGGGTGACGCGGCAGGAACTCACCGACTGGGCCCTGGCCCAGAGCCGGACCGCCCGGCTGTCCCCCGCGCAGGCCGAGGCGTGCGCCCACATCGTCGTCGTGGCCGTGGTGCGGCCACCGGCGGAGCCCGCGAACGGCCCGGCACCGGACGCCCAGGAGGAACCGGAACCCCCCGACTCCGACGAGGGACATGACTCCCGCCGGGAACCGGGCGAGGTGCGGGCGCCCGCGAACACACCGCCGTCGTGAGCGGCGCGCCGGACACCGCCGCGCACGCCGCCGAACGGCGCGAGAGGGCCCGCGCGCTCGTGTCCAGCCCGTTGCCCATGCCGACCACCACCCGGCTGGTGCTGCTGGTCCTCGTCGCGGGCGCGGGTGCCTCGTTCGCCGCCTGGTGGTGGCTGGTCCTGGGGCAGGGCAACTGGCCGGGCGCCCAACTCGCCTGTCTGCCGGCCGCCGAGGGCCCGCCCGACGCGGTGCTCGCCCGGTTCACCGGTTGCGTCGACGACGTCCGGCTGACCCAGTCGGCAGTGGTGCTGTGCGGGCCGCTCGGGCTGCTGGTCCTCGCCCTGCTCGGCCGGGCCGCCGGACGCCGGCTGAGCCTGTGGCGGTGGGCGGCTCGGCCCGACCGCTCGTCGCTCTCCGCCCGGCTGACCGCCGTACTGCCCGACGGGGACGGCGACCGGGAGGGGCCCCGGCCGACGCTGTGGGTGCGCGGGGGGCGGCGCATCGGGGTCGGGGCCCGTGCATCGGGGACCGCCCGAAAGCCGTGGATCGTGGCCGACTCGAACACCTTCAACCTGCCCGACCGGCAGGTGGAGGCGGTGTTCCGGCACGAACTGGCCCATCTGCGCCTGCGGGACGTGGGCCGGGTACAGCTCGCCGTCGCGGCCTGGTGGGTCCTGCTCGCGGGGGTCACCCTGCCGGTGGGCGCCGCACTGCTGCTGGACCCCGGCCTGCTCAGCGTCGGCCTGCTGGCGCGGATGCCGGTCGTCCTGGTCGTCCTGCTGCTCACGCTGTGCGCGGTGCTGCGCGTGCGGGAGCACGACGCCGATCTCGCGGCGGAGGCGGATCCGCGCGCACCGCTGGGCGCCACCTCCGAACACGTCGCCTCCGACGTGCCGCCGAACCTTCGCCGGCGGCTTCTGCGCGCCGCGGGCCTCGCCAGCCATCCCACCTCCGGGACGCGCCTCGCCGTGCTCGCGGACCCGGCGCGAGCGTGGGGGGTTTCGGCCGCCGAGTGTCTGGCCACGGGGGTGGCCGCGGGACTGCTCTTCACCGAACTGGCCCTGCTGGCCGCCTCCTTGCTGCCCGGCCGAGCCCAACTCGCCTACGACCTCGCGGGGTTGTTGACCGGCTGGATGGTGGCCGGGGTGGTGGTCGTGGCCTGGTGGCGGGCCGTCGCGGTGGGGCACGGGGACGCGTCCGGCGGGCGTCCGGCACGGGCCGGGGCGGCGCTCGGTCTCGGTGTGCTCGTCGGCAGCCAACTGTCCGGGCGGGCCGCCGGTGACTGGGTACGGGACACCGGAACCGCGGACGGACTGGCCACGGCACTCTCCCTCACCCACGCTCCCCGGGCCCAGGTGCTCGCCCTGGCGGTGGCCCTGATGATCGGCGGGGCGTTGTTCGCCACCTGGACCACCTCTCTCGCCCGGGCCGCACGGGCGGAAGTGACCGGGCCCCGCTCGGCACCCGCGTGCGCGGCGGCCGTCGTCGTGTCCGGGCTGCTGATGGCCGTACCGCTGGGCAGCTGGTTCCTGTTCGCCCGCCTGGTGGCGGCCAGCGCCGCCCCGGACATCCGGTGGAGCGTGATCGCCACGCCCTGGTGGGTGACGGGCGTCCTGGTGAGCGTCGGCGGGGCACTGGTTCCGCTCGCCCGGGCGGCGCGGCGCGCCGGGGAAGGGATCACCGCTCGCCGCTTCGGGCCCGTGGCGGTACTCGCTTGCGCCGGGGTCGTCGTCACGGCGGGGGCCGGATGGGCCACGGTCGGCGGCGGCTTCGCCGGGACGTCGGCGACATCGGTCACCCGGTCCTCCGGCCCCCCGGCCACGGTCACCGCCCGACCCGGCTCACCGACCACCGCCGACGACAGGAGCGTGCCCATCGAGGACCTCCCCGTTCTCCCGCCCGAGGAGGAGCGCACGGCCCAACTGCGCGCGGACACAGCCCTCGTGTGCCGTGCGCTGACCCTCGGCGGAACCGTCATCTGGACCGACCCGCAGCGCCGGCGCGACACGGCCGATCTGCTGGGCGGCCTCGACGACACCGTCCTGCGCGCCGCCTCCGCGGTACTGCTGCGCGACCCGGCCGGTCCGGTGGACCGAGAGGCGCTGGTCGCCTCACTCCTGCGCTGCGACCTGTACTTCCGCTACCACCGCTGAGCCTGCGCGCTCCCGGACCCGATGACCCGCCCACCCTTCCAGGAGGCATGCGTGAGCCGGACGACCACCGCGACGAGCACCGCCCGCCGACGCCGGTTCGCCGCCGCGCCGGTCGTGGCGGCACTCCTGGCCACGGCTCTCACCGCGTGCGGCGACGCCACCGACCAGGCGGACACCGTCGTACCGGTCGAGCCGTCCCTGTCCTCGCCCCCGGCCCCGACCGCGCGCCCGAACCCCTCCGGTTCCGTCTCCGCTTCCGTTTCCCCATCGGTTTCCCCGTCCGCTTCCGTTTCCGCGAAGGCCTCGCCGGGCTCACGCTCGGGAAACGGAAACGGAAAGGATCGGCATACGACGGGCGTTACGGGTGGCTCCGGCACGTCAGGGAGCGGGGCGGGCGCCGGATCCGGCAGGAACGGCGGGAGCGGCGGATCCGGCGGCAACGGGAGCGGCGGTGGCTCGGGCCCGGGATCCGGTGGCGGCTCGACGTCCGGAGCCGGCACCCCGGCCGCCCCCGAACTCCCCACCTCGGCCCAGCTGTCCGCCGCACTGCTGACGACGGGCCAGCTGCCCGCCGGCTATGTGCGGACCGGCTTGCGCAACGATCCCCCCACCCGCTCGAACCGCCCCGAGTGCGTCGGCACGCTCAACGCGCTGGAGTCCTACCGCAGTACCCGTGCCGGCGCGGTCGAGGCCCGGGCCACCTTCGCCCAGAGTCAGAGCGGACCGTTCCTCCAGGAGGTCATGCGCGGGCTGCCGGGCTCCGGCGCGCGACAGGACCTCCGGCAGGCGGCGGCCGTGCTGTCCGGCTGCGCCGAGTTCGCCATCGGCTGGAGCGACGGCATGACCGGCACGGAGCGTGTGGTGAAGCACGGTTCGGCAGGCATCGGAGACGCCTCCTGGCACGCCACGGTCACCGTGACCAGCGAGACCTTCACCGTCCAGGAGACCCTGGTCCTGGTGGTCGTGGGGCAGACGCTGGTCGTGATCAGCGAGGCGGGCAGCCCCACGGCACCCGCCCGCTCCCGAACCCTGTCCTTGGCCCGCACGGCAGCGACCCGCGTCCCCTGACCCCCACGTCCCCTGACCCGCGCGTTCCCGGACGGGACTGCCGCCCGGGCGTTCCACTGAGGGGGGAGGAGCCGGTTTCTGCGCGTTTCATTGATTGTACCGACCGTTAGGTCTATCTTTCCGGCAGTCGCACCGCCTCTTCATGCACCGCGCGCTCGTCCCCCACCTCCCGGCCCGCAGCCGCTCGGGCCGTTCCCTGGTTCTCCGCTCACCCATGGAAGGCCCCGATGTCGCAGACACCCACCGTCGCTCCGCCGGCCCCGGAGAGATCCGCCACCACCTCGCGCAACGTCCTCATGGTCGTCGCGCTCGTGTGGACCGTCCAACTGGTTGCGCTCATGGCCGCGTTGTCCGGCATCGCGCAGGCAGAGGTCGCGATCCACTTCCGGACCACCGAGATCGCCTGGTTCACCCTGATGACCCTGCTGACCGGGACCTTCTTCCTGCCGTTCGCGGTCAAGGCCGCAGCCCTCTTCGGCAAGAAGCGCGTCCTGCTCGTCGCCACCGGACTCGGCTTCGTGGGCGACCTGATCGCCGCCGTCGCGACCGACTACCGCACGCTGCTGATCGGGCGCGGCATCGCTGGCGTCTACGCGGCCACCGCCCCGCTCGCCTACGCCATCACCCGCGACGTGTTCCCCCGCCGCTGGGTCGGACTCGCCAGCGGGATACTCGCGGGCGGTGTCGGCCTCGTCGCCTTCGGAGGGCCGTTCCTGTCCGGCTGGCTCCTGGACGACTACGGCTTCCGCGGCGTGTTGTGGTTCATGGCCGTCAGCACCGCGGTGAGTTTCGTCCTGGTGGCCGCCTTCGTGCCCGAGAGCCCGATCCGGGTGGCGGGCGGCCGGATGGACTGGATCGGTGGAATCCTGCTCGGCGGCGGCATCACCGCGATCGTCTATGCCGTCGGTCAGGGATCGCACTGGGGCTGGGACAGCGGCAGGTTCGCCGCGTACATCGGCGGGGCACTGATCGCGCTGGTCGCCTTCGTAGGCGTGGAACGCCGGGTCGCCGAACCGCTCTTCCCGCCGGCCATGACACGGCGCCGTCCGGTGTGGACCGTCCTGCTGGCCACATCCATCGCGGCCGGCTCGCTCAGCGCCGTCGGCGTGGTGATCCAGATGCTGATCCTGATGCCGAGCATCCCCACGATCTCCGAGGGCCTGGGCTGGTCCGGCACCCACAACGCCATCGTCACCAGCCCGATCAGCGCGATGATCATCGTGGCGGCCGTCGGCACCGGGTGGCTCGCCCGCCGGGTGGACGCGCGCATCCTGCTGGGTGCCGGTTCCGCGCTCACGGTCCTCGGCTACGGCATCGGCACCCAACTGCACCACAACGCCGCCCAGATCGTGGAGATGGGCCTGATCGCCGGGTTCGGCACGGGCATGGTCATGGCCATCGTGCCCATCATGATCATCGAGGTGGTCACCCCCGAGGAGCAGGCGCTGGCCAACGGCGCCCAGACCCTCGGCCAGGGCGTCGCTCAGATCATCGTCTCGCAGCTGGCCTTCGTCGTTATGGCCCAGCACGGAGCGATCCTCAAGGGCACCCAGTTCTACCTGGACGCCGGCTTCACGAACGGCCTCTGGCTGGTGGTCGGTTGCTGCGCACTGGGCGCGCTGCTCGTCCTCCTCGTCCCGCGGAGCAAGCGCCTCGACGAGGTCGAGGTCGGCCAGGCGGCCTGACCGCGCCGCCGCGCCGCCTCGGCGCCCCCCACGTGGGACCGGCTCCGCTCGCCTCCCTCCCCCGGCCGTTCGGCCGGGCAGGACGGCGCGGCGGAGCCGGTCCCACCCGCCTTGCGTGCGCCACCGCCCCGGCCCTCACCGGCACGGCCCTCACCGCCCCGGCCTTCACCGGCACGGCCTTCACCGGCACGGGCCGTCCGCGCCCGTCCGTCCCGCGCCCCTTCCGCTCGGCACGTCCCCCCGCGGCAGCCGCCCCAGGGCGGGCCATCACGCGTGAGGCCACCGGCCTTCACAGTCGTATGCGATCGCCCGCATACCGCAGACCGCAGACCTCGGGGCGGCCTACCGCACACCGCAGACCCCGGGCGGTCAACCGCATACCCGAGACCTCATATCGCATACGCCATACCGCAGACCGCAGACCGCAGACCGCAGACCGCAGACCGCAGACCGCAGACGATCCCTCGGCCACTGCCGACGCGCACGGCGAAACGCCGCGAGGGCCGGGCATTCCGCCCGGCCCTCGGCCACACCGTCCGCGCGCGTTCGATCACACCGTCCGGCCCACTGCTGTCGCGGCGTCACGCCGTAGCGGCGCAGCCGTGCGTGCATCCCTGCAGCCGTGCGGTGTGTGCGCCGCCGTACGCCTACACCTGGGCGTTCGCGTTCGCGGAATCGGCGATCGGCGTGAACTGGTGCTTCAGGAACGCGCCCGACCAGGCCATCAGATCCGACGGCACGTAGTAGCCCTTCTCGTCATTGATGGCGTCCCAGTTCCCCGCCACGTCCTCGACGGTGACGGAACCGCCCTCGTGGACATAGCCCTCGGTCGAGGCGATGAACAGGCGCGCGAAACGGCCGGCGCCGGCGGTGTAGATCTCCCCGTTGACCGGGCAGCTCTCGTGCGCGAGATACGCCACCATCGGCGCCACCGCGTCGGACGGCATGTACGGCAGGCCGGGAGCCGCCGGGGCGGGAGCGGTCCGGCCCGGAGCAGCCGGAGCGGGCTCCTCCTCGGGGCCGCCGCCCATCCGGGTCATGGCCGCGGGGGCGATCAGGTTGACCTTGATCCCGTGGGGCTCGCCCGACAGTTTCGCGCTGCGGGCCAGCCCGACCGTGCCCGCCTTCGCCGCCGCGTACGACAGGTTGTTGTCGAGCCCGAACAGGCCGCTGGAGGTGGTCAGTACGACGCGGCCGTACCGCTGCTCGACGAAGTGCGGCCAGGCGGCGCGCAGCGTGTTGAACGAGCCGACGAGGTGGACGGCGAGGTGTCGCTCCAGGTTGTCCGCGTCGACCTCCGGCAGACCGGCCCACCGGATGATGCCCGCGTTGTTGACGAGGACGTCGATGCGGCCGAAGTGCTCGATCACGGAGTCGACGACGGCCCGGCCACCCGCCGGTGTCGAGATGTCGTTGGTGTCGGCGACGGCCTCGCCACCGGCCGCGACGATCTCCTCGACGACCCGCTGCGCCGGTCCGGCGTCCGAGCCGTCGCCCTCCATGGATCCGCCCAGGTCGTTGACGACGACCTTCGCCCCGCGCTCCGCCAGCAGGCGGGCGTGGGCCCGGCCGATCCCCCGGCCGGCGCCGGTGACGACCGCGACGCGTCCTTCGAAGCTGAACTCGCTCATGCTGACTCCTGTTGTACTGCGGGTGCGGATGTGAATGCGGATGCGAATGCGGACGCGGTGGCGAATGCGGACGCGGTGGCGACTGCGGTGGCGGTGGCGGACGCGGTGGCCGGTCCCGCCCGGAGGGGTGGGACCGGCCGGTCGGCGCCGAGGCGCCCGGGGTGGTGCGGTGACGCGGGGCTACCAGGTCACCGGCAGCTCGCTGATGCCGAAGGCGAGCGCGTCGGCCGGACGGAAGCGGAGTTCGTCGCGGTCGACCGCGAGGCGCAGGGTCGGGACGCGCCGGTAGAGCGTGCCGTAGACGACCTGGAGTTCGATCCGCGCGAGCTGCTGGCCCAGGCACTGGTGGATGCCCCAGCCGAAGGCGTGGTGGTGGTTCGCCTTACGGGTGAGGTCGAGCTTCTCGGGCTCGGGGAACGCCTCCGGATCCCAGTTGCCGGCCGGCAGCGGGACGACGATGCCGTCCCCGGCCTTGATCTGCGCGCCCTCGAACTCGAAGTCCTCGGCGGCGATGCGCCGCTGTCCGAACATCGCGACGGTCAGGTAGCGCAGGATCTCCTCGACCGCGCCCGCGGCGTCCCGGGTGTCCTCGACCTCGCGCAGCCGCGCGATCTGTTCGGGGTTCTCCAGCAGCAGGGCGGTGCCCAGCGTGATCATGGTCGCGCTGGTCTCGTGGCCTGCGATGAGCAGGATCATGGAGAGCAGGGTGGCCTCGGGAAGGGTGAGGTCGCCCTCCTTGATGCGCGCGGCGAAGTCGGAGAGCACGTCGTCCGCGGGCTCCTCCATCTTCTTCCGCAGCAGCCCGGCGAGGTAGCCGCCCAGCGCCTCGCTCGCCCGGCGGTCGTCGTCGGCCGTCTTGTCGCTCCTGGTGGCGAAGGAGGCGTGCTCCTGGAAGAAGTCGTGGTCCTCGTACGGCACCCCGAGCAGTGCGCAGATCATCAGCGAGGGCAGCGGCAGCGACAGCGCCGTCACCAGGTTCACCGGCTTCGGGCCCGCCAGCATCTTGTCGACGAGCTCGTCCGTGAACCTCTGGATGTCCGGCCGCAGCGCCTCCATCCGGGGGCGGGTGAACGGGCGGGTCATCATGCGGCGGATCCGCGTGTGGTCGGCGCCGTCGGCGTTGAAGATCGTGAGCGGGTGGTGCGGGGCGGTCTCCGCCATGGCCCGGTTGGGATAGGGGAATCCCGGCCGCTTGTCGTCCGAGCTGACCCGCGGGTCGGACAGGATGGCGCGCTGGGCGGCGTGGCCCGTGACGAGCCAGGGGGTGCTGCCGTCCCAGATCCGGCCGCGGGTCACGGGACCCTTGTCGTTCAGGGCGCGCAGCCCGGGCGGCGGGGCGAAGGGGCACTTGGCGTCCCGCTCGTCCTGGTAGAAGTAGAGGGACTCGTCGGAATCATCGGGCGCGTCCCGGGTGTCTGCCTCGGCCATGGGTGGTCCTCCGGTGGGGGTTGGGGGGAACGGGCGAACTCGGGGTCTACTCCTCGAGGCGGATCGCGAGCGCCGGGCACACCGTGGCGGCGGTGCGGACGTCCTCGGCCAGCTCGGCGGGCGGGTTCTCGTCCAGCAGGACGACGATGCCGTCGTCCTCGCGCTGGTCGAACACGTCCATGGCGGCGGCCACGCACTGTCCGGCGGCGACGCACTTCTCCTCGTCGACGACAACCTTCATGGGAATCTCTCCTGATCGTTCAGTGGGTCGGGGCGGGAGCGTGGAGACCGTCGACGATCTCCTGACGGCGCATGCGGGCCTGCTTGGGCATGTTCCAGCCGAGCACCCCGGTGACCCGGCCCTCGCTGCGGTACCGGACGACGAAGCGACGGGCCGTCAGATCCCCCTCGACGACGTCGGCTTCGGCGTCGGGGGTCAGGAAGCCGTGCACCTGGAGCTTGGCGTCGTACTGGTCGGTCCAGAAGTACGGCACGGGGGCGTAGGGCCGGTTGGCGCCGAGGATCTCCCCGGCGACCGCCATGGCCGATTCCGTGGCGTTGGTCCGGTTCTCCAGGCGGACGAGCCGGCCGAGTCCCTCGTGGTGCCAGCGGGCCACGTCACCGACGGCGTAGATCCCCTCCTCCGCGCGGCAACGGGAGTCGCACACCACCCCGTTGTCGAGCTCCAGCCCGCTGCCGGCGAGCCACTCGGTCGCCGGGGTCGCGCCGATCGCCATGACCACCGCGTCGGCGGGGAGCACCTCGCCGGTGGCGAGCCGGACGCCGGTGACCCGGCCGTCCCCGGCCGTGAGTCCGACGACGCCGTTGCCGAGCCGGAGCCCGACGCCCCGCTCGGTGTGCAGGTCGGCCAGCAGGCCCGACACCAGCGGGCCCACCTGGAGGGCCATCGGCGCCGCCGGCGGGCCGGTGAGGGCGACGTCCAGGCCCAGGGTCCGTGCGGTGGCCGCTGTCTCGCAGCCGAGCACGCCCTCGCCGACGACCACCAGCCGGGTGCCGGCCGGCAGCCCTGCGCGCAGGGCCAGCGCGTCGTCGAGGGTGCGCAGTACGTGGACGCCGGCGAGGTCCTCCGAGCCGGGCAGGCGCCGGGCCCGGACCCCCGTGGCGATGACGATCGCGTCGGCCCGCAGCTCCCGTCCGGACGCCGTACGGACACCGCGCGAGGCCCGGTCCAGTGCGACCGCCGGGTCGCCCAGGACGAACTCGGCGTCGAGCGCCGACAGCACGTCCCGGGTGCGCAGTGCGGCCCGCTCCGGCTCCCACGCGCCGGAGAGCACCTGCTTGGACAACGGCGGCCGGTCGTACGGGGCGTGCGGCTCGTCGCCCAGCACCGTGATCCGGCCCTCGTAGCCCTTGCGGCGCAGGGTCTCCACGGTGGTCAGTCCGGACGCGGAGGCGCCCACTACCAGGACGCGGGCGGGGGCCCTGACGTCGTCGATGCTCATGCTCGGCTCCAGTACGGCGTGGGTGCGGTGTTCCGGGTGCGGTGTTCCGGGTGCGGTGTTCCGGGTGCGGACGGACGGCTCGCTCAGGTGAGGTAGCGCCCGCCGTTGACGCTGAAGGTCTGGCCGGTCACGTAGCCCGCCTCCGGCGAGGCCAGGTAGGCCACCGCGTGTGCGACGTCCTCGGGCGTACCGGCCCGCTTCATCGGCATGGTGGCCGCGACCGCGTCCACGTCGACGGGGCCCTGGCGCACCAGCGGGGTGTCGATGAACCCCGGCGGGACGTGGTTGACGGTGATCCCCTTGTCGATGTACTCGACCGCCAGCGCCCTGGTGAGGCCGATGACGCCACCCTTGGAGGCCGCGTAGTGCGCCATGGCGGGCGCGCCGGTCTGGGCGGAGGACGAGGAGATGTTGACGATCCGGCCCCAGCCGGCCCCGAGCATGTCGGGCACCAGCTCCTGGGTGACCAGGAACGGTCCTTTGAGGTTGATCCCGATCATGCGGTCCCAGGACGCCTCGCTGATCCGGGTGAAGGGCTCGTAGGCGGTCGTCCCCGCGTTGTTGACGAGGATCGTGACCGGCCCGAGTTCGTCGCGGGTGCGTGCCGCGGAGCGGGCCACGGCCGCGGCGTCGGCGGCGTCGCCGCCCACCGCGAGGGCCGTGCCACCGGCCGCCCGGATCTCCGCGGCGGTCTTCTCGGCGCCCTCGGTGTTCAGGTCCCAGACCGCCACGGCGGCACCCTCGGCCGCGAGCACGGTCGCGATACCGCGTCCGATTCCCCGCGCGCCGCCGGTGACGACCGCGACCTTTCCCTGAAGTGACATGTGTGCTCCTCGTGTGCTCGGTGTGGCCCCCGCTCGCCGGCTCCCGGGCGCGGGGTGCGCCCGGGCGGGGCCGTCAGCCCTCCAGCGCCTCGCGGGCGGCGGTGCGGGCGGCGACCGCCCGCGGGAACCCGGCGTAGCCGCTGGAGTGGTAGACGACCTCGGCGATCTCGTCCCGGGTCAGGCCGTTCGTCAGCGCGATCCGGACGTGGGTCTTCAGCTCGGTCTCGGCGCCGAGGGCGATGAGGATGCCGAGCGTGACCAGGCTGCGGTCGCGCGGGGCGAGCCCCTCGCGCCCCCACAGCGCTCCCCAGACACCGGTGAGACCGAGGTCGACGAGTTCCTCCCCGAAGCGGCCGTCCCGCAGATCGACGTCACCCTCGGGGAAGACGCCCGGCAGGGCGGCCCGCATGGCCTTCCAGCCCGCGGCCCGCAGATCGGTGCTTTCCTCGACGCTGTTGTCCCTCATGACTGCTCCCGTCGCGCGGCTTCGCGTCCCTGTAGCGAAAGTTAGACCAGACGGTCGGTACAATCAATGTCCCGGCCGAGATTCGCATCCATTGAACGAATCCGACACCTCCTCTACTCTCACCTCAATATTCGATCGACCGGTCGACATAACAATCAAGGCTCACGCGGGAGAGCACATGAGCGACACCACGCAGACGGGCCCGGCGGACCAGGGCCTCGTGGACGTACTGGTCATCGGCGCCGGCGTCACCGGCATCGGCCAGCTGTACCGGGCCCGGGAGTCCGGGTTCTCGACCAGGCTGCTCGAGGCGGGCAGCGGCGTGGGCGGCACCTGGTACTGGAACCGCTACCCCGAGGCGCGCTTCGACTCCGAGAGCTACACCTACGGCTACCTGTTCTCCAAGGAGCTGTGGGAGGAGTGGGAGTGGTCGGAGCACTTCGCCGGACAGCCGGAGATCGAGCGCTACTTCAACCACGTGGTCGACCGGTTCGACCTGCGGCGCCACATGGTGTTCGGCGCGAAGGTGACCGAGGCGGTCTGGGACGAGGCGACCGGCACGTGGGCCGTGCGCACCGAGGACGGCACCGCGTACCGGGCGCGTCACGTCGTGGCCGCGACCGGCATCCTCTCCGTGCCCTTCGTCCCCGGCATCCCGGGCCGTGAGGACTTCCGCGGCGAGCAGCACCACACCGGGCGCTGGCCCGCGACCCCGGTGGACTTCGCCGGAAAGCGGGTGGCGCAGATCGGCACCGGATCCAGCGGCGTCCAGATCGTGCCCGCGATCGCCGACGAGGTCGCGCGGCTGACGGTGTACCAGAAGGTGGCCGACTGGCTGACCCCGCTCAACAACCGGCCGATCACGCCCGAGGAGCAGGCCGAGCTCAAGGGCGGCTACGAGTCCGTCCGGGACACCCTCGACGCCTCGCCGAGCGGCTTCCTGCACCGGATCACCATGCGGTCGGGCCTGGAGGACTCCCCCGAGCAGCGCCAGGAGTTCTACGAGACGCGGTGGAACGGCCCCGGCTTCACCAAGCTCTCCGAGCACTACTACGACATGACCACCAACGCCACGGTCAACGAGGAGTGGTGCGAGTTCATCGCCGCCAAGATCCGCTCCATCGTCAAGGATCCGGCGACGGCCGAGAAGCTGATCCCCAAGGGGCACGGCTACGGCGGCCGCCGGCCCCCGTTCGGCACCGGCTACTACGAGGCGTACAACAAGCCGGCCGTCCAGCTCGTCGACATCAACGAGACGCCGATCGTCCGCGTCACCGAGACCGGGATCGAGACCTCCGAGGGCCACCAGGAGTTCGACATCATCATCTGGGCGACCGGCTACGACTTCGGCACCGGCGCCCTCAACCGCCTCGGCGTGCGCGGCCGCGGCGGTCTCCCGCTGGAGGAGCACTGGGCGGACGGGCCGTCGACCTACCTCGGGGTGACGACCGCCGGCTTCCCCAACTTCTGGTTCCCCGGCGGCCCGCACGGCGCGCTCGGCAACAATCCTCGCTACTCCGGCGACCAGGTGGACTACGTCATGGAGCTGCTCGTCCACGCGCGCGAGCACGGCCATGACGTCGTGGAGGTCACGACCGCCGCCGAACAGGAGTGGACGGACCTCGTCAACGACAGCGCGGGGCAGTCGTCCTTCCTCAAGAGCAGCTACTTCTACGGTGCCAACATCCCCGGCAAGCCGGTCAAGCAGCTGCTGAATCCGACCGGGCGCTGGAAGCTCCAGGAGCTGATCCGCGAGTCGGTGGCGAACGACTTCCCGGCCTTCACCTTCGCCAAGGCCCAGGACCAGGCCCAGGCCCAGGCCCAGGACCCGGATCCGCAGGTCTGAGCAGGCGGAACGCCCGTGCCGCCCGTGCCGCCTGCTCCACGGGCGGCACGGGCGGCACGGGTGGCCCGGGCGGCACGGGCGACAAGGGCGGCACGGGCGTCCGGGGCCGGGCGGCCCGCTAGGACCGGAAGGTCGTGACCCGCCGGCGGAACTTCCACCCGCCGTCGTGCCTGAGCAGGGTGTCGTCGTAGCGGCCGACCAGCTGGACCGTCCAGCCGGACGCGCCGCGCTGGAAGAACGCCAGGTCGCTGACGGCCGTGGCCTCCTCCTCGGTGTACGAGGTGAGCACCGTGTTGGCCACCAGGTGCAGTTGCGGCCCGGTCGGCGCGAAGCCGGCGAAGCCCTCCCTGATCGCGTCCCGGCCCTCGAAGGTGGCCAGGCCGGCTATCTCGGCGACGCCGTCCGGCACGAAGAGGCCGGCGAGGTCGTCGGTGCGGCCGGCGTCCAGCGCCTGCGCGTAGGCGGCGATGGCGCAGTGCACACCGGCGGCGACCGAGGCCTCGGTGTCGGCTGAAGTCGTACTCATCTCTCTCCAGGGTCGAAGGGGTGGGACAGGGGGCGGGACGAAAGGCGGGACGGGAGGCCGGCGGTCAGACCTGGTACGTCGTCCTCCTGCGCCGCAGCAGCCAGGTGCCGCCGACGCGGCGCAGCGTGTCGTCGTAGTGCCCGACGACCTGCACCGCCCAGCCCGACTCACCACGCTGGAGGAAGGCGACATCACTGGCCGCCGTCGCCTCGTCGGGCCCCAGGGCGGTGACGACCGTGTTGGTCACCAGGTGCAGTTGCGGCCGGGTGGGCGCCCACCCCTTGAAGGCCGCACGCAGCGCGTCGTGCCCCTGGAGGGGATCGGTCCCCGGCAGCTCCAGGACCGCGTCGGGTGTGTACAGCGCGACGACGTCGTCGGTGCGGCCGGCGTCCTGGGCCTGTGTGTGCGCCCCGAGCACGGCACGCACGCCCGCCGCGACCCACGCCTGGGTGGATTCGCTCATTGCCCCTCCAAGGAATAGACGTTTCGACCAGTCAGTCTATTACTGAAGCGCGGATATTCTGAAGCCGTGATTTCAAGTAATCAGACTTGTTGACCGAACGGTACAATCTTCATAGCATGCGGATGGCAGTCAACGGGGACCTGTCGCCTGAGGAGGCGTTTATCGTGACGAAGCGTTGGAAGCAGCGGCCGCCCGGTTCGACATGGGGCGAGTTCGGTGAGGACGACGAACTGGGGCGCATCAACCTGATGACGCCGGAAAAGGTCCTCCAGGGCGTCCGCGAGGTCGAGCACGGGATCACCTTCAGCCTGAGCCTGCCGCTCGACTATCCGGGCGGCACCTCCCTGAACCAGCGCCGTTACCCGCCGATCCTGCGGCCCACCGAGGACCTCCGGCACCAGCAGGACGTCTTCTACAACATCAGGGCGAGCGAGCACTTCTCGCCGGACCTGGTCGACGTGTGGTCCGACGACGTGGTGACCCTGTGGCTCCAGTACTCGACCCAGTGGGACTCCCTCGCCCACCAGGGCGCCGAGTTCGACGCCGACGGCGACGGCGTCGCCGAGCCGGTCTACTACAACGGCTACCGGCCCGGCACCGACCTCGTCGGACCGCGGGAGGACGCCAAGGGGGACGGCAGCGGGAGCCTCAGCTTCGCCCGCCACCTCGGTCTGGAGCACATGGCCGAGCACGGGGTGCAGGGCCGGGGCGTCCTGATCGACCTCGCGCACCACCTGGGCACCGGCTACCAGCCGGTCGGCCTGGCGAAACTCCAGGAGATCATGGCGGCGGACGACGTCGTGGTGGAGCCCGGGGACATCCTCCTGCTGCACACCGGTTTCGCCACCCAGCTGCTGGCCTGGGAGAAGAACCCCGACCCGGTGGCCATCCACTCGACCGCCGCCTATCTCGACGCGGACGACCCGGCGCTGCTCGACTGGATCGCCGAGTCGCGGATCGCGGGCCTGGTGGCCGACAACTACGCGGTCGAGGGAGTGGGCGTCACCCAGGCCCAGGGCCCGCACACGCTGCTGCCCATCCACCATCTGTGCCTGTTCAAGCTCGGCGTCCCGCTGGGTGAACTGTGGTACCTGCACGACCTCGCGGCCTGGCTGCGCGAGCACGGCCGCAGCCGCTTCCTGCTCACCGCTCCCCCGCTCAACCTGCCCGGCACCCAGGGCAGTCCGCTCACCCCGGTCGCGACCGTCTGACACACGGGCGGGACCGGATCCGCCGTCGGCCCACGCCCTGGCCCTGCCGGCACAGCCGGGCCGGCGGCGGTCCGCACAAGGGGGGAGGCCCCGGGACGTCGGTCCCGGGGCCTCCCCCCTTGTCGTCGCGTCCTTCTCACACCGCCGCGATCCGCCGCAGCGTGCCGGCGATGGTGTCGGACGAGGGCAGCCACAGCCGTTCCAGCGAGGGCGCGTAGGGGGCGGGCATCGGGGGCGGCGCCACCCGGGTGACGGGCGCGTCCAGGTGCCAGAACCCCTCGTCGACGGCGAGCGCCGCGAGTTCGGCGCCGACGCCGAAGTCCCGTACCGCCTCGTGCGCGATGACCAGCCGGTTGGTCTTGGCGAGGGAGGTGAGCACCGTCTCCCGGTCCAGCGGGGCGATCGTGCGCAGGTCGATCACCTCCACGCTCACGCCCTCCGCGGCCAGCGACTTCGCGGCGGCCAGGGCGTCCTGGACCATCCGCGACCAGGAGACGAGCGTGATGTCGGTGCCTTCGCGGACCACCTTCGCCCGGCCCAGCGGGACCAGGTGGTCGGCCGGTGGCTGCGGGCCCTTGAAGCCGTACTGCAGCCGGTTCTCGACGAAGACGACCGGGTTGGGGTCCTGGATGGCGGCGCGCAGCAGGCCGTAGGTGTCGGCCGGGTTGGACGGCATGACCACCGTCAGCCCCGGGATGTGGGCCAGCAGCGCTTCCAGGCTCTGCGAGTGCTGGCTGCCGGAGGAGCGCCCGGCGCCGAACTGGGTACGCACCACCAGGGGCATGGCGGCCCGGCCGCCCGTCATGAAGCGCAGCTTGGCGGCCTGGTTGAGCAGCATGTCGAGGCAGACGCCGATGAAGTCCATGTACATGATCTCGACGACCGGTTTCATTCCGGCCATGGCCGCCCCCACCGCCGTGCCGAGGACGGCGCTCTCGCTGATCGGCGTGTCGCGGACCCGGCCCGGGAACGCCTCGGCCAGGCCCCGGGTCAGCCCGAACACGTTCCCGCCCGCGCCCACGTCGATACCGGCGACGAACACGGCGGGATCGGCCGCGAGTTCGTGCTCCAGGGCGAGGCGTACGGCGTCCATCGAGCGGAAGACCTCACCGGTGGCCGGGGCGGGCTCGGGCCGGGCGGGACGCGGGGCCGAGACGAAGTCGTACAGGGTCTCGGGGGCCGGCTCGGGCAGGCCCCTGGCCCGTGCGACCGCCGCCTCGATCTCCTCGTCGATCTCCTCGTCGACCGCGTCGGCGGCCGCGGCCGGCACGCCCGCCGCCGCCAGGTGGCGCCGGGCCACCAGCAGCGGGTCGCGTTCCTTGGCCGCGGTGACCTCCCGCGCGCTGCGGTAGCGCTCGGGGTCGCCCTCGTAGTGGCCGTGCCAGCGGTAGGTCTCGGCCTCCACCAGGACCGGGCCGCCGCCCCCCCGCAGCCGCTCCACCACGTCGGTCATCGTCGCGGCCACCGCCAGGACGTCGTTGCCGTCGACGTGCGCGTACCCGATCCCGTAGCCCGCGGCCCGGGCGGAGAGCGGGGCCCGGTGCTGTTCGGCGGCGGGCGAGAACTCGGAGTAGTGGTTGTTCTCGCAGAGGAAGACGACCGGCAGGTCCCACACGGCGGCCAGGTTCACCGCCTCGTGGAACATGCCCTGCGCGACCGCGCCGTCCCCGAAGAACGCCACCACCACGTCACCCGCGGCGCGCAGTTTGGCCGCGGTCGCCACACCCGTGGCGATCGGGAGTCCGGCGCCGACGATCCCGTTGGCGCCGTAGATGCCGAGTCCGGGGTCCGCGATGTGCATCGAGCCGCCGCGGCCGTGACAGGCACCCGCCTCCCTGCCCATCAGCTCGGCCATCATGGACGCCGAGTCCAGCCCCTTGGCCAGGACATGGCCGTGACCGCGGTGGGTGGAGGTGATCCCGTCGCGCGGGCCGAGCGGCCAGCAGGCGCCCACGGCACTGGCCTCCTGACCGATCGACAGATGCAGGAAGCCGGGGATCTCGGTCGCCTTGTACAGCTCGGACGCACGTTCCTCGAAACGCCTTATACGGCGCATCCGGCGATACATCTCCAGGAGCTGATCCGCGTGTACGGATCCCGCTCCGGTCTGCTGGGGTGCCTTGGGTGCCTCGGTCGTCGTCATGCGCGTCCTCGCAATGCTCGCCGGGGCGGCGCGAAGCCGCACCCGTCTGAGTCCTACTTTTAATGTACCGCCTGGTCTAGCAAACTTCTTCGAGCACGACAGAAACCTTCGAGCACGAGCAGAAACGATGTCCCCGGCCCCGTTTCCCCCCGGACGTGCCCACGGCGGTCCGGACGCGGGCCCGGGGCAGGTCGTACCGACACGTCGGCACATCAGGCGGGGAGTGGAGCCATGCCCAGACCACCGGGCCACGGGCCGGGTTTCGAGGTCAGACGCCAGAAGCCGGACGGCCGCTGGGACGCCGCGTATCTGTCCCGCGCGTACTGCGACACCCTGCTGCGCGGGTTCGGCGCGCCCGCCGCCGCCCTGCCGGACGTGGAGGAGGCCGCGGCGGCGTTCAAGCGCGAGCGCCCCGATCTGCCCCTCGACCCGGAAGCCGAGTGGCGGCCTTCCGCGGTGGCGAGCTGATCACGGGCCCGCGGCACCCGCCGCGGGCCCCTTCACCGCTCACACCTGCCTCATCGCTCACACCTGCTTCACCAGCGCCCTGGCGATGACATCGCGCTGGATCTCGTTCGTGCCCTCGCCGATCTCGAGGATCTTGGCGTCGGCGTAGAACCGCGAGATCTCCGACTCCCGCACGTAGCCGTACCCGCCGTGGATCTGGACGGCCTGGGAGGCGGCCCGGTTGGCGACCTCGGAGGCGTACAGCTTCGCCATGGCGGCCTCCGTGCCGTACGGGCGCCCCCGGTCGGCGAGCCAGGCGGCCCGGTAGACCATCCACCGGGCGGCCTCGAACTCCGTGCCGATGTCGGCGATCTTGTGGGCGACGGCCTGGAACGCCGACAGCGGACGGCCGAACTGGTGCCGTTCCGTGGCGTGTTTGACGGCGAGCGCGAGGGCCGCCTTGGCCAGCGACAGCCCCAGGGCGGCGACGCTGATACGGCCCTTGTCCAGCACGGAGAGGAACTGGCGCAGCCCGCCCCCCTCCTCGCCGACGAGATGGCCGTCGGGGACGAAGCAGTCGGCGAAGACCAGTTCGCGGGTGTCCATGGCGTGCCAGCCGAGCTTCCTCAGCCTGGCCCCGCAGGTGTAACCGGGCGTGCCGGTCGGCACGTAGAAGGTGGCGAAGCGTTTCCGTCCGTCCTCGTCACGGCCGGTGGTGGCCAGCAGGGTGACGCCCTGGCTGATGTCGGTGCCGGCGTTGGTGATGAACATCTTGGTGCCGTTGATCACCCAACCGCCGTCCGTCCGGCGGGCGGTGGTGGTGATGCCGGCCGCGTCGGACCCTGCGCCGGGCTCGGTCAGACCGAACGCGCCGAGGGCCTCGCCCCGGGCCAGCGGGGCCAGCCAGCGCCGCTTCTGCTCCTCGGTGCCGTAGGCCAGCAGCGGGAGGGTGGCGATGGTGGAGTGCGCGTTCCAGGAGGAGGCCACCGACTGGTCGGCGGCGCCGAGTTCCTCCATGACGGCGACGTAGGAGACCATGTCGGAACCCGCGCCCCCGTACTCCTCGGGGACGAGCATGCCCATCAGCCCGAGTTCGCCGAGCTTGGTGAAGACAGGGGTGGGGAACTCCTCGTTCTCCGACCACCGGGCCGCGTTCGGGGAGATCTCCTTGGCCGCGAACTCGCGGACCATGTCCTGCAGGTCCCGGGTCTCCTCCGGCAGGTCGAAATCCATGTCACAGTCCCTTCGGGGTCAGCAGAACCTTGAGGTGGCGGGCCCGGTCAGCGGCCAGGTCCGCGAAGACCCCGGCTCCTTCCGAGAGCGGGAAACGTCCGGTGATCAGGGCGGACGCGTCGAGGCGTCCGGTGCTCATCAGGTCGATCACCCGGGGGATGTCGAAGTTGTAGCCGAGCGTGCCGAGGACCGACCGCTCGTAGAAGACGAGTTGGCCCATGTCGAACTCGACGCTGCCGTGGCCGACGCCGGCGAGCACCACCCGGCCGCCGCGCCGGACGGTGGTGACGGCCTGTGCCGCGAGCGCGGGGACACCGGTCGCGTCGATGACGACGTCCGGGCCGATCCGGCCGGTCTTCAGGAACACCTCGCGGCGTACGTCGCTCGCGCGCGGGTCGAACGCCTCGGTGACACCGAGGCCGAGGAGCGCGTCCCGGCGCGCGGCGAGGGGTTCGCTCACATAGAGTCCGGCCGCGCCGGCGATCCGGGCGGCCAGGACGACCGCGACACCGATCGGCCCGCCGCCGACGACCAGGACGTTGTCCCCCGGCCGGACGCCGGCCCGGGTGACGGCGTGCAGACCGACCGCGAGGGGTTCGGCGACGGCCGCCATCTCGTCGCTCACGTTGTCGGGAAGCGGTGTGAGCCCCGCGAGCGGCACGGTGACGCGGTCGGCGAAGGCGCCGGGCGAGGCCAGGCCCACGGAGCCGCTGCGGGGACAGACGTGGTACTCGCCGCGTGCGCACCAGAAGCAGACGCCGCACCGCCAGACGGGGTCGGCGGCGACCCGGTCGCCGACCGCGACTCCGGGCACCTCGGCGCCCAACGCCACCACGGTGCCGCTCAGTTCGTGCCCGAGGGCGAGCGGCGGGCCGGCTCCGGTCAGCGGGTGCGGACCGGAGCGGATCATGTGCGGCCCTTCCAGGAACTCGTGCAGGTCGGTACCGCACACCCCGCACCAGGCGACCTCGACCACGGCCTCGTGCGGCCCCGGCTCGGGTGGGTCGGGTACCTCCTCCAGCCGCAGGTCGCGCGCGCCGTGCCAGCGCAGTGCCTTCATCGTCTCCACCCCTTTTCGTGTCGTACGGTTCCCTCACGCGGTCAGCTGCCGTCCGCGGAGCCCCCGAAGCGCGCCCTGCCGGGACCGTGTTCGAGGAACGACCGGATCCCGGTGGTGGCGTCGGCGGTGCCGAAGACCCCCGTGAACAGGGAGCGTTCGAGCGCGAGCCCGGCGGACAGGGCGGAGTCGGCGCCGTGGTCCACGGCCTCCTTGATCGCCTCCAGGGCGGCGGCGGGCCCCTCGGCGAGGCGCCGGGCGTAGCGCAGGGCCGTGTCGTGCACCTCGCCGGCGGGTACCACCTCGTCCACCAGCCCGAGCCGCAGCGCCTCCTCGGCGCCCACCCGGCGGCCGGTCATCAGCAGGTTCTTGGCGCGCGACGGCCCGATCAGCCGGGTCAGGCGCTGGGTGCCGCCCGAGCCCGGCATGATCCCCAGCTGCACCTCGGGCTGACCGAGGACCGCGTCGTGGGCCGCCACCCGGTAGTCGGCGGCGAGGGCCAGTTCGAGGCCGCCGCCGAGCGCGTACCCGGTGATCGCCGCGACGACCGGCACCGGCAGCCGGGCGACCTCGTCGAAGGTCCGCTGCAACGCCCGGTTCCAGCCCCGTACTTCCTCGGGGTCCATGGCCGCCAGGGCCCCGACGTCCGCCCCGGCGGCGAACAGCCGCTCGCCTCCGTACAGCACGACGGCCCGCACCGCACGGCTGTCGGCCAGCTCGCGCACCCGGGCGGCCAGTTCGCCGCGCTGGGCGGTGTCGAAGGCGTTCATCGGCGGATGGTCGAGCCGGACCGTGACGACGGGTCCGTCGGTGTCGAGGCGGATACGTGGCACGGGGCCTCCTCCGTGGGAAGCGACATCACGCCCGCCTGGATGGTTGTCGACCGGTGCGCTCCGTCGTAAAGTGCGGCCAAGAGTTTTATAGACCAAGAGGTACACTAAATCTTGGGAGCGGGCAACCGACCGGTCGGGACAATCCCGGCCGCCGAGCCGGAGAGTCGCCGTGCACAATTTCTCGAGCATCCTCGATCACCATCTGGCCCAGCGGCCCGACGCCGTGGCCGTGACACAGGAAGACCGCCGTCTGACGGTGCGCACGCTCCACGACCGGGTGAACCGGCTGGCCGCCGGACTGACCGAACTGGGCATCGGGCGCGGCGACGTGGTGGGCCTGCTGCTCCACAACCGGCCCGAGTTCCTGGAGCTGGTGTACGCCGTCAATCGCGTCGGAGCCGTCTTCCTGCCGCTGAACTACCGTCTTTCCGAGGACGAATGGGCGTACATCCTCGACCACTCCCGGGCCAGGGCGGTCGTCACCGAGCCGGAGTTCCTGCGGGCCGCGGACCGGATCGCCGAAAGGCCGACCGGCCCGGAGCGGCTGATCCTGGTGGACGGCCCGGTGCCCTCGGACCGGTGGACCGGCTACGAGGCGCTGCTGGAGAGGCACCGGGGGGCGCGGGTGGAGCCGGTGGACGTCGAGCCGGACGACCTCCAGCGTCTGATGTACACCTCCGGCACCACCTCACGGCCCAAGGGCGTGCGGATCACTTACGGGAACCTGCACGCCAAGAACGTGGCGCAGATCGTGCAGTTCGGCCTGACCGCGGCGGACATCACGCTGGTGGCGGGCCCGCTGTACCACGTCGGCGGCCTCGACATGCCCGCCCTCGCGGTGCTGTACGCGGGCGGCGGGGTGGTCCTTCAGCGCAGGTTCGACGCCGCCGGCGTCCTGCGGGCCGTCGAGGAACACCGGGTCACCAACGCCTGGCTGGCGCCCGTCATGGTCAACGCGGTCCTGGAGGTCCCGGACCGGGAGTCCTACGACACCACCTCGATGCGCTTCATCGTGGGCGGCGGCGAGAAGACCCCCGAGCCGGTGCTGCGGCGGATCATGGGCGCCTTCCCCAACGCCTGGTTCGCCGACGCCTACGGACTGACCGAGACGGTCTCCGGCGACACCTTCCTCGACCGGGAGCACGCCCTGTCCAAGCTGGGCTCGGTCGGCCGTCCCGTGCCGCACACCCGGGTCAGGATCGTCGACGACACGGACAGGGAGGTCCCGGCCGGCGAACCGGGCGAGATCACGCTGCGCGGCCCGAAGGTCTTCGCGGGCTACTGGCGCGACGAGAAGGCCACGGCCGCGGCGCTCAGGGACGGCTGGTTCCACACCGGGGACATCGGGCACCTCGACGAGGACGGCTTCCTCTACATCGACGACCGCAAGAAGGACATGATCGTCTCCGGCGGCGAGAACATCGCCACGCCCGAGGTCGAGCGGGTCCTCTACGAGCACCCGGCCGTTCTGGAGGCCGCGGTGGTCGGGCTGGCCCACCCCCGCTGGGGCGAGGTCCCCCGGGCGTTCGTGGTGTTCCGGCCCGGAGCGAGCGCCGGTGCGGACGAGCTGCGCGAGTTCTGCCGGGAGCGCCTGGCCGGGTTCAAGGTGCCGGCCCGGTTCGACCTCGTCGGCGAACTGCCCCGCACCCCTTCGGGCAAGGTCCTCAAGCGGACCCTGCGCGACATCCCCGTGGAGGACTGACCGATGGCCGACGTCAACACCGCACTGCGCCTGGACGGCAGGACCGCCTGGGTGACCGGCGCGGGCAAGGGGCTCGGCCGGGCGATCGCCGTCGCCCTGTCCCAGGCGGGGGCGGACGTGGCGGTGACCGCGCGCACGGCCGCCGACCTGGAGAGCCTGGCGGCCGAACTGGCCGGACACGGCGGCAAGGTGCTGGTGCTGCCGGGCTCCGTCGCCGACCCGGACACGGTCCGCGCGGCGGTCGGGCGGATCACCGGGGCGACGGGGCGCCTGGACGTCCTCGTCAACTGCGCGGGGGTCAGTCCGCACTTCACCCGCAGCGAGTTCGTGACCGACGAGGACTGGCGGCGGGTGCTCGACATCAACCTCCGGGGCACCTTCTCCTGCTGCCGCGAGGCCGGCAGGGTCATGCTGGGGCAGGGGTCCGGTTCGATCGTCAACGTGTCGTCGGTGCACGCGCGCACGGGCTTCGAGCGGATCGCCGCGTACGCCGCGAGCAAGGGCGGCGTCGAGGCCCTCACCAGGGCCCTCGCCGTCGAGTGGGCGGACCGCGGGGTGCGCGTCAACACCCTGGCGCCCGGCTACTTCCGCACGGACCTCAGTTCGGGGCTGCTGGACAGCCGCTGGGGTGAGCGGATCGTCCGGGGCACGCCGCTCGGCCGGGTGGGCGACGCCGGGGAACTGGGCGGCGCGGCGGTCTTCCTCGCCTCGGCCGCCTCCCGGTTCGTCACGGGTACGACCGTCACCGTGGACGGCGGCTGGACGGCGTGGTGACCGCCGTCCGGGCGGCCGCCCCCTGACGCGGCGGGGAGCGGGAAGAGCGGCTCGGCCGCGCCCCGCCGGGCAGCCCCGGGGCGGCCGCGCCGTCCGAGGACGCCCGACACGGCCAGGCGGCACCACTCCGGCAGGCGGCTTGCGCCCGGGCCGGGACCGGTCGGGCATGGCCGGGCCCGGTTGGGCATGGCCGGGACCGGTCGGCGCTCCGCGCGGCGCACGGTCCCGGAGCTGTGCCCGCTCCGGGAGCGTGCGTGGTCCGGTCGCGGGTCAGGCGTCCTCGGTGACGGGGGCGAGCTTCTCACTGGTGTCGAAGTGCACGACACCGGCGAGCGTGCCGCCCAGGATGGCCGCGCGGTCCTCGTCGGAGACGGTGTCGTCGAAGTTGTCCGCGATGCACTCGGCGCTGCTGCGGAAGGTGCCCTCGGCATGCGGGTAGTCGTTGCCCCACACGACCGTCGAGACGCCGGTGATGTGGCGGGCCTTGACGGCGGTCGGGTCGTCCGCGAACTGGACGTGGATCTGGCGCCGTACGTACTCGCTGGGCCTGAGGGGGTAGGGCCATTTGCCGTTGACGGTGAACAGCCGTCCCATGGCCGGCTGTTCCTGCGGCGGGCGGCTGTCGTCCCAGAAGCCGAGCCACCAGTCCGGATCCTGGCCGATGCCGGTCCGGAAGGACTTGTCCATGAAGCCCAGGTAGGAGACCAGCCAGCCGGCGCTGAACTCGATCAGGTTGAAGTGCAGGGCCGGGTACCGCTCGCAGACGCCGCCGCCCACGAGGTCGGCGATGATGCGCTGCGGGCTGGAGAAACCGGCCGCGGAGTTCTGGAGCCGGCCCGACACCATGTCGTCGGTCAGCTGGCCCTTGCCCATGTTGACGGCCGTCATCATGCTCCGGACGGTCAGCGCCGTCTCCGAGGTGCTCTCCCTGGTCTTCACCCCGCCGGTGGCGACGTGGATGAACACCGGCATCCCGTGCGCCTGGGCGGCCGCCCACAACGGGTCGTACGTCCGCGACGCGTACGGCACGGGCGGGGTCTCCGGGATCAGGACCGCGCCCAGCCCGAGGCGCGCGCACCGCTCGATCTCCGCGACGGCCTCGGGGATGTCCGTGACGGGAATCGCCGCTGTCGGGCGCAGCCGCTTGCGGTACGGCAGGAACCGCTCGGCGATGTAGTCGTTCCAGACGCGCGCGTGGGCCATCGACAGTTCGTGGTCGTCGGTGAACAGGACGAACAGGGAGAGGTTGGGGAACATCACCGAGGCGTCGACGCCGTCGAGGTCCATGTCGCGGATGATGTGCTCCGGCTCGCCGTCCGGGGTCTGCCCGCCGAACTGACGGTACTTGGAAATCGTCCAGCCGTCGTAGCCGATGGTGTGCAGCTTCTTGAACTCGGTGTGCCCGCCCTCGACGATCGGCTCGTCGAGCGTGAATTCCTCTTCCCAGAGAGCCCGTTCCCTGAGGTGCTCGGGCAGCCGGGTCTTGAACAGATCGACCGGCTCGATGATGTGCGAATCACCGGACACGACAAATTCCCTGAACACAGGCGGTACCTCTTTCGAACATCGTCGTTCGTTGCAGAACCCACCGCGGGGGATGCCGCCGAAGTTAGCTGTACCGAACGGTCTAGTCAATGATTCCGCCTGTGGATTCACCGGTCGGCCACGCCACCGGAACGCGACCGGACGCCCGTGCGCCGCGGAGGCGAATGCCGGGCGGCGACCGCCTGCCCGACGGGCGTCACTCGTCCCGCACCGCCGCGCACAGGCCCCCGTCCACGACGATGTCGACGCCGTTGACGAAGCTCGCCTCGTCCGACAGCAGGAACGCGGCGACCGCGGCGACCTCGTCGTACCGGCCGGTGCGGCCCAGCGGCGTGCGCTCGATGAGCTGCCGTACCGACGCGTGCCGGGCCGCCTCCTGCCGGGTGCCCGGGGTGTCGACGGCACCGGGCGACAGGGAGCACACCCGCGCGCCCACCGGCCCGAGCCGCACCGCCTCGGCGCGGGCGAAGCGGTGCACCCCGTAGGTGGCCCACGGGTACGCCCACGCGGGATCCTCGACGGCCGGGCCGATCGCCTCGCGGATCCCGTCGAGGAACCCCTCCTGGAGCGGATCGTCCAGGACGGCCGCGACCACCGGGTCGGGTTCGATGTGCGCGATCAGCGGGGACACCGAGGCGCAGTACACGAAGGCCGTACCGGCGGTGGCCAGCGGGCGGAGCGCCTCGGCGACCAGCGCCGTCCCGACGAAGTCGACCTCGATGATCCGGCGCCAGCCGGCCTCCCCCGCCTCGACGCCGTCGGTGTGCGCGACCGCCCGGAGGGTGCCGAGCTCCCCGGCCCGTCCGGCCAGCCGGGCCAGCCCCCGCGCGTCGGTGACGTCCGCCTCGACCGTCTCGACGACGGCCCGCACGCCCCGTCCGGCCAGGTCCTTCGCGACCGCGGCCGCCGCCGCCTCGTTCCGGTCGGCGAGCAACAGCACGTCCACCATGTCGGCGAGACGCCTCGCGCACGCCTCTCCCGTCCCGCGACCCGCTCCGGTGGCGATACCTACCGTGGTCATGCGTCACTCCTCACTGGAGACACCCGTCACGGGACGAGTCTCTCGCGCCCGCCGACGTCCGGAACGGCCCGGACCGAGGTCGCGCCTGCGGGGGCGGTGGCCGGGCCACCCGGGTCCGCCCCTTTGACGTACCGTCTGGTCTAGCAAACCGAGCGATGCCCCGGAGCCCGCTTCCCCCGGATCTGCCGAAAAAGCCGTCCGACGTGGTCCCGGGGGGTCGCCCTTGACCGACGTCGTCACGTCATGCGGGGAGAGAAGCGATGCCACGACCGCCGGGCCACGGACCGGGTTTCGAGGTCAGACGCCAGAAGATCATCGACATCGCGGCGTCGCTGTTCGCCCAGCAGGGGTACGCGGCGACGTCCATCAACGACCTGGGCCGGGCGGTCGGCCTGGCCAAGGGAGCCCTGTACTACTACATCGGCTCCAAGGAGAATCTGCTCGTCGAGATCCAGGCGCGGGTGATGGGGCCGCTGCTCTCCCGGGCCCGCCAGATCGCGGAGCTCGACACGGATCCCCTGCTGCGGCTGCGCCTGCTGTCCGAATCGCTGCTCACCATCATCTTCCGCAGGCTCGACCACATCTGGGTCTACGAGCACGACTACCGCAGCCTGAGCGGCGCGGAGCTGAAGACCCTGCTCGGTCAGCGCTCCGACTTCGAGCAGGTGATCTCGGGGCTGCTCACCGAGGCCGTCGACCAGGGCACCTTCCGCGCGATGCCACCGCGGCTCGCCACCCTGCAATTCCTCAACCTGCACAATCACACCTATCAATGGGTGCGCACGGACGGGCAGTGGGACGCGGCGTTCCTGTCCCGTGAATACTGCGCCACCCTGTTCCGCGGTTTCGGTGCGCCCGACCACGCCCTGCCGAAGCTCGAGGAAAAGGCCGAGGCGTTCAAGCGCGACCGCCCGGAACTGCCCCTCGATCCCGAGGCCGGCTGGGATTCCCCTCCCCCCACCGAACCCGGATCCGCGTCCCCACCCGGATCCGCATGACGAACGGGCCCGAGCCGCGCCGGCGCGCGCCGGGCCCGCCGTCGTCCCTCCTCCCCGGTCAGCCCGCAAGCCCGTGGAGAAGCCTGCGGCAGGCCGCGTCCGAAGTGCCCCCTAGCGCGATACAACGGCCGGCGGGCCGAGCGGCCGTACCGACCGGATGAGTCGCAGGACACCGGGCATCATGTGTGTCATGGGGAGCGCACGGGGGCGGACCTTCGGATTCGGGACGGCCACACTCGTGGCTTGCTTCGGCACCGCGGCCATGCTGATGCGTGCGCTCGGGTCGTCGACAGGCGATATCGACCCCATCGGCGCGGCCGTCGGCATCACTTCACTCGTGGTGAGCGTGTGGGGTGCGTTTGTGACCTGGCGCTCGGCACGCTGGCAAGAGACGGACCTCACCGATGCCTCGGCACGCCTGGCGTTGTTGTTACGCACCCGGCGCTGGACTCGCCAACCGCTGCCCTGGCGCCTCGGGCACTTCCTGAGATGGTGCTATCGCTCCGGCCTCATCCGGGTCGCCGGCACCGCATACCAGTTCCGCCACCGCGAACTGCAGGACCATCTCGCCCGTCACGCGCCCCCGCGGACCTGACTGATCCCGTGGCCCGGCGGCGGGCGTCTCACGACCACCCTTCGGGTGCGCCTCGGTGACCTGGTCTCGCTCATGGCCTGGTTGTCCGCCCGCTTTCCGGGCGGCCGGGACATTCTGATCAGAGCCGCCCGGCCAGATGTCACCGAACCCGGCCAGATGTCACCGAAGCGGCATCCAGGTCTCGAGGACGAACCGGCGCCGCGCCTCGGGGTAGCGATCGACCGGTTCCTCCCGTCGGCGCGTCCGCCGTTCCGGCCGGTCTCGACGGCCTGCCGACGAACGCGGACGTGGGCTCGCCGTCAGGTCTGGTCCTCGGCCGGGCGCGCCCTCAGTTCAGCGAGGCGGGAAAAGGCACTGGGGTTGCCGGCGTCGCCGGCGGCCCGGGCAAGGTGGTCGGCCTGCCGTCTGTCCCCTGCCATTTCGCGCATGATCGCGAGCCGTACCATCGCCTGCGTGTCACCCGCGTCAGCCGCGATCCGGGCCAGCGCCTCAGCCGCCTCCCGATCTCCCGCGGCTTCCCGCATATCGGCCAGGCGCACGACGGCAGTGGTGCTTCCTCGCTGAGCGGCCTGCCGGGCGAGGCGCGCTGCTCCTTCCCGGTCGCCGGTGAGTTCGCGCATCTCGGCGAGCCGGGTGAGCGCGCTGGTGTCTCCGGCGTCGGCCGACAGGTGCGCCAGCATTTCGGCTCCCTCACGGTCTCCGACCGCTTCCCTCCAGTCGGCCAGGCGGGCCGCGGCGCTGGGATTACCGGTCTCGGCGGCCTGCCGGGCAAGGCGGATCGCAGCTTCCGCGTCCCCGGTGGACACCTTCATCTCGGCCAGCCGGGCAACGGCGGTGGGGTTGCCCGCCGCGGCGGCCTCCTGGAACAGACGTTCCGCGCCCTGCAGATCCCCGGCCGCCTCTCGGATGGCGGCGATGCGGATCAAGGCGAAGCGGTGACCGGCCTCGATGGCCTGTTGCGCGAGCTTTTCGGCTTCTTCGTGCGCACCGGCTGCCTCACGCATCTCGGCCAGCCGGACCAGGGCGAAGGACTGGCCGGCGTGTGCGGCTCGCCGGGCGAGCTGCTCGGCTTCCCCTCGGTGCCCGGCGGACTCCCGCTCGGTGGCGAGCCGGGCAAGCGCGCTGGCGTTTCCCACCCGGCCGGCACGTTGATAGAGACGCTGGGCTTCGTGGCGGGCCGTCGGCCCACCGGTTTCCCGGATGGTGGCCAACCGGACGAGGGCCGTGGTGTCACCGGCCTTGGCGGCCAACTGCCCGAGCCGTTCCGCTCCCTGGGTGACCCCCGCCAGTTCTCTCATCTCGGCCAGGCGGACGAGCGGGCCGGTGTCGCCCGCCGCGGCCGCCCGCACAGCGAGTTCCTCGGCCCTCTTCCGATCCCCGTCGGCCTCGATGATCTCAGCGAGCTGGCCCAGTCCTCTGGTGTCGCCCGTGTCGGCGGCACGCTGCGCGAGAGCCTCGGCCTCCTCACTGTGGCCGGCCACGTGACGTATGACGGCCAGGCGGACGAGAGCGCCGGTGCTCCCCGCGTCGGCGCCCTGCTGGAGAAGCTGGTCGGCTTCCCCCCGGGCGCCGTTCGCCAGTCGGATCTCGGCGAGCCGGGCGATGGCATCGGTGTCCCCCGAGTCCGCCGCCCGTTGGGCGAGTTGCTCGGCCCATCGGAACCGGTGGCGGAGCCGAGCGGCATCAGCGAGGTTGACGAGGCTTTCGGGGGTGAGATGGTCGTGTGCGGCCTGCCAGAACGACGCAGGAGGGCACAGGCGTGCGCGGCCGCGCCGCCCGTGCTGCTCCAGGTAGTCGGCAAGCCGGTAGGAGTGCGCCGGCGCGGTCTCCGTCACCGGGGATCTTCGAGTGGGCCGGGGCCGGACACGCCGCAGGGGAGCAAGGCGTCCGTGCACCGGTGAGGTCACGTCGGCGAACGCCTGATCAAGCCAGTTGTCCGCGAGATCGTCGTATTCGTCGTCGCTGAGGTAGTCCTCCGCGGCCTGCTCGAGAAAGCCGACCGGCAGGTGCAGCCCGGCTCCGAGACGTCGTGCGTCCATGGCGACTTCGAGCAGGGCGCGAACGGGCGGCCCGGCTGTCTCGTAGCGGCGCAGAAGCTCGGGTGCTCCCGCGAGGAACTGGGTCAGCCGACCGCTGTCGGTGTGCTGCAGGGCATGAGCGAGCTGGCGGTCGCCGGCAGCGGCGAGGGCCCTTGCCTTGGTGATGGCGATGTGGTCGAAGCGGTCCGGCAGCGTGATGAGCCGCCCCGCCAGCAGCGCGCGAGCCTGCGGATGCGGATCGGGGCTCCCGGAACGAGGCAGGGCCAGGTAGTCGTTCTGGTACTCGGTCCACAGAGTTCCCAGGAGCAGCACCGGGCTGCGCGACACATCGGTGAGCAGCCCGTGGATCGCGGCGGCGATCCGTTCGCCGCTCTCCCCACCGAGGTACTGCTGGGCGTCGTTCAGCCACACCACGGTCTGCGGCTCGACTCGGTTGAGATCGGCGAGCGCCGCTTCGGCCCGGGTGGGATCGAAGGGATGCCACAGCCTCCAGCCGAGGGCGGCCAACGGCTGCACGGCCTCCCAGCAGGCGCGTGTCTTGCCCGTCGAGGACGACCCCACGAGAACGGCCATCCCGCTGTGCCCCTCGTCGGCGGCCTCGACGAGGGTCGCGAGGTGCTCGTCGTGCGGGCGGCGTACGTAAGCAGGAAGTGCCGCCGCCCGGCCCGGCCGTCTCCGGTCTCCGGGACCGGAACGCGCGGACGGTGCCTCGATGGCGAAGTGGACTTCAAGATCATGAGGGTCCCACATGCGGATCGGCCGGCCCGGCGCTCCGGTGGCGGCGAGGGCGGCCGGGCCGCGTCCGTACGCGGTGTCGAGGAGACCCAGCAACATGTTCACGTCCAAGCGCAGGGCCCGGCCCAACGCTCCCACCGTGTCCGAGGAGGGCCCGGGCGCATCAGGACTCAGTGCCCGGCTGACCGTGGTGCGCCCCAGCCCGGCGGCACGCGCGAGCGCGGTCTGGTTGATCCCCCGGGCCACCCGCCCTGTTTCGAGGCGCGACCGCAGTTCCGCCAAGGCCGCGGTGTCGCGCACATCGTCCATCCCCACGCGGAGCCCCCACCCCTGGCCGTCCCCGGTTGTTCGCCCATGTTCATCTTCGACCAGCGCACCACGATGAACATGGCATCCCCGAAAGTCGGTGACACCACAGCAGCCACGCCGACCGTAAGGAACCGCAACGATGTCCGACCACAGCGCCGTGATCCTCCTCGCCTGCGCCCTGGTGATCTTGACCGGGGTCCTCGTCGCGGTGGCAGCCGGCTGTCTCGCCCGCCGCGACCGGGCCTCGTATCCGGCGTCGATCACCCGGGCGGCAGCGGCCTTCACGGGCACCCTCACCCTGGCCGGCGCCCTGGTGACAGCCATCACCACCGTGACACAACGGTGACCGGCGGCCGCGTCGACGGGTGCTTCCTCCTCGCCGGCGGGGGACCGATGTCACGACACCCGAGAAGCGGGGGTGTCACGCGCGCCTCCGAAGGACAAGGCCGGGACGGGCGCGAACTCGTCCAGGTGCCCTCCTCCTGTTCGCGTCGGCACGCCTGTATCGCGGGCCGGGCTGCCCGGGACCGACGCTCTTCCCCCCCTTCCGTGAGACGGAAGAGGTATTGCGGTGCTGTGACGCCCTTCACGACGATGCGACCACCGCAGACAGACGGGAGCCGCATCGATGCCGCACACGACCGCATTCGCCAGGAACCAGTGGTACGTCGCCGCCTACAGCACCGAGGTCGGGCGCGAGGAGTTGCTCGGCCGGACGATTCTGGGTGAGCCGCTCGTCTTCTACCGGACCGAGGAGGACGGGACGCCCGTCGCGCTGCACGACCGCTGTGTGCACCGCCGGTTCCCGCTGTCGGAGAGCCGGCTGGACGGCGACCGCATCGTGTGCGGCTACCACGGCTTCACGTACGACACGACCGGTGCCTGTGTGTACGTGCCGGGGCAGAAACGCATCCCGCGCACCGCCCGGGTCACCGCGTACCCGGTCGTCGAGCAGGACTCCCTGGTCTGGGTGTGGATCGGCGACCCCTCGCTCGCCGACCCGCAGACGATCCCGCGCGCCCGGCACCTCGACGCCCCCGGCTGGACCACCGTGCGGGGCATGGAGCCCATCGACGCGGACTACGGGCTGCTCGTCGACAACCTCCTCGACCTCTCCCACGAGACGTATCTGCACGGCGGCTACATCGGCACCCCCGAGGTCGCCGAGACACCGATCACCACGGAGGTCGACGAGGGCGCGGGGATCGTGCGGGTGAGCCGGCACATGGACGACGCCGAGTGCCCGCCCTTCTACGCCCGTTCGACCGGCATCGAGGGCCGGATCACCCGCTGGCAGGACATCGAGTACCACGCGCCCTGTCTGTATCTGCTGCACAGCCGTATCGCGCCGGTGGGCGTCCTGCCCGAGGCGGACGGCAGCGACCCGAACGGTTTCCACACCGAGATCACCTACGCGATCACCCCGTCCGCCGACGGCAGGGTGTACGACTTCTGGATGGTCTCGCGGGACTGGGCGACGGACGACGACGAGGTGACCGCGTTCCTGCGGGGCAACAACCACACGGTGGTCATGCAGGACGTCGACGCGCTCAACCTCCTGCAGCGGACGCTCGGTTCGGAACGCACCGGCTACCAGGAGCTGAGCATCAACATCGACACCGGCGGCCTGGCCGCGCGCCGGATCCTCGCCCGGCTGGTGGAGGAGGGCGACAAGCCCGCGGAGAGGGTCCTGTGAGCACCGGCCCCACCGGCGAGATCTACCGCATCGACTGGCTGCCGGGCACCGACGTGCTGCACGGCACCTGTCACTGCGGCGCCGAGCACACTTCGCAGGACCCGATCGAGATGTGGGAGTGGATGCTCGGCCACCCCGAAGGACACCGGCCGCGAGGAAATGACTCATGAGCGTGTACGAAACCGAACTGGTCGTCGCGAGCCGCGAGTTGGCCGCCGAGGGAGTGCTCGCCCTCACCCTGCGCCACCCACTGGGCGAGCCGCTCCCGGCGTGGGAGCCGGGCGCCCATGTGGACCTCGTCCTCGGCCCGGAGCTGGAGCGCCAGTACTCGCTGTGCGGCGATCCGGCCGACCGCTCCGCGTGGCGGGTCGCGGTGCTGCGCGAGCCTGCCGGACGGGGCGGATCCGCCCATGTGCACGAGCAGTTGGGGCCGGGCGACAAGATACGGGTGCGCGGTCCGCGCAACCACTTCGCACTGCGCCCGGCGGCCCGCTACCGCTTCGTCGCGGGCGGCATCGGGATCACCCCCATTCTGCCGATGCTCGCGGCGGCCGAGGCGGCGGGCGCCGAGTGGAGCCTTCTCTACGGCGGCCGTACCCGCGGATCCATGGCGTTCGCCGGGGAGTTGGCGCGGTACGGCGACCGGGTCACCGTCGCCCCGCAGGACGAGACGGGCCTGCTCGACCTCGGTTCCGTGTTCGACGCGCTTCCCGAGGGCACTCTCGTCTACTGCTGCGGCCCGGGTCCCCTGCTGGACGCCGTGGAGGAGCGCTGCCCGGCCGACGCGCTCCACGTCGAGCGGTTCCAGGCGCGGGAGCAACCGGTGGGTGAGGACGCCGAGTTCGAGGTCGAGCTCGCGCAGAGCGGCCGGACGCTGACCGTGGCGGCGGGTGTGTCCGTGCTGGACACCGTGCGGGCGGCGGGGGTCGAGGTCCTCTACTCCTGCACGGAGGGCACCTGCGGCACCTGCGAGACCGACGTGCTCGACGGCACGCCCGAGCACCGGGACTCCGTCCTCAGTCCGCAGGAGCGGGAGGCCGGGGAGACGATGATGATCTGCGTCTCCCGGTGCCGGGGGAGGAAACTGGTCCTGGATCTGTGACCGCCGGGGCGGCGCCGCCCGCCGGGCCGGTGATCCGCAGGTCGGCCTCGATCCGTGCCACGGCAGCCAGCAGCGGGGGCAGCAGATCCCGGCGGACCGCCGCCACCGAGGTGCGGCCGGCGTGCACGGCGATGTTCACGCCCGCCACCACGGTGCCGTCCCGGCCGCGCACCGGGGCCCCCACCGACCGCAGCCCCTCCTCCAGTTCCTGGTCGACGAGCGCGTACCCCTGGCGCCGTACCCGTGCCAGTTCCGCCCGCACATCCTCCGGCGAGACCAGCGTCCGAGCGGTGAGCGGGCGCAACTGCGCGCGGCCCAGGCGGAGTTCGAGCTCGTCGTCCGGCAGGGCGGCGAGCATCACCCGGCCCACCGACGTGACATGGGCCGGGAAGCGGGTGCCGACGGTGATGACGGCCGACATGATGCGGGTGGTCGGCACCCGGGCGACATAGACGATGTCGTCGCCGTCCAGGACGCACAGTGACGAGGACTCCTTCACCTGTGCGACGAGCTGTTCCAGATGCGGCTCGGCGACCTGCGGGAGCGTGAGGCCGGCCAGGTAGGCGTAGCCGAGTTCCAGCACCCTGGGGGTGAGCCGGAAGAGCCGGCCGTCGCTGTGCACGTATCCCAGATCCGCGAGGGTGAGCAGCAGGCGCCGGGCGGCCGCCCGGGTCAGTCCGCAGGCGCGGGCGACCTCGCTGAGGGTGCGCGCGGGGTGCTCGGCGTCGAAGGAGCGGATCACCGCGAGGCCCCGCTCGAAGGACCTCACGAAATGCGGTGCTCGGGCCACGGTGGACATGCCGCCCTCCCAGACTGTCAACAATTTCGTCAGCCAAACCCATTGACCCCGCTGGACAGCGGGCTCTACGTTCCCTGCACGCCAATAGAGCACTACTGTGCGGTGTGCGCACAGCCTGTCGGAACACCGTTGTCTGCACAGGAGGAGCCTTGCGTCGTCTGTTCGCCGGTCTCGCGGCCGGCACCTTCCTGCTCGCCACGGCGGCCTGTGGCTCGTCCGACGACTCCGGTACGTCCACCGGGAGTTCGTCGTCCGGAGGCACCACGACCGTCAAACTCGGACTCATCCCCATCGTCGACGTGGCGCCCGTCTATCTGGGCGTGAAACAGGGTTTCTACGCCAAGCACGGCCTGAAGCTGTCGATCACCACCGCGCAGGGCGGCGCGGCGATCGTGCCCGGAGTCGTCAGCGGCCAGTTCCAGTTCGGCTTCAGCAACATGACCTCCCTCATGGTCGCCCAGTCCAACAACGTTCCCGTGCAGGCCGTTTCGAACGGCATCGCCTCGACCGGCGTGCAGGGCGAGGACTTCGGGGCGATCACGGTGAAGAAGGGCAGCCCGCTCAAGTCCGCGAAGGACCTGGAGGGCAAGAAGGTCGCCATCAACACCCTGAAGAACATCAACGAGACCGCGGTGCGCGCGTCGGTGCGCAAGGCGGGCGGCGACCCCGACCGGGTGAAGTTCGTCGAGCTGGCCTTCGACCAGATGCCCGCCGCCCTGGACGGCGGGCAGATCGACGCGGCGATGGTCGTCGAACCGGCCCTGGCGACCGTCAAGAGCCAGGGCGGTACGGAGATCGCCTCGCCGCTGGTGGACGTGGCGCCGAACCTCACCGTCGCCATGTACTTCACCTCCACGCAGTACGCGCAGAAGAACCCGGCTGTGGTGAAGAAGTTCCAGGAGGCCACCGCGGAGTCCCTCGCCTACGCCGACGCGCACCCGGACGAGGTCCGGCAGATCGTCACCACCTACACCAAGATCCCGACGTCGGTGCTGGCACAGGTCACGCTTCCCAAGTGGCCCGCCGAGGCGAACCGTTCCTCCATCGAGGCCCTGGAGAAGCTCGGCGAGCAGGACAAGCTCTTCAAGTCGGCCCCGGACCTGGAGAAGCTGCTGCCGTGAGAGGCGCGAACCTCGCACTCGGTACGGCCGGGCTCGCGGCCTTCCTCGCCCTGGGCGAGGCGGTGCCGCGGCTCGGGCTGGTCAAGGAGGCCTACTTCCCGCCGACCAGCCGCGTCGCCGGCGCCCTGGGCGACGAACTCGCCGACTCCGCCTTCTGGACGGCGCTCGGCGACACCCTCACCGGCTGGGCCCTCGGTCTGGCGATCGCGGTGGGCGCCGGCATCGTGGCCGGCGTGATCGTCTCGGTCGTCCCGCACCTGCGCGAGGCGACGGCGTCGACCATCGAGTTCCTGCGCCCGATCCCGTCGGTCGCCCTGATCCCCCTCGCCGTGCTGCTGTACGGCACCGAACTGCGCTCGGTCCTGCTGCTGGTCGTCTACGCCTCCTTCTGGCAGATCCTGATCCAGGTCCTGTACGGCGTCCAGGACGTCGACCCGGTCGCCGAGGAGACCGCCCGCTCCTACGGGCTCGGCACCTGGGCGCGGGTCCGGCACGTGCTGTGGCCGACCGCGCTGCCGTACGTCATGACCGGCGTGCGGCTCGCGGCGGCCGTCGCGCTGATCCTCGTCATCACCGCCGAACTGGTCATCGGCGCACCGGGGTTGGGCGCGCGCATCGCCGTTGCCCAGACGTCTCAGGCAGTACCCGAGATGTACGCCCTGATCGTCGTCACCGGGGTGCTGGGGCTGCTGATCAACGTGGGCGCCCGGACGGTGGAGCGGTTCGCGCTGGCCTGGCACCAGTCGGTGCGCGGGGAGGTGGCGGTGTGACCGGGACATCACCCGTCCGGGCGGGGCCGGGCGCCTGGCGGCGCCTCCTGCTGCGGCTGCTCTTCACGCTCGCCCTGCCGGCCGTGCTGGTCCTCGCCTGGTGGGTGGCGTCCGACGGCAGCACGAACGTGTACTGGCCGCCGCTGCGCACGATCCTGAAGGCCTTCCCCGACGTGTGGACGGCAGAACGGCTGCGCACCGATGTGCGGCCGAGCGTGCTGCGGCTTCTCGGCGGCTACGCGACGGCGGCCGTCGCGGGGGTCGCGCTGGGCACGGTCATCGGCTCCTACCGCCGGGTGCGGGCGGTGTGCGAGCCGGTCCTGGAGTTCCTGCGGGCGGTGCCGCCGCCCGTCCTGGTGCCGGTCATCATGCTGTTCGCGGGCATCGGCGACACGATGAAGGTCGTCGTGATCGCGAGCGGCTGCGTGTGGCCGGTCCTGCTCAACACGGTCGAGGGCGTGCGGGCGCTGGACCCCGTGATGGCGGAGACGGCACGGTCGTACGGCATCTCGGGACTCGCCCGGTTGCGCGCTGTGGTGCTGCCGTCGGCGAGCCCGCAGATCTTCGCGGGGCTGCGCCAGGCGCTGTCGATCGGCATCATCCTCATGGTCATCAGTGAGATGTTCGCCGCGAGCAACGGGCTCGGCTTCACCATCGTGCAGTTCCAACGGGGTTTCGCCATCCCCGACATGTGGACCGGAATCCTGGTGCTCGGGCTCCTGGGCTTCGTTTTGTCGGTGCTCTTCCAGGTCGTCGAGCGTCGGGTGCTCGGCTGGTACCACGGTCTGCGCGCATCCACCCGGCGGTCCCCGTGACCCTCGCGAAAGGGCGTTCCATGCACCCGCGTCTTGCAGTGTCCGGCCTGCGGAAGGTCTACGAGGGTTCCGGGCGCCGGATCGAGGCGGTGCGCGACCTCACCTTCACCGTCGAGGCGGGTGAACTCGTGTGTCTCGTCGGGCCGTCGGGCTGCGGCAAGACGACCCTGCTGAAGTGCATGGCCGGGCTGCTCACACCGACCTCGGGCGAGGTGCTGCTGGAGGGAAGGCGGGTGACCGGGCCGCCGCCGGACATGGCGTTCGTCTTCCAGGAGTACGGGCGGAGCCTCTTCCCGTGGATGCGGGTCGGCGAGAACGTCGAACTGCCGCTGAAGCAGAAGGGGTTGCCCAAAGGGCGGCGGCGGGAGCTGGTCGCGGACGCTCTTCGCTCGGTCGGTCTGGAGGACGCGCTCTCCGCGTACCCGTGGCAGTTGTCGGGCGGGATGCAGCAGCGGGTGGCGATCGCCCGGGCGCTCGCCTACGAGCCCCGGGTCCTGCTGATGGACGAGCCGTTCGCCGCCGTGGACGCGCAGACCCGCGCCGACCTGGAGGACCTGGTCCGGGGACTGTGGCGGGAGCGCGGGATCACCATCCTGTTCGTCACGCACGACATCGACGAGGCCGTCTACCTCGGCGAGCGGGTCCTCGTCCTGTCCGCCTCCCCGACGGTCGTCCGGGAACAGCTGAAGGTCGATCTCCCGGCGGAGCGCGACCAGTTGCACACGCGGGTGGCCCCGCGCTTCGCGGAACTGCGGACCCAGGTGTACGAGCAGATCCAGGCGGCGAAACGCGGCACTCCCGTGGACCGCCTCACGAAGTCGGACGCCCCTCCACCGCACTGAACGGGGCGCGGCGCCGACCCGGGCGCCGTCGGCGACCTGAACGCCGACGGTGCCCGGTCAGACCTCGGGGGCCGGGACCACGCTGAGGTGACTCGCGCCGCGGCGTGCGCCGCGCGTCCTGCGGGGTACGGGGGCGGGGCGGGTGGAACGCAGCACCATCGTCAGCCGGGTGTAGCCCATGTCGTGCAGGGTCCTGGGGGTGTCGGCGACGATGCGGCACTCCGTGGCGCCCCAGCGCGGGTCGGGGTGCAGAAGGGGCCGGACCGCCCCGTCGTGCTCGACGGCCTCCTCGCCGACCGCGCGGATCCAGTGCGGCAGCCCGTGGCGGTAGGCGGCCTCCATGATCGGATCCTGGGCGATGTCGCGGCGGATCGCCTGGAGCCCGTGGTCGTGACCGTGCCGCTCCACGGCCGCGGCGAAGCGGGCGAGCATCGGCAGGCACCAGCCTGCCTCGTGGTCACCGAGGACCGAGGGGGCGTCGGGATGGAAGAGGACGAAGCGCAGGAAGTTGTCGCCGGGCAGGGCCGTCGGATGCGGGCCCACCTCCCGGAAAAGTGACGCGAAAGCGTCGTTGGAGAGAACGACGTCCCAGCGGTGGTCGAGGACGACGGACGGAAAGGGGACGGCCTCCAGGTATGTGGCGTAGTCCTGCAGGTACGCCTGGGCCTCGAGACTCTCGGGGACGGGCCGCGGTGCGGACCGCTGCCCTCCTGCCTGATATGCCATCGGGAGGTCACCCCTCTTGCCTATGCGGCCTTCACGCGGCGCCCCGATCCTGATGCCCCGACGCGATCGGTGTCAACTATCGTGGCATTCCGTGCTGGTTGACGGCTGAAATTGGCCACAGTTGTGGCGAGACCTGGATGTGAGTTCGAAAGACCGGATACTCTCCACGCAGTTCACGGCGACCGTCTGTATTGGTGATCGTGTGCCTGTGAGAGGGACGTGAGAGACCTAGGAGACCTGTCGGTGTCGGAGGATGGCTTCGAGGTTCCGGGCGCCGCGGCGACGGTGCTGATGTCGGCCGTCGTCGCCCGTGTCGCCGCGCTCGCCGACCGCCTCGGCGTGCCGCACGCGGAGGTCTTCGGCACCGGGCGGCTGTCCGTCGCCTCCGGTGTGCCGGAGTCGGTGGTCAAGGCCCTGCTGAGCGGCCGGCCCGCCGGCGAGCCCGATGTGCAGGCCCGCTTCCTGCAGCGGCTGGACCTGCTGCGCCGCACCCGGCTCAAGCCGAACGGCCGCAAGTACACCCAGCAGGAGATAGCCGACGGCGCCGGCATGTCGCGCCAGCAGGCGGGCGCCCTCATCAACGGCGACCGGCGGCCCACCATGGAGCACTGCGACGCCCTGCAGCGCTTCTTCCGGGTGCACGCCGGCTTCCTCACCGCCGAGGACCCGGAGGCGCTCGCGGGCGCCCTCCAGCACATCGAGCAGGAGCTGCTCCAGAAGCTCGCCGCGCGGGAGGCGGCCGCGGCCGCGGAGGACCCGCTGGAACGGCTGCTGCAGGACCACGGCGTGCGCGGGATCGCGTGGCGGGCCGCCCAGCTGCCCACCGACCAGCACCGCGACAAGGTCGCCGAGTGGCTGGACATGCTCCTGGAGAGCGTGAAGCGGCCCGAGTCGTGATCCGGGGGAGAACTGTGAGCATCGCCAGGGAAATGCGCCGCCTCAGCGGCGAGTTGGTCGCGGAACTGACCCTGCCGGCGCCCGCCGTGCCGGCCGACCTGTACACCGCCCTGTGCGACGGGATGAGCAGACGGCGCGGCCGCCCCGTGCACTTCCGCATGGCCCCCTTCCCGGCCGACACGGCCAGCGGGCTGTGGCTCGACATGGCCGACCAGGACCTCGTCGTCATCGAGGAACGCACCGCGCCCGAACACCAGTTGGTGATCCTGGGGCACGAGCTGTGGCACATGAAGGCGGGCCACTGCGGACACCACGTCGAGGGCGCCGCGGTCGCGGCCCGTTTACTCAGCGACGGGGCGGATCTCCGGGCGACGGTGCGCAGCGTCGCCGCGCGCACCCGTTTCGACCTGACCGACGAGCGGGAGGCCGAGAGCTTCGGCCTGCTGCTGGCCAGCAAGTGCCGTACCTGGCTGTCGGGTTCGTCGCCGAGGGAACGAGGCCAGCGCGACCACCTGGCCGGCCGGATCGAGGCGTCGCTGGGCTATCTGGGGCCGTAGGAGCCCGCTCCCGCCGGCTCTCTTCGCGGACTGCCGTGTACGGCGGCCCTCAGGTCGCGGCCGTGTACGGCGGCCCTCAGGTCGCGCTGCGCTCGCTCGCCCCGCGCAGGTCCCGTTCCGTGCCGTCCGGCGCGCCCTGCGTCCCCGCTCCGGGCCCGCCCTCGCGCAGCAGCCCGCGCCAGTGGTCGCGGCTCCAGTCGGCCGGGGCCGTGGTGCGGGTGAACTCCTCGACGAGGGCGCGGAACCGGGCGGGGTCGCTGTGGAACGGGAAGTGGCCGGCCCCCTCGAAGATCTCCAGCCGACTGCCGGGCATCGCCTCGTGGGCGCCGTACGCGTGCCGCACGGGCACCACGCTGTCCCGGTCGCCCCACAGCAGCATCGTCGGCATGCCGGCCGTCAGATAGCAGCGGTCGAGCATGGTGACGACCTGGCCGCGCCAGTCGACGACCGCGCGCAGGGTGCGGATGAAGGCGTTGCGCGCGGTCTCGTCCGGCAGGGCGTCGACGAGGTGGAGCAGGTCGGGGGCGTCCTGGCCGAGATCGGTGTCCAGCAGTTTCAGCAGACGGACGGCGAGGCCGACCTGGAAGCGCGCCCCGGGCAACCGCAGCGCGGACAGCGCCAGATGGGCGCCCGGGAGTGAGACCAGCCGCAGGGCGGGGTTCACCTCGCGGCCGACTCCCCCCGCGCTGACGAGGATCAGCCGTTCGGTGCGCTCGGGGAACTGGTAGGCGAACTGCATCGCCACTCCCCCGCCCAGCGAGTGTCCGACCAGGGTCGCCGACTCGATGCCGAGCGTGCTGAGCAGATCGCGCAGGCCGTTGGCGTACGCGGCCACCGAGTAGTCGGCGCGGGGCTTGTCGGAGGCGCCGTGGCCGAGGAGGTCCGGGGCGATCACGGTGTGGGTGCGGGCGAGGTCGGGGATCAGTTCCGTCCAGGTCCGCGAGGAGTCGCCGATGCCGTGGATGAGGACCAGCGCCGGGCCCTCGCCGGCCATGCGGAAGGCGCGCCGGTAACCGTGCACGACCCGGTGGCGCAGCTCCAGTTCTCCGTCGCCCACCGGGCGCAGCCGGGTGCCGCGCGCCGGGCGCCGCTGTGGGACGTCGACCACCCGATCGCCTCCTGTTCCGCCGGCCCTCGGCGGTCCGCCGAAAGCCCTTCTCCTCAGCGTAGAACCCCTTTCGGCCAGGGGATTTCGAGGAGGTTTCACCTCCGCTAAGCGGGCGAACCGAGGCCGGGTCGGGCCGGATTGTCAGTGGTGCGCGGCAAGCTGGGGGGTGCGCCACCGCACGGGGGCGTACGCGCCGTCGGGCGCGGGGGACACGACGCCGACACGGGGAGAGCCGACCGATGCCCACTGCCGTACTGACCGACCGCGAGCGCACTGCCGTACAGGCGTACCTGCGGCTGCTGCACACCGTACGTGCCGCCTTCGGCGACGAGGGGGACGGCCAGGGCGCCGGCGCCTCCGGTCCGCCGCAGGACCGGCTGCCCCCGGTGGTCCCGCCCGCCGTCCTGGCCGAGGCGGAACAGGCCCTGGCCGCCGCGGGCCTGGCGGGCAACGAGGAGGAGTTCTTCCGGTTGCTGCAGCACTGGTGCCCGGGCGGGTGACCCCGGGGGCGGTCGCCGCCTCAGCCGTGGTGCACGGTGGCGGGTGACCCCGGGGGGCGCCGCCTCAGCCGTGGTGCACGGTGACCGCCGTGGCCAGCAGCCCCCGCCGGACGCTCCAGCGGCCGTCGAAGTGCCCGAGCCGGTGGCCGCCGACCACCGGCCCGGGGACGAGCAGCCGGGCACGGAAGACGCCCTCCGTGCCCTCGGCAGGACCGGAGGCGGAGACGGGGGTGGCGACGGAGGCCGAGGCGGTGCCGGTGGCGGGGCCGAGGTCGATGTCCGCCTCGCTGAAGTCCAGCCACTTACGGGTGAGGGGGAACCACGCCTTGTAGACGGCCTCCTTGGCACTGAACAGCAGCCGGTCCCAGTGCACCTCGGGGTGCCCCGCGGCCAGCCTGCCGAGCCGCTCCGCCTCGGCGGGCAGGGCGACGGCGGACAGGACGCCCTCGGGAAGGGGCTCGTGGGGTTCGGCGTCGATGCCCAGGGAGGCCAGGTCGGCGGCCCGCACCAGGGCGGCCGCGCAGTAGCCCTCGCAGTGGGTCATGCTGCCCGTCAGGCCGTCCGGCCACTGCGGGGCGCCCCGCTCGCCGGGCAGCACGGGCTGGGCGGGCACGCCCAGCTTCTCCATGGCGCGCCGGGCACAGGAGCGTACGACGGTGAACTCGCGGCGGCGCTTGGCGACCGCCCGCGCCACCAGCACCTCCTCCTGCGGGTACAGCGGCGCGCTCCCGAACTCGCGGACGCCCTCCTCGCCGAAGGCCTCCACCGCCACCACCGAATCCGGCAGCAGTGCCCCGATCATGCGGCCCCGCCCTCCCTGGGCAGGATCCGCCGCAGCCGGCCCGGCGGCTGCGCCCGCTTGCGCCATTCACGGGGGTAGCCCACCGACACCTCCTCGAAGCGCACGCCCTCGTGCCAGGTGGTCCGCGGGATGTGGAGATGGCCGTAGACCATGGTCTCGATCCGGAACCGCCGGTGCCAGTCCGCCGTGAGCCCGGTGCCGCACCACATGGCGAACTCGGGGTGCCACAGCACGTCCATCGGGTGCCGGTGCAGGGGGTAGTGGTTGACGGGGACGACGGGCAGGCCGTCGGGGATCTCCGCGAGCCGCCGCTCGGTCTCGGCGACGCGGGCCCGGCACCAGGCCTCCCGGGTCGGATACGGGTCCGGGTGCAGAAGGTACTCGTCGTTGCAGACGATGCCGGTGCCGTGCGCGTAGGCCAGGCCTTCATCCTTGGTCGCGCAGCCGGCCGGGAGGAACGAGTAGTCGTACAGCAGGAACAGCGGCGCGACGGCCACGGGGCCGCCGGGGCCCTCCCAGACCGGGTAGGGGTCCTCGGGCGTGGTGACACCCAGGTCGCGGCAGACCTCGACGAGGTGCTCGTAGCGGGCGACCCCTCGCAGGGTGACCGGGTCCGAGGGATGGGTCCACAGCTCGTGGTTGCCGGGGACCCAGACGACCCTGCGGAAACGGCCGGCGAGGGTCTTCAGCGCCCACCGGATGTCGGCCACGTTCTCCGAGACGTCGCCGGCGACCAGCAGCCAGTCCTCGTCCGTCTCCGGGGCCATGGCCTCGACCAGGGCGCGGTTCTCCGGATAGCCGATGTGCAGATCGCTGATGGCCAGTAATTGTCCGGCGCCACCGGCCGTAGACGTCACCTTCCGCCCCCGCTCACGAGCCCACTCTCCGCATTCCCACGAATACACCAGTGTCACCACGAGAACACATTCACGTCTGCGGTACAAGGTCGGACCGGGGCTCCTGCCGGCCCCTCACGCGGTCCCACCTGCGCCGTAGCGCGCCTCTACCCGAACACGCGCCTCACGTGAACAAGATCGGAAAATCCGTAACACGGGCGTTGCACGCCGCACCCCCGGGAACCCGTATGATCGCCCCAACACCACCGCCATGGACGTCCCTTCCGCAGGGCGGTTTGGTGACCCACAAATCCCCCTGCCCGGGCCGGGCCCGCTTTGCCCTGCCCGCGAACCGTGAAAGGCGGCCTGCATGGTCTCTCGCGTACGCGTCTGGCTCAACCGCACGTACGCGGAGAACGTGTTCTTCACGGATCAGCTGCGACGAAATCCCAGCGACCGCGCCGTCGAGATCCACGCCACGCACGGTGACGCCGACTCCCCCGTACTGGCCGCCGCCGACACCGCCGAGCTGGAGCCGGAAGGTCTCTCCCCGGCCGCGTACGTCGAGTACGCCCTCGCGCAGTGCAAGCGCCGCAGCATCGACGTGTTCGTGCCCCGGCTGCACCAGGCGGCCGTCGTGGCGCACCGCGCCGACTTCGACGCGGTCGGCACTGCCCTGCTGGCGCCGCCGCCGGAGGCCGTCGCCGTCTTCCACGACAAGGTGATCGCGTACGAGGCCGTGCAGGCGATCGGGGTGCCCGTGCCGCCGTGGTTCCGGGTCCGCACGGCGGACGAACTCGTGGCCGCCGTCGAGGAGTTGGAGGAGGCCGGGCACCGGGCGTGCTTCAAGCCGGCGTCCGGTGCGGGCGGGGTGGGCTTCCGGATGATCACCCGCACCCCCTTCTCGCTGATGCACCTCAGCGGCTTCCCGACCCCGTACGTCCAGCTCGACATGGTGGTCGACGCGGTGCAGCGGGCCGAGGAGCAGGGCGAGGAGCAGATCGACTGGCTGGTCATGCCGCGCCTGGAGCAGCCGGAGGTGTCCGTGGACTGCCTCACCGGCCCGGACAACCACCTGCGGATGGCCATCGGCCGGACGAAGAACGGCCGCCGCCGGGGATTCACCCTGCACGAGCAGTGGCTGGAGCCGGCGCGTCTGATCGCCGAGGGCTTCGGGCTGCACTACCTCTCGAACATCCAGTTCCGGATGTTCGGCGACCGGCCGGTCCTGATGGACGTCAACACCCGTCCGGCCGGCGGACTCCACCAGCTGTCGCTGTGCGGCGTCAACGCCCCTTGGGCAGCGGTGCAGTTGGCGCTCGGCGAGGACCCGGGCGAGATCGTGCCGCCCTTCCTGGGGCAGGACTACTCGGTGGTGTCGGGGCCGCGGCCGCTGCGCGCGGTCACGCTGCCGCACCAGCGGGTGGAGGAGACCGCCGAGCCGCTGCTGCCGGCCGTGCCCGCGCCCGCCGGCTCCGTCGAGGTGACCACGGCGGGCGCCGCGCAGGCTCTGCCGCTCTAGGGAAGACCGGACTCCGGGGAAACCAGGACTCCAGGAAAGACCAGGGCTCCAAGAAAGCACAAGAAGGACATTCCCCTCACCGGTATGGACCAATTCCGCCTCTCGTCTTGACAGGCGGATTGGTCCATACCAACTTTGTTGCGCACCCTCTTGCACTCCCCTGCACTCCCGAACACCCCCATTCCTTCAGGGAGATCGCGTGCGCACCAGACCCCTCGGGCGCCCATGGCGCCGGTTCCTCGCCCTGCTCGGCACCGCCGGTCTCGCCCTCGCCGGGGCCGTGGCCCTGCCGGGCACCGCTCAAGCGGCAAACATCCTCACCAACCCCGGTCTCGAGTCGGGCACCCTCTCGCCCTGGTCCTGCACCGGCAACCTCGGCTCCGTCGTCTCCACGCCCACCCACAGCGGCTCCAAGGCCCTTGCGGGAGCGGTGAGTTCGAGTGACATCGCCAAGTGCAGCCAGACCGTCCCGGTCCGGCCGAACACCACGTACGCGCTCACCGGCTGGGTGCGCGGCTCCTACGTCTACCTCGGCGTCGACGGCGGCGCCTCCACCTGGACGTCGTCACCGTCGGCGTACAGCCTGCTGTCGGTCTCCTTCACCACCGGCGCCTCGCAGACCAGCGCCACGATCTACACGCACGGCTGGTACGCCCAGGGCACCTACTACGCCGACGACGTCAGCCTGGACGGCCCGGGCGGCGGGGGCGGCTCGGACACCCAGGCGCCGACCGCGCCGGGCGGACTGACCTCGACCGGGAAGACGTCCTCCAGCGTCTCGCTGTCCTGGAACGCCGCCACCGACAACGTCGGCGTCACGGGCTACGACGTGTACAGCGGGTCCGCCAGGGTGCTCACCGTCTCCGGCACGTCGGCCACGGTCAGCGGGCTGTCCGCGAGCACCGCGTACACCTTCACCGTGCGGGCCCGCGACGCGGCCGACAACACCTCCGGGGCCTCCAACTCCGTGAGTGTCACGACGAACGCGGGCGGCGGGGGCGGAACCGGGTTCAAGCAGGCCGCGCCCTACCTGTTCGAGGGCTGGGGCGACCCGCCGAGCGTGTCCACGGTGATGAGCTCGACCGGCATCAAGTGGTTCACGATGGCGTTCATGCTGGACGGCGGCGGGTGCAACCCGATGTGGGACAGCAACCGGCCGCTGACCGGCGGGGTCGACCAGAGCGTCATCAACCAGGTCCGCTCGGCGGGCGGTGACATCGTGCCCTCGTTCGGCGGCTGGCAGGGCAGCAAGCTCGGAGCCAACTGCTCCTCGGCGAGCGCGCTGGCGGGCGCCCTCCAGAAGGTGATCGACGCCTACTCCCTCAAGGCGATCGACATGGACATCGAGAACACGGACGAGTTCGAGAACGAGGCCGTGCAGGCGCGGATCCTCACCGCCCTGAAGACGGTCAAGGCCAACAACCCCGGCCTGAAGACCATCGTCACCTTCGGGACGTCCACGACCGGGCCGACCTACTACGGCAACCGGCTCATCGAGCAGGCCAAGTCGCTCGGCGCCGACATCGACGTCTTCACCATCATGCCGTTCGACTTCGGCGGCGGTTCGGACATGTACGGCAACACCGTGAACGCCACGGAGGGGTTGAAGAACAAGCTGAAGTCCACCTTCGGGTGGGACGACGCGACCGCCTACGCCCACATCGGCATCTCCGGCATGAACGGCCTGTCCGACCAGCAGGAGAACACCACCCCGGCGATCTGGACCCAGATCCGTGACTGGGCCAACAGCCACCACATCGCGCGGCTCGCCTACTGGGCCGTCAACCGCGACCGGCCCTGCCCGGGCGGTGGCGTGGTGAGCAACTGCTCCGGCATCAGCCAGAGCACCTGGCAGTTCACCTCGATCACGGCCGGCTTCACCGGCTGAGACCCCTGCCCGGACGCGAACGGAAGTCCCCCGGACCACGGTCCGGGGGACTTTTTCGACGAAGGGTGTATCAGGATCCGGGCGGCTCGCTCTTAAGAGTGAAGGGCCCCACGGGGGAGCAACCGGGGAAGCACGGGGCTCCAGGGGGAAGCACGGGGGACGCACGGGGATCAACGGGGGAAGACCGGGAATCGACGGGGGATTCCCGGCGGTACGGGGGATCGGGTCGGTCGGCCGCTGTCACGGGGAGCGACCGACCGGCCCGCATCGCCTGCACCGCCCGCCGTACGGCCGACTCGCCCCCTCCCGGCCCGCTCGGCTCCGCCGGAGTGCCTCAGAAGCGCCCCGACCCCCGGTACAACTCCAGTTCGCCGTCCAGTTCCAGGGCGAGGACCGTGGCGTGCGGGTCGAGGTCGGATCCGGCCGGCGGGTCGATCCACAGCACGCCGACCGCCTCGTGCAGTCCGCCGACCACACGGTGGCCGAGTTCCGTTCCGGTGCCGAGCACGGTGACCCGGCGGACCGGCGTGACCAGGCCCCGGACGCCGATCTCGGCACGCGGGATGTCGAACAGGGTGAGGTAGAGGGTGCGGCCGTCGGCGGAGAGGGTGCTGGGCCCGTAGTGGTGCCCGGCCGGGAGCCCCCGCACCGTCCCGTACACGGCCTCCGCGTGCTTGCGGATCCACTCCCCCAGGCCTTCGAGGCGCTCGACCTGCGGCTGCGGGATGGTGCCGTCCTCCATCGGGCCGACGTCCAGCAGCAGGTTGCCGCCGCCGCCGATCGTCTCGGCGAAGTAGCGGACCAGCTGAGCGAGCGACTTGTGGTGGTGGTCGTGGTGCCGGTAGCCCCAGGAGTCGTTGATGGTCAGGCACAACTCCCACGGCCCGGCGGGGGGTTCGATGGGGGCGCCCTGTTCGGGGGTGGCGTAGTCGCCCTCGCTGAGCATGCGGGCGTTGAAGACGACGTCCGGGGAGTACGAGCGGATCAGCGCGGCGAGTTCCCTGATCCGCCACTGCTCCTCGCTGCGGTCCCACTCGCCGTCGAACCACATCAGGTCGGGCCGGTGGCGGGAGGCCAACTCGCGGATCTGACCGTCCCGGTAGGCGAGGAACCGCTCCCAGGCCTCGAGGTCCTCGTCCTCGGCGGAGCATTCGGAGTAGCGGTTGTCCTCCATCTCCGGCGGGCGGCCCGGTTTGCGGGTGCTGGCGTAGTCCGGGTGGTTCCAGTCGGAGTGCGAGTAGTACAGACCGACCTTGAGGCCCTTCTCGCGCAGGGCTTCGGCGTAGCCGGTGAGGTAGTCCCGGCCCAGGTTCAGATCCCCGTACGCGGTGTCCCACAGGGCGACACCGTCGTGGTGGCGGCTGGTGAGGACGGCGTAACGGGCGCCGGCCCGGGCGAACAGGTCGGCCCAGCCATGCGGATCGTAGTGGGCGCCGGTGAAGCGGTCGAGCTGGGACATGTACCGGTCGTGGGGCACGATGTCGTCGTAGAACGACCAGGACTCCTGTACGCCGTCGACGGCGTAGATGCCCCAGTGGACGAAGATCCCCAACTTGGCGTCGGTGAACCAGGATTGCATGGGCACGACTGAACTCCTCCGCAGAGCAGGGGCACTTCGGGGCGGGGGGATCCGGGGGCGGGCGCGCGTCGAGTCGCGCCCGCCCCCGGGGCCGACGCTAGCGGCCGGTGTCGGCACGCTCCAGACGGAGCGTCAGGATCTGGAACGGCCGCAGTACGACGGCGACCGTGCCGTCCTCGCCGACGACCGCGGGCTCCAGCGGCCGCTCCAGCAGGTCGGTCACCTGGGCGCCCGCGAGCGGGAAGCCCGTGCGCAGGATGCCGGTGGAGCGGCCGCCACTGGACTCGTAGAGCCGGACGACGACATCCCCGGACTCGTCGTCGGCGAGCTTGACCGCCTCGACGGTGACCCCGGCGCCGTCCACCGAGACGACGGGCTCGGGGGTGGCGTCCGCCGCGTCGGCCACGCGCAGCGGAAGGTTGAGGGAGTAGCCCTCGGCGACCGCGTCCTCGATGCTCGCGCCGGGGAGCAGCGCGTAGCGGAAGCGGTGCCGTCCCTGGTCCGCCTCGGGGTCCGGGACCCGCGGGGCGCGGACCAGGCTGAGGCGGACCGTGGTGGTCGTGCCGCCGTCCTCGCGGACCGTGCGCGAGACGTCGTGGCCGTAGGTGGAGTCGTTGATGACCGCGACCCCGTAGCCGGGCTCGCCGATGTGCACCCAGCGGTGCCCGGAGACCTCGAAGCGGGCCGCCTCCCAGCTGGTGTTGGTGTGGGTGGGGCGCTGGATGTGGCCGAACTGGATCTCGGCGGAGGAATGCGGCGCCCGGACGTCCACCGGGAAGGCCGCCTTGAGGATCTTCTCCGCCTCGTGCCAGTCGATGTCGGTCTCGAAGTCGACGCGCGGGCTGCCGGCGCGGAGCGTGATGGTCTGGGTGATCGTCGAGCCCTTGCCGAAGGAGCGCGTGACCCGGATCGCGCCGACGAGCGGGTCCTCCTCGACGACCGTCACCGCGTCCGGCTCCAGCAGGTCGGTGTACCGGTTCTGGTAGTGCTTGTCGATGTCCCAGGCGTCCCAGTAGTTCGGGAGGTCGGTGTGCAGGCGCAGCAGGTTGCCCTGGTCGGCGAGGACTTCACGGTTCGCCCGCAGATCGTGTACGGAGGACAGTGTGCCGTCTTCCGCGACCTGCACCCGGACCAGTCCGTTGTCGAGGACCCGCCCGGAGACCGTCACCGGTCGCGGGGGCTCCGCGCCGGTCAGCGGCGCGCTGCCGCTCGCGGGCACCTCGACGTAGGCCGGTGCGCCCTCCGGCGTACGGACCACCTCGGCACGGCCGTACGGGCTGGTGTTGAACACCCGGAGCCCGCCGCCCTGCCGCCCGCCGCCCAGCGCGGCGACCGCCTCGGCCGTCAGCACCTCCAGTTCCTCGGCGACCCGCGCGTACTCGGCCTCCGCCTCGCGGTGCACCCAGGCGATCGAGGATCCCGGCAGGATGTCGTGGAACTGGTGCAGCAGCACCGTCTTCCAGAGCCGGTCGAGCCTCGCGTACGGGTAGGCGTAGCCCGGTGCGTGCAGGGCGGCCGTCGTCGCCCACAACTCGGCCTCACGCAGCTTGTGTTCACTGCGGCGGTTGCCCTGCTTGGTGCGGGCCTGGGTGGTGTACGTGGCCCGGTGCAGCTCCAGGTAGAGCTCACCGACCCAGACGGGGGCGTCCTGGTACTCCGCGCGGGCCTTCGCGAAGAACGCGTCGGGGTGCTCGACGACGACCTTCGGCGAACCCTCCAGGTCGGCCAGCCGGCGGGCTCGTTCCATGATCTCGCGGGTGGGACCGCCACCGCCGTCGCCCCAGCCGAAGGGGGCGAGCGAACGCGTACCGCCGCCCTTCTCGGAGTAGTTGCGCACGGCGCGGTCCATCTCCTCACCGCTGAACCGCGCGTTGTAGGTGTCGACGGGCGGGAAGTGCGTGAAGATGCGGGTCCCGTCGATGCCCTCCCACCAGAAGGTGTGGTGGGGGAACTTGTTCGTCTGGTTCCAGGAGATCTTCTGGGTGAGGAACCAGTCGTTCCCGGCGAGCTTGGCGAGCTGCGGGTAGGCGGCGTTGTAGCCGAAGGAGTCCGGCAGCCAGACACCCTTGGTCTCGATGCCGAAGTGCTCGATGAAGAACCGTTTGCCGTGCACCAGTTGGCGGGCGATCGCCTCGCCGCCGGGCAGGTTGCCGTCGGACTCGACCCACATGCCGCCGACCGGCGCCCACTGGCCCTTCTTCACCGACTCCTGGATGCGGGCCCACACCTGCGGGTAGTTGTCGCGCACCCACTCGTACTGCTGGGCCTGCGAGCAGGCGAAGATGAAGTCGTCGTACTCCTCCGCGAGCGCGGTGACGTTGGAGAACGTGCGGGAGGTCTTGCGCTTCGTCTCACGGATCGGCCACAGCCAGGCGGAGTCGATGTGCGCGTGGCCGACTCCGGAGATGGTGTGGGCGCTGGCATGGGCGGGGCTGGCCAGCACCGGCGCGAGGACCTCGCGGACGGCCGCGGCGCTGCCGGAGACGTCGTCCAGGTCGAGGGCGTCCATGGCCCGGTCCAGGGCGTGCATGATCTCGTGCCGCCGCGGCTCGTGCTCGCCGAGGTGGACCATGAGTTCGCGCAGCACCTGGAGGTCGAGGTCGAGGTGCCACACCTCCTCGTCGAGGACGGCGATATCGGCGCGGCGGAATGTATACAGTGGACGGTCGCCCGCCGTCAGTACATCGCCCATCAGCGTCGGACCCGCGAAGTCGTTCGCCAGGATGTCGGGGTTGGAGGCCGCCTCGACCAGGTAGTCGATGCTCTCCCCGCCCGTCGCCGGGTTGCCGATCGGGACGTACTGGTTGAGCGGGTTGACCGCCTTCAGGGGTGTCCCGTCGGTGCGGTGGACGAGGGCCTCGGCCTGGTTTCCGGGCCAGTCGCCCACGAAGCCGAGGTCGATGACGGCCTCGACACGCTTGCCGGCCCACTCGGCGGGCACCTGCCCGCGCATCCGGAACCAGGTGGTGCCCCAGGGCGGGCCCCACGGGGTGTTCATCGCGAAGGGCTCGTAGGCGGCGGCCGCGGCCTCCGCGAAGGGGACGGGCTCCCCCGGCGCCTGCCAGGCCTCGACCTCGAAGGGCACGCTGGCCGCGTAGATCGCGGGCTTGATGCGCTGGTTGTGGACGCGCTCGACGCGCTCCTCGATGCGGCGGCGTTCGTCATGCATGGGGAATCTCCAGAGAGGGACCACGAGGGGCGGGGAGGCCGTGGGGCCGGGGGACTCGCCGGTCGGGGGGAAAGCGCGGGGAAAGCGCTTTCCCCCCGGGGCTCACCTAAGGTACGCCAGCCCGGGATGGACGTCGGTATAGCCCTCGACCAGCTTGCGGGCCACGTTCACGGAGTCGACCAGCGGATGCAGCGCGAACGCCTTCACGGCCGTCGCGCGGGAGCCCGATTCGGCGGCGGCCAGCACCTCGCGCTCGACGCCCTTCACCGCGCAGACCAGTCCGGTCGCGTGGTCGGGCAGCGGGGCCACGGCCACCGGATGCGCGCCGTTGGCGTCGACCAGAGCGGGCACCTCGATGACGGCGTCCGCGTCGAGCACGGAGAGGGTGCCCTGGTTGCGGACGTTGAGGATCAGGGTGGTGCGCTCGTCCCGGGCGATGGCCCGCATCAAGGCGAGGGCCACCTTCTCGTAGCCGCCGGAGAGGTCGTCGGCGTCGCGCTCGCCGGCGCCGGCCGTCTCCCGGTTCTCGGCCATGTAGGTGGCCTCGCGTTCGGCGCGGGTGCGGTCCCAGGCGGTCAGGGCCGCGGCGTCGGGGCGCTTCATCTCCTCGTAGAAGCGGGCCTGCTGGTCGGCCAGGAAGGCGCCGCGGGTCTTCTCGACCTGCTGGTAGGCCCGTACGGCCTCCCGGTTGAAGTAGTAGTAGTGCAGGTACTCGTTGGGGATCGCGCCGAGCGACTGCAGCCAGTCGACGCCGAACAGCTTGCCCTCCTCGAAGGAACCGAGCAGGTCGGCGTCGGCGAGCAGTCGCGGGAGTTCGTCGCGGCCGGCGACCCGCAGCCCGCGGACCCAGCCGAGGTGGTTGAGACCGACGTAGTCGATCCACGCCTCCTTCGGGTCCGCGCCGAGCACCCGGGCGATCCGGCGGCCGAGCCCGACCGGCGAGTCGCAGATGCCGATCACCCGGTCGCCGAGGTGACGGGACATGGCCTCGGTGACCAGGCCCGCCGGGTTGGTGAAGTTGATGACCCAGGCGTCGGGGGCCAGCCGGGCCACCCGGCGGGCGATGTCGACGGCGACGGGGACCGTCCGCAGACCGTAGGCGATGCCTCCCGCGCCGACCGTCTCCTGGCCGAGGACGCCCTCGGACAGGGCCACCCGCTCGTCGTGGGCGCGGCCTTCGAGGCCTCCGACGCGGATCGCGGAGAAGATGAAGTCGGCGCCGCGCAGGGCCTCGTCGAGGTCGGTGGTGGCGCTCACCCGGGGCGCGTCGGGGACGGCTGCCGCCTGCTCATTCAGTACACGGGCGACTGCATACAGTCGGCTGTCGTCGAGATCGTGCAGAACGACTTCCGTGACCCGACCCTCGGCGCGGTCCGTCAGGAGCGCCCCGTACACAAGCGGCACCCGGAACCCGCCGCCGCCCAGAATCGTCAGTTTCACGTCTGCACCTTTCCTGCCACGACCACCTCGACGCCCGCCTCCTCGAGGGAGGACCGGGTCGCCGGATCGACCGGCGTGTCCGTCACCACCACGTCCAGGTCCTCGGGACCGCAGACCTTCGCCATGCCCGTACCCGGGAACTTCGCCGAGTCGGCGAGCAGGACGACCTTGTCACCTGCCTTGATCATGGCCCGCTTCACCGGCACTTCGACGACCGTCGTATCCATCACCTGCCCGCCCGGACGCACTCCACTGGTCCCGAGGAACAGCCAGTCGGCATGCAGCTGGCGCAGGTTGTCCTCGGTGAGGAAACCGACCAGGGAGCGGTACTCCCGGCGGACCATGCCGCCGAGCAGGACCAGCTCGATGCCCTCGTCGTCGGCGAGCTCCTCGTAGACCACGAGGTTGCTGGTGATGACCGTCAGCCGGCGGCCGTGCAGCTGCCGGGCCAGGCGGTAGGCGGTGGTGCCGATGTCGAGGAGGACCGACTGACCGTCGGCGACCATGGCCGCCGCGTGGGCGGCTATGGCGTCCTTCTCGCCCACCCGCACCTCGGCGACCTCGGCGAAGGGCTGGTCGCCCTCCTCCGCGACGGCGCCGCCGTGCACCCGGGTGAGGAGGCCGTCCTCCTCGAGTTTCACCAGGTCACGCCTGATCGTGGCGGGGCTCACGCCCAGCTGCTCGGAGAGATCGGTCACGGCCGCGGGGCCACCGGCGCGCAGGGCCCGCAGGATGAGTTGATGTCGTCGTTCTGCCAGCACGGCATGAACACTACTCGTCATCTTCAATCAAATCCATGCTCACTTCTGCTGAGGTATTGACCAATGTCGCCGAGGGGCGCACGATTCCGGTCACCGAATTGAAGAGATTTGACGAGCTCCCCCTGACGGGACGAGCTCCCCCGGCGAGGAGGATGTGCGGTGGACGACGACCGGCCCGAGGTGCTGCTCACCGGGCTGCTCTTCTACGACCTCGTCCTCACGGGGCTCGGCGGACCGCCGACGCCGGGCGAGGAGATCTGGACGGCCGGCATGGGCTGCGGCCCGGGCGGCATCGCCAACCTCGCGGTGGCCGCGTCCCGCTTCGGTCTGCGGACCTCGCTGGCCACGGTCTTCGGCGACGACTTCTACGGCGCCCACTGCCACCAGGTCCTGGCCGGCCAGGAGGGCGTCGACCTCGCCCTGTCCCGGGTGGCCGCCGGCTGGCACACGCCGGTCACCGTCGCCCTGGCGCACGGTCACGACCGCGCCCTGGTCACCCACGGCCAGGAGCCGCCGTACTCGCAGGACGTGCTGATGGGCGACCCGCCCGAGGCGCGCACGGCCCTGGTGCACCTCGAGGCCGAACCGCGCGCCTGGCTCGCCAAGGCGGCCGCGAACGGCACCCTGATCTACGCCGACGTCGGCTGGGACCCCACCCGGCAGTGGTCCACCGACCTGCTCGACCAGCTCTCCCTGTGCCACGCCTTCCTGCCCAACGAGACCGAGGCGATGGCGTACACCCGCACCGACAGCGCGATCGCCGCGCTCGGCACGCTCGCGGAACTGGTACCGGTGGCGGTGGTCACCCGGGGCGCCGACGGCGCGATCGCGGTCGATCAGGCGACCGGCGAGTACGCCGAGGTCCCCGCCCTCGACATGGACGTCCTGGATGCGACGGGCGCCGGTGACGTGTTCGGCGCGAGCTTCGTGGCGGCCTCGCTCGGCGGCTGGCCGCTGGTGGAGCGGCTGCGGTTCGCCGTCCTGGCCGCCGGGCTCTCGGTGCGGCACCACGGCGGGGCGCTGGCGGCCCCCGGCTGGTACGGCGTCGACCGCTGGTGGCGCTCGCTGCGGGACCCAGAGCTCACGCGGGCGTACGGCTTCCTCGCCGACCGCATCCCGGCGGACGTCGGCCCGCCCGTACGGTACGCGCCGGTCACGCCACCCGCCCCGCGGCCCTGACCACGCCCGTATCCGGAAGACGACCCCACGCATGCCCCTCGAATTGCACCCCGTCTGCGAAGACGCGAACAGATCCGAAAGGCGGTGGGAGCTGTGCGGCTCTCACGTAGAGGCCTGCTCCGTGCGGGCCTGGCCGGTTCGGCCGCCACGGCACTCGGCGGCCTGGCGACCGGCTGTGCCGTTCCGACCGGTTCGACCGGCCGGAACATGGTCCTGTGGTACTGGGACGGCGGCCTGGGCGACACGGTCGTCAAGAACGCCAGGGCCCGCTACGACAGCTCGGTCGACCTCCGGGCCATCAAGATCGGCGGCTACTACCGGTCGAAGCTGATCACCACGATGGCCGGCCGCGCCCACGTCCCCGACATCGCGGGCCTGAAGGGCGAGGACATGGCGTCCTATCTGCCCAACGCCGACCAGTTCGTGGACCTGCGCACGCTCGGCGCGGACCGCTACAAGGACCGGTACCTGCCCTGGAAGTGGGAGCAGGGCGTCGCGGACGACGGCCGGATGGTCGGCTTCCCCATCGACTGCGGGCCGGTGGCGCACTTCTACCAGTACGCCGTCTTCCGCAGGGCGGGCCTGCCCTACGAGCCCGCCGACGTGTCGAAGGAGCTCGACACCTGGGAGAAGTTCTTCGCGGCGGGCGAGCGGCTCAGGCAGCGGATACCGGGGACCTCGCTGCTCACCGACGTCAACAGCGTCTTCGAGAACGTGGTCCAGCAGGGCAGCGAGCGGTACGTCGACAAGGACCGCCACTTCATCGGCGACCAGGAGCATGTGCGCAACGCCTGGGCGCTAGCCGTGGAGGCCAAGCGGCGCAAGATCGTGTCGAACCTGGTCACCGGCACCCCGGACCAGCTGTCGGCCGTCGAGGACGGCAAGCTGCCGAGCCAGCTGGGCGCCTCCTGGGCCACCAGCGACCTCAAGAACGGCGTGCCGAAGACCAAGGGCCGCTGGCGGGTGGCCGACATGCCCGTGCGGCCCTCCAACAACGGCGGCTCCTTCCTGTCGGTCACCACGGCGTGCCGGGAGCCCGAGCGGGCGTTCGAGATCATCAGCTGGATGCTCGACGCGGGCAACCAGGCACAGGGGTTCGTGGACGCCGGGCTCTTCCCCTCGACCCCCGCCTCGTACGGCCTGAAGCAGGTGCGCGAGCCGGACGAGTTCTTCGGCGGTCAAGTCACGATGGACATCTTCGGTCCGGCCGCGCAGAAGATCGCGGTCGCCTACAACAGCCCGTTCGACGTCGCGCTCGGGCAGCCCATCAAGGACGAGATCAAGAACGTCGGCGTCCTCGGCAAGGACCCGGACCAGGCCTGGAGTGACGCCATGAGCACATGCCGGCGGATCGCGAAGCACCTGGGGGTGAGCTACTGATGGCCACCCTCCCCGCGCTGGACAAGCCCCCGGCGGTCGTGGCGGACGTCCCCGTCGTCCGGCCCCGGCAGGGCTTCCGGAAGTACTGGCACCTCTACGCCGCGATCTCCCCCTTCTACCTGCTCTTCCTCTGCTTCGGCCTGATCCCCGTCGGCTTCTCGCTCTACCTCTCCTTCCATCGCTGGGACGGCCTCGGCTCGATGGAGTGGGCGGGACTGTCGCAGTACCAGTACCTGGTGAGCGACTCCGAGTTCTGGAGCTCGATCGGGACCACGATCGTCATCTGGGCGCTGGCCACCTTCCCCATGATCTTCCTGGCGATGGTGACGGCCGTGATGCTCAACTCGGCGGTCCGTTTCAAGAACCTCTACCGCGTCGCCTACTTCCTGCCGAACGTCACCTCCGTCGTGGCCATCGCGATCATCTTCGGCTCGGTCTTCTCCACCAACTTCGGCCTGGTGAACGCGTTCCTCCAGGCAATCGGTTTCGACCAGATCGCCTGGCTGAACACGCCGTGGGGCATCAAGATCGCCATCGCGACGCTGATGACCTGGCAGTGGACCGGTTACAACGCGATCATCTTCCTCGCCGGTCTCCAGACCGTCCCGAGCGAGCTGTACGAGGCGGCGCGCATGGACGGCGCGGGGCCGGTGCAGACCTTCTTCAGGATCACGCTGCCGATGATGCGGCCGGTGCTGCTCTTCGTGCTCGTCGTGTCGACGGTCACCGGTCTGCAGAGTTTCTCCGAACCCCAGGTCCTGCTCCAGAACACCTCGAACGACTCGACGTTCTCGGGCGGTCCCGGCCACGCCGGCCGGACGATGGTCCTCTACTTCTTCCAGCAGACCTTCGACAACAACGACTTCGGCTACGGCGCCGCCGTGGCGTGGGGCATCTTCCTCGTCGTCGTCCTCTTCTCGATCATCAACTGGCGGCTGGTGCAGCGCCGGGGCGAAGAATAGGGAGGCCCGCACACCATGGCATCCACCCAAGAAACACGGCGCGCCAAGGGGATCGACGGGTCCCGCCGCAGAGGGATCGGGCTGCACGCCGCTCTCGTCGCCGGCGTCCTGCTCTCGGCCTTCCCGTTCTACTGGGCCGTGATCATGTCGACGCACACGTCGTCGGAGATCTTCTCCTACCCGCCCAAGTTGCTGCCAGGCACGCACTTCCTGGAAAACGTCCGCAGCCTTTTCGACAACATCGACTTCTTCGGCTCGATGTTCAACTCACTGCTGGTGGCGGGATCGGTGACCTTCCTGGTCCTGTTCTTCGACTCGCTGGCCGCCTTCGTCTTCGCCAAGTTCGAGTTTCCGGGCAAACGGTTGCTGTTCGTGTTGCTCATGTTCATCTTCATGGTCCCGGCGCAGCTCCAGGCCATCCCCCAGTTCGTCATCATGGCGAAGCTCGGCTGGATCGGCTCGATGACGGCGCTGATCGTGCCGGCCGCCGCCAACGCGTTCGGCATCTTCTGGATGCGCCAGTACATGAAGGGCGCGATCCACGACGAACTCCTCGACGCCTCGCGCATCGACGGCGCGAACTTCCTGCGCCAGTACTGGCACGTGGCCCTCCCGGTGGTGCGGCCGGGACTGGCCTTCCTCGGCATCTTCACCTTCATGGGCCAGTGGAACGACTACGCCTGGCCCCTGATCGCCCTCACCAACCCGGACAACGTGACCCTCCAGGTAGCGCTGTCCCAGCTCAACGGCACGCACGGCACCACGGACTACGGAATGGTCATGACCGGCGCGCTGCTCGCCCTGGTCCCTCTGCTCATCGTGTTCGCGATCGGCGCCCGTCAGATGATCGGCGACCTCGCGAAGGGAGCGATCAAGTGACCGATCCGCTGCTGGCGCTCCGCCCCTGGGAGGCACCCGAGGTGACCTCGTGGGGACGGCTGCCCATGAACGCCGTCGACCGGCGCTCCGGAGCAAACTCCCTGGACGGCGACTGGCGGTTTCGGTTGCTGTCCGCTCCGGACGCGCCGGTCGGCGGTCCCTGGTCGACGGCATCCGTGCCCGGCGCTTGGACCATGCAGACCATCGAGGGCGCTGCCGACCTTCCGCAGTATCTGAACGTCCGTATGCCGTATACGCAATTCCCCCCACTGTCGCCCGCGGACAATCCGACAGGTGTGTACGAGCGGGAGATCGACATCCCCGCCGGGTGGGCCGGGCGCCGCGTCGTGCTCCAGGTCGGGGCCGCCGAGAGCGTGCTGCTGGTGCATGTGGACGGGCGGCCCGTCGGCATCTCCAAGGACTCGCATCTGGCGGCCGAGTTCGATCTGTCGGGCGTCGTACGCCCGGGGAGCCGCTCCGTGCTGCGGCTGACGGTCGTCAAGTGGTCGGACGCCTCGCACATCGAGGACCAGGACCAGTGGTGGCACGCCGGGATCACCCGCTCGGTGCTGCTGTACGCCACCGACCCGCTGCGGCTGGCCGACGTGAGCGTGCGGGCATCGCGGGACGGTGAGCTGCGGGTCGACTGCCAGGTACGGGACGCGGGCGGAGCCCTGCCCGCGGGCTGGTACGTCGGCGGGGAGCTGGACGGTCTGCCGCTGGCGCAGGACGCGGAGTTCGACCTGGCCAACGCCGAGGAGGAGCGTGTCTCCGACTTCCTCGGCGAGGCGCGGCTGCGCGCACGGGTGCCCGGGGTGCGCGCCTGGACGGCCGAGACGCCCGAGCTGTACGACCTCACGGTCCGGCTGCACCGCGCCGACGGCACCGTCGCCGACACCTCCCGGCACCGGGTCGGCTTCCGCGACGTGGCGATCGTCGGCCGGGATCTGCTGGTCAACGGCGAGCGGGTGTTCATCCGGGGGGTGAACCGGCACGACTTCCACCCCCTGACGGGACGGACCGTGTCGTACGACGACATGCGCGCCGACCTGGTGCTGCTGAAGCGTTTCGGCTTCAACGCGATCCGCACCGCGCACTACCCGAACGACCCCACGCTGTACGACCTCGCCGACGAAATCGGTTTCTACGTCGTCGACGAGGCGGACATCGAGTCCCACGACCACGCCCACGAGATCGCCGACGACCCGCGCTATCTGAACGCCTTCGTCGACCGGGTCTCGCGGATGGTGCTGCGGGACAAGAACCACCCGTCGGTCATCATCTGGTCGCTGGGCAACGAGTCCGACTACGGCGCCAACCACGACGCCGCCGCGGGCTGGGTGCGCCGGCACGACCCGACCCGGCCGGTGCAGTACGAGGGGGCCGCCAAGCGCGGCTGGGCCGATCCGGAGGTCGCCTCCGACATCGCCTGCCCCATGTACGCGCCTCTGGAGGACTGCGTGGCGCACGCGCTGTCCGGGCGGCAGACCAAGCCGCTCATCCAGTGCGAGTACTCCCACGCGATGGGCAACAGCAACGGCACGCTGGCCGACCACTGGGCCGCCATCGAGGCCACCCCGGGTCTTCAGGGCGGGTTCATCTGGGAGTTCTGGGACCACGGCATTCTCCAGCGTGTGAACGACGGAAGACCGGTCGGGCGTGGGGGCGCCGGGCTCTATGACAACGCTGTCGCCGCGCCCGGACACCGCTGGGCGTACGGCGGCGACTTCGGCGAGAAGGACCACGACGGCGCGTTCATCGCGGACGGCGTCGTCTTCCCGGACCGCACCCCGAAACCGGTGATGTACGAGCACCGGGAACTCGCCGCACCGGTACGGCTGCACGGCGTCGGGCCCGAAGGGGTGACGCTCTCCAACCACCAGCACTTCCGGGGCCTGGACTGGCTCGCCGGCGAGTGGGAACTGTCGCTCGCCCACGGCGGGACGCTCACCGCGCAGGCCGAGCTGCCCGACCTTCGACCGGGCGGCACGGTGGAGGTGCCGCTGCCGTTCGCGTTGCCGGACGACGGCGGCGAGGCGTGGCTGACGCTGCGGGTGACGACGGCACGGGATCTGCCGTGGGCTCCGCGGGGCACCGCGGTGTGCGCGCCGCAGGTGCGGTTGCGGGCGCCGGTGCCCGCCGAGGACCCGGTGGGCTCCGGCCGCGTCGAGATCGACGCCGACGGACTCCTCGTCCACCCGCTGCTGGCCTGCGCGCCCGCGCTGTCCCTGTGGCGGGCACCCACCGACAACGACGAGCTGGGCGGTGCGGCACCGCGCTGGCGGAGGTGGGGGCTGGACGCCCTCGTGCGCAGGCTGGTGTCCGTACACCAGGAGGGCGACGGGGTGACCGTGCTCGCCGAGTACTCCGGCACCACCGGCGTCGTCCGCCACCGGCAGGTCTTCACGCCGGTGGAAGGCGGCGTCCGGGTCGACGAACAGGCGGAGCTGCCACCGGAGTTCGACGACGTGGCGCGTGTCGGCTCGGTCTTCGAGACGGTGGCGGGACCGGACCGGCTGGACTGGTTCGGGCAGGGCCCCTGGGAGTCGTACCCCGACCGGAGCGCGGGCGCGCCGGTGGGCCATCACCATGCCCGGGTCGACGCGCTGTTCACCCCGTACCTGCGCCCGCAGGAGAGCGGCGGCCTGCACGGTGTACGGCGCTTCACGCTCTCCGCGCCGGACGCCGCGGGCTTCTGCGTCACTCTGGACGAGCCGCGCCAGGTCTCCGTCACGCGCTACCGCGCCGAGGACCTGACGGCCGTCACCCACCACGACGAACTCGTCCCCCGGGCCGGCTGCGTGGTGCACCTCGACGCGGCACACCGCGGCCTCGGCACGGCCTCGTGCGGCCCCGACACCTTCCCCTCCTACCTCGTCGCACCGGGCGTCCACCGCTGGAGCTGGACCCTGCGCGTCCTCTGAACTCCCTTTGAAAACAACGGACTTACGTACGGAGCACACGTGTGCACTTCGCATGCCCAGGAACAGGGCGAGGCCGCGCGGGCCGGTGCCGGAAGACGCGGTTTCCTCCGGGCCACCGCGCTGCTCGGCGCGGCCGCCACGGCCGGACTCGCGCTGCCGGCCACCGCCGAGGCGGCCTCCGCCCAGTGGCGCCCGGACCCGGAGAGCCGCCGATTCACGCTCGCCGTCATGCCCGACACGCAGTACCTCTTCGACGGCCCGAGCATCGACAGCGCGCCGGTCGAGGCGTCCTTGCGCTACCTCCTCGACCAGGGCAAGCACGAGAACCTCGTGTTCCTGTCGCACCTCGGCGACCTCACCCAGAACGGGGCGAAGGACGAAGTCGCCGCGATCAGCGAGGCGTTCGGGCTGCTCGACCGGCGCGGGATCGGCTACAGCGTGCTGGCCGGCAACCACGACGTGCGGTCCTCGACGACCGACCAGCGCGGCGCGACCCCGTACCTGGACGCCTTCGGCCCGCAGCGCTTCCGGGGGAAGCCCATGTTCGGCGGGGCCTCCCCCGACGGCTACAACACCTTCCACCTGTTCCGGGCGGGCGGCCGGGAGTGGATGGTGCTGGCGCTGGACTGGCGCCTGTCGGAGGAGGGGTACGCCTGGGCGGCCGGTGTCCTCGCCCGGCACCCGAGGACGCCGGTCGTGCTGACCACGCACGAGCTGGTCGCCGGGGACGACTCCCTGTCGGCGTACGGACAGCAGCTGTGGGACCGGCTGATCGAGGACCACGACCAGATCTTCCTCACCCTCAACGGGCACTACTGGCCCGCCGGTCGGGCGACGCGCAGAAACGCGGCGGGGCATGATGTCGAGTTGCATCTGACGAACTATCAGAACCGGTACTTCGGCGGCGCCGCGATGATCCGCCTCTACCGCTTCGACCTCGACCGGAACGTCATCGACGTGGAGACGGTTTCGCCCTGGATCCTCGGCCGGGCCGCGAAGGGGCTCAACGAGCTGGAGCGGCAGGAGATCGAACTGAGCTCAGACGCCGACCGGTTCACGGTCGGCATCGACTTCGCCGAGCGCTTCGCGGGCTTCGATCCGGTGCCCGCGCGCCCTGCCCGTCCGGTGTCGAAGGTGCTGGTGCGCGACACGGTCGCCTACTGGCGGTTCGACGGCCACGAGGACGGCACCGCGGTCGGCGGCACCGTCCGTGACCTGTCCGGGCACGGCAACGACCTCGCCCTCGTCACGGTGGCCGGCGGTGCCCTGACCTGGTCCTCCGACCACCATCGTGACCAACCCGGCCACGGCAGCCTGGAGTTCCGGGGCTACAAGTCCCCGCTGAGGGGCGCCTACCTGCGCACGGTCGACGGCGCCCCGCTCAACTCGGCTACCTTCAGGACCGGTTACACCATCGAGGCGTTCTACCGTCTCCCGGCCGACTGGGACCCGTCGCACCACGCCTGGTCGGGGCTGGTGAGCAGGACCGGGACAGGCGGCGCCGCGGGCAGGACCGGCGACGACCCCGACGAGCCGCTCGCCACCCTCTCCCTGTCCGACGACCGGGAACCGCAGTGGGCCATGCGTCCGCTGAACCAGGAGGGCATCGCCACCAACTGGGGTCAGGAGACTCCGCTGGAGACCTGGTGGCACCTCGCGGTCGTCAACGACGGCCGGCACACCACGCTGTACGTCGAGGGCTGCCCGGCGGTGCGCAATCCGAAGGCGGCGGCCGTCGGCGTCACGTCCCTCGGGCTGCCGTGGCTGCTCGGCGGCTACGAGTACGGCGGACAGATCGACCAGATCCTGCACGGCCGCCTCGGCGACGTCCGGATCGTCGCGCGGGCGCTGCCCGTCACCTCCTTCATGAACCACTGACCTCCCTCATGAACCACCGACCTTCTGTACGAGGATCACCGTGACCGAGCAGCAGCTGCCCGCCTGGGCCGATCCGTCCGTCTCGCCCGCCGCTCTCGACGCCCAAGGCGTGTCGAGGCGCGGACTTCTGCGCCGCGCCGGCCTGTTCGGCGCCGCGTTCGCCCTCGGCGGGGCCGCCACCCCGGCCGTCGCCGCCGCCGGCCGGGGCCACGGCGGTGAGGACCCGCGTCTCGCCTACCTGGTGGGCGACCACCACGTCCACTCCGTCTACAGCCACGACGCGAAGTACACCTTCGCCCAGCAGGCAGGGGCTGCCGCCCGGTACGGCCTCGACTGGATGGTCTTCAACGAGCACTCCAACTTCGGGCACGCCTCCTACGGGGCCGCACTGGAGCACAAGGAGATCCTCGAGGCCCGCGCCGCGAACCCGCGCCAGCTGATCTTCCAGGGGCTGGAGTGGTACATCCCGGCCGCCGAGCACTGCACGGTGTTCGCCACCCCCGGCCCGCACGAGGTCGACCTGCTCACGCGCTTCGAGCTCGCCTACGACGGCAAGCTGCTGGGCTACACCGAGGGAGCCGCCGGCGCGACGGACACCGCGCGCAACGAGGCGCACGCCGTCAGGGCGATCAAGTGGCTGGCCGAGCAGCGCCGCAGCGGCTACGTCGACGACGTCCTCGTCCTCGCCAACCACCCGCTGCGCCTCGGCATCGACTCCCCGCACGAGCTGCGGGCCTGGCGCGACGCGGCGCCCGAGATCGTGATCGGCATGGAGGGCGCGCCGGGCGCCCAGGGCGCCGCGATCCCCGGCCGGCGCGGTGCCACGTCCGTCCGCGGTGAGTACGAGAACAAGCCGTCCGCCCAGTCCTGGGCGGGCTACCCGGCGGACGCCTACCTCACCTACGGCGGCTTCGACTGGGCCACCGCGACCGTCGGCGGCCTGTGGGACTCGTTGCTGGCCGAGGGCAGGCTGTTCTCGGTCACCACCAACTCCGACAACCACCGGACCGTCTTCGACACCTGGAAGAACGGTGACTGGCCCGCCGGACAGAACTTCGACAACACCGGCAGGCTCCCCGAGCCGGTGAACACCGCCACCCCGCAGGCAGGCAGCGACTTCTGGCCGGGTCAGTTCAGCCGCACCCACGTCGGCGTGACCCGCTACGGCTACCGCGCGGTGATGACGGGCCTGCGCGAGGGCCGGGTCTGGCTCGACCACGGGCATCTGCTCGACGGCCTGGAGGTCCGGCTGCGGCGGGAGCACCGTGGCGGTCGGGGCGTCACGCTCGGCGGCCGGCTCCGGGTGCGCAAGGGCGAGAAGCTCATCCTGGAGATCACCGTCACCAGTGCGTCCCGCCCCAACCCCCAGGGGACCCTGCCGCAGTTGGCACACGTGGACGTGATCCGGGGCGCGGTGCGCGGCGCGGTGTCCGACCGCGACACCTGGCGGGCTCCGGACACGAAGGTGGTCAGCACGACGGACGTGAGCGGCCGCAAGGGGACCTACACCCTGCGCGTCCCGGTCGCGGTGGGCGACGAGTCCTGCTACCTCCGGCTGCGGGGCAGCGACGGCAACCGCAACGGAACCGGTTACCTGGGTGCTTCCGTGGACCCGCACGGCCCGATCCCCCACGAGCCGGGCAACGGCGACCCGTGGGCCGACACCTGGTTCTACGCCAACCCGATCTTCGTGGACGTGGTCGGCTGACGCGGCCCTGGAAGGGGCGTGGGGAACTGCGCGACCGGCACAGCGGTCCCGCAGTTCCCCACCACGTCAATCCCTGACGGCACCGCCTTCACGGAGCCGACGGCGCCGCCTTCGCGGTGCCCTACGCGTAGAAGCGCGACAGGCTCTGCAGCACCGCCGCGGGCTTCGCGCCGCCCTCGATCTCGATCGCCCCGTCCACGGTGATCTGCACCCCGCCCGGCACGTCCGCGACCTCGGTCAGCTTGCCCACCAGGCGGATCCGCGAGCCGACCTTGACCGGCGAGGGGAAACGCACCTTGTTCAGCCCGTAGTTGACCTTGGTCGTGACGCCCTGGACGTCCAGCAGCTCGGTGAAGAGCGGGATGAACAGGGAGAGCGTCAGGTACCCGTGGGCGATCGGCGCTCCGAAGGGCCCGGCGGCCGCCCGCTCGGGATCCACGTGGATCCACTGGTGGTCCCCGGTCGCGTCCGCGAACGTGTCGATGCGCTCCTGGGTGACCTCGATCCACTCGCTGGTGCCCAGGTCGCTGCCGGCCAGCTTCTTCAGCTCGTCGAGACCGTTGGCGGTGATGCTCATATTCCGTTCCTCACAGGAGAGTTCACAGGGGGAGTCGTTCAGGATTCGGTGCCGAAGCGGGAGCGCACCCGGGATTTCAGGAGCTTTCCCGAGGCGGTGCGCGGGAGTTCGTCCGCCACCACCACCGACTTGGGGATCTTGTACTTGGCGAGCCGCCCGGACAGCGAGGCCAGCACCTCGTCGGGGTCGAGCGAGACGCCCTCGCGGGGCACGACGACCGCGCGCGGCACCTCGCCCCACTTGTCGTCGGACACCCCGATGACCGCGCACTCCACGATGTCGGGATGGGCGAGGAGCAGGTCCTCGATCTCGGCGGGGTAGATGTTCTCCCCGCCGGAGATGATCATGTCCTTGATGCGGTCGACGATGTGCACGTAACCGTCTTCGTCGACCCGGGCCGCGTCCCCGCTGCGGAACCAGCCGTCGGCGAAGGAGGCGGCGGTCTCCTCGGGCAGCCCCCAGTAGCCGGGCATGACGTGCGGCCCGCGGACGACGACCTCGCCGGTCTCGCCGGCCTCGACGGGTGTGAGGTCGGGGCGCAGGACCCTTACGTCGCTGAAGAAGTGCGGGACGCCGGCCGAGCCCGCCTTGCTGACCGCGTGCTCGGCGTCCAGGAACAGCGTGCCGGGGGACGCCTCGGTCATGCCGTAGCCCTGGAGGAAGGTGAGTCCGCGTTCCTGGTAGGCGGCGATCAGCGGCGTCGGCACCGGGGAGCCGCCGCAGGTCAGGATCCGCAGACTGGACAGGTCCGCGTCCGCCCAGCGCGGGTGCCGGGCGATCTGTTCGAACATCGTCGGCACCCCGAACATGAAGGTGATCCGGTGCCGCTCGATCAGGCCGAAGGTGGCCTCCGGGTCGAAGGCCTCGACCAGGACGCAGCGGCCGCCCTTGAGCAGCACCGGCAGGGTCAGCATGTTCAGCCCGGCCGTGTGGAACAACGGCGCGGAGACCAGGGCGCGTTCGTCGGCGGTCAGATCGGTGTCGACGAGGACGTTGACCGCGTTCCAGGTGAGGTTGCCGTGCGTGAGCATGGCGCCCTTGGGCCGGCCGGTCGTGCCAGAGGTGTACATGATGATGCAGGTGTCGTCGGGGGTGACCGGCGTGTCGACCGGTTCGTCGGAGGCGGCCGCGAGCTCCCCCTCGTACTCGGCGCCGACCTCCAGGTACGTCCGGACGTCCGAGTTCCCGGGCAGGCCGGCGACCAGGCCGGCGTGCGAGGGGCCGTAGACGAGCGCCTTGGCACCGGAGTCGGCGAGCTGGTAGGCGATCTCGGGGCCCGCGAGGCGGGTGTTGAGGGGGACGAACACCGCGCCGAGGGTGCCGGCGGCGAACAGCGTCTCCAGGTAGGAGGGGTGGTTCGGGCCGAGGTAGGCGATGCGGTCGCCGCGCCGCACACCCCGGGCACGCAGGGCGTGGGCCAGGCGGGTGGTGCGTGAATACAGTGTGCGATAGTCCGTCGACTGCTCACCGTGGACCAGCGCGGTGCGGTGCGGGGTCTTGCGGGCCCGGCGTGCGGGCCACGACCCCAGTCCCTCGTTGCGCATCTTCCACGCCCCTTACGGTGTGGTCAGCCCGAGCAGACGGGCGGCGTTCTCCTTGAGGATCTTCGGCTTCACCTCGTCCTTGATCGTCAGCTTGTCGAAGTCGGCGAGCCAGCGGTCGGGGGTGAGGACGGGGAAGTCGGAGCCGAAGAGGACCTTGTCCTTCAGCAGCGTGTTGGCGTACTGCACCAGCTGCGGCGGGAAGTACTTCGGCGACCAGCCGGACAGGTCGATGTGCACGCCCGGCTTGTGGGTGGCGACGGCGAGGGCCTCGTCCTGCCAGGGGAAGGACGGATGCGCCAGGATGATCTTGAGGTGCGGGAAGTCGGCCGCCACGTCGTCCACGTGCAGCGGGTTGGAGTACTTGAGCCTGATCCCGCCGCCGCCCGGGACTCCGGCGCCGATGCCCGTCTGACCGGTGTGGAACAGGGCGATGGTCCCCGTCTCCTCGATCACCTCGTACAGGTCGTACGCCACCGAGCGGTCGTTGGGGAAGAAGCCCTGGATGCTGGGGTGGAACTTGAAGCCCTTCACCCCGTACTCCTCGACCAGGCGCCGGGCCTGCTTCACGCCCGCCCTCCCCCGGAAGGGGTCGATGGAGGCGAAGGGGATGAGGACGTCGGCGTTGGCGGCGGCGGCCTCGGCGACCTCCTCGTTCGGGACCGGCGCCGTGCCCGTCGCGGACTCGGCGTCCACCGTGAAGATCACGGCGGCCATCCTCCGCTCACGGTAGTAGCGGGCCGTCTCCTCCAGGGTGGGCTTCCGCTTGCCCTCGACCTTGAAGTAGGCGGAGGAGGCGTCGTGCAGGTCGTCGTCCAGCGAGGAGTGGCCCTTGGACGACACCTCGGCGTGGGTGTGGACGTCGATCGCGACCAGTTCGCCGACGTTCATGGCGGGGTTCGCGGCGGGGGTCGTGGAGGGGCTCATCACGCCTCCGGGAACGAGGGGGCCGGGATGCCGACCGTCTGGAGCTCGGCGCCGACCGAGGCGGGGAAGACGTCGGCCAGGCTCTCGGGCGTCCAGCCGCCGTCGGCGTAGGCCGCGCGGATCTCCTGCGGATGCGACCAGAGTGCCACCTTGTCGCCGCCGATGCCGATGGCCTGGCCGGTGATGCCCCGGGCGGCCTCGGAGGCCAGGAAGGGCACCAGCGCCGCACAGTCCTCGGGGGTGCCGAAGCCCTCGCCCTTGCGCAGGAAGTCCGGGAACGGCTCGCCGTTCTTCAGGGCCTCGACGTAGGGGGCGAAGGCGGGGATGGTCTCGGTCATCGCGGTCGCGGCGACCGGGACGATCGCGTTGACGGTGATGCCCGCGCGGCCCAGCTCCATGGACCAGGTGCGGGCGAAGGCGGCGATGCCGGCCTTGGCGGCGGCGTAGTTCGTCTGACCGAAGTTGCCGCGCTGGCCGGCCGGGGAGCCGACGAGGATCAGCGTGCCGCCCTCCCCCTGCTCGCGCATCCGTACGGCGGCGGCGCGGGCGCAGGTGAAGGTGCCCTTGAGGTGGGTGGCGATCACCGCGTCGAAGTCGTCGTCGGTCATCTTCCACAGCACCTTGTCGCGCAGGATGCCCGCGTTGGTGACCAGGACGTCGAGCCGGCCGAACTCCTCCACGGCACGGTTCACCAGCCGGTCCGCCGCCTCCGTCGTACCGACCGGGACCACTTCGGCGACCGCCCGGCCGCCGGCCGCGACGAGGGACTTCACGGCCTGCTCGGCCACGGCCTCGTCGACGTCGTTGACGACCACGGACGCGCCGCGGGCGGCCAGGGCATGGGCGTAGGCGAGGCCGAGGCCCCGGCCGCTGCCGGTGACGACGGCGACCTTGCCGGTGAGATCGATGCTGGGCACGACGGTGTCCCTTCCCATGGGGTGCGCACGGTGCTGTGCGGGGTGCTGACTACGAGATCGAAGCTAAGAGCAATAATTGTTGACGTCAATAGTTGTTGTAGTCCTATGGGTGCGTCATGCTGGAATCTGTACGCAGAACCACCCCGGAAGGGGACCGAGCCCAGGGAGCCCGCCATCGCCCGCCAGGACAACGCAAGCAACGCCGCCCCCATCGACGCGGACGAGCCGTGGATGCGCGGGCTGCACGCGGACACGGGCTATCTGCTGTACCGCCTGGGACTGCGCTCGGGTCAGCTGTTCAACACGTTCCTCCAGGAGTCGGGGGTGCGGCTGCGGCACTACGCGGTGCTGCGCTTCCTCGCCACCTCCGAGGGCGCCCTTCAGCGGGAGCTGAGCGCGCGGCTCGGCTACGACCCCAGCGCGATCGTCGGCCTGGTCGACGACCTGGAGAAACTGGGCTTCGCCGAGCGCCGCCCGGCACCGGACGACCGCCGCAGCCGGATCGTCGTGCTCACCGAGGACGGCCGCTCCTTCCTGCGCGGCACCGACGAGGCGGGCCTGCGGGTGACGAACGAACTGCTGGACCCGCTCGGCCCGGCCGACCGCGAGACCCTGCACTCCCTGCTGCGGCGGATCGCCGAGGACGGGCTGGCCTGATGCCGTGAGGAGCACCCGATGGACCGGGGCGATCCCGCCGTGACCGCCCGCTCCGCGCCCGGCCGACTGCTGGCCGTGCTCGCCGCGTTCGACCACACCCACCCCGCGCTCACCCTGACCGACATCAGCCGCCGTGCCGGTCTGACCCTCACCACCGCGCACCGGCTGGTGAGCGCTCTGACCGAGTGGGGCGCCCTGGAGCGGGACCCGTCCGGCGTGTACCACGTGGGGCTGCGGCTGTGGGAGGTGGCGGCACTGGCGCCGCGCGGCCTGGCACTTCGGCAGGTCGCGCTGCCGTTCCTGGAGGACCTGTACGAAGCCACGCACGAGAACGTGCAGTTGGCGGTGCGGGACGGGTCCGAGGTCGTCTACACCGAGTGGCTGTCGGGGCGTTCGGCGGTCGGGGTGCACATCCGGGTGGGCGCCCGCTGGCCGCTGCACGTGACCGGCGTGGGGCTCGCACTGCTGGCGCACAGCGACTTCGCACTCCAGGAGGAGTACTGCGCGGGGCCGTTGGCCTCCTACACCGCCCACACCATCACCGATCCCGCGCGGTTGCGCCGGGTACTGGCCGAAGTCCGGCGCTCCGGAGTCGCGGTGAGCAGCCGTCAGGTCACCGACGACGCCCTGTCGGTGGCCGCCCCGGTGCGCGGCCCGGGCGGTGCGGTGGCCGCCGCCGTGTCGGTCGTCGTCCCGCACGCCGACGCGCAGGTACCGGTACTGGCACCGGCCGTACGTCTCGCGGCACGCGGGATCTCCCGGGCCCTGGGCTGGCAGCCGGACGGCCGGCCCGGCTGAGTCGCCGCACCCCGCCGACGCCCGCTCGCGAGGGCCGGGTCGGCCGGGTGCCGGGCGGACCGGGGTCGGCGGTCGGGATACGGGCGTGCGTCCACGGCGCACACCCGAAACCCGGTTGGCGCCCCGGAGGTCCCCGGCGAGAATGCCCCACCATGACGGAGACGACGGAGATAGGCCCACTGGGCCCGGAGGACCGCGCCGCGTGGGAAGTGCTGGCGCGCGGCTACAAGGCCTTCTACCGCACCGAGGTGCCCGACGACGGCTACGAGGAGATGTGGCGACGCCTGCGGGACGGCAGCGAGGTGCACGCCGTCGGCGCCCGGGCGGAGGGACGGCTGGTGGGCATCGCCCACTACCTGTTCCACGCCTCGGCCTGGCTGGCGGACAGCTGCTACCTGCAGGATCTCTACGTCGACGAGGCCGTGCGCGGCAGGGGGGTGGCACGGGCGCTGATCGAGCGCGTGGCCGAGGCGGCCCGGGAGCGGGGCGCCGCCCGGCTGTACTGGTCCACTCAGGAGGACAACACCTCGGCCCGCGCCCTCTACGACAAGGTGGCGGCCTTCAACGGGTTCATCCGCTACGACTACCCGCTCGCGTAGGGCCCCCGGGGCCGGGAACGGGGACGGGGAGGTGGACGAGAGACGGGGGACGGGGACGGGGGGACGGCAAAGGGTCGGGGCCGGGCTTGGACGGGGGGCCAGGCACCGCCGCGAGCCAGGCGTGATCACGAAGCCTTGCCGCGGGCGCCAGGCGCGGACGCCGTCGCCATGCGCGGACGCGGGCGCCATGCGCGGACGGGGCGATCGGCCCCCTCCCCCGCACCACCCCCACGGCGAGCCGCACCGGTCCACTTCCCGTCCCCCCTCTCCTCCCTCTACGAACGAACCCTCGCTACGAACCGGCCCTCACGTCTTCCCCCTCCGGCGATCCGGCGCCTCGCCCCAGGATCGGTACTGCCGGGCGAGTTCCTGGCGCGTCGCCCCGGTGGGCGCCCGTGTCACCCCGGCGGGCGCCGGCGTCTCTCAGGCCGTCCTCACAGGAATCTCAGGCTGCGACCCGGTGATTCAAAGGATCGCCCCATCTACGAGGCGCAGGATGCACCCGCAAAGGTGGACAACTCAGGAAGGCGTGCCGTGGGCGTCTCGCACATATCGAACCGGTCCGAACAGCAGCCGGAGGGCTGGTCCCGGCGCGCGATCCTGGGCGTCCTCGGGGCCGTCCCGGCCGTCGCGCTGACCGGGTGCAGTTCCGGGTCGGCGGACGCCTCGGAGAACACGACCGGGACCGGGACGTCGGGCTCGGTGTCCACGAAGGCCTCGCCGGCCGCCGAACAGCCGGTGATCACGGTCACCCCCGCCGACGGCACCAGGAAGGCGGCCTTCACCAGCCCCGTCGAGGTCACCGTGACCGACGGCACGCTCGCCTCCGTGACGGTCACGGGCAACGACGGCTCGACGCTCGCGGGCTCCCTCGACGAGGCCGGGACCACGTGGACGTCCACGGCCCACCCGTACTCCGGGACCAAGTACACGGTCACCGCCCAGGCGGAGGGCGCCGCCGCGCAGACCGCCACCTTCACCACCAAGTCCCCGGGCGAGACCTTCGTCGGCTACTTCACCCCCGAGGCGAACTCGACCTCCGGCGTGGGCATGCCCGTGTCGATCAACTTCTCGCACGCCGTGTCCGACAAGGCCGCCGTGGAGAGGGCGATCACCGTGACCGCGGAGCCGGCCGTGGAGATCGTCGGGCACTGGTTCAGCGCCACCCGGCTGGACTTCCGGCCGAAGACCTACTGGGCGGCCGGGACGACGATCACCCTCGGTCTGCGGTTGAAGGACGTCGAAGGATCGGATGGCGTATACGGTATGCAGTCGAAGGACGTCACCTTCCACATCGGCCGCGCACAGATCAGCACCGTCGACCTGTCCAGCAAGAAGATGACGGTCGAGCGGGACGGCGCGACCCTGGCCACCTACCCCGTCTCCGGCGGCGACGCCGACCACACCACCTGGTCCGGGATCATGGTGATCAGCGAGCGCTTCAAGCAGACCCGGATGGAGTCCTCCACCGTCGGCCTCGGCGACGAGTACGACATCTCCGACGTCCCGCACGCCCAGCGCCTGACCACCTCCGGCACCTTCGTCCACGGCAACTACTGGGCCTCGGCCTCGATCTTCGGCAGCCGGAACACCAGCCACGGGTGCGTCGGCCTGCACGACGCCAAGGGCGCGAACGACAGCTCCGTCGCCGGCTACGAGTTCTACGCGAGTTCGATGCTCGGCGACGTGGTGATCGTCAAGAACTCCGGCGAGAAGACCGTCGACGCGGCCAACGGACTCAACGGCTGGAACCTCTCCTGGGCGGACTGGACGGCGGGCAGCGCGCTTTAGCACGTTTGCGTGGTTCAACCCGTGAACTTCCTTGCCACGAAAGGACTTTCCTTGCTTTAAGTCTTGACGGCCTCTGGGACGGAGAGCACATTGGGCCCACTTTGAGAGCGCTCTCAAGCGCTCTCGAAGTCACCCGCGCCCATCACTCCGTACCCGAGAGGCACCCCCCCCCATGAGTGCAACCTCCGGCATCCCCCGACGGCGACGCGCACTCGTCGCCGTGCTCAGCACCCTCGGCCTGGCGGCCGCCGCCGCGGCGGCCGTCACCCTGCCCGCGAACGCCTCCGCGCCCACGCCCCCGTCCGGCTGGACGCAGGTCTTCCTCGACGACTTCACCGGTGCCGCCGGCACCGGGGTCAACACCTCCAACTGGCAGTACAGCACCGGGACCTCGTACCCGGGCGGGCCCGCCAACTGGGGCACCGGCGAGGTCGAGACGATGACCAACAGCACCGCCAACGTCTCGCTCGACGGCAACGGCAACCTGCGGATCACCCCGCTGCGCGACTCCGCGGGCCGCTGGACCTCGGGCCGCATCGAGACCAACCGCACCGACTTCCAGCCCCCGTCCGGCGGCAAGCTGCGGGTGGAGGCCCGCATCCAGATGCCGAACGTGACCGGCACCGCCGCCGAGGGCTACTGGCCCGCCTTCTGGGCGCTCGGCTCGCCCTACCGCGGCAACTACCAGAACTGGCCGGGCGTCGGCGAGCTGGACATCATGGAGAACGTCCAGGGCCTGAACAAGGTCTGGTCGACGATGCACTGCGGCACCAACCCCGGCGGCCCGTGCAACGAGACCACCGGCATCGGCAACTCCGTCGCGTGTCCGAACACCACCTGCCAGTCCGGCTTCCACACCTACAGCATGGAATGGGACCGCTCGGTGAGCCCCGAGGCGATCCGGTTCTACGTGGACGGCGTCAACTACCACACCGTCACGGCGAACCAGGTCGACGCGACGACGTGGACCAACGCCACGAACCACGGGTACTTCGTGATCCTGAACGTCGCGATGGGCGGCGGCTTCCCGGACGCCTTCGGCGGCGGTCTGGACGGCGACACCCAGCCGGGCCACCCGATGGTGGTCGACTACGTGCAGGTGCTCCAGGCCGCGGGCGGTGGGAGCGGTACCACGCCCCCGCCGTCCGGCAGCCGCGACGCCTACGCGACGATCCAGGCCGAGTCGTACGACAGCCACTCCGGCACGATCACCGAGACGACCACCGACACGGGCGGCGGCCAGAACATCGGCTCCCTCGCGAACGGCGACTACGCGCTCTACAAGGGCGTCACCTTCGGCTCCACGGCGGCGACCCAGTTCAGCGCGCGGGTCGCCAGCGGCGCGGCCGGCGGGGTCAGCGGACTGGTCGAGGTACGCCTCGACAGCCGTACCGCCACCCCCGTCGGCAGCTTCGCGGTGGCCAACACCGGCGGCTGGCAGTCGTGGCGCACGATCCCGGCGAACATCAGCTCCGTCACCGGCACCCACGACGTCTATCTGACCTTCACCAGCGGCCAGCCGGCGGACTTCGTGAACGTCAACTGGCTGACGTTCGGCCACTGACCGACGGCCGCGCGACGCCGGGCGCCGGGACATCCCCGCCCGGGTCCGACGCGGCGGCGCGAACACACCCCGGTCGCCTCAGCGCAGTTCCGCGCGAAAGGCCACCGGGGTGCTTCCCGTGTGCAGTTGGAAGAACTTGGAGAAGTTCGCCGGGTCGGGGAAGCCCACCGCCGCACCGACCCGGCCGATCGGCAGGTCCGTGTGGGCCAGGAGCCGCTTCGCCTCCAGGACGACCCGCTTGTCGATGAAACCCTTGGGTGTCTCGCCGGTGGCGGCGCGGACCGCGCGCACGAGGGTACGGCGGGAGTAACCGAGCGCGTCGGCATAGGCGCTGACGCTGTGGTTGGTGGCGAAGTCCCGCTCCACGGCGTCCCGGAACAGCGTGAACGTGGTGTCGGCTCGGCCGCGCGCCGCCTCCGCGCTGCTCGCCGCGAGGTGTGCCAGCCGCAGCAGGAACGCGGTGAGGGCGTGTCGCAGCACCGCCGTGTGCAGACTCAGGGGCAGTGTGCCGCCGGCACCGCCGTCGTCGTACTCGCCGCGCAGATACGTCAGCGCCGCGCGCAGGCCCGCGAGCTGCCGCTCGTCCGGGTGCAGCAGCGGCGGCAGATCGTAGCGGTACAGGCCGGCGGCCTCCACGGTGGCACGCGGCAGGAAACCGGGCTGCATGGTCAGGACCGTTCCGCGGTACCCGCTCGACTTCGAGAAGCGGTGGACCTGGCCCGGGCGGATCCACAGCACGTCACCGGCCCTCGCCTCGTGCTCGGCGAAGTCGATCATGTGGCGGACCGGACCGTCGTCGAAGAGCATCACCACGTGGAAGTCGATGCGGTGCACACGGTCCAGCGGGGCGTCGGTGTGCCACGTGCGACCGGTGCCCATGGGGCCCACCTGCATACCGACGCCGCCGACGCTGAGTTCGACGGGAAAGGGAAAGGTTCTGATGCCCTCACCGGCGCCGTCTTGGGTACTTGTGTCCACCATGTCCATCTCGTGCCGCCCAGTTGCCGCCCCGGGGCGCTCATGTGTCGCCGACGGGTGTCCCACTTTCACCACAGGCTGACACAGGGAGACCTTCCTTCGTAAAAGTCAGACTTTTAGGTTTGAACGCAACAGAGCCGATGACCCGCTCCTATCGAGGATTTCTTGAAGATGAGCACGCAGACACCGAACAACTTCGAGTGGACCGGACTTGACCGGCGTGCCGTCGACACCGCACGCCTTCTGGCGGCGGATGCCGTGCAGCAGGTGGGCAACGGACACCCCGGAACGGCCATGAGCCTGGCCCCGGTCGCGTACACGATCTTTCAGAAGGTGATGCGACACGACCCGGCGGATCCCGAGTGGACGGGCCGTGACCGCTTCGTCCTGTCCCCCGGCCACACCTCGCTGACCCTCTACACCCAGCTCTTCCTCTCCGGCTACGAGCTGGAGCTGGCGGACCTCAAGAGCTTCCGTACGCACGGCTCGAAGACACCCGGTCATCCCGAGTACGGGCACACCGCGGGCGTCGAGACCACCACCGGACCGCTCGGCCAGGGTGTCGCCAACGCCGTCGGCATGGCGATGGCCGCCCGCTACGAGCGCGGCCTGTTCGACCCGGACGCCCCGCAGGGCGAGTCGCCCTTCGACCACACCGTCTGGGGCATCGTCTCCGACGGCGACCTGGAGGAGGGCGTCTCCGCCGAGGCCTCCTCGCTCGCCGGCCACCAGAAGCTCGGCAACCTCGTCTTCGTCTACGACGACAACCACATCTCCATCGAGGGCGACACCGCCACCGCCTTCTCCGAGGACGTGCTGAAGCGGTACGAGGCCTACGGCTGGCACACGCAGCGCGTGGAGCCCACCGAGGACGGCGACGTCGACGTCCCCGCCCTGTACGCGGCCCTGAAGGCGGCGCAGGCCGAGACCGGGCGCCCCTCGATCATCTCGCTGCGCACGATCATCGCCTGGCCCGCGCCGAACGCCCGCAACACCGAGGCCTCCCACGGCTCGGCCCTCGGCGCGGAGGAGGTCGCCGCCACCAAGCGTCTCCTCGGCTTCGACCCGGAGCGCAGCTTCGAGGTCTCCGACGAGGTCCTCGCGCACACCCGTACCGCCCTCGACAGGGGCGCCGAGGCCCACGCGGCCTGGGACAAGCAGCTGGAGAAGTGGCGCGGCGCCGACCCCGGGCGCGCGCAGTTGTTCGACCGGGTCCTCGCGGGTCAGCTGCCCGAGGGCTGGGAGGACGCGCTGCCGGTGTTCGAGCCCGGCAAGCCGGTCGCCACCCGCGCCGCCTCCGGCAAGGTGCTCCAGTCGCTCGGCGCGGTCCTGCCCGAGCTGTGGGGCGGCTCCGCCGACCTGGCGGGTTCCAACAACACCACCATCGACAAGACCTCCTCCTTCCTCCCCGAGGGCAACCCCCTGCCCGAGGCGAGCCCGTACGGCCGTACGGTCCACTTCGGTATCCGTGAGTTCTCGATGGCCGCGGCGATGAACGGCATCGCGCTGCACGGCAACACCCGCATCTACGGCGGCACGTTCCTGGTGTTCTCCGACTACATGCGCAACGCCGTCCGGATGTCGGCTCTCATGCAGCTGCCGGTGACGTACGTGTGGACGCACGACTCCGTCGGCCTCGGCGAGGACGGCCCCACCCACCAGCCGGTGGAGCACCTGGCCTCGCTGCGCGCCATCCCGGGCCTGAACGTCGTCCGCCCGGCCGACGCCAACGAGACGGCGATCGCCTGGGCCGAGATCCTGAGGCGGCACGCCACCCGGCCCGCCCCGCACGGCCTGGCCCTCACCCGTCAGGGCGTACCGACGTACGCGCCGGACCCGGACGCGGCGAAGGGCGGTTACGTCCTGGTGGAGTCCTCGACCGCGACCCCCGAGGTCGTCCTCGTCGCCACCGGCTCCGAGGTGCAGCTGGCCGTCGCCGCGCGCGAGGCGCTGGAGGCCGAGGGCATCGGCGTCCGGGTGGTGTCGATGCCGTCCGTGGAGTGGTTCGAGGAGCAGCCGCGTGAGTACCGCGACCACGTCCTGCCGCCGTCGGTGAAGGCCCGCGTCGCGGTCGAGGCGGGCATCGGCCTCACCTGGCACCGCTTCGTGGGGGACGCCGGACGCATCGTCTCCCTCGAACACTTCGGCGCCTCCGCCGACGCGAAGACCCTGTTCGCCGAGTACGGCTTCACCGCCGAGAACGTGGCCGCCGCGGCCCGGGAATCCCTCTCCGCCGCGCGTGGTTGATCCGACCGCCAGAAAGAAGATGATCGAAGTGACCGAAGCAACCGCGACCGCGGGAGCGCTGGAGCGCCTGTCGAACGAGGGCGTCTCCATCTGGCTGGACGACCTGTCGCGCAAGCGGATCGCCTCCGGCAACCTCGCCGAACTCGTCGGGACGAGGAACGTCGTCGGCGTCACCACCAACCCGTCCATCTTCCAGGCCGCGATCGGCTCCGGCGAAGGCTACGAGGAGCAGCTCGCCGACCTGGCGGTGCGGGGCGTCACGGTGGACGAGGCCGTTCGGATGATGACGACGGCCGACGTGCGGTCGGCAGCCGATATCCTGCATTCCGTATACACGGCGACGGGTGGCCGTGACGGCCGGGTCTCCATCGAGGTCGACCCCCGTCTGGCCCATCACACCGCCGCCACCATCGCCGAGGCCAAGCAGCTCGCCTGGCTCGTCGACCGCCCCAACGTCATGATCAAGATCCCGGCGACCCGGGCGGGCCTCCCCGCGATCACCGAGGTCATCGGCCTCGGCATCAGCGTCAACGTCACGCTGATCTTCTCGCTGGAGCGCTACCGCGAGGTCATCGACGCCTATCTGGCGGGCCTGGAGAAGGCCGCCGCCAGGGGCCTGGACCTGTCAACGATCCACTCGGTGGCCTCCTTCTTCGTCTCCCGTGTCGACGCCGAGATCGACAAGCGGCTCACCGTGCTCGGCACCGACGCGGCCCTCGCGCTGAAGGGAAGGGCGGCCCTCGCCAACGCGCGGCTGGCCTACGCGGCGTACGAGGAGGTCTTCGCGGGTGACCGCTGGACCGCGCTCAGCGGCGCCGGGGCGAACAAGCAGCGTCCGCTGTGGGCATCCACCGGTGTGAAGGATCCTGCATACAAGGACACGCTGTATGTGGACGAACTGGTCGCACCGGGCACGGTCAACACCATGCCCGAGGCCACGCTGAACGCCACCGCCGACCACGGCGACATCACCGGTGACACGGTCACCGGCGGCTACGCCCAGGCGCGTGCCGACCTCGCCGCCGTCGAGGCACTCGGCATCTCCTACGACGAGGTCGTCACCCGGTTGGAGGACGAGGGTGTCGCCAAGTTCGCGGTGGCGTGGCAGGACCTTCTGGACGCGGTCACGAAGTCGCTGATGAGCAAGGGAGTTGACGCGGAATGAGCACCAGCAGTCTCGACGCGGCCTGGGAGAACCCCCTGCGGGACCCCCGCGACCGGCGCCTGCCGCGTATCGCGGGCCCCTCCGGCCTCGTCATCTTCGGCGTGACCGGCGACCTGTCGCGCAAGAAGCTGATGCCGGCGGTCTACGACCTCGCCAACCGCGGTCTGCTCCCGCCGGGCTTCTCGCTCGTCGGCTTCGCCCGCCGCGACTGGGAGGACCAGGACTTCGCGCAGGTCGTCCACGACGCGGTGCGCGAGCACTCCCGGACACCGTTTCGCGAGGAGGTCTGGCAGCAGCTCGCCGAGGGCATGCGGTTCGTCCCCGGCGACTTCGACGACGACACGGCGTTCAAGCAGCTGCGGGACGCCGTCGAGGAGCTGGACTCCTCCCGCGGCACGGGCGGCAACTTCGCCTTCTACCTCTCCGTACCGCCGAAGTTCTTCCCCAAGGTGGTCGAGCAGCTCAAGAAGCACGGGCTGGCGAAGGGGCCGGAGGGGTCCTGGCGGCGGGCCGTCATCGAGAAGCCCTTCGGGCACGACCTCGCCAGCGCGCAGGAACTGAACGCGGTCGTGCACGACGTGTTCGAGCCGGACCAGGTCTTCCGCATCGACCACTACCTCGGCAAGGAGACCGTCCAGAACATCCTGGCGCTGCGCTTCGCCAACACCATGTTCGAGCCGATCTGGAACCGGTCGTACGTGCCGAGGACATCGGCATCGGCGGCCGGGCCGGCTACTACGACGGCATCGGCGCCGCCCGTGACGTCATCCAGAACCACCTGCTCCAGCTGATGGCCCTGACGGCCATGGAGGAGCCCGCCGCCTTCGACGCGAACGCGCTGCTCACCGAGAAGCTCAAGGTGCTCAGGGCGGTGAAGCTGCCCGAGGAGCTGGGCCGGCACACCGTGCGGGGCCAGTACGCGGGCGCCTGGCAGGGCGGCGCGAAGGTGCCCGGCTACCTGGAGGAGGACGGCATCGACCCGGCCTCCACGACGGACACCTACGCCGCCGTGAAGCTGAACGTCGACAACCGCCGCTGGGCGGGCGTGCCGTTCTACCTGCGCACCGGCAAGCGCCTCGGCCGCCGGGTCACCGAGATCGCGGTGGTCTTCCAGCGCGCTCCCCACTCCCCCTTCGACTCCACGGCGACCGAGGAGCTCGGCCAGAACGCCATCGTGATCCGCGTCCAGCCGGACGAGGGCATCACGGTCCGGTTCGGCTCCAAGGTGCCGGGCACCTCGATGGAGATCCGGGACGTCACGATGGACTTCGCGTACGGCGAGTCCTTCACCGAGTCCAGCCCTGAGGCGTACGAGCGGCTCATCCTGGACGTGCTGCTCGGCGATGCCAACCTGTTCCCGCGCCACCAGGAAGTGGAAGAGTCCTGGAAGATCCTCGACCCGATCGAGGAGTACTGGGCACGGCACGGCAAGCCCGCGCAGTACGCCTCGGGAAGCTGGGGACCCGAGGAAGCCGACGAGATGCTCGCACGAGACGGACGGAGCTGGCGCAGGCCATGAAGATCGACCTGACCGACACCACGGCAAGCAAGATCAACAAGGCGTTGGTGCGGGGTCGCCGCGCCATCGGCACACCGGCCGTGGGCATGGTCCTGACGATGGTCATCGTCACGGACGAGGAGAACGCCTACGACTCGATCAAGGCGGCCGAGGAGGCCTCGCACGAACACCCCTCGCGCACCCTGGTCGTCATCAAGCGGCACGCCCGCAGCCCGCGCGACCGCACCAACGCCCGTCTCGACGCCGAGGTACGGGTGGGCGCCGACGCGGGCACCGGCGAGACGGTCATCCTGCGGACCTACGGCGAGGTCTCCGACCACGCCGACTCCGTCGTCCTGCCGCTGCTGCTGCCGGACGCGCCGGTCGTCGTGTGGTGGCCGGTGGACGCGCCGGTGCACCCCGCCAAGGACCCGCTGGGCGCCCTCGCGCAGCGCCGGATCACCGACATGTACGCCGTCGAGCGGCCCCTGACGGCCCTGGAGGCGCGCGTGAAGTCGTACGCGCCCGGCGACACCGACCTCGCCTGGACCCGGCTCACCCCGTGGCGCTCGATGCTCGCGGCGGCCCTGGACCAGGCCCAGGTGCCGATCACCTCGGCGGCCGTCGAGAGCGAGGCCGACAACCCGAGCGCCGAGCTGCTCGCGCGCTGGCTGGAGGCCCGGCTGAACGTCGTGGTCGACCGGGTCGTCACCGCGGGCCCGGTCGTCACGGCCGTCCGGCTCGGCACCGAGAAGGGCGAGATCGTCATCGACCGCCCCGAGGGCCCGCTCGCCACGCTCACCCTGCCCGGCCAGCCCTCGCGCACCCTGGCGCTGAAGGTCCGCGCCACCTCCGAACTCATCGCCGAGGAGCTCAGGCGCCTCGACGCGGACGAGATGTACGCCGTCGCCCTGCGCGGCGAGGGCACCAAGGAGACCCCCTCTCATGTCTGACACCCCCCGGCTCGACCAGCGGCCCGAGTGGACCGCGCTGAAGGACCACCGTGCCCGGTGGCAGACGGACCTGCGGGAGCTGTTCGCGGCGGACCCGGAGCGCGCGGAGCGGTACGTGGTGCGCGTCGGCGACCTGCGCATCGACTTCTCCAAGAACCTGGTCACCGACGAGACGCTCGCCCTGCTGCGCGAACTCGCCGCCGCCACCGACGTGTTCGGGCTGCGCGACGCCATGTTCCGCGGCGACAGGATCAACATCACCGAGGACCGCGCGGTCCTGCACACCGCGCTGCGGGCCCCCACGGGCACCGTCGTCGAGGTGGACGGCGAGAACGTCGTCCCCCAGGTGCACGCCGTGCTCGGCAGGATGAGCGGCTTCGCCGAGCGCGTGCGCTCCGGCGAGTGGACCGGTCACACCGGCCGCCGGATCCGCAATGTCGTCAACATCGGCATCGGCGGCTCCGACCTGGGGCCCGCGATGGCCTACGAGGCGCTGCGGGCCTACACGGACCGCTCGCTGACCTTCCGGTTCGTCTCCAACGTCGACGGCGCCGATCTCCACGAGGCGGTCCACGACCTGGACCCGGCCGAGACGCTGTTCATCGTCGCCTCCAAGACCTTCACCACGATCGAGACGATCACCAACGCCACCTCGGCCCGCAGCTGGCTCCTGAAGGGGCTGGGCGGTGACGAGAAGGCCGTGGCGAAGCACTTCGTCGCGCTGTCCACGAACGCGGCATCGACACGGCCAACATGTTCGAGTTCTGGGACTGGGTCGGCGGTCGCTACTCCTTCGACTCGGCGATCGGCCTGTCGCTGATGATCGCCATCGGCCCGGACCGCTTCCGGGAGCTGCTCGACGGGTTCAGGATCGTCGACGACCACTTCCGCACCGCGCCCGCCGAGTCCAACGCCCCGCTGATCCTGGGCCTGCTGGGCATCTGGTACGGCAACTTCCACGACGCGCAGTCGCACGCCGTACTCCCCTACAGCCACTACCTGTCGAAGTTCACCGCCTACCTCCAGCAGCTCGACATGGAGTCCAACGGCAAGTCGGTGGACCGCGAGGGCCGGCCCGTGCGGTGGCAGACCGGGCCGGTGGTGTGGGGCACTCCGGGCACCAACGGACAGCACGCCTACTACCAGTTGATCCACCAGGGCACGAAGCTGATCCCGGCCGACCTGATCGGCTTCGCCCGTCCCCTCGACGAGCTGAGCGACGAACTCAAGGCACAGCACGACCTGTTGATGGCCAACCTGTTCGCGCAGGGGCAGGCCCTCGCCTTCGGCAAGACCGCCGACGAGGTCCGGTCCGAGGGGGTGCCCGAGGAGCAGGTGGCGCACCGCACCTTCCAGGGCAACCACCCCACCACCACGATCCTCAGCCCGGAGCTGACCCCGTCGGTGCTCGGTCAGCTCATCGCCCTCTACGAGCACAAGGTGTTCGTGCAGGGCGCCGTGTGGGACATCGACTCCTTCGACCAGTGGGGCGTGGAGCTCGGCAAGGTGCTCGCCAAGCGTGTCGAACCCGCCCTCACCGAGGGTGCCGAGGTGCCCGGCCTCGATCCCTCCACCGCCGCTCTCGTCGCCGCCTACCGCGAACTCAGGAAGTAGTGAACTGACATGACATCGATGCAGCTGGGCCTGATCGGTCTCGGCAAGATGGGCGGCAACATGCGCGAGCGCATCCGCCGCGCCGGCCACACCGTCATCGGCTACGACCGCAACCCCGAGGTCTCCGACGTCAGCGGTCTCGCCGAACTCGTCGACAAGCTCGAAGCGCCCCGCGTCGTCTGGGTGATGGTCCCGGCAGGCGAGGCCACCCAGTCCGTCATCGACGAGCTCGGCGGCCTGCTCCAGTCCGGCGACACCGTCGTCGACGGCGGCAACTCCCGCTGGACGGACGACGAGAAGCACGCCAAGGAGCTCGGCGCCAAGGGCATCGGCTTCGTCGACGCCGGTGTGTCCGGCGGCGTCTGGGGCCTGCAGAACGGCTACGCCCTGATGGTCGGCGGCGACGTCGCGCACGTCGCCAAGGTGCAGCCGGTCTTCGACGCGCTCAAGCCGGAGGGCCCCTACGGCTACGTCCACGCGGGCAAGGTGGGCGCCGGGCACTTCTCGAAGATGGTCCACAACGGCATCGAGTACGCCATGATGCAGGCCTACGCCGAGGGCTGGGAGCTGCTGGAGAAGGTGGACTCCGTGGAGAACGTGCGCGAGGTCTTCCGGTCCTGGCAGGAGGGGACCGTCATCCGGTCCTGGCTGCTCGACCTGGCCGTCAACGCCCTCGACGAGGACGTGCACCTCGACCGGCTGCGCGGCTACGCGGAGGACTCCGGCGAGGGCCGCTGGACGGTCGAGGCCGCCATCGACAACGCCGTGCCGCTGCCCGCCATCACGGCGTCCCTCTTCGCGCGGTTCGCCTCCCGCCAGGAGGACTCGCCGCAGATGAAGATGATCGCGGCGCTGCGCAACCAGTTCGGCGGCCACGCCGTCGAGTCGGCGGAGAAGTAGGCCCGGCCGTGGGGGATCTGCTGCTGGTCCGCCACGGGGAGACCGAGTGGAGCGTGTCGGGACAGCACACCGGCTTCACCGACCTGCCCCTCACCGAACGCGGTGAGGAACAGGCCAAGTCACTCGCTCCGGCTCTCTCCGGCCGGACCTACTGCCTCGCCCTGACCAGCCCGCTGCACCGCGCGGTCCGCACCGCCGAACTCGCGGGCGTCGCGGGAGCCGTACCCGAACCCGACCTGCACGAATGGGACTACGGCGCCTACGAGGGCATCACCACCGTCGAGATACACCGCACCCGCCCCGCCTGGGACCTGTGGACGGACGGCGTGCCGCCCGGCCCGGACGGTCACCCCGGCGAGTCGCCCGAGGAGATCGGGCGGCGCGCCGACCGGGTGCTGGCCCGGGTGGACGCGGCTCTGCAGAACTGCGGCGGGGACGCCGTGCTGGTCGCACACGGACACTTCCTGCGCGTCCTGACCGCCCGCCGGCTGGGACTCCCGCCCGCCGAGGGCCGGTTGTTCCAGCTGGCCACGGGCACGGTCAGCCGTCTGTCGACGGAGCACGGACGGCCCGTGATCGCCGAATGGAACATCCGGCCATAGCCGGTTGACACCGCTCGGCAGGGCCCGCCAGAGTCGCGGCTGATGGAGATCAACGATCTGACACCGGCCGAACAGCGACTCTGGCGGGCCTTCGCCACGGGTGCGACCGTGGATTTCCGGACGCAGGGCGAGGAGAACGGCCCCGAACGCAGCGTACGGGCGGCCGTGTTGCGGGCGCTGCTCCTCAACGGCCCCCGCGAACCCGGGGAGATAGCCGCCCTCAAGGTCGCCGGGGCGCGCGTCACCGGTCTCCTCGACCTGCGCTACGCGGTCGTCGACAGCATGATCCGCCTGGTCCACTGCCGCTTCGACGAGTCCCCGCGGCTGGTGGGCGCCCAGCTGGCCTACGTCAGCCTGCGCGACTCCGAGCTGCCCGGTCTGGACGCCTCGCACACCCGGATCGACGGAGGGCTGCGGCTGACCCGCTGCCGGCTCGGCGGCCAGGTACACCTCAGCAGGGCGCAGATCTCGGGTGCGTTGTACCTCGACGGGGCGGAGGTCACCGCGACCGACCCCACGGAGCCCGTCCTCCAGCTCAACCAGGTCTTCATCGACGACGACCTCTGCGCCCGCGGGCTGCGCACCCAGGGCCTGATCCGGCTCGACGGCGCCTCCGTCACCGGCTCGATCGACCTGGAGGACGCCGAACTGAACAACCCCGGCGCGCATGTGCTGAACGCGGAGTCCCTCGACGTGGGGGCCAACCTGCTGGGCCGGCGGCTGCGCGCACACGGCCGGATCGATCTGCGCGGCGCCCGCATCCCCGGCCGGGTGGATTTGCTGCGCAGCTCGCTGTCCAACCCGGGCGGCACCGCGCTGCGGGCCAGCAGCTGCGTCATAGGGGAGCTGTGGCTGCGCGAGGGCCCGGCGATCGAGGGCCGGCTCAATCTGCGGCGCGCGGAGGTGGGCCAGCTCCAGCTGGAGCCGGAGATGCTGCCCGACCAGGTCCGGCTGCTGGATCTCACCTACACCTTCCTCACCCCGCACGAGCCCGCCGAGCGGCGGCTGCCGATGCTGGAGCGCGACGACGGCGCCTTCGACCCGCACGCCTACGAGCAGCTGACGGCCGCCTACCGCCGTATCGGCGACGACCGCGCGGCCCGGGTGGTGCAGCTGGCCAAGCAGCGCCGGCACCGCGGCACCCTGCCCTGGTACGGCCGGGCGTGGGGACACCTCCAGGACGCGGCCGTCGGCTACGGGTTCCGCCCGCTGCGCGCGGCCGTCTGGCTGCTGTCGCTGCTGGCGGTCGGCTCGCTCGCGTACGCCGGACACCACCCGCCCCCGCTCAAGGCGGGTGAGGCGCCCGCATTCGACCCGGTCTTCTACACCCTCGACCTGCTGCTGCCCGTGATCTCCTTCGGGCAGGAGAGCGCGTTCGCGCCCAGGGGCTGGTACCAGACGCTGTCGTACGTCCTCATCGTGCTCGGTTGGATCCTGGCCACGACGGTCGTCGCGGGCGTGACCAGGACGGTCAGCCGGCAGTAGGTCAGCGCGCGGCGTGCTGGGCGGCCAGCCGCACCGGCGCGTTGACGGCGCCGTACCCCTGGTAGCCGCCGTCACGCTGGACGAGTTCGAAGAAGACCCGGCCGACGGTGTGCGTGTAGCAGTGCCGGAAGACGCCCCGCGCGTCACGGTCGTAGAGGATGCCGAGGGCGCGGTAGGTGTCCAGCTCGCCGTCGGCGAACTCGAAGCGGGCCGCGAGGTCGTCGTAGTAGTTGGCCGGGATGGGCAGCAGGCGCCCGCCGGCCTCGGTGAACCGGCGCGCCGCGGCGACCACGTCGTCGGTGGCCAGCGCGATGTGCCGGGCGTGCGCGGTGTCGTCGCCGGGGGCCGCGCCGACCGTGAGCGGGAGGCGGACGCTGCCGTCGGCGTTGGTGACGGCGCGGCTGCGCAGCAGCCCGTAGGGGTCGGCGACGTCGACGCTCTCCCGGGCGTCGAGGCCGAGGACGCCCCGGTGGAAGAGGACCGCCTCGTCGAAGTGGTGCCAGGGCTGGGTGAGCGCCACGTGGTCGATGCGGACGGCGTCCGAGGCGGCCGGGGCGTGCGGTACGTCCGCGAAGTCGGCGCGCCAGTTGGGGAGTTCGGGCCGGTTCGTCGCGCACAGGAAGAGTTCCGTGCCGTCGGGGGCGGCGACGGCGTCGAGCGGGGCGTCCTCGGCGGCGCGACGGCGGGGCAGGACGGGGGCGAGCAGCGCCTCGGCGCGGCGGGCGGCCGACGCGGGGTGCGGTGACTCCAGGCCGAGGGCGGTGAGCGTGGTGCCGTCGCGCCGGGCCGCCGGACCGGTGTTGACCAGGACGCGGGCCTCGCCCTGCTCCCACAGCTCGACGGGTTTGCCGCGGTGGCGGGCGGTGCGGGCGAAGCCGAGGCCGGTGAGGAGGGCGGCGACGGGTTCGGCGTCGTGGGTGACCAGTTCGGCGAAGGCGACCCCGGTGGGGGCGGCGGGCGCGGGCAGGGCCCGGATCCCGGCCTCCTCCTGGAGGATCAGCAGGGAGCGGCGGGCGTCCACGGCGGTCGGGCCGGCCTCGGCCTGGCGGAACACGTCGTTGAAGACCTCGAGCGAGAGCGGTCCTTCGTAACCGGTGCGCAGCACGTGTTTCACCAGCCCCGCGACGTCGAAGCCACCCTGACCGGGAAAGCAGCGGTGGTGACGGCTCCACTGGAGGACGTCCATGCCGAGCAGCGGGGCGTCGGCCAGCTGGAGGAAGAAGATCTTCTCGCCGGGGATGTCCTCGATGCCTTCGAGGTCCTTCGGATCGGAGGTCCGGGACAGGATGTGGAAGCTGTCCAGGCAGGTGCCGAGCGCGGGGTGGCCGGCTGCCTCGACGATGCGCCAGGCGTGGTCGAAGGTGCTGACGTGCCGTCCCCAGGCGAGCGCCTCGTAGGCGACGCGGATACCGAAGTCCTGGGCCAGATCGGCCAGTTCGCTCAGCTGCCCGGCGGCTAGCGCGTCGTCGTCGGCCGCGAGCGGGGAGACGCTGGAGCAGACCAGGACGGTGTCCGCGCCGAGCCTGTCCATCAGCTCGAACTTGTGCCGGGCGCGGCGCAGGTTGCGGGCGAACTCCTCGGCCGGCACCGCCTCGATGTCCCGCATCGGCTGGTAGAGATCGATGCTCAGGCCGAGGTCGGCGCAGCGGGCGCGGATCTCCCGCGGACCGAGGGGACTCGCGAGCAGGTCGTTCTCGAAGATCTCGACGCCGTCGAAACCGGCCCGGGCGGCGGCCGTGAGTTTCTCGGTGAGGGATCCGCTGAGGGAGACGGTGGCTATCGACGTACGCACGGTCATGCTCCTTCGAGGGCTGTACCGCGACCCCTCGGGGACGCGGGGCGTGACATCCTGCGGCTCCGCCGCGTGGGCGCGGACGGCCGCGGACACCCGCGGCTGTCACAGGGGGCGGCCGTCACCGGGCGTGGCCCGCGGCCGTCGTACGCGAGGGCCTGCGGCCGTCCCGCGCAATGGCCTGCGGCCGTCATGAGGAAGGGTCTGTGGCGCCGTCATACGGCATGGCCCGCCGAGTGCTCCGCACCACGGGCCATCTCCGCGAAGTCGGCCAGCATACCGACGCTGTCCGGCTCGCGGCCGGTGAACAGCCGGAACGCGTCGACGGCCTGGAAGACGGCCATGCCGCCCCCGTCCAGGGTGGCGCAGCCGACCGCGCGCGCGGTGCGCAGCAGCTCGGTCTCCAGCGGACGGTAGACGACCTCGGCGACCCACAGGCCGGGGCGCAGCAGCCCGGCCGGGAAGGGCAGGCCGGGATGGGCGGCCATCCCGGTGGGAGTGGCGTGCACGACGCCGTCGGCCCCGGCGAGCAGATCGGCGAGCCGGTCGGGTCCCGCGGCCGCGGCCCGGCCGGGTCCGAAGTGCCGGTTGAGGGAACCGGCGAGATCCGCGGCCCGGTCGGCCAGCGCGTCCACGACGGTGACCCGTCCGGCGCCCAGCGTGAGGGTGGCGTGCGCGACGGCGGCGCCCGCTCCTCCGGCGCCCAGTTGCACCACCCGGTCCAGCGGCACGTCGGGCAGACCACGTGCGAAAGAGGCGGCGAAACCGGTTGCGTCGGTGTTGTGGCCGATGGCCCGGCCGTCCTCGAAGACCACGGTGTTGACCGCGCCGAGCGCCTCGGCCTGCGGGGCGAGCGCGTCGAGGTGCGGGATGACCAGCTGCTTGCACGGGTGCGTGATGTTGAGCCCGTCGAAGCCGAGGTCACGGGCGGCGCGCACCAGGTCGCCCACCGCCTCGGGGGCAAGACCCAGCACGTCGATGTCGATGAGCCGGTACAGGTACCGCAGGCCCTGCCGGTCGGCCTCCCGTTCGTGCAGCGCCGGGCTGAGGGACGGACCGATGCCGGAGCCGATCAGTCCGACGAGATACGAGTCCTTGAAGACGACGGCCACGGCGGACCTCCTGATCGGCTGGCTAATGTACGAACTGGTGAGTTAGTCATAACACTCGGGCGGACTCCGAGGGAAGCCCTCTCACGTCACGGGACGGGAGCGGGCTTCTAGAATCTCGACACTGCACCCACGCCGCCCGAAGGAACCTGGATGACCAGCGTCGACGAACCGGCACGACCCCACGGCAACGGGCGCCTGCGCGACGCCGCCCGGACCCGGGCCGAGATCCTCGACGTGGCGACGCTGGAATTCGCCCGGGTCGGCTACGCGGGGGCCCGGGTCGACGACATCGCCGCCCGTACCAGCACCACGAAGCGGATGATCTACTACTACTTCGGCGGCAAGGAGCAGCTCTTCACCGCCGTCCTGGAGCGGGCGTACGGGGTGATCCGCGAGGCCGAGCAGCAGCTCGACGTCGAGCACCTCGACCCGGTCGCGGCGATCCGCCGGCTGGCCGAGCTGACCTTCGACCACCACGAGCAGCACCCCGACTTCATCCGCCTGGTGAGCATCGAGAACATCCACGAGGCCGAGCACATCGCCGCCTCCGAGAAGCTCGGGCGGATGGGCTCCCCCGCGCTCGACGTGATCGGCCGCATCCTGGCCTCCGGGCGGGAGTCCGGCCTGTTCACGGCCGACGTGGACGCCGTGGACCTGCACGCGATGATCAGCTCCTTCTGCTTCTTCCGGGTGGCCAACCGGCACACGTTCGGCGCCCTGTTCGGCCGCGACCTGGTGGACCCGGCCCAGCGGGAGCACTACCGGGCCATGCTCGGCGACATGGTGATCGCCTATCTGACGGCGGAGCGCGCGGCGGACTGACCGGGGGCCGGTCCGGCGGCCCGACCCGGACGGCAGATACGGGAGGCCGGTGCGGAGGGCGGATCGGTCCGGCACGGCGGGCCGGTGCGGCATGGCGGGCCGGCGCATGGCGGGCCGGTGCGACATGGCGGGCCGGGCCGGCCGGATCCGGCGGAACGGCGCGACCACTTCCGCCAAAGATCCTTCGGCGCCGCCTATTGACAGGGGAGAAACATCAGCGCAACATCCGTAGCCATCCGCTACTAACTACCCAGTGGGTTAATTAGCCGGGCACGCACCCGGCGCAGCCGCCCCGCACCCCAGGGAACCGGCCCTACTCCCCTTGCCTCACTCCACGTACGTTGGAGTTCCCTCGAAGGAGCACGCCGTGTCCGTCCCCGCCGCACCTCCCGGTCAGCCGAAGAAAGCCGCCATGGCGGCCTGGATCGGCAGCGCGCTGGAGTACTACGACTTCTTCATCTACGGCAGCGCGGCAGCACTGATCTTCCCGAAGGTCTTCTTCGACGAGTCCGACCCCGCCACCGCGACCCTGCTGTCGCTGGCCACCTTCGGCGTCGCCTACGCGGCCCGGCCCGTCGGCGCGCTCTTCCTCGGCCACTTCGGCGACCGCGTGGGCCGCAAGAAGATCATGGTCTTCACGCTGATCCTGATGGGCGTCTCGACGTTCCTCATCGGCTGCCTGCCCACCCGCGCGCAGGTCGGCACGCTCGCGCCCGTCCTGCTGGTGCTGTGCCGCGTCCTCCAGGGCATCTCCGCGGCCGGGGAGCAGGCCAGCGCCAACTCCATGACGCTGGAACACGCGCCGTCGGAGCGGCGGGGCTTCTTCACCAGTTTCACCCTCAGCGGCACCCAGGGCGGTCAGCTCCTCGCCACGCTCGTCTTCATCCCGATCGCGGCCCTCCCCGAGAAGCAGCTGCTGTCCTGGGGCTGGCGGGTCCCGTTCTGGCTGAGCATCGCGGTCGCCGTCGTCGGCTACGTCATCCGCCGCAAGCTGGAGGAGACCCCGGCCTTCGCCGCCCAGCAGGCCACCGGCGAGGTCGTCAAGCTGCCGCTGGCGGTACTGATGCGCGACCACTGGGCGGATGTCCTGCGGGTGGTCGCGGGGGCGCTCGTCGCCTCGGTCAGCACCATCTTCACGGTGTGGGCGCTGGCCTACGCGACCAGCGACTCGGTCGGGATGAGCCGCACCTCCATGCTCTGGGTGGGCGCGCTGGCCAACGTGGTCGCGCTGGCGGCCATCCCGGCGTGGGCCACGCTCTCCGACCGCATCGGCCGCCGTCCGGTGTACCTGATCGGCGCGGCCGGCAGCGCGGTGATGATGTTCGCCTACCTGTGGGCGATCTCCACCGGCTCCTACCCGCTGATCCTGCTGCTGGGCATCGCCACCTTCGGCGTGGTCTACAGCGCCGCGAACGGCGTGTGGCCCTCGTTCTACGGTGAGATGTTCTCCACCCGCGTCCGCCTGTCCGGCATGGCGATCGGCACCCAGATCGGCTTCGCGGTGGCCGGTTTCGCGGTCACCTTCGCCGCGCAGATCGCGGGCCCGGACGGCGACGGCTGGTCCTCGGTGGCACTCTTCACGGCGGCGCTGTGCGTCCCGCCGGTCATCGCGGCCCTGTCGGCCCGGGAGACCGCGAAGATCCCGACGGAGCAGCTGGGCGAGCGGGGCGCGCGGAAGGCGTCACAGCCGGAAACGGTTACCGCCTGATCCCGGGTCCGCCCCGCGAACGCACCCCCCGGTGCTCCGTGACGCCGTAACCCGCTGAAATCCGTGACGGCGCGACTTCCTGAAACGGGATTTCCCTGCCTCCCGGTTCCGCAACTCCCGAGCCCCCGGCCGCCCTCTTGGCACCGGGGGCTCGGCCGTGCGGGCCGGTGGAGCGAGGTACCGGGCGGAGTGACGGATGCAGAGACGGGTTCAGTGACGAGTGGAGTGACGCTCACTCCTGGGAAACGCCGGAAACGGCCCCCTCGACGGCCGCGTCCAGCAGCGGAGCCAGCTCCGCCGCGACCGTCGTCAGTGCCCGGACGTCCCGTTCCGCTCGGGCGATCAGGATCGCTCCCTCCAGGGCGCTGATCATGAGGGTGGCGAGCGAACGGGCCCTCGGCGCCGGGACGCCCATGCCGGTCAGGGCCTCGGCGACCGGGCCGGTCCAGGTGGCGAACGCGGCGGCCGCGGCCTCCCGGGTGGCGTCGCCGGAGGCCGCGCAGTCGACGGTCGCGGCGGCGACGGGACAGCCGGCGGCGAACCCGGACGCCGCGTACTCGTCCGTCCACTGGCGCACCATCGCGGCGAAGAGCCCGGCGGGGGTCGGCACACCGGCCCGCGCCGACTCCTCGAGGAAGCGGGCCACGCGCTTGCCGGCGTAGCGGCCCGCCCAGTCCACGGCCTCGTTGACGAGCTGCTGCTTGCCGCCGGGAAAGTAGTGCTGGAGCGAGCCCCGGGGCGCACCGGCGTGGACGGCGACCTCCCGCATTCCGGTCGCGCCGACTCCGTCCCGGCGGATGAGCTGGGCCGCGCTGAAGACCATCCGCTCACGGGGTCCGCGTCCGGGCACCGGCATCGTCGGCCTCCTCCGAGCTGTGGCATCACCGAATCCTGCGAAGGGGAATCCTATGACCGGCGTCATGGGACTCGCTACTATGACCGCTGTCATAGAGTGCGGGGAAAGGCGGCGGCCATGCGGGTCGGATTCATCGGACTGGGCGTGATGGGCCGCCCCATGGCGCTGCGGCTGGCCCGCGCCGGGACACCCCTGGTGGTGTGGAACCGTTCGGCGGCCCCGGCCGAGGCCCTGCGCGTGGCCGGCGCCCAGGTCGCGGCGGACCCCGCGGAGGTGTTCGCCCGCGCCGACGTCGTGATCCTGATGCTGGCCGACGAATCCGCCGTCGACTCCGTCCTCGGCCGCGGCACCCCGGACTTCGGCGCACGGGTGACCGGGCGCGTGGTCGTCACCATGGGTACGACCTCGCCCGACTACTCGCGCGCGCTGGAGGCGGACGTGCGCGCGGCGGGCGGCAGTTACGTCGAGGCGCCGGTCTCCGGCTCGCGGGTGCCGGCCGAGGAGGGCCGGCTGGTGGCGATGCTGGCCGGGGAGGAGGAGGCCGTGGACACCGTACGGCCGCTGCTCGCCCCGATGTGTCACGAGACGTTCCGCTGCGGTCCGGCGCCCGGCGCGCTGCTGATGAAGCTCGCGGTGAACCTGTTCCTGATCACGCAGGTGACCGGCCTGACCGAGGCGTTCCACTTCGCCGAGCGGCAGGGACTGGACCGGCGGCTGTTCCTGGACGTCGTGGCGGCCGGCCCGCTGGCGAGCGGGGTCTCGCGGATGAAGGCGCCCAAGCTGCTGACGGGCGACTTCGCGGTACAGGCCGCCGCCCTGGACGTCCTGAAGAACAACCGCCTCATCGCCGACGCCGCACGCGCGTCCGGCCTGGCCTCCCCGCTCCTCGACACCTGCCACACCCTGTACGAGGAGACCGTGGCCCTGGGCCACGCGGGCGCGGACATGGTCGCCGTCCTGCACGCCCTGGAAGCCCGCAGCGACGGCGAGGGCAGGCCCGCCGACTAGTGCTGTGGCCGGAAAGGTTTACCGGAAAGCTCGCGGCGTCCGGTGCGGTGCATCGCAAGGCGGAGCATCACCCGCGTACCGGATGTACTCGGGTGGCGCGACAACGCCGCGAGGTGCCGTGCCGGGCGTCGCGAGCCGGTGAACCTTTCCGGTCGCAGCACTAGCCGTCGTTGGTGCCCTTCGGGATGCCGTACGCCCGTTCCACCCGCAGGCGCAGGACCAGGCGGCGGTCGCGGACCATGGCGGCGCGGTAGTCGTCCCAGTCGGGATGCTCGCCCGCGAGGTCGCGGTAGAGGCGGACCAGTTCCTCGACGGTGGCGTCGTAGGGGTCCTTCGCGACCGGTGAGAGGTCGGCGGTGCCCTCGGCGACCGTGTAGGCGCGCCGGTCGGAGGCCGTGACGTGGTACGACGCCCGGGGGTCGCGCCGCAGGTTGCGGGTCTTGGCGCGGTCGTCCGTGATCGAGATCCGGATGACGCCCTCGTCCGGGTAGTAGCGGTGGACGACGTTCGACAACTGGGGGCGGCCGTCGCGCTTGAGGGTGACCAGTACCCCGCCACGGCCCTCGGAGAGCAGTGCGAGCAGCGCGTTCTGCGTCGATTCCTGAGTCATGTCGACACAACCTGCGGCGCCCCGGGCCGCATTCCCCCGAGTCGCATTTCCCCGCCTCGTTTCACCACCGAGCGAGTAGACACTGTCTACGGAGCCTGGTAGACAGTGTCTATGAGTGACCCCGAAAAGCCGGACCCCGAAAAGCCGGACGCCGATGGGCCGGAACCCGATCTGCGGACCCGTCTCGTGGACGTCGGCGTGGAGCTGGTCTCCCAGGAGGGCGCCGGAGCGCTCACCCTGCGGGAGATCGCACGCCGGGCCGGCGTCTCGCACGGTGCGCCGCGCCGCTATTTCCCCACCCACCTGGAGCTGTTGTCGGCCATCGCCCACCGCGGCTTCGCCCAGCTGGGCGCCCGGGTGACGACGACCCTCGGCGAGGGTGACGCCGGGCCTCGCGATCAGTTGACCGAACTGGCGCGCACCTACCTGGAGTTCGCGCTGGGCAACCCCGGAATGTACGAGCTGATGTTCCGTCACGATCTGCTGGAGAGCGGCCACTTGCGACTGCGGGACACCAGCCTCCCCCTGTTCGGCGTCCTGGTGGACCTGGTCGACCGGGTACGGCCCGGCGGTGACGCCCGGTCGGTCGCCGGCGCGCTGTGGGCGAATCTGCACGGCATCGCCCAGCTCTGGCGCTGGGGAAGCCTCCAGCTCGCCACGGGGACCGATGACCTCGCACCCCTTCTGCGGACCGCCCTGGACGCGCATCTCGGACCGGAGGCCGGCCGGTGAAGCGTTCCCGCCCCTCCCTTCCGCTCACACTGGCGAGCAGCGTGGCCGGTGCCATGGTGGTCGCCCTGGACGGCACCGTGCTCACCGTCGCCCAGCCCACCCTGCGCCATGACCTGGGCGCCTCCTTCACCCAGGTCCAGTGGACCAGCACCGGGTATCTCGTCGCGGTCGCGGGCCTGTTGGTGTTCGCCGGGCGGCTCGGGGACCGCTACGGCCACCGGCGCACCTTCGCCCTCGGCATGCTCGGCTTCGGCGCCGCATCGGCGGGCATCGCGCTGGCGCCGGACGTCGGCTGGGTGATCGGGCTGCGGGTCGTGCAGGGGGTGTTCGGAGCGCTGTTGCAGCCGGCCACGCTGGGCATGCTGCGGGCCGCGTACCCGCCCGAGCGGCTGCGGACGCCGATCGCCGTGCGCACCGCGTCCATCGGCGTGGCCGCGGCGGCCGGACCGGTGGTGGGCGGCGCGCTGGCCACCGAGTTCGGCTGGCGGGCCGTGTTCCTGCTCAACATCGTGCCCGCGCTGGTGTTCGGCCTGCTCGCCCTCGCCACCCGGGACCGCCGGGGCCGACAGGACCGTCCGGGTCCCGCCGCCGGCGTCCCGCTCGACCTGCCCGGCGCCCTGCTGCTCGCCGTGGCCCTGGCCTGCCTGGTGCACACCCTCGTCACCCTCCCCGGCGTGACGTGGTCGGCGCCGGTCGCCCTCCTGGCCGGCGCCGCCTTCGTACGCCACGAGCGCCGGACGCGCTCCCCGCTGCTGCCACCGGAGGTCGTGGGCTCCCGGGCGGTGGGCGGGGCACTCGGCGTGCTCGTCATCGCGTCCGCGGCCCTCAACGGCGGACTGCTGACCTGCGTCTACGTACTCCAGGACGACCTGGGTCTGACCCCGCTGCGCAGCGCGCTGCTCAGCCTTCCGCTGGCCGTGCTGCTGGTGGCCGCCGCGCCCACCTCCGCCGTCCTGCTGCGCCGGTCCGGCGCCCGCGCCACGGTCGCAGCAGCGATGGTCGTCCTCGCCGCCGGTCTGCTCGTCCTCGCCCGGGCCTCGGCGCCCTTCACGCTGTGCACCGGGTTCGCGCTGGTGGGCGCCGGGTTCGGCGCCGTGATGGTCGCGGCGACCCATGTCGTCGTACGGCAGGCCCCCGCGGAGTCGGCCGGGGTGGCCGGCGGACTGCAGCAGACCGCGATGAACGTCGGGCCGGTCCTAGGGGTGGCGTCGGCGACCGTCCTCATGGACCTCGGGGCGACGCGCTCACCCCTGGTCGTCCTGGCGTTCGCGGCCGCGGCGGCGCTACCGGTCTGCCGGGCGCTGCCGGGCGGTTCGCGGACCGTTCCGGGACCCCGCGCGCCGGGTACTCCGGCTGGTGGAAGCGACGCAACGCACACCGATCACGGTGCCGAAAGGGGTCCGTACACGCGTTCCCTACGCGACCATGAGGTCTGAGGTCGTCCGGGCGGGGTAGGCCCGGACCGCACCTTGTACGAACGCACCGGAGGAAAACCATGGCACTGCTGCGGCAAGAGGTCGACCCGAGTGAGGTCGGGCTGGACGCGAAGGCGCTGGACCGGCTCGACCAGCACGTCGCCCACTTCGTCGACGAGGGGCGCCTGCCCGGGTTCCTCGTGGCCGTCTCCCGCGGCGGCCGGGTCGCCCACCTCACCGCGCACGGCCACCGTGACATCGCCGCCGCACTGCCGGTCGAGGCCGACACCCTCTACCGGATCTACTCGATGACCAAGCCGGTCACCTCGGTGGCCGCACTGATACTGGTCGAGGAGGGCCGGCTGGGCCTCGACGACCCGGTCGCCGACCACCTCCCGGCCTTCGCCGACCAGCGGGTGTACGTGGGGGGCTCGGGCGCCGACCTCACCACCCGCCCGGTCGGCCAGCCCCTGCTGGTGAAGCATCTGATGACCCACACCGCGGGCCTGACGTTCGCCTTCTACCACTGTCACCCCGTCGACGCCCTGTACCGCGAGGCCGGTCTGGAGTCGGCGGTGCTGCCTGGCTCGGACCTGGCCGGGACGGTGGAGGCGTACGCGCGGCTGCCGCTCCAGTTCGAGCCGGGCACGCAGTGGAACTACTCGGTGGCCACCAACGTCCTGGGCCGGATCATCGAGGTCGTCTCCGGCCGGCCGCTGGACGAGTTCCTCGCCGAGCGGATCTTCCGCCCGCTCGCCATGCCGGACGCGGGCTTCCAGGTCACCGACGAACAGGCCGGCCGGCTGGCGGAGCTGTACAGCGACGCCGACGGCGGAGGGATCGAGCGGATCCCGGGCCTGCCGCTGTTCGGCCGCCCCCGGTTCCTGTCGGGCAGCGGCGGCATGGTGGCGACCGCGTACGACATCCACCGTTTCAGTGAGCTGCTGCGCCGCCGCGGCGAGCTCGACGGCGTACACCTGCTCCGGCCCGAGACGGTCGACCTGATGACCCGCAACCACCTCCCCGGCGGCGCCGACCTGCGTACCTTCGGCAGCCGCCCCGCCCACGACGAACCCGGCAACGACGGTGTCGGCTTCGGTCTCGGGGTCTCCGTCGTGACCGACCCGAGCCGCACCCAGGCCCCCTCCGGGCTCGGGACCTACGGCTGGAGCGGCGTCGCCACGACCACCTTCTGGGTCGACCCGAGCCGCGATCTGAGTGTCCAGTTCCTGACCCAGCTCAGGCCGCGGAAGTCCCTGAAGCTCTACCCCGAGCTCAAGCGACTGGTCCACGAGGCGATCACCGACTGACCGGCCTGTCAGCCCCCGACGCGCAGCGTGAACTCCAGCCCCTGGTCGGCGAGTTCACGAAGCCATTCCTCGGAGCGCGGTGCCGTCTCGGCCGCGCGGCTCAGCCCGGGTGCCAGGGAGCCGTCCAGGATGTGCCGGACGCCCAGGGCGAGCGGTCGGGAGACGCAGCGTGCCATCGCGCTCTCCTCCTCGTCGCCCTCCAGGTCCAGGAGGTAACTCCCCGACCACACCGTGCCGTTGCCCGCACCCCCGGCCTGATCGCCCGCGTCGCCGCCGTCACCCGCGCCGCTCCCGGGCACCCGCACCTCCAGCGACACGGCGAGGACCACGCGGTCGCGGTCGGTGTCCGTGGTCGGGTGGGCTGCCGCCAACTCCTGGGCCAGCGCGGCGATTCCGGCGTCGTCGTCCTTCCTCAGCCGTTCGAAGACCGTGTCCCAGGCCCGCAGCCAGCCGTCCAGGCGCAGGGTGCCGCGCACGAAGGTCTGCGGCTTCCAGGCCCGTGGCAGCTCGTACTGCTCGATGAACGGAACGCTGTCGCGGTTGGGGTAGACCTCGAAGGTCTCCCCGTCGACGAGGTGCTCCCGGGTGGCCTCCCAGGGCCGGCCGACCACGGTCTCGATGCCGTCCTCGACGTAACGCGCGGGCGAACGGAGGGCGTTGAGGACACCGAAGGGTGCCCAGCTGAAGCGGTACCTGAAGTCGTTGGGAACGGCCGGGACGCCTCCGCAGTACGAGGTGAGGCGGTACGAGGCCGCCGTGTCGTCGCCGATCGCCCGCCGGGCGCGCGCCACCAGGCTGTGCGCGAAGAGGTGGTCGATGCCCGGGTCGAGCCCGGCCTCGGTGAGGACGACGAGCCCGGCGGCGCCGGCCGCGGGCACCTGCTCCAGCACCGCGTCGGAGACATAGCTGGAGCACGCGAAGTGGGCCCGCCGGCTCACGCACGCCGCCAGCAGCGCCGCGTGCTCGGACGCGGGCAGCATCGACACCACGACGTCCCCGGGCGCCAGTCGGTCGGTGAGCGCGTCCAGGGTGTAGGCGAGCGGCTCGGCGCGTCCGGTCAGCCCAAGCCGGTCCAGGGCCTCGGCCGCCCGGTCCGCCGTGCGGTGCCACAGCCGTACGCCGTCGGTGTGCTCGCACAGGGCGGCCAGGCCGCTGCCCGTGGAGAGCCCGGCGCCGACCCAGTGGACGGTACCGGTCCCCGGAACCAGATCAGTCACGGCCGAACTCCTCTTCTGCCACTCCGAGTTCACGGGTGGCGCGATCGAAGCGGTCCAGACAGCGGCCCCACGGTCCGGCGACGCCGAAGTCCATCAGCCGGGGCGTCAGGTCCGCCGAGAAGTCGGCGCTGGACTCGCGCGGCAGCAGGGACGGCAGGTTGTCGATGGCGATCAGGTCGAGCGGGGGTTCCTTGCGCAGCCGGCGCACGGGGTCCGTCCACTCGGTGGTGCGGTCGTACACCGGCAGGACGTTGAGCGGTGAGCCCACGTCGCAGGTGACGTCGGAGAGGGTGCGCAGCCGGCGGGCCGGGTCGTCGAGGTCCTGCTCGCGGACGAACGGCGGCACCGGGGTCGTGGCGAGGACGCAGTTGACCATCACGTCGTGGGCCAGCAGGGCGGGGCGGTCCAGGTCGCCGGTCTCCGCCAGGTCCCAGCAGGTGGGTTCGGCCCCGGCCGTGGCGAACGCGGCCCGCGCACCCCGGCCGCTGCGGCCCAGCGCGCCGACGACGAGGGCGGTGAACTCCTCGTCACCGGGGGCCGGACGCAGCGTCTCGTCCAACGCCTCCTTGCCGGTGGGCCGCAGGGGGGCGGTCAGCCGGCCCCGGTGCTGGAGGACCGCCAGGGCGGCACCCAGGTAGCCCGCCCAGAAGCCGAAGGCGGCGAGCCGGCGGCCGTCGTCGTCGACCAGGTACTCCAGGTCCAGGAGCGCCCCACCCCCGGCGGCGAAACGGCGCAACAGCTGGGCGGCACCCGGCTGTTGCTTGTACGCGTGCCCGAAGAAGATATGACGGTGCCTCAGCTGCGCCGGTTCGTCCGGGAGTTCCTTCAGACCGAGGACGACCGCCTCGGGCGGCGCGGACACCCAGGATCCGGCGGGGACGATCCGGGCGCCGACGGCCTCGTACTCCCGGGCCGGGAAGACGCGCTGCGGGGAGTCCTCGACGGTCAGTTCCACACCGGCCTCGACCAGGCGGCGGGCGTCGTCGGGGACGACCGGGGTGCGCCGTTCGGTGGTGCGGACCTCGTGCCGCAGCCACAGGTGCAGTTCGGTCATACGCGGTTGGCCTCCGGACGCGGGGCGTCGGCCGCGAAGCGGTCGGCGCTCAGGGGGGTGACGTCCACGAAGGGTACGCGGCCGAGACACAGGTCGCGGACGACCTCGCCGACGGCCGGACCCTGGAGGAAACCATGGCCGGAAAAGCCGGTCGCATACAGAAAACGGGATACCGAAGACGACTCGCCGATCAGCGCGTTGTGGTCCGGGGTGACCTCGTACAGCCCCGCCCAGCCACCCGTACGGCGCAGGTCGAGAAGGGCGGGGGCACGGCGCTCCATGGCCGCGGCGAGCCGGGGGATCCAGCGGTCGTGGGTGTCGGTGGCGAAGCCCGGCCGTTCGTCGGGGTCGGACATGCCGACCAGCAGACCGGGGCCCTCGCCGTGGAAATACAGGCTGCTGGTGAAGTCGATGGTCATGGGGAGGTCCGGCGGCAGGCCGGGAACCGGTTCGGTGACCGCGATCTGGCGGCGCAGCGGCTGCACCGGCAGCTCCACGCCGGCCATCGCGCCGACGGCCCTGGACCAGGCGCCGGCCGCGCACACCACGGTGTCGGTGGTGACGCGGCCGAGGGTGGTCTGCACGGCGGTGATGGTGGCGCCCTGCCGTTCGATGCCGGTGACGGCGGTGTGCCGCAGGATGCGCGCCCCGTGCCGGCGGGCGGCGGCCGCGTACCCGTGGACGACGGCTTCCGGGGTGCAGTGTCCGTCGTCGGGCGAGAACGCGGCCGCGAGTAACCCGTCGGTGCGGATCAGCGGGGAGAGGCGCCGCGCCTCGGCCGGGTCGATCATGCGGCTGGGCACCCCGAGCGCGTTCTGCAGCCGCACGCCCGCCTCGAAGGAGGCGACCTCCTCGGGCGTGGACAACAGGAAGAGATAGCCGACGCGGTGCAGCCCGATGTCGTAGCCGGTCTCCTCCTCGAACCGCCCGAAGGTCTCCAGGCTGCGCGCCCCTAGCTGGATGTTCAGCTCGTCGGAGAACTGGGCGCGCACGCCGCCGGCGGCTTTCGAGGTCGAACCCGCGGCGAGTTCGTCGCGCTCGACCAGCAGGACGTCACGGACGCCGGCGGCGGCGAGGTGGTAGGCGATGCTCGTGCCCATCACCCCGCCGCCGATGACGACTACCGAGGCATGCGTGTTCACCCGAGCGGCTCCTTGTCACGGCGGCCCCGGCCCGTACGCCGGGACCGGGGCTGTCGTAGGCCATGGCCGCCGTGATCCCTACCCGTCGGGGCGGCGGTCCCAAGCCCGATCAGGACCAGTGCGCCACCGCGTCCAGATGGGGCAGCCGGTGGTCCAGGCGCTCCCGCTTGGTGCGCAGGTAGGTGATGTTGTTCTCGCACGGCTCGATCAGGAGCGGGACCTCCTCGGCGACCCGGATGCCGTTGTCCACCAGCGCCTCGCGCTTGCGCGGGTTGTTCGACATCAGGCGGACGGAGTCGACGCCCAGGTCGCGCAGGATGTCGGCGGCCACCTTGTAGTCGCGGGCGTCGACCGGGAAGCCGAGCGCCACGTTCGCCTCGACGGTGTCCAGGCCCTCCGCCTGCAACGCCATCGCCCGCAGCTTGCCGAGCAGCCCGATGCCCCTGCCCTCGTGCCCGCGCAGATAGACGACCACGCCCCGGCCCTCGGCGACGACCGCCCGCAGCGCGGACGCCAGCTGGTCGCCGCACTCGCAGTGCTGGGAACCGAACGCGTCGCCGGTCAGGCATTCCGAGTGCAGCCGGGTCAGTACGTTCTCGGTGCCGATCTCGCCGTAGACCAGGGCGACCTGCTCGTCACCGCGGTCGTGGTCCATGTAGCCGACCGCCTGGAATTTCCCGTACACGGTGGGCAGGGGGGCATTCACCACGCGTTCCACACCGGTGCGCTGCGGGGTCTTCGTGCCGAGTACGCCAATTTTTTCTGTCATGATCTGGTTCCTAAGCAGAGACGAAGGGCCGGGAAGAAATGAGTGGTTCGGAAATACGGTCGGCGGCGTACGGACTGGTGCCGACGGACACGTCCGAGGACGTGAGGACCCGGGGCGCCGGCGTCTCGACACAGGTGGCGGTCCTTCCCGTCGGAAGCTTCGAACAGCACGGACCGTACCTGCCGTTGGCCACCGACACACTGGTCGCCTGTGCCATCGCCCGGGAGATCGCCGGGGCGTACCCGGTGCACCTCCTCCCGCCGGTGACCATCGCCTGCTCGCACGAGCACGCGGCCTGGCCGGGAACCGTCAGCATCTCCTCCGTGACCCTTCACGCGGTGGTACGGGACATAGCGGCGTCGCTGCGCCGCTCGGGCGTCGAGGCCCTGGTGCTGGTCAACGGACACGGCGGGAACTACGTCCTGGGCAACGTCGTCCAGGAGTCCTCCGCCGCAGGTGAGCGGATGGCGCTCTTCCCGGCCCCGGAGGACTGGGAGGCGGCGCTGGAGCGGTCCGGGGTGTCGACCTCGCTGCTCACCGACATGCACGCCGGGGAGATCGAGACCTCGATCCTGTTGCACGCCCACCCCGAAATCGTCCGGCCCGGTTATGAGTCGGCCGATTTCGTCGCGGACGACCGCCGTCATCTGCTCACGCTGGGAATGTCCGCCTATACCGATTCGGGCGTCATCGGCCGTCCTTCCCTGGGGTCCGCGGAAAAGGGGAAGGAACTCCTGGCGAGCCTGGCGGATTCCTTCGGCGCGTATTTCTCCTTGCTGACCTCGGGGACTCCGACGGCTCCGGGAACCGAAACCCGTACCGCCGCGACCGGTGGGTCCGACGCCGGCGACGACTTCGGAGCGGGTGCCGCGACGTCGTCGTGAGGCGGCTCGTCGAGCCCGGGGCCCGCCTGCGCGGCGGCCCCGGCCCGCAGCCCCGCGTACCAGCGGGCGACCAGCACGACCGCCCCCGGCAGCGCCGCCACGAAGCTGAGCACGCCGTACACGACGGCGACCGCGAGGCCGGTGCTCGCGCCGAGCCCGGCGGCGCCGAACGCCCAGGCGGTGACGCCCTCGCGCGGTCCCCAGCCGCCGACGTTCAGCGGCAGGCCCATGGCGAGCAGGGCGAGGACGGCGATCGGCAGCAGTTCGAGGACGGAGGCGTCGGAGCCGGCGACCCGCGCGGCCACGACGAACATCCCGAGGTGCCCGGCCAGGACGACCGCCGACGACACGGCGACGCCCGGCCCGTTGCGCCGCGACAGCAGTCCCTCGCGGGCCTCGGCAAGTCCCGCCCTCAGCCGGCCGTCGCGGCGCGGTGCCGAGGAGTTCATCCGGACGGCGAGGAGGACGGCGAGCGCGCCCACACCGGCCAGCAGGACCAGCGGGGCGATGTGCCGTACGTCCTGCATGACCGGGGAGGGCAGGGTCAGCAGGACCGTTACGCCCGCGACGGCCAGCACGAGCTGTCCCGCGGTGCGCTCCAGGACCACCGCCCGCACGCCGCGTCCGACGTCACCGGCGCTCTGCCCGTGCCGTACCGCGCGGTGCACGTCGCCGAGGACGCCGCCGGGCAGGGCGGCGTTGAGGAACAGCGCCCGGTAGTAGTCGGCGACGGCAGGCCCGAGCGGCAGCCGGATGCGCAGCCCGCGGGCCACCAGCGCCCAGCGCCAGGCGCTGAACACCGTGGTGACCGCGCCGATCCCGAGCCCCACCAGCAGCGTCGGCACGTCGATCCGGCGCAGTCCGTCCATGAAGACCCCGGTGCCCAGCCGCCACAGCAGCACGCCGAGGATGACGACTCCGGCGACCGTCCCGAAGTGCGTGCGGACGGCCCGGTTGCCGAGCAGGGCGCGCAGCCGGGAGGGCTTCCTCGTCCGCGGCCCGGTCACGATGACACCGATGCGGGCCTCGGACACGGCGGCGCCGGTGCGGGCCACCGACGGGCTGCCCAGGGGCCGGCGCGCGGCCGCTCCGGCTCCCTGCGCCCACCCGGCCGGTGGCGCGGCCGTCACCGGGGGGCTCACCGTCTCCGCGCTCATCAGGCCGCCCCGCCCGTCGGCCGGGCCAGGGCCAGCAGGTCGCTGTGGTGGACGGTGACGTGCAGTTCACCCGCCGCGCAGGCCGCCAGCCGGGCGGCCAGGTAGGCCTCGGCGCGCTCGGCCAGGGCGGGGCGCTCCTCCACGGCCGCGCCGACCCAGCCGCGCAGCCACTGGGCGGTCAGGCCCACGTTCTCGGGGCCGAGCCGCCACGGGCTCGGGTGCACCTTGACGGTCGCGCCGTGGGCGGCGAACGCCTCGCAGGCGACGGCCACCGAGTCGGGGCCGAGGAGCCCGCCGCGCCGCTGGTGGTCGTTGAAGGCGGCGGCGATCTCGTCGTCCAGCGGGTCCGGCGCGCTCAGTTCGACGCGTCCGGCGACCGAGAGGGTCAGCAGCGCCGGGCAGCCCGCCCCCGCACAGGCGGCGGCGAGCGTCTCGACCTCCTCGCGGGTGAGGACGTCGAGCAGCGCGGACGCGGTGACCAGCGAGGCGCCGAGCAGGGCGTCCGGGGTGAGGCGGGCGACGTCGCCGCGCCGGGTCTCGACGGTGACCCGGCTGCCGTCGGCGGCCGCCCGGGGCGAGGCGACGGCCGCGAAGTGCAGGAGGTAGGGGTCACGGTCGTGCAGGATCCAGTGCTGGCCGCCGTCCAGGCGCGGGGCCAGCCAGCGGCCCATCGAGCCGGTGCCGCACCCCAGGTCGTGGATGGCGAGACCACCGCGTCCGGGCAGGTTGGCGAGCCGGATGCGCAGCGGGTCCAGCAGTTCCATCGACCGGGCGGCGGCGTCGGCGGGCTCGCGCAGCTCCAGCCACTCGGGGGCGTAGCGGGGCTGCTCGTCCGGCCCGGCGTCCCGCAGCCGCACGGTGGGCCGCTCACCGGCCGCGCTCACCGGCCCGGCGCCGGCGATCACGCCGAGCACCGCGTCGTCGGCACCGGAACCCAGGGACTCCACCACGGAACCAGCCTCCTTGCGGACCGGCTGTGCCGGAATGCCGCCCACGCGTCGTGCCATGTCGGCCGGGGTCGCCGTCGTCTTCCTCATGCAGCCCTCCGGGGCTCGCTGGGAAGCCTGCCCAGGACACCGGCCAGGCTCTGGGCGGTCGTCGCCCAGCCGTTCAGGGCCGCCCGGCGACCGCGCGCGGCGGCCTTGAGACGACGTCGTACGTCGGCCTCGCCGAACCAGCCGCGCAGCTCGACCGCGAGGGCGGCCGGGTCCTCCGGCGGGACGAGGATGCCGGGAACACCGCCGTCGGGGGCGCGGCCGACCGCCTCGGGCAGCCCGCCGACGTCCGTCGCGAGGACGGGGATGCCACGGGCGAGCGCCTCGGTGACGGCCATGCCGTACGTCTCCGCGTAGGAGGTGAGGACCATCAGGTCGGCGGAGGCGTAGGCGGCGTCGAGCTCGGCGCCGGCCTTCGGGCCCGCCAGCTCCAGCCGGTCCTGAAGGCCGTACCTGGCGATCAGGCCGCGCAGATGGGCGACGTACTCCGGGTCCTGCCCGAGTCCGCCGACGCACACGCAGCTCCACGGCAGGTCTCTCGCCGCGGCCAGCGCCTCCACCAGCCGGTGCTGGCCCTTGCGCGGGGTCACGGCGGCCACGCACAGCAGGCGCGACACGCCGTCGGTGCCGGAGGCGAGGGGGGCGATGTCGGCGCCGGGGGCGGCGGCATGCACGCGCTCGGGGGCGAGTCCGTGGTGGGAGACGAGGCGGCGCACCGCCCACTCGCTGGTCGCGACGACGGCCGGGACGGCCCGCAGCACGGCCCGCTCCTTGGCGTCGAGTTCGGCCGCCACCTCGGGTGCGAGGCCCCGCTCGTCGCCGAGCGGCAGGTGGACGAGGACGACGAGCCGCAGCCGCTCCGCCTCGGGGGCGATGATCTCCGGAACCCCGCAGGCCACCAGCCCGTCGAGGAGGACGACCGTGCCGTCGGGGAACTCCCGCAGCGTCCGCGCCAGCTCCGCGCGGGCGCCCGCCTCGGGGCGGGGCCAGGAACCGGACACCTGGTGCTTGTGCACCTGCCAGCCGAAGCCGGGCAGATCCAGGCAGAGGCGCCGGTCGTAGGCGTTGCCGCCGCTCGGGTTCGCCGCGTCGTCGACACCGCCCGGCATCACGAACTGCACGGAGCGCAGGGACATGGGGATGATCCCGCCGATCTTGGGAAGCGCGGCCTGCGCGGGCACGTACGCGAGCGGGGCCTGGGGCACGGCCGCCTTCTCCAGGGTCACGTCGGTCACAGGGCACGCTCGTAACTCGCCCAGGCGACGTGCGACTCGTGCAGGCTGACCGCGATGGCGGCGATGCCCCGGGCGCCCTCGCCGAGCGCGCCCTTGTGGATGCGCTCCGCGAGCCGGTCCGCGACGACCTTGGCCAGGAACTCGGTCGAGGTGTTGACCCCGGCGAAGTCGGGCTCGTTGTCGAGGTTGCGGTAGTTCAGCTCGCTGACCACGGCGCCGAGCTCCTGCGTGGCCAGCCCGATGTCGACGACGATGTTGTCGTCGTCCAGCTGCTCGCGGCGGAAAGTGGCGTCCACGAGGAACGTCGCTCCGTGCAGGCGCTGCGCGGGTCCGAAGACCTCGCCGCGGAAGCTGTGGGCGATCATGATGTGATCGCGGACGGTGACACTGAACAACGGACGACCCTCCAGGTGCGGCGCCTCTGCTCCCCCGGCCGTTGGCCGCCGGGGGATGCCGTGTAGTACGGCTCTTCGCTTCCCCTTGTTCAGCCCGATCTCACTCTTTTCTCAGGTCAGGCGCTCTTGTTCGTACCTGACACGGTGACACAGGGCCGGAATCTCGCCGGTCGCGAGCTTCGGCATCACCTCCGGGAGCTCCTCGAAAGCGCTGTCTCCGGTGACGAGGGCGTCGAGCGCCGGGTCGGCCAGCAGCTCCAGGGCGAGCGCCAGCCGGTCGGCGTACGTCCGGCCGGCGCGGCCGCCCGGGGAGACGGTGCCGACCTGGCTGCTGCGGATGACCAGCCGCCGGGAGTGGAAGTCCTCGCCGAGCGGCAGGGAGACCTTCCGGTCGCCGTACCAGCTCAGTTCGAGGACGGTGCCCTCGGCGGACAGCAGCTCCAGCGAACGGGTGAGGCCCTGTTCGGTGGCGCTGGCGTGCACGACGAGGTCGAGACCGCCCCGGGCGTCCTCGGGGGAGGCGAAGTCGACACCGAGGGCCTCGGCGACCTTCGCCCGTGCCGGGTCGGCGTCCACCAACTGCACGCGGACACCGGGGAAGCGGGCCAGCAGCGCGGCCACCGAGCAGCCGACCATGCCGCCGCCGACCACCGCGATCCGGTCGCCGACCAGGGGCGCCGCGTCCCACAGCGCGTTGACGGCCGTCTCGACGGTGCCGGCGAGGACGGCCCGCCGCGCGGGCACCGAGTCCGGTACGACCGTGACCGCCGCCGCCGGGACGACGTACCGCGTCTGGTGGGGATAGAGGCAGAAGACCGTGCGCCCGACGAGCGCCGCCGGTCCCTTCTCCACCACCCCGACGTTGAGGTAGCCGTACTTCACGGGTGCCGGGAAGTCGCCCTCCTGGAACGGCGCCCGCATCGCCGCGTGCTGGCTCCCGGGCACCCCGCCGCGGAAGACCAGGGTCTCCGTGCCGCGGCTGACGCCGGACCAGAGCGAGCGCACCAGCACCTCGTCCTCGGCCGGGTCGGGAAGGACCACCTCGCGGATCTCTCCTTCACCCGGAGAGCTGACCCAGAACGCACGAGCGGTGACAGACATCGGCATCCTCCTGAACGATCGGCAACCGGCCCACGTACCGAGGTGTGCACAGTCCGCGCACAGTACGCGGCACTGATCATCTTTGTCATCTGGCCGGAGGAATGTGCGGTGGCCCTGAACAACACTTACGACGCAAGGCTGGTCCAGCAGGAGACCGCTGTGGGAGCGGGCGTTCAGATCCTGTTGCTGGCTCTGCTCGGCTCGGCGATCGGCCTGGGGCCGGCGGGCTGGGTGACCGGTCTCGTCTTCGCCATCGCCACCTGGGCGGTGCTCTCCCGGGCGCTGCACCGCTCCAGCCTGCGCTCGTTCGGCCCGGCCAACCGGGTCACGCTCGGCCGGGCGACCCTGGTCGGCGGGGTGACCGCGCTGGTCGCGGACTCCTTCGAGAGCACGCCGCCGGTGACGCTGCTGGTCGGCCTGACGGCCGTGGCCCTCATCCTCGACGGCGTCGACGGCAAGGTCGCCCGCCGTACCGGCACCTCGACGGCGCTGGGCGCGCGTTTCGACATGGAGGTCGACGCGTTCCTGATCCTGGTGCTCAGCGTGTACGTCTCGATGGCGCTCGGACCGTGGGTCCTCCTGATCGGCGGCATGCGCTACGTGTTCGTCGCGGCGGCCCGTGTCGCCCCCTGGCTCAACGCCCCGCTCCCGCCGAGCACCGCCCGCAAGACGGTCGCCGCCCTCCAGGGCGTCCTGTTGCTGCTGGCGGGCGCGAACCTGCTGCCGTACGCGGCCAACTTCGCCGTCGTCCTGCTGGCGCTGGGCTCGCTGGTGTGGTCCTTCGGCCGGGACGTGCTGTGGCTGCGGCGGACCTCGCGGATCGCCGCGCAGGCTCCGGCGCCGAAGGTCCTGGAGCTCGTGTAACTCCCCTCTCCCATGGGGCGGGGCCCGGACCGGGTGCACGGTCCGGGCCCCGCCCCATGGGCCTTCCGGGTGGTTACGACCGTGCCGACCGCGTCCGTACGACGGCGAAGCCGGCCGCCGCGAGGCCCAGCACGCCGACGGCCAGCCCCGCGGCCCCCAGTCCGCGGGCGGTGGAGTCACCGGCGTCGGCCTCGGTCACCTGGACCGTGCCGCTCCCGGTGCCCTGCGCGCCGCTCGCGCCGTCCCCGCCGTCCCCGCCGTCCGCGCTCTTCGAGGCGGTGTCCGAGGTGCTGTCGCCGTCGTCCGCCGCCGCTCCTGCTGCTGCTGTCAGCTTCAGCACGGGCGCCGGGTTCTCCGGTTCGTCCGCGCCCGCCTCGGCCTCCTCGATCCAGCGGACGGTCCTGCCGTCGGAGTAGGTCTGGAGGGTCTTGAAGGCCAGTTGAGCCGCGTCGTCGGGGAGCCGGCCGAAGGCGACGTCGAAGTCCTCGTACTGGCCGGCGCCGATCTTGCCGCCGGTCCAGGTGATCTCGGAGACGGCCTCGGTGATCGTGCCGTCGTCGGTCTTGACCGGCGTCTTGAGCTTCGTGGTCGTCACTTTGGCGGTCCAGCCGTCCTGCGGATGGACCAGCACGCCGAGCACGGGGTGGTCGGTGGGCAGGAAGACCTGGACCTCGGTGGTGCTCGCGGTGTCCTCCTCGTTGGGGACCCGGAAGCTGAGGACGCCGTCCGTGGCGCCCTTGGCGTAACTCCCGGGGTGCACGGTGACGTGCGCGGAGGCGGCGCCGGCGGCGGCGAGGACCGCGGCGGCGGCGAGCACGGTGCCGAGACCGGCGCGGCGCAGGGCGGGGTGTGTCGTGGACATGAGTGGGTGATCTCCGTACAGGAAGAAGGGCGTCCGGCGCGGGGCCGGCACGGGGTCAGATCGCGTACGGGATCGGGGCGGGCGGTCCGCGGCGGCTCACCGCGTGACGCAGCAACAGCTGCCGGAGCGGCACGGGAGCCGGGGCGGCGGGGCGGACCGACGGCACGGGCGGCGGGACGGGGGTCCCCCGCCACCAGGCCGCGAGGCCCGGCAGGAGGGCGACCGCCCGGCGCAGCAGCGACCACAGGGCGGCCTCTCCGCGCCGCAGCCACCAGGAGGCGGCCAGGGCGGCGAGGACATGGACCGCCGTCGCGTGCGGGGTCATGGCCGTGACGGCGTGGGCGTGCAGGTGCATACCGTTCGCCTGCATACCGTGGGCGTGCATACCGTGGGCGTGCATACCGTGGGCGCGCATACCGTGGGCGCGCATACCGTGGGCGCGCATACCGTGCGCGGACGTCATGGGCATCGCGGGCATGGTCCGCGCGGCCGTACGGGAGCGGGCCGCGTCGAAGGCGACGTGCAGGCCGGCCTGGGTGGCCAGCATGGCCGCGCCGATCCCGGGCAGGGCACGTTCGCGGGCGCCGAGCAGCCACCCGGCGGCGAAGACGGCCAGGAATCCGGCGCCGTCCGCCCACGGCGGCGGCGTGTCACCCGTGGCGAGCCCGTGCCCGGCGGCGGCCAGCAGCACGCACACCGCGGCGAACACCGCGGCGCGCAGACTCCGGAAGGCCGGGGACGCACTCATGGTGAGGGATCCTCCCACGCTCGACCGATACGCCGACCGCCGCTCCGGCGTTCACGCTCTGCCTGTTCCTGCGCGCCCGGTTCGCACGCAGCCGCGTTCACGCGTCATGCGTTCACGGGTTCGCGGCCTCCCGAGTTCGTGCCCTCCCGAGTTCACGTGCTCCCGCGTTCACGTGCTCCCCCGTACAGGCACTCCCGGGTTCACGTCCGCCGGGGAAGGAGCGCGACGGCCGCGGCCGGTACGGCGGCCAGGAGGAGCCAGGGGACGGCCGGGGGCAGCCCCGCGTCCAGGAGGCCGCCGGTCGCCGCGCTGCCGAGCAGCACGATCAGACCGGAGACCGAGGACAGTGCCCCGGTGTACAGGCCGAGCCGGCCCTCCTCGGCGAGGTCGGGCACCCAGGCGCGGGCGGCGGGCACGACGAGCATCTGACCGAGCGTGAGCAGCAGGACGAAGCAGGCCGCGGGCAGCAGCCCGGCCGTCCCGGTCCGTCCGGCGGGCCGGGCGACGGCCACCACGGCGAATCCCGCGGCGATCAGCACGAGCCCGGCCGCCATCGAGCGGCGCAGGTCGATCCGCTGCACCGCCCACCGGGTGACCGGCAACTGGGCGGTCACGACCAGCAGCGACGACAGTGCGAACAGCCAGGCGAGCGGCGCCTGCGAGGCGGCCGCCCGCTCCACCTCGGCGGGCAGGGCGAGATAGAGCTGGTTGTAGGCGAGGAGATAGGTGCCGTACGCGCAGCACAGGGCCAGGAAGCGCCGGTTGCGGAGCAGCGGGCCGACGCCGCCGCGCACCCGCACCCGGGTGCGGCCGGGGATGTGCCGCGGCAGCAGCCGGGCGTGACCGGCCAGGACGAGGACGAAGACGCCGGCTCCGGCCAGGCACACCGCGCGGAAGTCGACGGCGAGGAGCAGCGCGCCGAGCAGCGGCCCGACGAACGCCCCGGCCTGCCCGGCGACCGTGAACAGCGCGAGCACCCGGGTCCGCGGCCCGCCGCCCGACTCCTCGTGCACGACGGCCTGCCGGGCCACCTCGGATTCGACGGCGGGTGAGAACAGCGCCGCCGCGAACCCGATCAGCAGCACCGCCCCGACGACCGTCCAGGTCTGCTCGGCATGTCCGAGCCAGCCGAACCCGGCGATGCGCAGCACGCATCCGGCGAGGACGACGGGCCGGACGCCGTACCGGTCGGCGAGAGCGCCGCCGATCACGAACAGCCCCTGCTGGCTGAAGGTCCGCAGTCCCAGCACGAACCCGACGAGCCAGCCCGCCATGCCGATCGCGTCGCCGAGATGCCCGGCGAGGAAGGGCAGGACGGCGAAGAAGGCTACGTTGAAGGCGAGTTGAGTGAGGATCAGCAGGCGCAGGAGAGGGGAGAGCGGGGCCGCCCCCTTCGCAACGCGGCGCGGGGAAAGCCGGGTCGCCGTCATCCGGCTCCCACCAACTCCGGTCGCGCGGGCGGCTGTTCCTCGGCGAGCGGGTCCGCCGTTCGAGGTCGCCGCGGCCTCGGGCGCCGCAGTCCGCCGGCCGCGGTCACCGCCAGGGCGCCGAGGAGCGCGAGGACGGTCGCGGGGGCGAGGACGGCCCAGGGGGCACGTTCGGCGTACGGCTGGTTCTCGGCGAGGAGCAGGCCCCACTCGGGGGACGGCGGCTGGGCGCCGAGGCCGAGGAAGCCCAGGGAGGCCAGGGCGAGGGCGATGCCGGGCAGCCGGAGGAGGGCATGGCGGACCACGGGCGGGAGGACGGCGGGCAGGAGCTCGCTCCTCAGCAGATACCCGGGCCCGGCGCCGAGCGCGCGGGTGGCTGTCAGGTGGAGCGTGGCCCGTTCCTGGCGCAGCAGCGCGGAGGTGTGCGCGGCGAGCGGCGCCCAGGCCACGACGGCCACGGCGAGAACGGGCGTGGCGGACCCGCTGCCCCAGACCGCGGCGACGAGGAGCGCCGCGAGCACCGGGGGTACGGCGTTCACGGTGTCGACGAGCGGCCCGGACAACCGGGGCAGCAGCCCGAACAGCACTCCGGCCGCCAGCGCGACCGCGCTGATGGCGAGGGCGAGGAGCAGGGTGTCGAGGGCGCCGTGCGCGACCCGGGCGAGGACGTCGCGGCCGAGCGCGTCGGTGCCGAACGGGTGAGCGGTGGACGGGGGCCGGAGCCGGGCCGCGGTGTCGAGGGCGAGCGGATCGCGGGGCAGGCCGAGGGAGATGACGACGGACAGCAGAAGACCGTATGCGATCGGCAGGATCCTGTGGACCGGCGGCGATGGCCGGTGGAGTGTATGCAATGCGCCGTCGCGCAGCGCGGGGCCGATGAGCAGCCGGGCGACGAGCCGGGCGCCGACGGTGGTGACGGCAGCGAGGGCGACGAGGACGAGGGTCCCGGCCTGGAGGACGGGCAGATCCTGCGCGATCGCGGCCTGCAGGGTGGTCCGGCCGAGCCCCGGGATGTCGAAGATCTGCTCCACGGCGACGGATCCGCCGGTCAGCCCCACGACGAACAGCCCGAGATTGGGCAGCAGTGCGGGCACACAGCGGCGCAGCGCCTTGCGGGCGATGCTCCGACCGGGCAGTCCGCGCGCGGCGGCGGCCACCGCCCAGGGCTCGGCGAAGGCGGCGGGCAACTGGTCGTCGAGGAGGCGCCCGAGCACCGCACCGGCGGGCAGCCCCAGGGCGAGCGCGGGCAGCACCGTCCACTGCGGGCCGTACCAGCCGAGAGCGGGCAGCCATCCCCACTGCACACCGACGACGGTGGCGAGCACGGAAGCGGTCAGGAACTCGGGCAGCGCGGCGAGCACGGCGGAACCGGAGCCGCCGCCGGGCCGGCCCTCCAGTCGCCGCCGGGCACCGAGGTACAGGGTGCGGGCGCACACTCCGGCGGCGGTGACCAGGGCGACCGTCAACGCCACCGCCATCAGCAGCAGCGACGCGCCGAGGGCATCGAGGACACCGGGCAGGACATCGGCGCCGGAGATCCACGACCGTCCGGCGTCCCCGCGCGGCAACCCGGCCAGCCACTGCCCGAGGAGACGCAACGGCCCGTCCTCCAAGCCGAGTTGGGCTCGGACGTCGGCGAGCACCGCGGGTGTGGCGTCACGGTCGGCGGACCGCGCCTTCACCACCGTCAGCGCCGGGTCGGTGTGCGACAGCCAGGGCAGCAGCCCGATGCCGCACACCAGCAGCGCGGCCAGCACGGCACGCCACAGCAGCGTGCCCAGCCTGCTCCTCATGCCGTCAGCGCCGGGTCCCGGCACCTACGAGCGTGCGCTCGTAGGGATCGAGAAGCACCCCGCCGACCTCGGCGCCGACGCCGGTGATGACGCGCTGGTGGACCAGCGGGACGACGGCGTCGGTGGCCAGGATCGCGGCCTCGGCGGCCAGGGCGGCGTCCTGCCGCTCACCGGTGTCGGCCACCGTCTGGGCGGCGGCGACCGCCCGGTCGACGCCCCGGTCGCACAGCAGGGCGAGGTTGTAGCCGCCGTCGCAGGTGAAGTCACTGGCCAGCAGGGAGACGGGGTCGCCGGTGTCGAGGAGACTGTTGCGGGCGCCGAGGAAGGCGTCGAACTTCCCCGCGAGCGCGTCGCTCTCCAGCCTCGAGTACTCACGCACCTCCAGCTTCACCTGGAAGCCGGCCTTCTCCAGCTGCTGCTTCAACACCTGTGCGGCTTCCGGAAGTTCGGGCCGGTTGTCGTAGGTGGCGAGGGTGAGCCGGGCACCGCCGGGACTACCGGCCGCCACCCGCCCGGCGGGCGGGACGCGCTTGCCCGCGGCCCAGGTGACGGCGGGGCCGTAGATGCCGGCGCCGGCATCGGCGTGGCCCTCGTAGACGCCTTCGGCGAGGGCGGAGGTGTCGACGGCCGCACGCGCGGCGGCCCGCAGGGCCGGGTCCTTGAAGACGCCCGACCTCGCGTTGAGGAGCAGGCTGGTGGTGCGGGTCGTGGCGGTCTCGCGGCGGGTGTCCGCGTCGAGGGTTGCGGCCTGGGCGACGGGTATCGCCTCGGCGAGGTCGACCTGAGCGGTGCGCAGGGCGTTGGCGCGGGCGGTGCCGTCGGCGATGAAGCGCACCTCGACGCCGGAGGCCTGGGCCCGGCCGCCCCAGTAGTCGTCGAAGCGGTCGAGACGGGCGGCGGTGGCGCCGGTGACCTCGGCGAGTTCGAAGGGCCCGGTGCCGGTGCCGACCGGATCGACGGCGCCCTTCTTCCCGTAGGCCTTCGGAGCGAGGACGGCGAGGCCGGGACTCGACAGGCGCAGGGGCAGGACGGGGTCGGGGGCGGCGGTGGTGACGCGTACGCCGGTGCCGCCCTCCGCCTTCGCCGTGAGGGTGACGCCGGAGAGCGCGGCCGGGACCGGCCGGGCCTCGGTGGCGTGCGTGAGGGAGGCGGCGACGGCGGCGGGCGTGACCTGCGTACCGTCCTGGAAGGCGGCCTCGCGCAGGGTGAACAGCCAGTTGCGGTCGTCCTCACGGCGCCAGGACGCGGCGAGTGCGGGGGCGGCGGCGCCGTTGGCGTCGAGGGCGGTCAGCCCCTCGGTGACCCCCAGACGGCTGAGGATCGTCGCGTCGGCGCCGTGGGGGGAGAGGTTCTCGGCGGGCGGGAAGGCGAGCGCGACGCGCAGCCGGGAGCCGTGGTCGGCGCCGGAGGCCGCAGCGGCGTCGTCACCGGAGGAGGCGAAGCAGCCGGCGAGCAGCGGCGTGAGGAAGACCGCGGCGAGCAGTCGGGGAGGACGGGGACCGCGGGAGAGGCGGGGACGAACGGGACGGCGGGGCGAGCGCATGGAGTTACCGGCCTGTGGGACGAGGGCGGGAGGAGGAAGAGGCAGCGGGGGCGGGCGACGCGGGGGCCGGGGCGGCGGGGTCCGACGGGGCGAAGGGGGAGGGAGAGACGGGGAGGTGGACGGCGAGAGGGACATCGAGAGGGACATCGAAGTGCACGACGCCCTGACCGCCGGTCACTCCTTCCCGCTCGTCGTGCACGACGGTGCCGAGCGACCGCCAGAACCCCTCGGCTCCCTCCACGGCCGGGTCCGTGTGCAGATAGACGGCTTCATAGCCGCCGTCCGCGGCCGCGAAGGCGAGGAGTTCGGCGACCAGCCTCCGGGCGAGGCCGCGTCGGCGGTGCTCCCGGCGGACGTAGACACGGCGCAGTTGCGCGGTCGTGCCGCAGGGGTAGCGGTCGGCGACATGGCGTGGGTTCGGCGGGTGCGCGGGACCCCGGGAGTCCAGGGCCGCCGTGGCGACGACCCCGCCGCCCCCACCGTCGAGCGCGACCAGCAGGGTGTGGCGGGCCGGGACGAGGTAGGCGGCCACGGGATCGATGATGTCGCCGTGCCAGCGGGGCACGTAACCGGTACCGAAATCGCGGTAGACGGTGTCGAGCATGACGGCTCGGGCGCCGTCGAGATCCTCGGGGCCCGCGGGCCTGATGCAGTAGTCATGCACTTGCGAATCATATGCATTAAGCGGAGCAAGTTGATCACTTGACCGTCCCTCCCGGATTTGACAGAGATCACGGAGCGCCCCTAAATCTAGTCACATGACTTTCATTTTCAACAAGGGGGTGCTGTGATGCGCGTCGCGTTCGTGGGGAAGGGCGGCAGCGGCAAGACGACCCTGTCGGCCCTGTTCGCCCGGCAGTTGGCGCGATCCGGCGCACCGGTGCTGGCCGTGGACGGCGACATCAACCAGCATCTGTCCCAGGCCCTGGACCCCGCGGCGGACACGGCGCCCTTCGAGGCACCGCCCCTGGCCGCGCATCTGGGCGACATCAAGGACCTGCTGCGCGGCACCAACACGCGGATCACCTCCCGCGAGGCGATGGTCAAGACCACCCCGCCGGGCCGGGGCTCCCGGCTGCTGCGCCTGCTGGGCGACGACGCACTGCACACACGGCACGTCCAGCGGGTCGGTGGCGTACCGCTGATGGTGACGGGCGAGTTCGACGAGAGCGACCTGGGGGTGGCCTGCTACCACTCCAAACTGGGCGCGGTGGAGCTCTATCTGAGCCACCTGGTCGACGGACCGGGCGAGTACCTGGTGATGGACATGACGGCCGGCGCCGACGCCTTCGCCTCCGGCCTGTTCACCCGGTTCGACATGACCTTCCTGGTGGCCGAACCCACCCGCAAGGGCGTCTCCGTCTACCGCCAGTACCGCGACCACGCCCGTGAGTTCGGCATCCCCCTCGCCGTGGTCGGCAACAAGGTGACCGGCGAGGACGACCTGCTCTTCCTCAAGGAGGAGGTGGGCGACGACCTCCTGACCCACCTCGTCGCCTCCCCCTGGGTCCGCTCGGCCGAACGGGGTCACCCACAGGGCGAGTTGGAGGGCGTCAACCGCCACGCCATCGACCTCCTGCGCGAGACGGTCGACGCCCGCGAGAAGAACTGGCCGACCCTGCACCGCCACGCCGTGGAGTTCCACCTCCGCAACGCCCGCGCCTGGGCGGACGCCGCGACCGGTCAGGACCTGGCCGCCCAGGTGGACCCCGAGTTCGTCCCGGGCCCGGCATCACTTCACTGACCTGCCCCGAGAAGACACCGCGCACGTCGAGGCGGACGTGGCCCCTCTCCCCTCTCCCCTCTCCCCTCCCCGCTCTCCCCTCTCCACAAGAACAGGACACCCATGTCTCTCGACGTCTCCCCGAAGCTCCTCTCCCAGGCCGAAGCCGGTGACATCCGCGAGGAGGACTTCGTGGACACCGTCCGCACGTCCCTCCCCTACGCCTACGACCTCATCGCCTCACTCGCCGCCGAACTGCACTCCGACACGGTCGAGTTCACCGACAACCAGACACCTCCCGCGTCCGAGCAGGAACGCGGCCAGCTCCTGCGCGCCCTCGCCAGCGACGCCATCCGCGGCAGCCTGGAACGCCACTTCGGCGTGACCCTGGCCTTCCAGAACTGCCACCGGGTGGCGGCCTTCCGCCCGGCGGCCCGGGACGGGGCGACGTACGCCCGGTTCACCTCGACGCGGGCGCAGGTGCTGAACCAGTCGGCGGAGCTGCGGGACTGCTGACCCACGCCGGCCGATTCCTCCACCCGACGGGCCGACCCACCGCCCAGCGACCGGGTCGGCCCGTCAGCGGTCCGTGAACTCCTGCACGAGCGAGACGAACCGAACGGCGTCGTCCCGCCAGGGAAAGTGCCCCGCTCCGGGCTGGACGGCGAGTTCCGCTTTCGGGAACAGTTCCGCGAACTCCCTCATCACGCGTGGCGGAGCCGCCAGGTCCGTCTCCCCCGCCAGGAGCAGGACCGGCGACGGGAAGGCGGCCAGCGCCTCGCGGGTGGCGGCCGGGGAGAAGGCGCCCTCGGCCGTGTACTCGGCCGCCGCCTCGTGGTTCTTCGCCCGCTCACCCGCCTCGTCGAAGGCGCGGGCGGCCTCGTCCCAGCGGGCGTGCCAGAAGGGGGCGACGGCGTTCCAGGAGTCGGCCGTGGCCCGCCCGGCGGTAACCGCTTCCAGGGCCGCGTACGCAGGGGCGAACCACGGCTCGTCCCGGCGCAGGCGGGCCGTGGCGAGGCGGTCCTCCGCGGTGATCTCGAGGTCGACGGCGTAGACGCTCGGGGTGATCAGCAGAAGACGGGCGACGCGGTCGGGGTGACGGGCGGCGTAGAGCAACGCGAGGTTGGCTCCGCCGGAATGGGCGAGCAGGTCCAAACGATCGAGGCCGAGGTGCTCACGCAGCGCCTCGACGTCGTCGACCTGACGATCGCAGCGGTACGACGACGTGTCCCGCGGAACCGCCGACTCCCCGGTGCCCCGCGGGTCCAGCCCGATCAGTCGGTGGCGGGACGTGAGCCCGCCCAGGTCGCCCAGGTACCCGGCGGACTGCATGGGCCCGCCGGGCAGACAGACCAGGGGCGGCCCGTCGCCCGCCTCGTGGTGGGCGAGGAGGGTTCCGTCGGGGGCGGTGAAGGTGACCATGCGCGAAGCGTTTCAGGGCAGTGGGCGCGGAACAAGCGGATTCGACGGCTCGGAGCCGAGGCCCGCCCCTCGCACACGTGCACGCATTTCCTTCACGGTTTCATGCAACCTTTCCCACATCCGGAGAGTCCGCGTCTACATGTACGCGCACGTTCCGAACCGGCGGGCCCCCTGCGGGCCGGCTCGCCCCGCCCGCACAGTCCGCCGCAGGCCACAGCCCCGACGCCCCGTCCTCCGAGTGAGTTCCCGTTGATCGACAGCACGACCTCCCACCACTCCCACCGGGGCGGGCACGCCACCGCCGCGCCCGCCCCCGCCGATGTCCGCGCGGACCGCCGTCGCCTGATCGAAGCCATCCGCGCCCTCCGCCGCCTCCTCGACAAGCGCCGCCCCTTCGAGCTCACCGACCGCCGCCGGCTGAACCACGAGGCGAGGAAGCGAAGCCGCGCGGAAGCCACCCACGGCAAGTCGCTGCACCGCATCGCCGAGAGGCAGACCCGCCAGGAGCGGTCCCTCGCGCGCCGGCTGAACGGCCTCGACGGCAGACGTGACCATCAGGAAAGACAGGCCCTCGCCGTCCTGCGCCGAGAGTCCGTCGAGCGCACGCTCCGCGGCAGCCGTCTCACCGCGAGCGACGTGAACGGCATCGGCAGCGGCCTCGTTCGCGCCCTCGCGGCCCAAGGCATCACCACGGCCGCGGACTTCACCCGCGTCAGCTGGGGCAGGGCTCCCAACGGCAAGGGCGGCGAGGTCCTCTACATCCACCGCGCCCAGGGCCGCAAGGTGCACATCAACGGCATCGGCGAGCACCGGGGCCGACCCCTGATGGAGTGGCGCCGAGCCGCTCTCGCCCGCGCCGAGGCCCGCGCCCCGCGCGAGCTCCCGCCGGACGAACGTCACCGCATCGCCGAGATCATCGAGGCCGAACGCACCCGCCTGCAAGGGGAACTGGCCCAGGCGCCCGGCACGGCGGAGGCCGCCCGCGCGGAGGCCGTACAGCTGCACACCGAGGTCCTCGGACGTCTCACCGCCGCCGAACGCGAGGCCGCGCGACGCGCCGCCGAACGGCGAGCCGAGTTCGACACGATGGCTGAGCAGTTGCTCACCCTGCAGGCCGAACTGACCGCCCACATGGACCGGCACGGCGACGCCGGCCGCCGCATCCGCCGCGCCCAGACGCGTGCGCTGCGCCCCCTCCCGGAGAACGCGCCCGTCCCCGCCGCGCCGATCCCCGCCGTGATCCCGGCCCCGCGCACGCCCCTCACCCTCACCAAGACGGAGTCGGGGGCGGGGACCAAGGGCCAGGCGCAGGCGCGCACGAGGGCCGAGGCCCCGCCGCCGGTCGCGACGCCGACGCCCTCCCCCGGCACCCGGGCAAGCCTCGGCTGGCTGCTGCCGATCCTCTACTTCGGCTTCACGACGCTCGTCGGCGTGGGTGAACTGGGTGACAACACTGCCCCCTTGGGGCTGATGATCTGCTCCAGGCTCTTCGCCTTCGCGGCCACCGCGGAACTGCTGCGCCTGTGGGTCCCCCGCAGGAGCTGGCGGACGCCGAGCCCGATGCCCTCCGGGACGGGCCCGCAAGCCTTCGGGGTGTTTCTCGCCCTGACCGCCGCCGGCATGTTCGCCGACGAGAAATCCGACGTGTTCCTGATCGCCTGCGTCACGTCCGTCCTCGCTGCCGCACTGCTCGTGACGGGTGCCCGTCTGCGGTGGAAGGAGCGAGAGGGCGCAGCAGGCGGGACGACCACTCCCTTCGGCTGATCCGTCCCGCCCTCTCCTGCGACTTCCGCCGCTCCCGTCGTCCGGTGCAGACCGCGGCTACCCCTTCTGCTCCACCCGCACCCAGTCCACCTCCGCCTGCACTCCCCCGCCCGCGATCCGGTCCACGCTCGACTGCGGCAGGCCCCAGTACGGGGTCGTGACCTGGTTCCAGCCGGCGGGGTACGCGCCGCCGAGGGCGAGGTCGAGGATCACGTACTGGCTGTGGCCGTAGACCCACTGGCCGCGGGTGGACGAAGCGGGTGGCAGGAGGGGCTTCAGGGAATGCCGTGCTCATGACATTCCCGGATCCGGGGCACGGTGGACGCGCGCGCTCCCCCACCCGCGCCCGCCGTGCCCCGCGCCCTCAGGCGGCCCTCACCACCCCTTCCCGGTGGCTGCGGATGATCTCCGCGTAGTGGCGCCCGGTGCCCTTGATCGTGCGGGCCTGGGTGCGGTAGTCGACGTGGACGAGACCGAAGCGCTTGTCGTAGCCGTACGCCCACTCGAAGTTGTCCAGCAGGGACCAGGCGAAGTAGCCGGCCAGCGGGGCGCCCTTGCGGGCGGCGGAGGCGCAGGCGGCGAGGTGACCCGTCAGGTAGGCCTGGCGTTCGGGGTCGTCGACGGTGCCGTCCGGGCGGACGATGTCCGGGTACGAGGAACCGTTTTCCGTGACGTACAGCCGTCGCGCTCCGTACTCGTCGGTCAGACGGAGCAGCAGTGTCTCGATGCCGCTCGGGTCGACCTCCCAGTCCATGCCGGTGCGCGGGACGCCGTCTCGGCGGACGGAACGGGCGTGCGGCGCCGGCCCGTCGGGGTCGTCGCTCACCGTGGCCGGGAAGTAGTAGTTCAGGCCCAGCCAGTCCAGCGGCGCGGCGATGGTCGCCAGGTCGCCGGGCTTCTCCGGGAGTTCGACGCCGTACACCTCGCGCATGTCGGCCGGGAAGCCGCGGCCGTGTACCGGGTCGAGCCACCAGCGGTTGGTGTGGCCGTCCATGCGGCGGGCGGCGGCGACGTCCTCGGGCCGGTCGGTGGCGGGGTGGACGGTGGAGAGGTTGTTGACGATCCCGATCTCGGCGTGCGGGACCGCCGCCCGGATGGCCTGGACGGCGAGTCCGTGGCCGAGGAGCAGGTGGTAGGAGGCGCGGACCGCCGCCGTCAGGTCCGTGAGGCCGGGGGCCATCTTGCCTTCGAGGTGGCCGATCCAGGCCGAGCACAGGGGTTCGTTCAGGGTGGCCCAGTGGGTGACGCGGTCGCCCAGCCGCTCGGCGACCACCGACGCGTACGCGGCGAAGTGCTCCGCGGTCTCCCGCTCGGGCCAGCCGCCGCGGTCCTGGAGAGCCTGCGGAAGGTCCCAGTGGTAGAGGGTGACGGACGGGGTGATGCCCGCCTCCAGCAGGCCGTCGATCAGCTTGTCGTAGAACGCGAGGCCCCTGGGGTTCGCCGGACCGTCGCCGCCCGGCACCACCCGGGGCCATGCGATCGACAACCGGTAGGCGTTGGTGCCGAGTTGCCGCATCAGGCCGATGTCGTCGCGCCAGCGGTGGTAGTGGTCGCAGGCGACGTCGCCGTGGTCGTCGCCCGCGATCTTTCCGGGAGTGTGCGAGAAGGTGTCCCAGATCGACGGCGAACGGCCGTCCTCCGCCACGGCTCCCTCGATCTGGTACGCCGAGGTGGCGGTTCCCCACAGGAAGTCCTGGGGCAGGGCGGCAAAGTCGATGGTCACTGAAGTCCTCTCGGAATCGGGGTGGTTGCTCACTTCACGGCTCCGGCCGTCAGCCCGGCGACGAGATAGCGCTGAAGCAGCAGGAAGCCGGCCACCACCGGCACGCTGACCACCAGCGAGGCGGCCATGATCTGGTTCCAGTACACGTCGTTGAGGGTGGAGTAGCCCTGGAGTCCGACGGCGAGCGTGCGGGTGGTGTCGTTGGTCATGACGGAGGCGAACAGCACCTCGCCCCAGGCGGTCATGAAGGCGTAGACGGCGACCGCCACGATGCCGGGGATCGCGGCCGGCACGACGATCCGGAAGAGCGCGCCGAGCGGACCGCAGCCGTCCACGAGCGCCGCCTCGTCGAGATCGCGCGGCACCGAGTCGAAGTAGCCGATCAGCATCCAGATGGAGAAGGGGAGGGAGAAGGTCAGATACGTCAGGATCAGGCCGCCGCGCGAGCCGAACAGCGCGATACCGGTGGCGTTGCCGATGTTGACGTAGAGCAGGAACAGCGGGAGGAGGAAGAGGATCCCGGGAAACATCTGCGTCGACAGCACGGTGACCGTGAACACGCGTTTCCCGCGGAAGTCGTAACGGCTCACCGCGTAGGCGCTGAACACGGCGATCACCACGGAGCAGACCGTGGCCGCGCCCGCCACGACCAGTGAGTTCACGAAGTACCTGGCCAGCGGGACCGTCGACCAGATGTCGATGTACGGGCGGATCGTCAGGCCACTGGGCAGCCAGCGGAACTTCCCCGTGACGTCCGCGAGGGGCTTCAGGGAGCTGGAGACCATCACGTAGACCGGCAGCAGCACGAAGCCGGTGAGCACGGTGAGGAAGATCCGCCGGGACCAGAGGAACGACCTCGGTGGTGCCATGGGGGAACTAGCGCGCATGTGAGGCCCTCCGTCCGCGCGAGGTGACGGCCAGGTAGACGCCCGTCACGGCCAGCAGGAAGAGCAGCAGCAGGACGGACATCGCCGACCCTGTGCCGAAGTTCCAGGTCACGAAGGAGGCTTGGTAGATGTGGACCGAGATGAGATCCGCGGCCTCCGGGGCGGCCCTGCCGAACAGGACGAACGGCGTGTTGAAGTCGTTGAACGTCCAGAGGAACAGGACGAGCAGCAGGACCTGGTTGACCGGGCCCAGGGACGGAAGGGTGATCCGGCGGATCTGCTGCCACCGGCCCGCGCCGTCCAGCGCGGCCGCCTCGTACAGCTCGCCGGGGATGTTCTGCAGGCCGGCCATCACGATGAGGAAGGCGAACGGCCAGCCCTTCCACACCGACACGGTGAGCAACGCGTAGAAACTGTTGTCGCCGATCAGCCAGAAGGAGGGCTTGTCGGTGAGGTGCAGCTGGTCGTGCAGGACATGGTTCACCAGGCCGTTGTCGTGCTGGAACATGAAGACCCAGGTGATCACGGCCGCGTAGACCGGCAGGGCGTACGGCACCAGGAAGAGCGCCCTCAGCAGCCCCCGGCCGCGGAAGGTGTCCTGCATGAAGATCGCCGCCGCGGTGCCGATGAGCCAGCACAGCCCCACCGAGAGCAAGGTGAAGCCGACGGTGACGAGGAAGGAGTGCAGCAGCGCCTCGCCGACCGGGGCGTCGAAGTCCACCGACACCCGGTAGTTGTCGAGGCCGGACCAGGGAGCCGTGCCCCAGTCCCGGATGTAGAACTGGGTGAGCTCCTTGAAGCTCATCACGATGCCGATCACCATCGGCACGAGATGCACGAGGAGTTCGAGGACGAGAGCGGGCAGGAGCAGCAGGTAGGGCAGTCCGATGCGGCGGATCCTGCCGGGACGCGGGCGCGGGGCCCGACCGGTGCCAGGGGCCGCGCGAGGCTTTTCGACCTCGGCCGTGGTGGTCATCTGGCTCACTTCGTCCGGCTCACTTCGTCGGCATCTGCTGCTGGGCCTTGGCGAGCTTGGCCTTCACCGACTCGGTGGTCACCGGGCGGCCGGCCGCCGCGTCGGCGAACAGTTCCTTGACGGCCGTACCGATCACGGTCTCGAACTGGGACTCGTCCGCGACCTGCGGCAGCGCGGCGGCGCTCTTGGCGAGGGTGTCCTTCAGGACCGCGTTCGCGGGAGAGTTGAAGCCGGGGTCCGACTGGGCGGAGGCGACGGGCGGGATGGTGCTGTAGGCCTTGTTGAGGATCTTCTGCTCCTCGTCGCCGGTCATGAACTTCACGAACTCGGTGGCGCCGTCGAGGTTGTCGGTGTTCTTGAAGACCGCCAGGTTGATGCCCGCGACCATCGAGTTGACCTGGGCGCCGGTGCCGGGGGTGCCGGACTGCACGGGCACCGGGGCGATGCCGTACTTGTCCTCGCTCATGCCCTGGGACTTGAGGTTGGCGGACGCGCTCTGCCACAGCAGCATCGCCGTCTTCCCCTTGGCGAAGTCGCTCACGGACTGGTTCTGCGCGTACTCGGCGTTGCCCTGCGGGATGGCCTTGTCCTTCGCCATCAGGTCGACGTACTGCTTGACCGCCGAGACTGCGCCGTCCGACGTGAAGTCGGGCTTCCCGTCGGCGGTGAAGAAGTCGGCGCCGTGCTGCTTGGCGAAGACGAAGACATGGTGGACGTTTTCCGAGACGTTCGCGCCCTCGGCGCCCAGGACCTGCTTGCCCTTCGCCTGGATCTTCTTGCCGTCGGCGACCAACTCGGCCCAGGTGGCGGGCGGTTGCGCTATACCCGCGTCGGCGAAGATCTGCTTGTTGTAGTACAGGGCGTAGGCCATCGAGTACAGCGGCACCGCGGCCGGGTCCTTGCCCTGCGCTCCGGTCGAGCCGAGCGCGGATTCGACGAAGCGGTTTCTGCCGCCGATCTTCGCGAGGTTCGCCTCGTTCCAGGGCAGCAGTGCGCCGGTCGCCTGGAGCGAGGCCGACCAGGTGTTTCCGATGTTGAGGACGTCGGGGCCCTGGCCGGACGTGGTCGCCGTGAGGATCCGGTTGAGCAGGTCGGACCAGGGGACGACCTCCAGCTTCACCTTGATCCCGGTCTGCTTCTCGAACTTGTCGAGTTCCGGCTGGAGGACCTTCTTGTCCACCTCGATGCTCGCGCCCTGGTTCGAGGCCCAGTACGTGAGCGTCTTCGGCGCGTCGTTGGACCCCTCGCCGTCCGTCGAGGTACCGCCGCCACAGGCCGTGGCCGCGAGGGCGAGTGACATGACGACGGCGCCTGTGGCCGCGGCTCGGATGGTGCGCATGGGTCGGCTCCCGGTGTCATCAGGACTTAATTTAGGACGTGAGTTAAACCTCGGAAAGGGGCCGCGTCAAGTGTTCCGGCACAGTCCGGGGAACTCCTGTCCCACCACTTGACGCACACGTTCGGGTAGTTGAAGCATTCAGCGCTGAGAGAGCGCTCTCAACCCAGCGACCGTTCACTTCCTTAAATCAGCCGTTCACCGCAGCGGCCTGGACCGAGGAGAGCCGCCCATGCCCCACCCGCCGTCGTCGCAGACGCCCGCCGTGCGCCGCAGAACAGTCCTCGCCGCAGCCGCCACGGCCGCCGCGGCCCCCGCCCTCGCCGGGATCGCCACCGCGCCGGCCTCCGCCGCCCCGCGCGGAAGACGTGTGCGCGCCCTTCCGGGCGGGGGCGACCTCGGCCCGAACGTCCTCGTCTTCGACCCGTCGACCCCGGACATCCAGGCCCGGCTGGACGCGGTGTTCCGGCAGCAGGAGTCGGCCCAGTTCGGCACCGGACGCTACGCGTTGCTGTTCCGGCCCGGCACCTACCACGGCCTCAACGCCCAACTCGGCTTCTACACCTCGATCGCCGGGCTCGGCCTCTCCCCCGACGACACGACCATCAACGGGGACGTGACCGTCGACGCGGGCTGGTTCGGCGGCAACGCCACGCAGAACTTCTGGCGTTCGGCGGAGAACCTGGCGCTCGTCCCGGTCAGCGGCACCAACCGGTGGGCCGTCGCGCAGGCCGCCCCCTTCCGCCGGATGCACATCCGCGGCGGCCTCAACCTCGCCCCGTCCGGCTACGGTTGGGCCAGCGGCGGCTACATCGCCGACAGCCGCGTCGAAGGCGAGATCGGCCCGTACTCGCAGCAGCAGTGGTACACCCGGGACAGCGCGATCGGCAGCTGGCTCAACGGCGTCTGGAACATGGTGTTCTCGGGGGTCGAGGGCGCCCCCGCCCAGAGCTTCCCCTCCCCGCCGTACACCACGCTCGACACGACCCCGGTCTCGCGTGAGAAGCCGTTCCTGTACGTCGACGGCGGCGGCGCCTTCCGCGTCTTCCTGCCCGCCAAACGCACCGACGCGCGCGGCGTCAGCTGGGGCAACGGCACACCGCGCGGCAGCTCGCTGCCCCTGTCGCGGTTCTACGTCGCCAAGCCGGGCGTCACCGCCGCCACGCTCAACCAGGCGCTCGCGCAGGGCCTGAACCTGCTGCTGACGCCGGGGATCTACCACCTCGACCGGCCGATCCAGGTGAACCGCGCCGGCACCGTCGTGCTGGGCCTGGGTTACGCCACCCTGATCCCGGACAACGGCGTCAGCGCGCTGAAGGTGGCCGACGTCGACGGGGTCCGGCTGGCGGGCTTCCTCGTGGACGCCGGTCCGGTCAACTCCCGTGTCCTGCTGGAGGTCGGCCCGTCCGGCGCGTCGCGCGACCACTCCGCCAACCCCACCACCGTCCAGGACGTGTTCGTCCGGATCGGCGGGGCGGGTGCCGGCCGTGCCACCACCAGCATGGTGATCAACAACCGTCACACGATCGTCGACCACACCTGGGTCTGGCGCGCCGACCACGGCGAGGGCGTCGGCTGGGAGACCAACCGGGCCGACTACGGCGTCGTCGTCAACGGCCACGACGTGCTGGCCACAGGCCTGTTCGTGGAACACTTCAACAAGTACGACGTGCAGTGGAACGGCCAGCGCGGCCGCACGATCTTCTTCCAGAACGAGAAGGCCTACGACGCGCCGAACCAGGCGGCGATCCAGAACGGCTCGGTGAAGGGTTACGCCGCCTACAAGGTGGGCGCCCACGTCACCGCGCACGAGGGCTGGGGTCTGGGCAGCTACTGCTACTACAACGTCGACCCGACGATCGTCCAGCATCACGGCTTCGCCGCCCCGAACGTACCGGGCGTGAAGTTCCACGACCTGCTGGTGGTCTCCCTGGGCGGACAGGGCCAGTACGAGCACGTCATCAACGACCTCGGGGCGCCGACCTCCGGTACCTCGACGGTGCCGTCGACCGTGGTGTCGTATCCCTGACCTGCCCGTACGGCGTAGACGGTCCTGAGCGGAGACGGCCCGCGCCGCACGCACCTCGGGGACGACGGGCGCCTTCGGTCCGTGCCACGAACGTCAGGTGTCCGTGGCACGGACCGACAGGGCGGCCTGGGCCCACGACCTCGCGGGAGGGCCCGGGCCTACCGCGTCGTGGCCACCGCCGGCGCCGGGGCGTATCCCGTCGGCCGGGCCGAGAAGGTGCCCCGGCCCTGGGTCCGGCTGCGCAGCCGCGTCGCGTAGCCGAACAGTTCGGCCAGCGGCACGGTGGCGGTGACCACCGCCGAACCGCCGCGCACCGCCGAGTCGCCGACCCGGCCGCGCCGTGCCGCCAGGTCGCCGAGGACCCCGCCGACGGCGTCCTCGGGAACGGTCACCGTGACCTCGACGACCGGTTCCAGCACGACCATCGCACAGCCGCGCAGGGCTTCCCGCAGCCCGAGCCGGCCGGCCGTGCGGAAGGCCATCTCGGAGGAGTCCTTCACATGGGTCGCCCCGTCGGTCAGGGTGACCCGCAGCCCGGTGACCGGATGCCCGCCCACGGGCCCCTCGGCGAGGGCGTCACGGCAGCCGGCCTCGACCGCGCGGACGTACTCCTGCGGCACCCGCCCACCGACGACGGTCGACCGGAACGTGAAACCGGTTTCGGCAACACCTCCCGCCGTCTCCGCGTCGAGGGGCTCGACGTCGAGCACGATGTGTGCGAACTGCCCTGCCCCACCGTCCTGTTTGACGTGCCGGAAGACCAGGCCGGACACCCCACGGGCGACCGTCTCGCGGTACGACACCCTCGGACGGCCCACGTTGACCTCCAGACCGAGGCTGCGCCGGATCTTCTCCACCGCCACCTCCAGGTGCAGTTCCCCCATGCCCGACAGCAGCGTCTGACCGGTCTCCGGGTCGGTCCGCACGACCAGCGAGGGATCCTCCTCGGCCAGCCGGGCGAGCGCCGAGACCAGCCGGTCGGCGTCGGTGCTCGCACGTGCCTCGACCGCCACGGAGACGACCGGGTCGGCGACCCCCGGCGGTTCGAGGACAAGGGGCGCCCCCGGCGCGCTCAGCGTCGAACCCGCACGGGCCGACTTCAGCCCGATCACGGCCACGATGTCCCCGGCGACCGCGCGTTCCAGCTGTGCGTGCCGGTCGGCCTGCACCCGCAGGATCCGGCCGATCCGCTCGATGCGCCGCGCGCCGGACTCCCACACCGCGTCTCCTTTCTCGATCGTGCCCGAGTACACCCGCAGATAGGTGAGCCGGCCCGTGGGGGTCGCGGCGACCTTGAACGCGAGCGCCGCGAAGGGTGCGGCGGGGTCGGCGGGTCGTTGTTCGCCTACGGCATCCTGCATACGATCGGCACGCTCGCGCCGACGGTCGGCTGCTTCGTGCATACCGTGGACAGTGCTGTGCATACCGTCGGCGGCGTCACGCACACCGTCCTTGGTATTTCGCATACCGGCGGCGCCACCAGGCATACCGCATACCGGCGGCACGTCCGACGGCGACGGCAGATAGGCGACGACGGCGTCGAGCAGCGGTTCGATCCCGCGGTTGCGGTAGGCCGAGCCGCACAGCACGACCACCGCGTCGCCCGTCCGGGTCAGCTCGCGCAGGGCACCGGAGAGGGTCTCGGCGGAGAGGGTCTCCCGGTCGCAGAACTCCTCCAGCGCGCCCGGGTGCCGCTCCGCCACGGCTTCCTCCAGCAGCCGGCGCCGGCGCAGCGCCTCCTCCCGGAGGTCCTCCGGCACGGCGTCCTCGACCGCCGTCCCGCCACCGTCGCCCCAGGTCAGGGCTCGCATGCGCAGGAGGTCGACGACGCCGGTGAAGCCGTCCTCCGTGCCTATCGGCAGTTGCACGACCAGCGGGACCGGATGGAGCCGGTCCCGGATCGACGCCACCGCGGCATCGAGGTCGGCGCCCACCCTGTCGAGCTTGTTGACGAACGCGATCCTCGGTACGCCGTGCCGGTCGGCCTGCCGCCACACGGACTCGCTCTGCGGTTCCACGCCCGCGACGGCGTCGAACACCGCCACCGCCCCGTCGAGCACCCGCAGGGATCGCTCCACCTCGTCGGCGAAGTCGACGTGCCCGGGGGTGTCGATCAGGTTGATGCGGTGACCGTCCCAGTCGCAGCTGACGGCCGCGGCGAAGATGGTGATGCCGCGGTCGCGCTCCTGGGGATCGAAGTCGGTGACGGTCGTGCCGTCATGGACCTCGCCGCGCTTGTGCGTGGTCCCGGTGGCATACAGGATCCGCTCCGTGACGGTGGTCTTGCCGGCGTCGACGTGGGCGAGGATGCCCAGGTTGCGCACAGCGGAGAGGTGACGGTCGAGGTGGTTGCGCACGGCCCTTGGCCTTTCGGGGTGATTCCGAGAACGGGCAGCGCGATTTTCCGGACGTACGTCGGGACACGTGAGGACGTGCTGATGCGCGCGTACGCTGATGTGCCGTCAGATACGGCACATCAGCAGCGCGTTGTCGAACTCAGACGTTCGTCAGGACATCCGGTGCCGGCCGCGCAGCGAGCACCGGACGGACGAAGACACGAGGATCACCTCGTAGCGGGAGCGGGGAGCGACGACAGCGGTGTGGTCACGCATGGCCGGGCTCCCCTCGTTCGTCTCGGTACCGCGCCGCCCGTGTCGTGGGCCGCGCTCGGTTCTGGGGAGTGTAGGGCTGAACGGGTGCGCGCCGCACGTGATTTATCACCCCCGTCCCGCTGTCGCGCCGCCCCGGCTCCACCTCCACCTCCGCCTCCGTCTCCGTCTCCGTCTGCGGGCATGAGGAGCGCGTCAGCCGGTCACCCGGGCAGGTCCCGCGTCGCCGTGTAGTACTGCCTCCGCACCCGTCGCAGCCACGCGTCGGCGGCCGTCTCGTCGGGCTGTTCGGGCAGCACGCTGCGGGTCTCGTCGAACGCCTCCTCGTAGTCGCGCAGCAGCGGCAGCGCGGCTTCCGGATCGGCCGCGACCTGCTCACCGAACGCGTGGTAGCTCTCGGGATCGTCGACTCGGACCGTCAACCGGCCGGTGGCATACAGCTCGTAGCCCTGGGTGCACAGGCGCTTGAGGTGACGGGCGTGCTTGGCGGTCCGTTTGCGGGTCTCCGCGGTGAGGGTGCCTTCGCTGCGGTTCCGCAGTCTCCGGAACTGCTGGGCGGCGTACCCGAGATAGGCGTCCCGGACCCGGCGGGCGCCGAGCAACGTCACACGCAGGTCGATGAGTTCGTCACCGATGGGGGTGCGCACCTCGTACAACTCGTCGGGCAGCCAGACGAGTTCCATCACGGTCGGGTTGCCGCCGAGGGCGAGTCGGCACCATTTCGCGGCCTCGTGCAGGGTGCGGTCGGGCGCCGTGCTGACGTGCGACTCCTTCGGCTGGTGCAGGCCGTGCAGCTCCTCGGTGGGGGCGGCGAACATGCCGAGGCGGTCGATGTCGGAGCCTTCGCGGGCGAGCCCGTAGGCGGTCGAGCCGACGATTCCGGACAGCAGGAGGTTGGTGACGGTCACAGGAGCCCCCGGTCGTTCCCTGGTGATGATCGCCTGTCCCCGTGGCCGGGCGGCAGAACCGCCATGATGCCCCGGCTGCGGCCGGGCCCACCTCGTATTTTCCGGCCGGACGGCCCGCTCCGCCCGTGTCCGGGTGGGTGACCCGTCCCGTCGGTCGCTTCACCCGTACGGATCAGTGCGCTGGTCGAGCGGCCCGGCCGGTGGTGCCGTGTAGGGGCAGAGGCAGCACCACAAGAGCCCACAGGGTGCCCGAGAAGCGCCCAGGTCGACGAGAGGAATCCCTTGGGGAACCCGCCCGGGGCGCGCCCACGCGGGGACCGGCCCCGCCCCGCCCCGTCCCCGATCCGCAGGAGGTATTCGTGACCAGCCCTCGCCTGTCGTCCCGCCCGTCCACCCCACCCCGTCCCGCCGGGCCGCCCGGTCCGGCCGGGCCGACGCGTCCCGGTCGTCCGGTCCGTGTGCTGGCCGTCGCCCTGGCCGTCGGAACGCTGCTGGCCACGGCGGCCTGCTCCGACGACGGGGACGACAGCGCGTCGACCGACTCGAGCACCGCGACCTCGTCCGCCGGCAAGCAGACCGCCACCGCGTCCCCCACGATCACACCGCTCACCTCGGCCGGCGCGCAGACGGCGCTGATCACCGAGGGAGACCTCGAGGACAACTGGACGCAGGTGAAGACCGCTGCCGGCTGGCGGAACCGGATGCTCATCGGCACGGTCGACGCCGCGCAGTTCCTCACCGGCAAGACGCAGGCGGCCGACTGCCAGCGCCTGCTCGACGGGCTCTACGACGAAGACCTCCTGGGAGCCCCGCCCGGCCCGTCGGCGCTCACGGGATTCACCGAGGGAAACTCCCGGCTGCTCTACCAGGTGGCCGCCTACCGACCGGCGAGCCTGGACCAGTCGTTCGACTGGCTCAAGACCCTGCCGACCGCGTGCGACCAGTTCAACGCGGTCGCCTCCGACGGCTCCACCCGCACCGTGCAGGTCGTCGAGGCCTCCCTGCCCGACTCCGGCGACGCCCGGCAGGGTCTGACCGTGACGGTGGCGGGCCCCTCCGGCGGCACTCCGGTCACCCTCACCATGGATGTCGCCGTCGTCCGGGTCGGGGACGACGCGATCACGGTCACCAACGGCGGTTCCGACGGAGCGGACCACGACAGCACCGAGGACGCCGTCAGTCATGGCACCACACGGCTCAAGGACGTTCAGGAAGGCCGTTCACCGGCGTCGGAGCCCAGCGAGTTCGACTGAACCCGGCGGTTCGGCCGAGCGCGTCCTCGCCGCTCCGGCCTTCTTCCCCGCCTCTGCACCATGTGACATATTACTGCGGTGACCAAGCGACCGAGTGGTGACGTCGTGGTCGTCGGCGCCGGCATGGTGGGTGCCGCCTGCGCGCTGTACGCGGCCCGTGCCGGACTGGACGTGGTCCTGGTCGACCGGGGTCCGGTGGCCGGCGGCACGACCGGCGCGGGCGAGGGCAATCTCCTCGTGTCCGACAAGGAGCCCGGACCCGAGCTCCAACTGGCCCTGTTGTCGACCCGGTTGTGGGGCGAGCTGGCGCAGGAGCTGGGCGCGGCCGTCGAGTACGAGCCCAAGGGCGGTCTCGTCGTGGCCTCCACGCCCGCGTCCCTCACGGCCCTGGTGGAGCTGGCGGCCGGTCAGCGTGCTGCCGGGGTGTCGGCGGTTGAGGTACAGCCGGACCAACTCCACGAGCTGGAGCCGTACTTGGCGCGGGGTCTCGCGGGCGGTGTGCTCTACCCGCAGGACGCCCAGGTGATGCCCACCCTGGCCGCGGCCCACCTCGTACGGGCCTCGGGCGCACGTCTGGAGACGGGTCGCACGGTGACACGGGTACTGCGCGACACCGCCGGTGCCGTACGGGGCGTACGGACCGACCGGGGCGACATCCTGGCGCCGGCCGTGGTGAACGCGGCCGGGACCTGGGGGGCCGAGATCGCCGCGCTGGCCGGGGTCCGGCTGCCCGTACTCCCCCGCCGCGGCTTCGTCCTGGTCACCGAGCCGCTGCCGCGCCGGGTACGGCACAAGGTGTACGCCGCCGACTATGTGGCCGACGTGGCGAGCGACTCCGCCGCCCTGCAGACCTCACCGGTCGTCGAGGGGACCGCCTCCGGGCCCGTGCTCATCGGCGCGAGCCGTGAACGGGTCGGTTTCGACCGGTCCTTCTCGCTGCCGGTCCTCCGCGCCCTGGCGGCGGGCGCGACACGCCTGTTCCCGTTCCTGGAACAGGTACGGGCGATGCGCACCTACCTCGGCTTCCGCCCCTACCTGCCCGACCATCTGCCCGCCGTCGGGCCCGACCCCCGTGTGCCCGGGCTCTTCCACGCCTGCGGGCACGAGGGGGCGGGCATCGGGCTCGCCACCGGCACCGGCCACCTCATCGCGCAGACGCTCACCGGACGACGGCCTGAGCTGGACCTGACACCGATGCGCCCCGACCGCTTCGACCGTCCCGACCGCCTTGACCGCTTCGCCGAGGAGGCCGCGCCATGGATCCCCTGAAGCTGACCCGCGCCCGTCCCGGCGCCCCGTTCACTCTGACCTTCGACGGCCGGGAGATCGAGGCGCTGCCCGGTCAGACGATCGCCGCCGCTCTGTGGGCGTCCGGCGTAACGGCCTGGCGGACCACCAGGGGCGAGGGACGCGCGCGCGGGGTTTTCTGCGGGATCGGCGTGTGCTTCGACTGTCTGGTGACCGTCGACGGCCACCCCGGCCGACGGGCCTGCCTGGTGGCGGCGGTGCCGGGCGCGGACATCCGCACGCAGGCGGGGACGGGCCACGAGGAAGCCGGAAACGACGCAGCGGGTCACGAAGGGCCGGAGCACGAGGGGGCGGGGCCACGATGACCGCACATCGCCCGGTACTGGCGGTGATCGGCGCGGGCCCGGCCGGTCTCGCCGCCGCCCTGGCAGCCGCGGCCCGCGGCGTGCGCGTGATCCTGATCGACTCCGCCGCCGAGGCGGGCGGACAGTTCTACCGGCAGCCCGCCCGGGGCCTCGGCGCGCGACGCCCACAGACCCTGCATCACCAGTGGCGCACCTGGGAGCGACTGCGCGCCGGGCTCGACGCCCAGCTCGCCGCCGACCGCGTCACGCACCTGAGTGACCGTCATGTGTGGTGCGTGGAGGGACAGTCGAGTGGGTTCACCGTGCACGCGCTGATCGGTCCGGAGCAGGAGGAGTCCGTAGCGGTCCGTGCCGACGGGGTGCTGCTGGCGACCGGCGGATACGAGAAGGTCCTTCCGTTCCCCGGCTGGACACTGCCCGGCGTGGTCACCGCGGGCGGCGCCCAGGCGCTGCTGAAGGGCGGGCTCGTACTGCCCGGCCGTACCGCGGTCGTGGCCGGCACGGGGCCCCTGCTGCTTCCCGTCGCCACCGGTCTCGCGGCTGCGGGCGCTCAGGTCGTCGCCCTGCTGGAGTCGGCCGGACCCAGGGATTTCACACGTCGGGCGCGGACCTGGGCCGGTGCTCCCGCGAAGCTGGCGGAGGGAGCCGGGTACGCGGCCCGACTCCTGCGTCATCGCGTGGTGGTGATGGTCCGTCATGCGGTGCTGGAGGCGCACGGGACCGAACGGCTCGAGTCCGTCACCGTCGCCGCGCTGGACCCGGAAGGCCGGCCGGCGCCCGGCACGGAACGACGAGTCGTCTGCGACACCCTCGCGGTGGGCCACGGTCTGCTGCCGCACACCGACCTCGCGGAAGGGCTCGGCTGTCGGCTCGACGGAATGGGTGTGAGCGTCGACGACGAACAGCGCACCGACGTCCCCGGCGTCTGGGCCGCCGGCGAGACCACGGGGATCGGCGGCTCGACGCTGTCGCTCGCCGAGGGGCACATCGCCGGACGGTCGGCGGCGGCCAGGCTGACGGACACGGCCCCCGACCCGCGGGAGTGGGCCCCCGCCGCGCGGGCCCGCACCAGGCTGCGGTCGTTCTTCGCGGCACTGGACGCCGCCTACGCCGCCCGGCCCGATCTGTGGACGGACCGGGTCACGGACGAGACGGTCGTGTGCCGCTGCGAGGAGGTCACCGCCGGCGCCGTCCGCGAGGCCGTCGGCACGCTCGGCGCGGGCGACCTGCGCACCGTGAAACTGCTGACCCGGGCCGGCATGGGCTGGTGCCAGGGCCGCGTGTGCGAGCCCGGAGTGGCCGGCGTCGCCGGCTGCGCGCTCACTCCGGCACGACGATGGCTGGCCCGCCCCGTGCCCCTGGGCGTGCTGGCTTCTCCGGCCGATCCCCCGACACCTCAGTGATATGTCACACGGCACATTCGGAAGGGATGACTCACCGTATGCCCGACTCGACCGCCCCCGCCTCTCCCCCCGCTCCCGCCGCCTCCCCTCACCGCCCCTGGCGTGGCGTCCTCGTCGCCACCGCGCTCCCGCTCCGCGACGACCTCTCCGTCGACTACGACCGGTACGCCGAGCACTGCGCCTGGCTCGTGGCGAACGGCTGTGACGGCGTCGTGCCCAACGGCTCCCTGGGCGAGTACCAGGTGCTCACGCCCGAGGAACGCGCCACGGTGGTGGAAACCGCGGTGGCCGCGATCGGCGGGGAGCGGGTGATGCCCGGCGTCGCCGCCTACGGCTCGGCGGAGGCCCGCCGTTGGACCGAGCAGGCGGCCGAGGCGGGCTGCTCGGCGGTGATGCTGCTCCCGCCCAACGCCTACCGCGCCGACGAGCGTGCCGTCGTGGCCCACTACGCGGAGGTCGCCGCGGCGGGCCTGCCGGTCGTGGCGTACAACAACCCGATCGACACCAAGGTCGACCTCGTCCCCGAGTTGCTGGCGCGGCTGCACGGCGAGGGTCACGTGCAAGGCGTCAAGGAGTTCTCGGGCGACGTCCGCCGCGCCTACCGGATCGCCGAACTCGCTCCGGACCTGGACCTGTTGATCGGCGCCGACGATGTACTGCTGGAACTGGCCGTGGCGGGCGCCAGGGGCTGGGTGGCCGGTTACCCGAACGCACTGCCGAAGTCCTCGGTGGAGCTGTACCGGGCGGCCGTCGCCGGTGACCTCACCACCGCGCTCCCCCTCTACCGTCGGCTCCACCCGCTGCTGCGCTGGGACTCGCGGGTGGAGTTCGTCCAGGCGATCAAACTCTCGATGGACGTGGTGGGGCGCCACGGCGGGGGCTGCCGCCCACCACGGGTCCCGCTGCCGCCGGAGCACGAAGCGGCCGTCCGCGCGGCGACCGAGAAGGCCGTCGCGGCCGGTCTGGCGTGATGACCGAGCCGTTCAACCTCGAAAGAGACAAGGGGACTTCGTGCGCAGCAAGCTCGTCCTGCACGCCGTCGACTCGCACACCGAGGGCATGCCCACCCGGGTGATCACCGGGGGGATCGGCACCGTCCCCGGCGCGACGATGAACGAGCGGCGGCTCTATTTCCGCGAACACCGCGACGACGTGAAACAGTTGCTGATGAACGAGCCGCGTGGGCACTCCGCCATGAGCGGTGCGATCCTCCAGCCGTCCACCCGGCCGGACTGCGACTGGGGAGTCCTTTACATCGAGGTCTCGGGCTATCTGCCGATGTGCGGGCACGGCACGATCGGGGTGGCGACGGTGCTCGTCGAGACGGGCATGGTCGAGGTCGTCGAACCGGTCACCACCATCCGCCTGGACACCCCGGCCGGGCCCGTCGTCGCCGAGGTGACGGTCGAGCACGGCGCGGCCACGTCCGTGACCTTGCGGAACGTCCCCTCCTTCAGCGTCGCGCTGGACCGCGGCGCGACGCTGCCCGACGGCCGTACCGTGACGTACGACCTGGCGTACGGCGGCAACTTCTACGCGATCCTGCCGCTGGAGGAGTTCGGGCTGCCCTTCGAGCGGGCGCGCAAGGACGACATCCTGCGCGCCGGCCTGTCCCTCATGGAGGTGATCAACTCCGAGCAGGAGCCGGTGCACCCCGAAGACCCCTCCATCCGCGGCTGTCACCACGTCCACGTGTACGCGCCCGGTGCGACCGCCCGTCATTCCCGGCACGCGATGGCCATCCACCCCGGCTGGTTCGACCGCTCGCCCTGCGGCACGGGGACGAGCGCCCGCATGGCACAGCTGCACGCCCGGGGCGAACTGCCGTTGCACACCGAATTCGTCAACGAGTCGTTCATCGGCACCCGTTTCACGGGCCGGCTCCTCGGCACGACGGAAGTAGCCGGCCGCCCGGCGGTGCTGCCCAGTTTCACCGGCCGTGCCTGGATCACGGGGACGGCCCAGTACCTTCTGGACCCGACGGACCCGTTCCCGGCGGGCTTCGTGCTCTGACACCGCAGGCAGCGGTGAGACATGACATGGCACAGTGCTCAGGTCGAGAGTGACATGGCACAGTCCGCACCGAGGAGACCCACCATGGCCGCCACCCGGCGCACCAGCAGCCAGACACCCACCGCGTCCGCCCCACCGGGCGAACCCGGCGCACCCGTCACACCCGTCACCCAAGCACCACCATCCGCACCGGCACCGGCCCCCGCTTCGGCGACCGCCTCCACATCCACATCCGCATCCGCATCGGCATCCGCGCCCACCCTCCCCGTGCTCGGCGGTCGGCGGAGCAGCTACCGCGAGCGGGTCGCCGATGCCCTGCGGGCGGCGCTGATCGCGGGTGAACTGCTGCCCGGCGAGGTGTACTCGGCGCCGGCCCTGGCCGCCCGGTTCGGCGTCTCGGCGACACCCGTGCGCGAGGCGATGCTCGACCTGGCGAAGGAAGGCCTGGTCGATGCCGTCCCGAACAAGGGGTTCCGGGTCACCGAGGTCTCCGACCGGCAGTTGGACGAGTACACCCACGTCCGCGCGCTCATCGAGATCCCCACGGTGGTGGCGCTGGCGACGACCGCCGACCCGGTGTCCCTCGAGGCGCTGCGGCCGGCCGCCCGGGAGATCGTCACCGCGGCGGTGGCGGGCGACCTCATCGCCTACGTCGAGGCCGACACCCGGTTCCACCTGGGCCTGCTCGCCCTGGCCGGCAATGCCCATCTCGTCGAGGTCGTCCGCGAACTGCGCGGCCGGGCGCGCCTGTACGGCCTGACCGCCCTCTCCGCCTCGGGCCGTCTGCTCGCCTCCGCCGAAGAGCACCTGGAGTTGCTGGACGCCCTGCTGTCCCGCGACGAACGGGCCGTGCGCGCGGTCATGACGCGCCATCTGGGGCATGTGCGGGGGCTGTGGGCCTCCGCTCGCGAGTAGCGACTCGCCCCGGAGTGGGCGGCTCGCCCCACGACGTCCCCTCTACCCGTCCCCCCTCCTCGCGCCACCTCGGCCCCGGGATCCCGCCTGTGATCCTTGTCGCTGGCGTGCGGCGCGTGGAGGGAGTGCCGAACGGGCATTCACTTGCCCGTGCGAAAGGATGGTGTCGATTCCGTGGGGGAACGTGTGAGCCTGTGTCTGATCGGTGCGGGTCTGTCCGGGTTGGCCGCGGCACACGCCCTCAAGTCCGAGGGTCTCGACTTCGTCTGCCTCGAGCAGGCGTCCGACGTCGGCGGGCTCTGGCGGCAGCCCGGGGCCGGTGAACGCGGTCCCGGCTATCTGTCGCTTCACCTCAACACCAACAAGCAGCTGACCGGTTACGCGGACCATCCCATGCCGGCCGGATATCCCGTCTACCCGCGGCACAGCCAACTCGCCGCCTACCTGCGCTCGTTCGCCGAGTGGGCCGGCCTGCTGGACCACATCGAGCTGGAGACGACCGTCGAGTCGGTGCGCCGGGCGGCCGACGGTTCCTGGACGGTCGTCAGCCGGGACTCCCAAGGCGTGTGCACCACACGGGACTTCAGCCACGTGATCGTCGCGTCGGGGCACAACACCGAGCCGGTCCTGCCCGCCGCCCCGCCGGGGTCCGAGACCTTCAAAGGAACGATTCTCCACGCATTGGACTACCGCGACGGCAGCGACTACACGGGACAGCGGGTCGTCGTCGTGGGACTCGGGGCCTCGGCGGTGGACATCGCCGCCGACCTCTCCCGGTACGCCGCGCAGACCGTGCTCTCCGTGCGCCGAGGCCTGCACATCCTGCCCAAGCAGCTCTTCGGCATGCCCTTGGACGACGTCGCCGAGGCCCCGTGGTGGACGGACATGTCCCTGGCGGAGCAGCGCCGGTTCATCGAGCAGGCCCTGCTCGTCGCCCGCGGCAAGCTCTCGGACTACGGCCTGCCCGAGCCGGACCACCCGGTGTTCGCCTCCGCCGTGACCATCTCCGACGAGATCCTCACCCGCATACGTCACGGCGGGGTCGTTCCCAAGCCGGCGATCGACTTCGTCGACGACGGCCGGGTGGTCTTCACCGACGGCACGTCCGTGCCCGCCGACGCGATCGTCTACTGCACCGGGTACCGGATGGCCCATCCCTTCCTGCCGCCGGACTGCCCGGTCGGTCCACAGGGTTCGGTCGAGCTGTACAAGCGGGTGGTCGCGCCCGACCATCCCGGCCTGCACTTCATCGGTCTGGTACGCCCGCACGGCTCCGTCACCCGGCTCGTCGAGGCCCAGGCACGCTGGGTCGCCCGGATCGTCGCCGGCAAGGCGGTCCTGCCGGAGCGGGACGTCATGCGCAAGGAGATCAGCACATATCTGGGGGGCGTCGCCGGCCAGTACGGCCAGACGCAGGGCGCGTCGATCCAGGTCAATGTGGCGCCCTACCTGGAGGAACTGCGCGACGAGTGACGGACCGTCGGTGAAGGCGGGAGGCGGGCATCGGATTCGATGCCCCGCGTCGGGAGGCCGCCCGGGCGGTCTGGGCGGCTCACGTGTGCACTTCTCGTGGGACGAGGGGAGCGGTTCGACAGCGTCGGCGCACGGCTCCCCCCGAGGTGCTGTTCCGCGGTGCTGTTGTACCGCAGGTTGTGCTGGTGCCGCTGTTCCACGCGGGCCGGTGGCTACGGGAACTGTTCCACAGGAGCTGTTCTACAGGAGGTGTACTGCAGGAGGTGTACTGCAGGGAGCTGCACCACGGGTCCTCGGCACACCGTGGACGGCACCGATCCGCGGGTTCCGCGGCACCTACCGTCCGGTCACGCCCGCGGCGGGCAGAGAGGCGGTGGACGGGACAGGGGGCGAGACAGGACGAGAGACAGGGGCCGGGGCGACGGACAGCGGCACGGCCGGGAGCGCGGCCGTCGGCGGCCGGACCTCGTACGCCTCCGAGGAGAGATAGGTCATGACCCGGGGCGGACGTCCCCGCTGATGTGCCAGGCCCAGGTAGGCGACCAGTCCCACACCGTCCTCCGGCCGCCGCGAGGTGACGGCCGCCGAGCCGCGCAGCACCGGTGCCGGGTCGATCCCGTAGTGGCCGAGCAGCGCCGTCGCCCGGTCCAGGGACTCACCGTCGTGCCGCGCGTGGTCCCGCACCGGGACATAGAGGGTGAATCCGCTCGGCAGGCCGGTCCCCGTGTCGGTGAAGGCATGGCAGGTCTGGACGGGCCGGCGAACGGGCCGCGGTTCCCCTCCTCCCCCGGCCCCCTCCCCGGCTCCGGCGCCCGCTCCGCCTCCGCCTCCGAAGCCGACGGCGTCGGCATCGGTGCCGGGCCCGGCCACGATGCGGAAGAACTCCTCGATCTCCGTACGGCCGGGTCCGCCGTCCATGCGGGACAGCGTGTACGCCCGCGCGGCCGACAGGTCGTGGTGGGCGAGGTAGACCTTGACCCGTGGCTCCGCCCAGTCACCCAGGTCCAGGGCGAAGAACAGGTGGCGGTCGCCTTCGGGCAGTGCGTCGAACGCCTCCCGGTGCCCGAGTCGTCTCAGCGCCTTCCTTACGGTCTTGGCGGCGCGCTTCTCCCCGGATGCCGCGGGGTTCAGATAGGCCTTGACCTTGGGGACTCCACCGGGACGCAGCTCCAGCGCGCACCACAGCGCCAGGGGCCCTTCGGGCGAGGACGGGAAGAACAGGTCGGCGAGATCGTCGAGCGGGTCGGTGGTGAATCCCCACCGCCGCCCCATCTCGCGCAGCACCCGCAGGCCGGTGCGGCCGTTCTCGATCAGGTCGCCGGCACCGGCTCCCGGCTCCAGCAGTACGCGCAGCGTCGGCGCCGCGCCCTGTTCGCAGGAGAGGGAGAACTCCACCGGGGTGTGGTCGTCGGAGAGGAAGCTGCGGCTGGGCGGCGGCAGGTCCAGGGGCCGTTGCGCGACGGCACCCAGGGCCTCGACGAGTGTTCGCGCGTAGATTCTGGAGTCGGCTCCGGACAACCCCGCGATCTCACCCAGCCTCAGCAGCTGACGTGCCGCGTGAGCGCCGAGCGTCTCCGGTTCCTGAGCGACCGGAGCGACCGGAGCGACCGGAGTGCCCGCAGTGCCCGTGGTGCCCGGAGCTTCGGGACCGAGGGCAGTCATCGGGCCTCTCCTCGGGGGAGGAGGGGCGCAAGAAGATACCCGCCTTGCGGGGCGGGTATCAGGGGGTGCACAAGGGGCGGATGTTGTATGAAAACGGCGTCGGTGGATATGTGGTCCACGACACCTCCTCTGGTGTGTGAGCAACATGGAATGCCGCGTTCCTCACTACCCCTGAGGTTGAATCGTCATGCGATGGTGAAGAGTTGACGGGTGTTGCGTGAATCACCTCGTCAGCCAGTTGAGGAACTGGCTCCACACACCCCCGCGTTCACCCCTGCCACCCGTCGCGGCCGGCTCCTGGCGCAGAGGCGCTTCCTTGCGCGTCGGGGCGGGCCTGTGCGCGATCTGCACCGGGGTGAACTTGGCGGGCAGCACGGTGAGACCCCGGTTGAAGGGACCCGGCCGCCAGGTCAGGCTCTCCGACGGTACGGCGAGTTCGACGTCCGGAAGCTTGTTGAGCAGGTTCTCGATGGCCGTCACGGTGATCTGCCGGGCCGGCTCCTTGGACGGGCAGGCGTGCGGGCCCGCGCTCCACGCCAGGTGGGCGCGGTTGCTGCCCGCCTTGCGGGCCGCCGTCAGTGCCGGGCCGGTGTTGGCCGCGGCGAAGCTGACCAGGAGCAGGTCGCCGGCGTGCAGCTTCTGGCCCGCGAACTCCATGTCGGCCGCCGGGTAGTGCGGCGCGAGGTTCTGCATGGGCGGGTTCTCCCACAGCGTGTCGTCGATCGCCTCGTCGATCAGACCGCCCTGGTCGGCGTACGCGTCGTGGGTGAGCAGCCGGTGCAGGGTGTTGCCGATGAGGTTGCGCAGGGGCTCGTTGCCGGCCACCAGCAGGAGCGCGATCTGGTGGACCAGCTCCTCGTCGGTGAGCCTGGCCTGGTGCTCCATCAGCCAGGAGGGCACGTCGTCGCCCGGCTTGGCACGCTTGAGCGCCACCAGTTCGCCGATGGCGCCGAACATGACCCCGACCGCCTGCTCGGCGTTCACACCGTCGAACATGCCGGTGATGCCGAACACGACGCGGTCACCGATGTCGGCGGTGCAGCCGAACAGCTCGTTGAACACGAAGAGCGGCAACTGCTTGGCGTAGTCGCCGAGCAGGTCGGCCGAGCCGCGCGAACCGAACTGCGAGATCAGGTAGTTGGAGACCTGCTCCGTGGTCCGGCTGAGCTTGCGCGTGTCGACGCGCGCCATGCTGTCCGTGATCGCCTGGCGGAGCCTCAGGTGCTCGGCGCCGTCACTGAACATGGCGTTGGGCCGGTAGGACAGCAGGGGCGCGACCGGGCTGTCCGGGGGGACCCGTCCTTCGTTGAGGTCACGCCAGCGGCGCGCGTCCTTGCGGAACGCGCCTGAGTCCTGCAGCAGTTGGAGTGCGACGGCGTAGTCCGTGATGAGGGTCGCCTCGACACCCGGAGCGAGTTCGACCGGCGCGGTCGGCCCGAAGTGGCGCAGGTAGCTGTAGTAGGCCTGCGGGTCGGCGGCGAACTCCAGCCCGTGCAGGGGCACTCTGCCGCCGGCCTGATGCGCCGGGCACCCGGGCGGGGGCACGGGTGCGGTGGGTTGGTCCATGTCTGCTCCTAGTGTGCGCGGTCCTGGAGGTGGCGGACGAGGGTGATCAGCGCGTCGGCCGACGACCGCTCGTCCCGCGCGTCGCAGGTGACGACGGGGGTGTCGTCGAGGAGGTCCAGTGCGTCGCGCAGAGCCGTCTCGTCCCGCAGTGGGGCGCCGTCGAAGTGGTTGACGGCGATGGCGTAGTCGAGTCCGTACTGCTCGATCAGGTCGATCACGGCGAACGAGTCCGCGAGCCGCTCGGGATCCACGAGCACCAGCGCGCCGAGGGCGCCGCGTGCCATGTCCTCCCACATCTGCACGAAACGCTGCTGGCCCGGCGTTCCGAACAGATACAGCACGACACGGTCGCTGATGGTCAGACGACCGAAGTCCATGGCGACCGTGGTGGTGGTCTTGCCCTGGACTCCCTTGAGGTCGTCGACCGACTCGGCTGCCCGCGTCATCGTCTCCTCGGTGGTCAGCGGCTGGATCTCGGAGATCGCTCCGATGAACGTGGTCTTGCCGACCGCGAAGTGACCCACGACGAGGATCTTCACCGCCGTCTGCGTCGCCCCGTCACGGACGTAGGCCTGCTCATCCAAACTTGGCCCTGAGACCATTCAGCACCTCCTCCAGGATGTCCCGGTCGGCGAGCGGAGCCCGCTGTACCGGCGGGCGCGTGATGAGGTAGCCGCCTTCGGTGAGGGCGGCGAGGAGGATCTTCACCACGCCCAGGGGTAGTTGGGTGTGCCCGGCGATCTCGGCGACCGACAGGTAGCCGGCCGAGCACAGGTCCAACAGGTTCTGTTCCTCGGGGGACAGCCGGGTCGGCCGCTGCTCGTGATCGGCGGCCGCCGTGACCAGGGTGATGAGGGAGAGCTGCCCCTCGTCGGGCAGCCCACGTCCCTTGGTGATGACGTACGGACGCACTAACTCCGGCGTCTGCGGCTCCAGTTCGTCGAAGCCCTTCATGACCGCACGCCGAGGTTCTCGCGCGGCGGTGTCGTCAGCGCCTTGCCGAGCTGGCCGACGAGTTGCTGCATCCGGAAGGTGATGTCCGCCATGTCGACGTCCGGCGAGGCGGAGACGCCGAGGTAGGCCCCCTCACCGGCGGAGATCAGGAAGACCCAGCCCCCGTCGAACTCGACCAGCGTCTGCCGCCACCCCATCTGCGGGTCCTCGCAGAAGAACGCCAGCGAGCGGCTGAGCGACTGCACCCCGCTCATCGCGGCGGCCACCCGGTCCGCGTCGTCCTTGTCGAAGTCCTGCGTCCGTGCCATCAGCAGGCCGTCCGCGGAGATGAGGACTGCGTGCAGGGCCCCGGGTATCTCCAAGGCGCTGTCAAGCATCCATGACAGATCGTCGTTCACGAGACCTCATGCCCTTCGCTGCCAGCACCACGGGTGCTGCTCGACTTTTCCGCGGGACTCGCAGGCGTGGCCCGGCCCGACTGGGTTCCCCGCTGGAAGGCACCCATGATCGCCGCCGTCTCGGCGCCCGAACGGGCGGGAGTGGACGCGGACGCGCTGCCGGGCACGATGGCCATGGGCCGCTTGCGACGCCGCTTCGGCAGGCCGTCGGCGGTGGTGCTGGTGGAGAGCCCGCCTTCGGGACCGCTGCGGGCCGTGGCGGCGACGGTGGGAACGACCGGAGCCGGCTCCTTCTGCTCGGGCGCGTTGGTGAGCAGGTCGTGCGGCAGGAGCAGGACCGCCCGGACGCCTCCGTAGGGGGAGGTGGAGTCCACCGACACCTCGAAGCCGAAGCGCTCGCTGAGCACACCGATCACCGCGAAACCGAACTGCGGCGGGTTGCCGAGTGCGGAAACACCGGAGACCCGCTCGCTCGACAGGAGTTTGTCGGCACGGGCGCGCTCTTCGTCGTTCATACCGACACCCGCATCGTCGACGACGATACAAATACCCTTGGGCACGGTACGAATGTTGATTTCGACGACGGTGTCCGGGCTGGAATAGCTCGTCGCGTTGTCGAGCAGTTCGGCGAGGGCCAGGGCGACCGGTTCGACCGCACGGCTCGTGATGCCGAAGTCGACCTGCGAGAGGATTTCCACCCGCCGGTAGTGGCGAACCCTGCCCTGCGCGCTGCGTACCACGTCGTACACGGAGGCGACATCACGTGCGCGCCCCAGCCAGCCGTCGCAGAGAACCGCGATGGACTGGGCTCGACGGCCGAACTGCGAGTTCGTGTGGTCGATCTCCAGAAGGTCCTGGAGGATAACCGACTCGCCGTATTTGTTCTGCAGCCGGGAAACAATCAACTGCTGTTCCGCGGCAAGGCCCTGAAGGGTCCGCATCGCGGACTTGAGGACCGTTTTCGTAGCCTCTTCGGCTTGTTCCTGAGCTGCCTCGACGGATTGCGCGTACTCGTTTTCCAACGCGGAGTAGTGAGACCTGAGCCCCGCGATCTCCTGCCTCAAGACACGCGCCGCCCTGCGCTGGCGAACGATGAGGGCGACGGCGGCGAGTACGGCCACGAGGAGAGCCCAGAGTACCGGGTTCTGTATGTAATGCGTCATAAGACTCTCTTCAGGCGACTGACGGCCAGTTGCTGAATTCCCGTCAACGCGGGTGGACCGGCGGACCGCCCGCAATGACGGGTGACCGCCCGGACTGTCCCCGTAGTCGGAGATGTCGTCTTGCACCCATCCGCCCGCTCTACAAGCGAGCGTGATCGTATCACCACAAGATGGAGTCACAGACCGTCAATAGGCGTACGGAGGTGAACATTGACGGATCGTCAGCGGGACCTGCGAGCAACGGCGGAGTGACCGGGAAGCGTCCCCGTCGAGCGAGCGGACACACAGCCCGACAGGACAACCGATAAACGGGCTTCCGCGACATTCCGGAGGCAAGGGATACGGAAACAACAAAACCCGCACCCGGCGATACGCCGAATGCGGGTAATTGACCGTTCACCGAACGGAAGCCGTTCGATACGGAGAGTGAGAGTGTCCGAGGGGGGACTTGAACCCCCACGCCCGATAAAGGGCACTAGCACCTCAAGCTAGCGCGTCTGCCATTCCGCCACCCGGACCAGGTGTTGCCGCTGCGTGAGTTCTCCCCGCGGCGACAGGCACAACAATACCAAGGTTTCGGAGTGGGTCTCACCTGCATATCCGCTGGCCGCACGGGTGACGGGACGGCCGTACGGGCACCTCACACCGGGTGACCGGGCGGTCACCTCACCGTCGGCTCCTCGACGACGAGCCTCCGCGGCGCCCGCAGCAGCGCGGCCGCCGCCTGCTCGACCAGCGGGGCGGGGAACCGGCGCTCCGCGGCCCGGCGCGCCCCTCGCCCCGCTCCGGGCAGACCAGGCCGGCGGCCGTGAGCCGGACGGTGTTCCGGCGGCGGTCTCGAGGGCTGCGCCGCCGTTCCACCAGACCGTGGTCCTCCAGACCGTCGACGAGCGCCGCCACGGTGGTGCGATCGACGCCGAGCCGCCCGGCCGCCCCGGCCAGCGACAACGTTCCTTCTTCGGCGAGCACGACCAGGACGGCGACTGAGTTCGACCGGGTTGGGCCGGGCCACCGTCGGTGCCGAAGCCTGGCGGCCGAAGCCTGCCGGCCGGACCGCCGGCCGAGGAGCCGTCGCAGCCTCGTCCGGCCGTCCGGCCGTCCGGCCGTCTGTCGTCCGGCCGTCTGGTCGTCCGGCCGTCTGGTCGTCCGGCCGCCGTGTGGTCAGGGCATCAGCTGGTAGTCCGGGAAGTTCCCGGGCAGCCTCTCCCCCGTCGGCCCCTGTGTCACCGCGCGCACCAGCAGCTCCCCGCCGACGAAGGCGCCTCGCCAGGACGCGCCGAACCCGCCGAAGAGCTCGTCGCGGTCGCCCCGGGAGCGGGCCGTGCCGTGCCCGACCTTGAACGCGCGGATCTGCGGAGCCAGCCGTTCGTAGGTGCTCCGGTCGTCCGTGGACAGGGTGGCGACGAGTGCGCCGTTGGACGCGTTCATGGCGGCCAGCAGCTCCGCCTCCGTGTCGACCAGGACGATGGTGTCGACCGGGCCGAACGGCTCCGCGTGGTGCAGCGGAGAGGACGGCGGTGGCCCGAGGAGCGTGACGGGCTGGACGTAGGCCGAGGTGTCCTGGCCGGGCAGGAAGCGGGCGTCGGCCGGCCGGCCGCGGTGCAGCGGGACCGCGCCCCGGTCGATGGCCTCGGCGATCTGGTCGTGCAGTTCCTTGGCCTTGGCCGCGTTGATCACCGGTCCGAAGTCCAGCCGGGGATACGGATCGTCGCGCTTCTCCACGGCCAGCGGGTGCCCGAGGGTCAGCGTGCGCACCGCCGGGAGGTAGGCCGCCAGGAACTCGTCGAACAGGGTTCGCTGGACGACGAAGCGCGGATACGCCGTGCACCGTTGTTTGCCGTAGTCGAAGAGCTTGGGCACGACCGCGGAGAGGGCGTCCCAGTCCGAGTAGTTCCAGATGCCCCAGGTGTTGAGTCCTTCCTGTTCGAGTACGTGTCGCTTGCCGAGGTCGGCGACGGCCGTGGCCACCGCGGCACCGGTGTCGCGGCCGCCGACGAAGGAGACACAGCCGATCTCGGGCGCCCGGACCAGCGCCCGGGACAGCTCGCCGCCGCTGCCGCTGACGAGGGTGACCGGGACGCCCTCGCGTGCGGCGAGCGCACAGGCCAGCGTCAGACAGGCGACACCGCCGTCGGTCGGCGTCTTGGCGATGACCGCGTTGCCCGCCAGCGCCTGGACCAGCATGGCGTGGACGAGCACGCTCATCGGGTAGTTCCAGCTCGCGATGTTGGACACCGGGCCGTCCAGCGGGGCCCGCCCGTCCAGCATGGGTTCGATGCCGTCGACGTACCACCGCACGCCGTCGACGGCCCGGTCGACATCGGCCCGCGCGAGCCGCCACGGTTTGCCTATCTCCCAGACCAGGAGCAGGGCGAGGAGTTCGCGGTGTTCGGCGAGGGCGTCGAGGGTGGCCGCGATGCGGGCGCGCCGCTCCTCCAGCGGGACGTGCCGCCAGGCGCGGTGCTGATCCAGACCGGCGCGGACGGCTTGCCGGGCGGTGTCCCCGTCCAGTCGCGGCGGACCCGCGATGGGGGTGCCGTCGACCGGGCTGGTGGCCGGCAGCGTCCGGCCGTCGGCCTGCCAGGACGCGTTCCAGAGGTTGAGGACACGGTCCTCGCGGAAGGCCTCGGGGGCGACGGCCAGGCACCGCCGCCAGGCGTCGGGCCAGGACGTGCCGGATCTGAGGGTGAGGGTGGTCGGCATGGGGCTGCTCCGCTCTCGGTGCACGGTCGGGGGCGGTTGTGCGTGGCCACGGAGCACGCACACAGGGCGCACGGCTCCGGGGGATGACGGCCGGCACGCTTCAGCGGCGTCGGGCGCCTTCGTCCAGGACGGTGAGGGCGAGACGGGCGGTCTCGCTCGGTGTGGCGCCCACCCGTACCCCCGCCGCTTCCAGTGCCGCCTTCTTCGCCTGCGCGGTCCCCGAGGAGCCGGAGACGATCGCGCCCGCGTGTCCCATGGTCCTGCCCTCGGGCGCGGTGAAGCCGGCGATGTAGCCGACGACGGGTTTCGTGACGTGCGCGCGGATGTGGGCGGCCGCTCGCTCCTCCGCGTCGCCGCCGATCTCGCCGATGAGGACGACGAGTTCGGTGTCGGGGTCTTCCTCGAAGGCGGTCAGGCAGTCGATGTGGCTGGTGCCGACCACCGGGTCGCCGCCGATGCCGACGCAGGTCGAGAAGCCGATGTCCCGCAGTTCGTACATGAGCTGGTAGGTGAGCGTGCCGGACTTGGAGACCAGGCCGATGCGGCCCGGCTTGGTGATGTCGGCCGGGATGATGCCCGCGCCGCACTGGCCGGGGGTGATCAGGCCGGGGCAGTTGGGGCCGATGACGCGCGTTCCGCGGGCGGCGGCATGGGTGGTGAAGGCGACGGAGTCGTGGACCGGGACGCCCTCGGTGATGACGACGGTGAGGCCGATCCCCGCGTCGGCCGCCTCGATGACGGCGGCCTTGGTGAAGGCGGGCGGCACGAAGACGACGGTGACATCGGCGCCGGTCGACTGCACACCGTCGACGACCGACCCGAAGACGGGCACCGCACGGTCGTCGAAGTCGACGGCCCGGCCCGCCTTGCGCGGGTTGACACCGCCGACGATGTTGGTGCCGGCCGCGAGCATGCGCCGGGTGTGCTTCATGCCCTCGGCACCGGTCATGCCCTGGACGAGGACCCTGCTCTCCTTGGTGAGGTAGATGGCCATGGCGTCGTCTCCTCAGACTGCGGTGGCGAGTTCGGCGGCCCGGCGGGCGGCGCCGTCCATGGTGGTGGCCTGCTGGACGAGCGGATGCCGGTGGGCGTCGAGGATGGCCCGCCCCCGGGCCGCGTTGTTCCCGTCGAGCCGGACGACGAGCGGCTTGGTCAGCCGTACCGTGTCCAGAGCGCGCACGATGCCTTCGGCGACCGCGTCGCACGCGGTGATACCGCCGAAGACGTTGACGAAGACCGACTTGACGGCGGGGTCGGAGAGGACGACCGACAGCCCGTCCGCCATGATCTCGGCGGACGCGCCGCCGCCGATGTCGAGGAAGTCGGCCGGGCGGGCCCCGCAGCCGGCGACGACGTCGAGGGTCGACATGACGAGTCCGGCGCCGTTGCCGATGATGCCGACCTCGCCGTCCAGTTTCACGTAGTTGAGGCCCTTGGCAGCGGCCGCCGCCTCCAGCGGGTCACCGTGCGCGGTGGCCTCCGCGCCCCAACGTGACTGCCGGAAGAACGCGTTGTCGTCCAGGGTGACCTTGCCGTCGAGGGCGAGGATCTGCCCCTGCCGGGTGCGGACGAGCGGGTTGACCTCGACGAGGAGGGCATCCTCCCGGATCAGCACCTGCCACAGCCGCACGAGGACGTCCGCGGTCTGCGCGGGCAGTCCGGCCGCGGCGGCGATCTCGCCGGCCTGCGCCGACGTGACGCCCTCCGCCGGATCGACAGGGATGCGGGCGACCGCCGCGGGCCGGGTGGCGGCGACCTCCTCGATCTCCGTGCCCCCCTCGGCGGAGGCGATCGCGAGGAAACGGCCGGCCACGCGGTCCAGCACGTAGGCCACGTAGAACTCCGCCTCGACGTCGACGGGTTGGGCCACCATCACCGAACCGACCGTGTGTCCCTTGATGTCCATGCCCAGGATCTGTCGTGCCGTCAGTTCGGCCGCGGCCGGGTCGGCGGCGATCCTGACGCCGCCCGCCTTGCCTCGGCCACCTGTCTTGACCTGGGCTTTCACCACTGCTCGTCCACCGAGCCGACTAGCGATCGCGCGCGCCTCCTTGGGCGAGTCGGTGACCTCGGCCCGGGGGACCAGGATGCCGTGGTCCGCGAAGAGTTCCCTTGCCTGGTGTTCGTACAGGTCCATCTCGGATCCCGTCTGTGAAGTCGAATCCGAAGTCCACCGCCCCGCCTTCGCGAGGCCGGACTCCGATGACCGAAAGTGCCGCACGCCCCCTGGACACCACCCACCGGATGCGGGATAACAAGCTTCATACAGTATTCGTCGACTGTATGCAATGTACCGGGAGAGCCTTCCACCCCCCTACGAAGGGACGGGACTTCGCCATGCCCGACGACACCCAGGACGTGATCTCCGGTGGTCATCTCGTTGCCAAGGCACTCAAGGCCGAGGGGGTCGACCGCATCTACACCCTGTGCGGCGGCCACATCATCGACATCTACGACGGCTGCGTCGACGAGGGCATAGAAGTCGTCGACGTACGCCACGAACAGGTCGCGGCCCACGCCGCCGACGGCTATGCGCGCATCACCGGCAAGCCCGGCTGCGCGGTCGTCACGGCCGGCCCCGGTACCACCGACGCCGTCACCGGTGTCGCCAACGCGTTCCGCGCGGAGTCCCCGATGCTCCTGATCGGCGGCCAGGGAGCGCTCACCCAGCACAAGATGGGCTCCCTCCAGGACCTGCCGCACGTCGACATGATGACGCCGATCACCAAGTTCGCGGCAGCGGTGCCGGACACGGCGCGCGCGGCGGACATGGTGTCGATGGCGTTCCGCGAGTGCTACCACGGCGCGCCCGGACCCGCCTTCCTGGAGATCCCGCGCGATGTCCTCGACGCCAAGGTGCCGGTGGCGAAGGCCCGCGTGCCGCGGCCGGGCGCCTATCGCGCCTCGACCCGCTCGGCCGGCGACCCCGAGGCGGTCGAGAAGCTCGCCGACCTGCTCGTGCACGCCGAGAAGCCCGCGATCCTGCTGGGCAGCCAGGTGTGGACGACCCGGGGCACCGAAGCCGCCATCGATCTGGTGCGCACCCTGAACATCCCCGCCTACATGAACGGCGCCGGCCGCGGCACCCTGCCCCCCGGCGACCCGCACCACTTCCAGCTCTCCCGCCGCTACGCCTTCTCGGGCGCCGACGTCATCGTGATCGTCGGAACGCCCTTCGACTTCCGGATGGGGTACGGCAAGCGGCTGTCGCCGGACGCGACGGTCGTCCAGATCGACCTCGACTACCGCACCGTCGGCAAGAACCGCGACATCGACCTCGGGATCGTCGGCGACGCCGCACTGGTCCTGAAGTCGGTGGCCGAGGCCGCTTCCGGGCGCCTCAACGGAGGGGCGTCCAAGCGCAAGGAGTGGCTCGACGAGCTGCGCGCGGCCGAGCAGAGCGCCATCGAGAAGCGGCTGCCGCACCTGCGGTCGGACGCCTCGCCCATCCACCCCTACCGCCTCGTCGGCGAGATCAACGACTTCCTCACCGAGGACTCGATCTACATCGGCGACGGCGGCGACATCGTCACCTTCTCCGGTCAGGTCGTGCAGCCCAAGTCGCCGGGCCACTGGATGGACCCGGGGCCGCTGGGCACCCTCGGCGTCGGCGTGCCGTTCGTGCTGGCGGCCAAGCAGGCACGGCCCGACAAGGAGGTCGTCGCCCTGTTCGGCGACGGCGCGTTCTCGCTCACCGGCTGGGACTTCGAGACCCTCGTGCGCTACGACCTCCCCTTCGTCGGCATCGTCGGCAACAACTCCTCCATGAACCAGATCCGTTACGGCCAGGCCGCCAAGTACGGCCTGGAGCGCGAGCGGGTCGGCAACACCCTCGGCGACGTCCACTACGACCAGTTCGCCCGGATGCTCGGCGGTTACGGCGAGGAGGTGCGCGACCCCGCCGACATCGGCCCCGCCCTGCGGCGCGCCCGGGAGTCCGGGAAGCCCTCGCTGATCAACGTCTGGGTGGATCCCGACGCGTACGCCCCCGGAACGATGAACCAGACGATGTACAAGTGAGGTGTCCCCGATGACAGGGATGACAGGAACGGCGACCAAGGCTCTCGAAGGCATCCGCGTCCTCGACATGACGCACGTCCAGTCGGGCCCGTCCGCGACCCAGCTGCTCGCCTGGCTCGGCGCGGACGTCGTCAAGCTGGAGGCGCCCTCCGGTGACATCACGCGCAAGCAGTTGCGCGACCTCCCGGACGTCGACTCCCTCTACTTCACGATGCTCAACTGCAACAAGCGGAGCATCACCCTCAACACCAAGACCGAACGCGGCAAGGAGATCCTCACCGAGCTGATCCGCCGCTCCGACGTCATGGTCGAGAACTTCGGGCCCGGCGCGGTCGACCGCATGGGGTTCACCTGGGACCGCATCCAGGAGATCAATCCGCGGATCGTCTACGCCTCCATCAAGGGGTTCGGGGACGGCCCGTACACCAACTTCAAGGCGTACGAGGTCGTCGCGCAGGCCATGGGCGGGTCGATGTCGACCACCGGTTTCGAGGACGGGCCACCGCTGGCGACGGGGGCCCAGATCGGGGACTCGGGGACGGGTGTGCACGCCGTGGCCGGGATCCTCGCGGCGCTGTACCAGCGGGAGAACACCGGGCGCGGGCAGCGGGTCAACGTGGCCATGCAGCACGCCGTACTCAACCTGTGCCGGGTGAAACTGCGGGACCAGCAACGCCTGGCACACGGACCGCTCGCCGAATATCCCAACGACGACTTCGGCGACGAGGTTCCCCGCTCCGGCAACGCGTCCGGCGGCGGCCAGCCCGGCTGGGCGGTCAAGTGCGCGCCGGGCGGCCCCAACGACTACGTCTACGTCATCGTGCAGCCCGTCGGCTGGCAGCCGCTCAGTGAGCTGATCGGCCGGCCCGAGCTGGCCGACGACCCCGAGTGGGCGACGCCCGAGGCCCGGCTGCCCAAGCTCGGCAAGATGTTCCAGCTGATCGAGGAATGGTCCTCGACGCTGCCCAAGTGGGAGGTGCTGGAGAGGCTCAACGGCCACAACATCCCGTGCGGGCCGATCCTGTCCACCAAGGAGATCATCGAGGACGAGTCGCTGGTCGCCAACGAGATGGTGGTCCGTGTCGCGCACCCGCGGCGTGGCGAGTTCGTGACCGTGGGCAGCCCCCTGAAGCTCTCCGACTCCCCCGTCGAGGTGACCGGCTCACCGCTGCTCGGCCAGCACAACGAGGAGGTCTACGTCGGCGAACTCGGCCTCGGGGACGAGGAGCTGCGCCTGCTCAAGTCGAACGGGGTGATCTGACGTGATGGCCGAGGACCGGATGCTCAGGGTGCGTGCGCTGCTCGACGCGGTGCGGTCCGAAGGCCGGACCGCGCTGACCGCGCCCGAGGGCAAGGTGATCGCCGACGCGTACGGGATCGCCGTACCCGGCGAGGAGCTGGCGAGGGACGTCGAGGAGGCCGTCGCGTACGCGGCGCGCTTCGGGGGTCCCGTCGTGATGAAGATCGTCTCGCCGGACATCCTGCACAAGACCGACGCCGGCGGAGTGATCGTGGGGGTGGAGGGCGCCTCGGACGTACGGGCGGCGTTCCACCGGATCGTCGAGAACGCGCGCGGGTACGACGCCGGGGCCAGGGTCGAGGGCGTACAGATCCAGGAACTGCTGCCGCCCGGACAGGAGGTCATCGTCGGGGCGGTCACGGATCCGACGTTCGGCAAGGTCGTGGCGTTCGGGCTCGGCGGGGTGCTCGTCGAGGTGCTCAAGGACGTCACCTTCCGGCTGGCTCCGGTGGACGCCGACGAGGCGCTGTCCATGCTGGACTCGATCCGGGCGGCGGAGATCCTGCGCGGCGTGCGCGGGCAGGCCGGGGTGGACCGGTGGGCCGTGGCCGAGCAGATCCGCCGGGTGTCCCGGCTGGTCGCGGACTTCCCGGAGATCGCCGAGGTGGATCTCAACCCGGTGATCGCCACGGCAGAGGGCGCGGTCGCCGCGGACATCCGCGTGATCCTGTCCGACACGCCGGTCACGGCGCGCCGACGCCACACGCGCGCGGAGATCCTCACGTCGATGCGCCGTCTGATGGAGCCGCGCTCCGTCGCCGTGATCGGTGCCTCCAACGAGCAGGGCAAGATCGGCAACTCGGTGATGCGCAACCTCGTCGACGGCGGTTTCGCCGGGGACATCCATCCGGTGAATCCCCGGGCCGATGACATCTTGGGCCGCAAGGCGTACAAGAGTGTCACCGACGTTCCCGGAGAGGTGGATGTGGCGGTCTTCGCGATACCCGCCAAGTTCGTGGCCTCGGCCCTGGAGGAGGTGGGACGCAAGGGGATCCCCAACGCGGTGCTGATCCCCTCGGGCTTCGCGGAGACCGGCGAACACGCCCTCCAGGAGGAGATCGTGGCCATCGGCGAGCGCTACGGCGTCCGGCTGCTCGGGCCGAACATCTACGGCTACTACTCGACCTGGCAGGACCTGTGCGCCACGTTCTGCACGCCGTACGACGTCAAGGGCGGGGTCGCGCTGACCTCGCAGTCCGGTGGCATCGGGATGGCCGTCCTGGGCTTCGCGCGCACCACGAAGACGGGCGTGTCGGCCATCGTCGGACTCGGCAACAAGTCGGACCTCGACGAGGACGACCTGCTGACCTGGTTCGGCGAGGACCCGCACACCGACTGCATCGCGATGCACCTGGAGGACCTCAAGGACGGCCGTGCCTTCGTCGAGGCCGCGCGGGCGACCGTGCCGAGGAAGCCGATCGTCGTCCTCAAGGCGGGCCGTACGGCGGCGGGCGCGAGGGCGGCCGGCTCGCACACCGGGGCACTCGCGGGCGACGACGCCGTCTACGACGACATCCTCCGCCAGGCGGGCGTCATCAGGGCGCCGGGGCTGAACGACATGCTGGAGTACGCGCGCGGGTTGCCGGTGCTGCCCACCCCCAAGGGCGACAACGTCGTGATCATCACGGGCGCGGGCGGCAGCGGAGTGCTGCTGTCGGACGCCGTGACCGACAACGGCCTCACCCTGATGGAGATCCCGCCGGACCTGGACACGGCGTTCCGCGCGTTCATCCCGCCCTTCGGGGCGGCGGGCAACCCGGTCGACATCACCGGGGGCGAGCCGCCGTCGACGTACGAGGCGACCATCCGGCTGGGGCTGGAGGATCCGCGTGTCCACGCGCTGGTGCTCGGCTACTGGCACACGATCGTCACTCCCCCGATGGTCTTCGCGGAGCTCACCGCGCGCGTGGTGGGCGAGTTCCGCGAACGCGGCGTGGAGAAGCCCGTCGTGGCGTCGCTCGCGGGTGACGTCGAGGTCGAGGAGGCCTGCCAGTACCTCTACGAACGAGGCGTCGTGGCCTACCCGTACACGACCGAGCGGCCGGTGGCGGTGCTCGGCGCCAAGTACCGGTGGGCGCGTGCGGCGGGACTGTTGGGGGGCGGTTCATGACGTGACCCAGGCGCAGGGCCGGCCGACGGTGCGCGTCGGCCGGCCCGGGTCCCGAGCGCACACGAAAGGCATTGGACAGGGGGCGCTGGCCAGAACTTTCGACGCAAGGGGTGCTGAGCGATGACAACCACCGACTACTCCCCGTCCCTCCCCTACCGGGAGGTGACGGACCGCAACGGCCGTGTGTACCGGATCGGCGAGAGCGACCGGGACATCATGGGGCGACCACGCTGGACCATGGTGCTCTTTCCCTGGATGGGCATGCTGGGCATCAGCTCCTCGGAGTACGCGTTCACGTCGGCCGAGGACACACTGCACGATGCCCACCTGTGGAGCAGTGGGCACATCTTCTGGCTGATGGGCGTCTGGGTGTTCTTCCAGGCGGCCGTGGCCTTCCCGGCCGGGCAGCTGCGGGAGAGCGGCAGGCTGCCCGCGCGGTACGCGATGATGCTCGGCGCGCTGGGCACGGTCCTCGGCTATCTGTCCCTCGCGTACGCGCCGCACGTCGCCGTCGCCTATCTCGGCTTCGGCATGTGCAGCGGCATCGGCGCCGGTCTCGTCTACGCGACCTGCGTGAACATGGTCGGCAAGTGGTACCCGGAGCGCAAGGGCGGCAAGACCGGCATGGTCAACGGCGGTTTCGCCTACGGCTCGGTGCCCTTCGTGTTCCTGTTCACGTCATACATGGACCTGAGCAACTACAAGGGCGTGCTGGTGATGGTGGGCCTCACCTGCTGCACCGTCGTGGCGTTCGCGGGGTGGTTCTTCAAGGATCCGCCGAAGAACTGGTGGCCCGCGCACGTCGACCCGCTCAGGCTCACCGACGACCCGAAGATCCGCCGGGCACTGCAGAAGAACCCGCCGGCGGTGAAGCAGTACACGCCCAAGGAGGCGGCGCGTACCCCCGTCCTGTGGATGATGTGGTTCTGTCTGCTGTGCACGGCCGGGATCAACATCTTCGGCATCGCCTTCCAGGTGCCGTTCGGCAAGGACATGGGCTTCGCCGGAGGGATCGTGGCCACGGCCATGTCCCTGAAGGCGATCGTCAACGGCACCGGGCGCGGCATCATCGGCTGGATCTCCGACCGGTACGGACGCCGTCACACCCTGATCATCGTCTGCCTGGTGCTCGGTACCGCACAGTTCGGTGTGCTGGTCTCCGGCCAGATGGGCAGCATGCCGTTCTTCCTGTTCTGCTCCATGGTCTCCGGCTTCGGGGGCGGCGCGATCTTCCCGCTGTTCGCCGCGATGACGGCCGACTACTTCGGTGAGAACAACAACGCCAGCAACTACGGCATGGTCTACAGCTCCAAGCTCATCTCGGGCCTCGTGGGCTCCGGAGTCGGCTCGATCGTGGTCGGCGCGTGGGACTACGAGGGCGCGTTCGTCCTGGCGGGCGGCATCGGGCTCGCCTCCGCGGTACTGGCGCTCTTCCTGAAGGCCCCGGGCAGGCCGACGGCCGCTCGTCGCATCGTCCCCAACCCGCATCCGCTCGGCGAGGAGTCGGCCTGACACGACGGCGGATCCCCTCGCGCCCGACAGCTCTTCGTGACCGTCGTCCCGGGACTCGCGCGCTTCGGCGTGATCCGGCGGGTGATGTCAGGGGCGAGTGGCCCCGGCTGCCCGGCCCCGGCCCGCGGGCTGACGACGCACGCGCGCGTGGAGGCCCACCCCGTCATCTGCCGGGGTGGGCCTCCACGCGCGCGTGCGCCCGGTCAGCGCAGGCGGTGCCGGGTGCTCAGCACTTCTCGCGCAACGAGTGCAGGTGTGCGCTCGACTTCCGCGCGAAGGCGAACGACTCGACCGGGTTGTCGTGCTCGGCCTGCCAGTGGTGGGCCGACCGCTCACCGCGCAGCCGGGTCACGGCGGAGATGAACCGCTGGTAGTCGATGTCGCCGTCCCCGACGTCGGTCATCCGGTATCCGAACTCGTTCGAGGGGTCGCTGACGCCGTCCTTGACGTGGAAGAGCGGATAGCGATGCGGCTGCCTCAGTACGTAGTCCAGCGGCTCGAAGGGCGCCGCGCTGCCGTCGGGCCGCTTCGAGAAACGGAACTGGCCCGCGTACGCCCAGAAGATGTCCATCTCCAGGAACACCAGGTCGGGGTCGGTCTCGGCGAGCAGTACGTCGTACAGCCGGACCTTGGGGTTGTCGGTCGCGAAGCCGAATTCGTCGGAGTGGTTGTGCTGGTAGAACTTCATGCCGCGGGCCCGCGCCGCCGCTCCGTACGTGTTGAACTCCTCGGCCGCCCGCTTCCACGCGTCGACGGTGGAGCCGTAGCGGAAGGGTCCGGAGGCGGTGCCGATGTGCCTGAGGCCGAGGGCCTGGGCGTCGTCCAGGACCTTGGTGAGGTTCTGGGCGAAGGTGTAGGCGTTCGGGTCGGCGGCGTAGTAGCCGACGTGGCTGCCGATCGGCGTCAGTCCGTGGTCGCGCGCCAGCCGCTTGAGCTGGGCAAGGGTGAGGGGGCCCGCGGAGCCCTGGGTGTAGCCGGCGAACTCGACCTCGTCGTACCCGTACTTCTCCAACTCGGCGAAGACGGGGGCGAAGCCCAGCGTCGAGACCTTGTCCCGCAGGCTGTAGAGCTGGATGCCGAGCCGGCCGGGGGGCAGGACGGGACGGCCGCGGCCGGTGGTGGAGGCGTCGATGCCGGTGGCGGGTGCCGCGCCGGCGGGTGAGGCGGCGGCTCCCAGCAGTGCGGCCGCGGTGGCTCCCGCGGCGACGCCGAGCATGCCTCGTCTGGTCAGGCGGTGGGTGAGTTCGGGGTCGATGTCGGAGATGCGGCTCATGTCTGGAACTCCTCGGGATCGGAGGGCGTTGTCAGTGGCGAGTGCTTCACTTGTGATCAGTCGGCAACCAGTCGGCGCAGACCGGCCAGTTGGAGCAGCAGTGCTTTCACGTCGGTGGCCGCTACGCGGTCGCCGAGCGAACGGGGGGTGGAGCAGATGAGGAGCGGACCGTCGTCGTCGCTCGCGGGAAGGCGGCCGTGACTGCCGCGGACAGGTGACGGATCGAGGGGCACCACCGCCATGCGGTAGCGCAGGCCGAGCTTCTTGCGGGCGAGCGCACCCGCCGCCTTGACCTTCACGTAGGGATCCAGGGGATCCATGAACAGCTCTGCGGGGTCGTAGCCGGGTTTGCGGTGTGACGCCTCGCCTCAAGGTCGCCGCCT
>NZ_LMEQ01000003.1:0-352801 GCF_001426425.1 Streptomyces sp. Root1310 | reverse complement strand
CAGGGCGCGTTCCCGCTCGACCAGCAGCGGCAGCGGCTCGGACGCGGTCACCAGCTCCCGCAGCGGATGGCGGCCGAGCACGGCGCCGACCTCCGGTGTCAGCGCCGCCGCCAGCCGGGAGACGGCCGGGCGGGACTCGTCGCGCAGCGCCTCGGCCGCCGCCAGCACCACCGTGCGCTCGGGGCCCTCCGGCACTCCGCCGGCCGCCCGTTCGTACAGCCGCGCGCCCTCTTCCAGGACCAGCTCGGTGTCCATTCCCGCGGGGATCTTGATGCCTGCGTGGTGCCGCCAGGTGGCGACCGGGTCGCTCCAGGCCTCCACGGTGTACGTCCAGTGGCCCGTGGCGTCCGGCGTGACGTCCGCGCCCCAGCGGTCGGTGCCCGGGGCGAGTTCACGCATCGGCGTCCAGGGGCCCGGGTTGCCGTCCGGGTCCCGCAGGACGACGTTGGCGGCGACGGCGTCGTGCCCTTCGCGGAACACGGTCGCCGAGACCTCGAACGTCTCGCCCGTGACCGCCTTGGCGGGCCGGCGGCCCTGCCGGACGAACGGGCGGACGTCCAGGACGGGTATGCGCCCGACGGCGGTGGTGTCGCCGCCCCAGGAGGATCGCTCCGGGGCGGGCGGACCGGGTGCGGGCGTGAGCACCGGGACGGCGGTGTCCCTCGCGGCGTTGCCAAGGCCGTCGGTGCTCTTGGCGTTCCTGTCGCTCTTGCCGTTCTTGGTGCGAGGCGTCGGGGGTGATGACGGGTGGTGCCTTGCTGGCATGACCGCTCCTGTCCGCATCAACGGGGGGTAGGCGGATGGATGTGGTGGGGAGGGGGTCCTGCGGGGGAGTACCGGAGGAGCCTTCCACCCTATTCGGGTGAGCAATCCGGCACGTTGTTAACTACCCGTGCGTTTGTCAACGCACAAGACCGGCCCCGTTCCGGGGGAACGGAGCCGGCCTCGGAGCCCCGTCAGGTGAACGGTGGAACCTGGAGGAGTTTGTTCGGCGAACCGGGCCCCCGGCCGGAAACCTTGCCGTTCGCCGCCCCGGCGACCAGCGCCCGCGCCACTTGAGCGGGCGTGGCCCTCGGGTGGTCGGCGAGATGGAGCGCGGCGGCCCCTGCCGCGTGCGGCGCCGCCATCGACGTACCGGAGTGGGTCACCCGGCCGGTGTCGCTCGTGGACGAGGCGGAGGTGATCGCCACCCCCGGCGCGAACAGGTCGAGAGCCGAACCGTAGTTGGAGAAGCCCGCCCTGGCGTCCCGCCGGTCGGTGGCGCCGACCGTGAGGGCCTCCCGTACGTCGGCCGGTGAGTGCAGGGCGGCCGGTTGTCCCAGGTTGCCGGCGGCGACGGTGTAGGTGACACCGGACCGGATGGAGGCGCGGACGGCCGCGTCCAGCGCCGCGTTGTAGCCGCCGCCCAGGCTGAGATTGGCGACCGCGGGCCGGTGGGCGTGCCGGGTGACCCAGTCGATGCCCGCGATGGCCTGTGCGGTGGTGCCCGCACCGGCGTCGTCGAGCACCCGTACCGCGACCACCCTGGCCTTCTTGGCGATGCCGAGACGCGTGCCCGCGACGGTGCCGGCGACATGCGTGCCGTGGCCGTTGCCGTCGGCGGCGACACGGTCACCTCCGACGAAGTCCCAGCCGTAGCCGGCCCGGCCGCCGAAGTCGGTGTGCGTGACGCGGATGCCGGTGTCGATCACGTACACGGTGACCCCGGCGCCCGCCGAATTCGGCCAGTTGTAGCTGTTGTCCAGCGTCCGGCCCGGCTGGTCGACGCGATCCAGCCCCCAGGACGGCGGATACTTCGTGACCCCGGCCGTATCCAGCGTCACCCTGGTGTCCTGGACCACGGAGGCCACTCGCGGATCGGCCGCGAGGCGCCGGGCCTGTCTCTCGTCGGCCTCGACGGCGAACCCGTTGAGGACCGTGTCGTAGGTCCGGCTGACGCTCGTCCCGTACGAACCGACGAGATCGCGCCCGGCCTTCGACGCCGCGGCGGTGCCCTCCCGCAGCGTCACCAGATAGCTCCCGCCGACGGAACCGGGCAGACCGGCGCCGAGTATCTTCCCCTCCGGTGCGGCGTGCGCGGGCAGGGTGACGGCCGAAAGGACCACGCTCGTGACGACCGCGGTCAGACCCCCCACCCGGCGCAGACGCCGCCTTCGCGTCCGTGCCATGGTTCGAGTTCCCCTCCTCGACTCGGCGCACGACGGCTCCGCCGACTCGTCCGACTTCACCGGGTACGCCACTGGGCAGCCTCTCGTGCGGGGCGAAAGGCCACAAGGTGGCCTACCGGGACGAAACAGGGTTTCGGCCCGTTGTCGCGGGTCGGGCCGAAAAGCGAGCCTCCCCGGGCGGCCAGCCCTCAGCGAGGCCCGCGCCGACGCCGGTACCTTCGTAGGCGACGTGGACGCACACCGCCGTGCGTCTCTTCCTCACGCACGCCGAGGTGGAATGTGAAGGCGATCCGTCGATTCACCGTCCGACCCCTCCTCCCCGAACCCCTCCGGCCACTCAGCGATCTGGCACGCAACCTGCGCTGGTCCTGGCACGCGGAGACCCGCGACCTCTTCCAGTCCGTCGACCCCGAGCGCTGGGCCGTCTCGGACAGCGATCCGGTGAGACTCCTGGGCGGCCTGCGTCCGGCACGCCTCACCGAGCTCGCCGGTGACCGCCGCTTCCTGCGCCGGCTGAGTGCCGCCGCCGACGACCTGCACGACTACATGACCGGCGACCGCTGGTACCAGACCCGGCCCCGTACCGCCGGGCTGCCCGCCGCCGTCGCCTACTTCTCACCCGAGTTCGGCGTCACGGCCGCGCTGCCCCAGTACTCCGGCGGTCTCGGCATCCTGGCCGGCGACCACCTGAAGGCGGCCAGCGACCTGGGTGTCCCGCTGATCGGCGTGGGGCTGCTCTACCGGCACGGCTACTTCCGCCAGTCGCTCTCCCGGGACGGCTGGCAGCAGGAGCACTATCCGGTCCTCGACCCCAACGAACTGCCGGTGACCCTCCTGAAGGAGGACGACGGCACCCCCGCGCAGATCTCGCTCGCCCTCCCCGCCGGGAAACAGCTGCACGCCCGGGTCTGGCTGGCCCAGGTCGGCCGGGTCCCGCTGCTCATGCTCGATTCGGACGTCGAGGAGAACGACCTCGGCGAACGCGGGGTGACCGACCGGCTCTACGGCGGTGGCAGCGAGCACCGGCTGCTCCAGGAGATGCTGCTGGGCATAGGAGGTGTCCGGGCGGTCCGCACGTACTGCCGGCTGACCGGCCACGCATCGCCCGAGGTCTTCCACACCAACGAGGGCCACGCGGGCTTCCTTGGCCTGGAGCGGATCGCCGAACTCTGCGACACCGGGTCGGACTTCGACTCCGCCCTCGAAGCCGTCCGGGCCGGCACGGTCTTCACCACCCACACCCCCGTCCCGGCCGGCATCGACCGCTTCGACCGTGAGCTGGTCGCCCGCCACTTCGGCCCCCAGGCCGAGCTCCCGCGCATGGACGTCGACCGCATCCTGCGGCTGGGCATGGAGACCTACCCGGGCGGCGAGCCGAACCTCTTCAACATGGCCGTGATGGGCCTGCGGCTGGCGCAGCGCGCCAACGGCGTGTCCCTGCTGCACGGCCAGGTGAGCAGGGAGATGTTCTCCGGTCTGTGGCCCGGCTTCGACCCGGAGGAGGTGCCGATCACCTCCGTCACCAACGGTGTGCACGCCCCGACCTGGGTGGCCCCGGAGGTCCTGCGGCTCGGCGCCCGCCAGTTCGGCTCCGGGCGGGCCGAGGACGCCCTGAGCGTCGGCGGCTCCGACCGCTGGGACGCCGTCGCCGACATCCCCGACCAGGACATCTGGGAGCTGCGCCGCGATCTGCGCGAGCAGCTGGTGGTGGAGGTGCGGGAGCGGCTGCGCGCCTCCTGGCGCCAACGCGGCGCGGGAACGGCCGAGTTGGGCTGGATCGACGGCGTTCTGGATCCGGACGTCCTCACCATCGGCTTCGCGCGCAGGGTCCCCTCGTACAAGCGGCTGACGCTGATGCTGCGGGACCGCGACCGGCTGATGGACCTGCTGCTGCACGCGGAGCGGCCGATCCAGATCGTCGTCGCGGGCAAGGCGCACCCCGCGGACGACGGCGGCAAACGCCTGGTCCAGGAACTGGTCCGGTTCGCCGACGACCCGCGCGTCCGGCACCGCCTGGTCTTCCTGCCCGACTACGGCATGGCGATGGCCCAGAAGCTGTACCCCGGCTGCGACATCTGGCTCAACAACCCCCTTCGCCCCCTGGAGGCCTGCGGTACTTCGGGGATGAAGGCGGCGCTCAACGGCTGTCTCAACCTCTCCGTCCTGGACGGCTGGTGGGACGAGTGGTTCCAGCCCGACTTCGGCTGGGCGATCCCCACCGCCGACGGCGCCGGCACCGACCCCGACCACCGCGACGACATCGAGGCGGCGGCCCTCTACGACCTCCTCGAACAGCGCATCACCCCCCGCTTCTACGAACGCGGCCAGGCGGGCCTGCCCGACCGCTGGATCGAGATGGTCCGCCAGACCCTCACCCTGCTGGGCCCGAAGGTGCTGGCGGGACGCATGGTCCGCGAGTACGTCGAACGGCTCTACACGCCGGCCGCCCACGCGCACCGGTCGATGACCCCCGACACCGCCCGGGAACTCGCCCGCTGGAAGCAGCGGGTGCGCTCGGCCTGGCACGCGGTGCAGGTGGACCACGTCGAGACGTCGGTGGCCACCACCACCGCCGAGCTCGGCACCACCCTCGCGCTGCGGGTCCGCGTCGGCCTCGGCGACCTCACCCCCGACGACGTCGAGGTGCAGGCCGTCTCGGGTCGGGTGGACGAGCAGGACCGCATCACGGACGCGTCGACGGTCCCCCTGAAACCGTCCGGCGGCCCGGACCTGGACGGCCGCTGGCTCTACGAGGGCCCCCTGTCCCTGGACCGCACCGGACCCTACGGCTACACGGTCCGCATCCTCCCGGCCCACCGACTCCTGGCTTCCGGCGCGGAGTTGGGTCTGCTGGAGGTGCCGTCGGAGGATGCGGTGGAGGGGGCGGGGGTGCTGTTGCGGTAACCGCTCGCCCGAGGCGCCGGCGGGGGGACGCCGGCGCCTCGGTGCCGTGCTCCGCCGCCGGCACTCACGAGTTGCGGGCCCGCCACGGCTAGCTCAAGGTCCCTCTCCCGCCGGGCGCCGGACCGGTACCGGGGCGTGAGGGGGCCCGTCTCCGCGTCGGCGGTCGGGGCTCCACTCGTAGACCATGGGGGACGTCTCGACGACTTCACCGGGCCAGGTCCGCCTGACCTGTTCCAGACGCTCCTGGTGTTCGCCGATCCAGTCGCCTCCGGGACTGATGCCCAGGAGCGTGGTGAGCCGGTCCGGGTCATGGACGGACACGGACAGCAGTCCCTCCTCATGCAGGTGGAGGTCGAGGCGCAGACCACGGTCTCCGCCGAGGCCGGCTCCTCGCCCCGGGGCGAGGCCGGACAGTTCCCGCTGCCAGGTGTCGAGGTCCCGCGGGAACAGGTGGAGGTCCAGTCGGGCATCGACGAAGCTCGCGGTCGCGAGCACGTCGGCGCGCAGAATGTCGTGTCCGGTCAGCACGCCCGGCTGAAAGCGCCCGGTGACGCGCACGATGCAGCGGTTCCCGTCCGCATCCGCGAGGTGGATCAGGTCCACCGGGGCAGGTTCCGTCATCACGGCACTCGCTTTCCTTGGTTGGTGTGGGCCGCATCCTCCCCCATCACGGAAGCGGGACCCGTCCGGCGATATCCGATGGGCAGATCGTCGCCGGAGGGCTATGCTCCCCGGCGATGACTACTTCTTCTGTAGACAGATCGGGGGCCACGTCCGCGCAAGGTGAGTGCTGATGCTCACTCGGATCGCGAACGAGGATTCCCGACTTTCCTTCTGGCTGCGCGTGCGCGAGTTCGCCGTGCCGGCCTCCATGATCGAGACCGCGACCGTCCGCCGCCGTGCCGGGGACTGGGCGGGGGCATGTGCCGCCGCGGGTATCGACGTTGATCTCGACCTTCGTGCCGTGGCGCGGGCGTACGGTCGAGCCTTTGTGTCCCTGCTCCGGGCCGATCTCCGTCACCTGGCGCCCGACCTGCTGCGATGGCACCTGCCAAGGATCGCGCCCGACGGCCTGCTGCGGCCGGGGGTGACGGTCTCCCTCGCGCGGTACGAGGCCGACGCCGTCGGAGGTGCCGGGCGAGGCGACACCCGGTGGCCCGTGCACCTCGTGGTGCGGACCCCACCCGCCTGGGCGGATGCCGGGCAGCGGTTCAGCCTCGCGCTGTGGGACGCGTCCGGCTCGGTGGGGGGTGACCGCCGTCATCCGCATCCGCGTCCCGACCGGCGGTTCCGCCTCGACCTGCACCGCCACCTGTGGGACGCGCGCAGAACGGGTGAGCTGCGGGTCCGGTGCGGCGCCGATCGACCGCCCGGGGACGACCCGCCCACCCCGGACCCGCCCGTGCGGGGCACGGAACCGCCGGGGCCCGGCTGTGCCGTGGACCGGTGGGCGGCCGAGGCGGGGATCGTGCTGCGGGCGGAGGGGCGGACCGCCGGTTCCGTCCTGGTGCGGCTCGGGTCCGGGCGGCGGCTCGTCCTGGATCGGGCCGAGGAGGACGAACTCCGCGACGCGCGGCCTGTCCTGCGCAGTGCGACGGGCTGTGTCGCCTCGCTGCCGGTACTGCCCGACGCGGCGACCTGGGTGCTGCCCGACCTGGAGTTGATCCGTACGGGAGCGATCGAGGCCGAGCGACTGCACCCGCTGGTCGCCTCGGCGCTCGTACCGGAGCACGGCGTACCGGAGTACGGCGTACCGGAGTACGGCGTACCGGAGTACGGCGTACCGGAGCACGTCGGAGCGGAGCACGCGGCGCCCGTACCGGGCGGGCCTCCCGACCGGGCCGGCCGAGCCCGGCTCGTGGAGTGCCGGGGGGCGACGCACCGGATCGGTCTGGTCGGCGGGGTACTGGCTCCACTGGACCACGACCCGGCCGAGATCCGGCGCGAGGAGCTGCTTGCCTCGTTGACCGGCACTCCGCTGCCCTGTCTCCAGGCGATCGACCGGGCGCACCGGCGTCCGGACTGTCTCGTCGGCGTGCGCGAACGCCTCGTCCACGGTGATGTCGCCGGTGCGCTGGCCGTGGTCGAGGGACTGCTGGGTCCGGAAGCGGTCCTGCGTGACGGCGCGCTGCGGGACGAACTGGAGGCGGCCGCGCAACGGCGGATCACCTACGGACTGTTCAGGGCCGGCCTGATCGGTCCCGGGCCCGGCCAGGACCGCCGCCGTCCCGGCCGCATGCGCGCGCACCCACGCCACGGCGTTCCTCGCTGACCTCCCCTCTCGTCCTGCGAACTGCCGCCCTCTCGTCCTGCGAACCTCCGCGAACCTCTACGAACCCCCAAGGTGATCACCCATGCCCACACCCATGCCCACGCGTACCCTCGTCGCCACTCCGCCCCCTTCCGTCCCGACCTCCTCCGTGCCGACCTCTTCCGTCCCGGCTCCCGCCTCTCAACTCGACGTGGCGGGCGAGCTGTTGGCCCTGTTGCGCGACTCCACCACCGAACCGCGTCCCGACAGCCAGCTGGAGGCCCTGACCCTGGCCGTGGCCGCCGACCTCCCCGTGCTGCTGTGGGGCGAGCCGGGGATCGGCAAGACCGCCGCGCTGACCCAGCTCGCGGAGGCGCTGGACCTGCCGCTGACCACGGTGATCGCCAGCGTGCACGAGCCGTCCGACTTCTCCGGGCTGCCCATCGTCGGGGACGATCCGGCGGAACAGGGCGTCCCGATGGCCCCGCCGGACTGGGCGGTGCGCCTGGTGCGGGCCGGTCGGGGGCTGCTGTTCCTCGACGAGCTGTCCACGGCGCCGCCGGCCGTCCAGGCCGCCCTGCTCCGCCTCGTACTGGAGCGCCGGATCGGCGCGCTGACCCTGCCGCCCGGGGTGCGGATCGTGGCCGCCGCCAACCCGCGGGGCTCGGCCGCCGACGGCTGGGAACTGAGCCCGCCGCTGGCCAACCGGTTCGTCCACCTCCAGTGGACCCACGACCACGAGGTCGTCGTCCGCGGACTCGGTGGGACCTGGCCCCGGGCGACCCTGCCCCGGCTCGACCCGGAGAAGCTGCCGGAGGCCGTGGACTTCGCCCGGCGCGCGGTGTGCGGACTGCTCGCCGCGCGCCCCAAGCTCGTGCACCAGCTGCCCAGCAGTGAAGCGCGCCGGGGCGGCGCCTGGCCGTCGCCGCGCAGCTGGGACATGACCCTGAGCCTGATCGCCTTCGCGACCGCGGCCGGTTCCGCCCGCGACGTACTCTCACTGCTGGTCAGGGGCACGGTCGGCGACGGTCCGGGACTGGAACTGCTGGCGAGCCTGGACCGGATGGACCTCCCGGACCCCGAGACACTGCTCGCCGACCCGGCGAGCGCCGACCTGCCCGAGCGGGGCGACCTGCGTCAGGCCGTGCTGGACGGTGTCGTGGCGGCGGTCCGGGTCCGCCCCGACAGGTCCCGCTGGGACGCGGCGTGGGCGCTCCTCGTCCGGGCGTTGGAGACCGGCGCCCCGGATCTGGTGGTCGTCCCCGCGACGACGCTCGCCTCGCTGCGCCGGGAGGACTGGGACGTACCGGAGTCGATCGAGAAGCTGGCCGGAGTGGTCACCCTGTCCCGGCGGGCGGACCGGGCGGCCGATCGCGCGACGGCGCGGACCACCGCGAAGGCGGGCCGGTGAGCACCGACGAGGGGATGAGCGCTGCCGATGGCATGAGCGCCGACGAGGGGATGACCGCCGACGAGGGGTTGACCGCCGACGAGGTGCGGCGCGTCACCGGCCGGCGCCGGGGCGCGGTGCGGCCGAGGCCCCTGGACCTCGACAAGCTCTTCGCCGCCCGGCTGCAGGCCGCCCGGGCCCGGCCCTACCTGGCGACGGCCCTGTTCGCCCTGCACCCGGTGGAGTCGCGCCGGGTGCCGACGATGGCCGTGGACCGGCACTGGCGGTGCTATGTCTCACCGGCGTTCGTGGACCGTATGCCGGTGGAGGAGCTGGCCGGGGTGTGGGTGCACGAGGTGTCGCACCTGCTGCGCGACCACCACGGGCGCAGCGAGAGGGTGGCCCGGGAGCGGGGGCTGACCGGTGCGGGGGAGCGGCTGCGGATGAACATCGCCGCCGACTGCGAGATCAACGACGACGCGTTCGGGGACGGGCTGGTCGAGCCCGAGGGCGCCGTCACGCCGGGCTCCCTCGGACTGCGGTCGGGCGAACTGATGGAGGACTACCTGCGCCAGTTCGGGCTCGGACCGCACACCCAGAACCTGGTCTGGCTGGACTGCGGCAGCGGCGCCGACGGACGGGAACGGGAGTGGGAGCTCGGCCCGGACGGCGCGCACGGCCTGAGCGAACAGGAACGGGACGCCGTCCGCTTCAGGGTGGCGCAGGGCATCGCCGGCCGCCGGGGGACCGCCCCGGCGGGATGGCGGCGGTGGGCGGAGGAGGCCTTCCATCCGCCCCAGCCGTGGCGGGATCTGCTGGGCGCGGCGGTCCGTTCGGCGGCCTCGGCCCCGGGCGCCGGGGAGGACTACTCCTACGGCCGGCCGTCCCGCCGGTCGGCGGGCGTCCCGGGCACGGTCCTGCCGAGCCTGCGCCGCAGACCGCCCCGGGTGAGCGTGGTCATCGACACCTCGGGATCGGTCAGCGACGCCGAACTGGGCAGCGCGATCCTGGAGGTCGCCGCGATCTCCCGGGCCGTGGGCGGCCGGCGCGATCTGGTCACCGTGGTGCCGTGCGACGCGGCGGCCCGTATCGTCCACCCGCTGTGCCGGGGCGAGGGCATCCCGTTGATGGGCGGGGGCGGTACTGATCTGCGCGCCGGCTTCACCAAGGCCCTGCGCGCGCGGCCCGGACCCGACGTCATCGTCGCCCTGACCGACGGCCAGACCCCCTGGCCGAGCACCCGCCCGCCGTGCCGCACGGTGGTGGGCCTGTTCCCCCGCGGCTCGGCGTCGTACGACGAGGACGATCCCGACTACGTACCGGACGAGCCGCCGGCCTGGGCCCGGGTGGTGGAGATCGGGTGAGGCGACCGGTCGGTACCAGGCCTCCCGCCATGTCTGATCAGGGCTGACATAGGCTGTGCGGCCCGGTGATCGACACAGAGAGAGGCCGAGGGCGCGTGTCTGACAGACCGTCCGAAGAGCACAGATCCGGTTCGTCCGAGGGGAAGGGGGACGGCAGCTCCATATCCGATGAGGAGTGGGCGAAGTTCGTCCGGGACAGCGAACGCGAGATACCCGACTCCGCGCCGAAGGAGCCGTCCGCGCGGGCCCGCGAGGTCACGGAGCGGCTGCGGCAGCAGGAGGCGCGCGGGGTGACGCCCACGGGGTGGCGCACCGTCGCGGATCTGCAGGGGATGCAGGAGCGGGCGTCTCGCAGGAGGCGACGGCGGTGGGTCTTCCTCGGCGGGCCCGTCGCGGTCGCGATGGCCGTCGTGGCGATGCGGCCGTCGTTGTTGCCGGGCAACCCCTTCGGTGTCGGCGAGCCCCGGTCCGCCGTCTCCGCCTCGCCGTTGCCCTTGGAGACCGGCGCCCCGACCGGCGCGCCCGGCGCGGCGGGCGTCGCGATCCCCACGATCGAGCGGCCGTTCGCGGGCTCCCCGGCGCTGCAGTGGGCCGACGGCGCGGCCGGCATCGTGCCGCCGAAGGCGACCCGTGTCGGATCGCTGTCCAAGGCCCAGGTGGAGCAGGCACTTCAGCAGACCCGGAAGCTGCTGATCGACGCGAACCTCGATCCGGTCACCCTGCGCGGCGGACGTCCCGAGACGGCGCTCTCCGTGATCGAGCCACGGCAGAAGGAGTTGCTCGAGCTGCTGGACACCTCGCTGGGCAAGCCGGACGAGGAGCACGACCCGGTGCTGATGTTCAGCCGCTTCGACCCCGCCGAACTGCGCCTGGCCGGTGACGTGGTCAAGACGCGGGGACGGATGACGTTCGAGGCGGGCGAGAGCGCCTCCGTCGTCGTGCACGCCGACTACACCTTCGTGTATCCGCTGGTGCGGGTCGACAAGGACGTTCCGACCGAGGTGGAGCGCACCATCGTGCGCCGGGTCGTCGACATCGAGCTGTTCGATCCCGACAAGTGGGTCGTCACACCGGGGAAGATCACCGTCACGAAGTACGACCAGGAGATCGGCAACTCCGCCTGCGACGTCTACGACGGTTATCTGCACCCCGAGTTCGGGACGGCCGAGCCCACGGGCGCGCCCGCGACCGGCCCGACGACGGACCCCTACGACCGTAGCCAGGATCTCGCCGGGCACTTCGAGGGCTGCGGCGTGGTGTCCCGGACCTGACCCGCCGGCGCGTGGCGTGGTGCATGGTGCGCGGTGCGTGGTGCACAGGGGCGGCCCGCCCGGCCGCGACCCGTTCGCGGCTAGGACTCGTCGCCGCCGCACAGCCCCCGCAGCACCACCCCGCACCGTCGTGCGTACGCCTGCTGCAGGCCGCGGGTCGCCGGTCCGCCGGCCCTCGCGTACCACTTCGCGCCGCGGCTGAAGGCGGAGACCGTCAGCCAGACCGTGCCGTCTCCCGTGCGGTCGACGACGAAGGACTCCTCGCCGCATTCGGGGTGGCCGGGGAGGGTGCCGTACGCCCAGCCGGCCCGCCGGTGTTCCTCCATCGTCCAGACCACGCGGCAGGGGGCTTTGATGAAGCCGGCCACGGTGACCGTGACGTCGACGTCGGGGGCCGCCCGTTCCGCGGTCGTGTCCATGCCCACGCCGAGGGCGCGGTGCATCTCCCAGGTCATGACCGCTTCGGCGGCTCGGCGGAAGACCTCATGGCCCTCGCCGAGGCGGGTGCGGACGTGGAGGGGGCGGAAGCCCGGGGGGCAGTGGCCGGGGCGGTCGCGGGTCGCGCCGACTTCGTCGTACGTGAAGGCCTTCGAGGACATGGGAGCCAAGAGTAGGGCGGTACCCGGGGATGCCTTCGTCCCGGGTACCGCCCTGTCTCGACTGGCCGGTCGTCAGGCGACGTTGACGGCCGTCCAGGCCGCCGCCACCGCCTTGTACTCGGTGCTGGTCGAGCCGTACAGCGCCGACGCCGCGCTCAGGGTCGCCGTGCGGGCGCCCGAGTAGGTGGTCGTCGAGGTCATGTAGGTCGTCAGCGCCTTGTACCAGATCTGGACGGCCTTGGCGCGTCCGATGCCGGTGAGGGTGGAGCTGTTGTACGTCGGGGAGTTGTAGCTGACCCCGTTGATGGTCCGGCTGCCGCTGCCCTCGCTCAGCAGGAAGAAGAAGTGGTTCGCCGGGCCGGACGAGTAGTGCACGTCCAGGTTCTTCAGCGAGGAAGACCAGTAGTTGGCCGAGCCGCCGTCCTTGCTCGGCTGGTCCATGTAGCGCAGCGGGGTGCCGTCGCCGTTGATGTTGATCTTCTCGCCGATGAGGTAGTCGCCGACGTCGGAGGTGTTCGCCGCGTAGAACTCGACGGCGGTGCCGAAGATGTCGGAGGTCGCCTCGTTGAGGCCGCCGGACTCGCCCGAGTAGTTCAGGCCCGCCGTGTTGGAGGTGACGCCGTGCGTCATCTCGTGGCCGGCCACGTCCAGCGAGGTCAGCGGGTGGGTGTTGCTCGACCCGTCGCCGTACGTCATGCAGAAGCAGCTGTCGTCCCAGAAGGCGTTCACGTAGGCGTTGCCGTAGTGGACGCGGGAGTACGCGGCGACGCCGTTGTTCTTGATGCCGCTGCGGCCGAACGTCGACTTGTAGAAGTCCCACGTCGCCTGCGCGCCGTACGCGGCGTCGACCGCGGCCGTCTGGTCCGTGGTCGAGCTGGAGGCGGCGCCGGTGCCCCAGGTGTCGTCCGCGTCGGTGAACAGGGTGCCCGCCGAGGAGCTGGTGCCGTGCGCCTTGTTGTACGTCTTGTGGCCGCCGCGCGTGCCGTCGGTCAGCTGGTACGTCGAGCCCGAGAGGGTCGTGCCGAGGGTCACCGTGCCCGAGTAGAGGCTCTTGCCGGTGCCGGTCTCGATGCCCTGGTACTCGTACAGCTTCTTGCCGGTGGCCGCGTCGGTGATGACGTGCAGCTCGTTCGGGGTGCCGTCGTCCTGGAGACCGCCGACGACCGTCTCGTACGCCAGGACCGGCTTGCTGCCGTTGCCGGCCCAGATCACCTTGCGGGGCGCGTCGCTGGCCTCGGTGCTGGCGGAGCCGGCGTCCTTGGCGAGGGTCAGGGCCTGCTTCTCGGCCTTGGCGGCGGTGACGACGGGGGTGAGCGAGGCGACCTTGATGGTGGTGCTGGTCGCCTTGGTGACACCCTTGTTCGCGCCCGCGGCCGACTCGTGGACGACCAGGTCGCCGCCGAGGACCGGCAGACCCGCGTAGGTCCGCTCGTAGCGCGTGTGGACCGTGCCGTCCGCGTCCTTCACGACGTCGCGCACGACCAGCTTCTCCTGGGCGCCGAGGCCTATCTCCTGCGCGGTCTCGGGCGCGTCGGCCTGCTTGTCCTGGATCAGGGCGGTGCGGGCGGCCGGGGCCAGCGCGGTGGGCACGGCGAGGGGCGTGCCACCGGTGGCGTCCGTCGGGGCCTGGGCGGCGGCGGTACCGGCGGTCAGGCCGGTGGTGACCAGGGCTCCGGCCGCGACGGCGGTGGCGATGGCCAGAGTGGTGCGCTTGTGACGCGCGTAGAGGGAGGTCACACAAGCTCCTTGGATGTGGGGGTGCCCGGGCAGCGTGGGGTGGCTGTCCGTGACTGCTGTGAAGTTGTGCGGCGGGTGACAGGAAGACTGGCATCAAGGCGCGTACATGTCAGGACCCCGAAGTGATGTTGGCTGAAAATCAACTGCCGGATGAACATTGCCGGAATGTAAACGGACTTGACCTGGGTCAAAGGCCAACAGGGCGTAGGTAAGGCGACGGCAAAAAGGGGACGCCGCCCCGGAGGAGTCGAGACTCCGGGACGGCGTCCTGTGCGAGGCCCGTCGGTCGGCTGTACGCGGCCCCTGCGGGGCCTGTGACCTACGGGAAGGTCAGTTTCCAGCTGTTGATGTAGCCGGTGTCCTGGGCCGCGTTGTCCTGGACCCGCAGCTTCCAGACCCCGTTGGCGACCTCGGAGGACGCGTTCACGGTGTACGTGGTGTTGAGGTTGTCCGTGCTGCCGCCGGTGCCGTACGCCTTCAGCGTGTAGGCCGTGCCGTCGGGCGCGAGCAACTGCACCTGCAGGTCACCGATGTAGGTGTGGACGATGTCGACCGCCACCGCGAGGTTCGAGGGCGCGTTGCCGGTCCGGCCGGAGACGGTGACCGAGGAGGTGACCGCCGCCCCGTTGTCCGGAATCGATACGTCGGCGGTGTTCTCGAAGGAGGTGCCGCCACCGCCGCCCCCGCCGGAACGGGCGCCGACCGCCACGCCGGCCCACGCGTCCTGCACCGCCTTGTACTCGGTGGAGGTGGTGCCGTACAGCTCACCGGCCGCCGCCAGCGTGCCGGTGCGGGCCGCCGCGTAGTTGGTGGTCGTGGTGAACTTCGTGGTCAGCGCGCGGAACCAGATCTTCTCGGCCTTGTCGCGGCCGATGCCGGTGACCGGCAGACCGTCCGCGGTGGCCGAGTTGTAGGTGACACCGTTGATGGTCTTGGTGCCGCTGCCCTCCGACAGGAGGTAGAAGAAGTGGTTCGCCGGGCCGGACGAGTAGTGGACGTCGACCGATCCGATCCCGGAGTACCAGCTGTCCTTCGACGCGCCGTCCTTGCTCGGCTTGTCCATGTAACGCAGCGGCGAGCCGTCGCCGTTGATGTCGATCTCCTCGCCGATGAGGTAGTCACCGACGTCGGAGGCGTTCTGCGCGTAGAACTCCACCGAGGTGCCGAAGATGTCCGAGGTCGCCTCGTTGAGGCCGCCGGACTCACCGCTGTAGTTGAGACCCGCGGTGTTGGAGGTGACGCCGTGCGTCATCTCGTGCCCGGCCACGTCGATGGACGTCAGCGGGTGGGTGTTGCCCGAGCCGTCGCCGTACGTCATGCAGAAGCAGCTGTCGGACCAGAACGCGTTCACGTACGCGTTGCCGTAGTGCACGCGCGAGTACGCGCCGACCCCGTCGCCCCTGATGCCGCTGCGGCCGTGCACGTTCTTGTAGTAGTCCCAGGTCAGGGCCGCGCCATAGTGCGCGTCGGCGCCCGCGGTCTCCAGGTTGGACGCGGCGCCGGTGCCCCAGACGTCGTCGGGGCCCGAGAAGAGCGTGCCGGTGCCGGAGGTGCCCCGGTTGAGGTTGTACGTCTTGTGGCCGCCGCGCGCGCCGTCGGTCAGGTTGTAGGTCGACCCCGACTGCGTGGTGCCCAGGGTCACCTGGCCGCTGTACATCGTGTTGCCGGTGCCGGTCTCGATGCCCTGGTACTCGTAGAGCTTCGCGCCGGTGGTGGCGTCGGTGATGACGTGCAGCTCGTTCGGGGTGCCGTCCTCCTGGAGGCCGCCGACGACGGTCTCGTACGCCAGGACCGGGGTGCCGTTCGCCGCCCAGATCACCTTGCGCGGGGCGCGGTTGGTGTCCGCCTGCTCGGCGCCCGCGGCCGCGGCGAGGCTCAGCGCCTGCTTCTGCGCCTTGGCCGCGCTGACGACGGGCGAGAGCGAGGCGACCTTGATCGCCGTCCGGGTCGCCTTGGTGACGGCCTCGGTGGCGCCGGACTTCGCGGTCTCGACGACGAGGTCGCCGCCGAGGACCGGCAGACCGCCGTAGGTGCGCTCGTAGCGGGTGTGCAGGGTGCCGTCGGCGTCCTTGACGACGTCACGGACGACGAGCGCCTCCTTGGCGCCGAGACCCAGCTCCTTGGCGGTGGCCGCCTTGCCGGCGTCCGCGTCGCGTATCAGCGCGGCACGCTGGGCGGGGGTGAGGCGTACCGACTCGGCGCCGGGGTCGGCCTGACCCGCCGCCTGCGGTGCCTTCACCGGGGCGGCGGTCGCGGCGCCGGACTGCACGGCGGCGGCGATGAGCGCGGAGACGCCGACGAGGGCGACGGCCGCGGCACGACGGGAGGTGCTGTGGGGGGTGCGTCTGCGAGAGGGACTGCTGCTCAACACTGACTCCTTCTGCGCGGCCACGGGTCACGCGGCCAGGGGAGACCCGACGGCGGGTGAGCCGTGCGGGCACGACAAAGGCGGTACGCAGAACAAAGGCGGAACGTGGAGCGGGCTTAGCTGTGGGGTTGCTGTGAACCAGCAGTGGGAAGAGTGGCAGTGGATTGCGCTATCTGTCAGGAGCGCGTCAGGAAGTTGGCCGGAAACAGTTCGTTGTCCGGTAGTTCATGTTCGATATGCGGTCGATTGGCCGACCGGTCATGTCGAGCGGTCAGAAGGGACCATGCTCAGGCGAGCCCGAGAGCCCGAGAGCCCGAGAGCCCGAGTTCGAGCCCGAGTGCGATGCCCGAGCCCGAGTCCGATGTCCGAGCCCGAGCCCGCGCCGCCACCGCAACGGCCTCCGCTTCCCGCCCTGCCGCGGCCCAGCCCTCCCCTCCCCACCCCACCCCTGCCCAGCCGCGCGCGCCCCGCCGTGTCCGGCCTCCGCGGGTCGGCGCGCGGCTGCCCTGCCCGCTTCCCGGCCGGGGCGAGGGGCGGGTCAGGGGTCGGTCCGCTCCCCGTGCCAGGTCCGCCAGAGCGCCGCGTACGTACCGTCCGCCGTCACCAGCGCCTCGTGCGTGCCGAGTTCGGAGATACGGCCGTCCTGCATCACCGCGACCCGGTCCGCGTCGTGCGCGGTGTGCAGGCGGTGGGCGATGGCGATGACGGTCCGGCCCCGGAGCACGGCGGCCAGCGCCCGCTCGGTGTGCCGGGCCGTCGCCGGATCCAGCAGCGCCGTCGCCTCGTCCAGGATCAGCGTGTGCGGATCGGCCAGTACCACCCGGGCGAGGGCGAGTTGCTGGGCCTGCGAGCCGTCCGTACGGGTACCGCCCGCGCCGAGCACGGCGTCGAGGCCGCCGGGCAGCTCCCGGACCCAGTCGGCGGCTCCGACCGCTGCCAGCGCCGCCCACAACTGGCCGTCCTCCGCGGCCGGTTCGGCGATCAGGAGGTTGTCGCGGACCGTGCCGAGAAAGACATGGTGCTCCTGGGTGACCAGCACGACCTGACGGCGCAGCGTCTCGGGGGCCAGCTCCGCGACCGGCACCCCGCCCACCGTCACCGTGCCCGCGCTCGGCGCGTCCACGCCCGCGAGCAGCCTGCTCAGCGTGGTCTTGCCCGCGCCCGACGGGCCGACGACCGCGAGCCGCTCCCCGGGCCGCACCGTCAGGTCGACCCCGCGCAGCACCTCGCCGCCGCGCTCGTAGGCGTACCGGACGCCCGTCACGTCGATCCGGTCGTCCGCAGGAGCGGGCGCCCCGCCGTCCGGCTCGGCGCGCGGCGCCCTGGCCAGTCCCTCCACCCGGGCGAACGAGGCGCCACTGCTCTGGAGTTGCTCGACGCGCAGCAGGATCTGGTCGAGCGGTTCGGTGAACTGCCGCAGATACAGCGCGGCCGCCACCACCGCGCCCAGGCTCATCGCGCCCCGCGCGTGCAGCGCGCCGCCCAGCAGCAGCACGCCCGCCACCGGCAGCGAGTACGACACCTCGATCACCGGGAAGAACACCGAACGCAGGTGGAGGGTGCGGAAGCGGGTGCGGCGCGAGATCTCCAGCGCCTCCCGGCTGGCCGCCGTCCGCCGCTCCTGGAGCCGGAACGCCTCGACCGTGCGCGCCCCGGACGCGGTGGCGGCGACGATCTCGGCGACCTCGGAGGTGGCCGCGCCCTCGGCGAGGTAGGCCGCGCGCGCCCGCCGCAGATACCAGCGCAGCGCGAACCAGATCGGGGTCAGGCCCAGCACTCCGATCGCCCCGAGCAGCGGGTCGATCACGAACACCGCGCCGAGCGTGAACAGCGCCTGGACCGTGCAGACCAGCAGCTCGGGCCCGGCGTCCCGCAGGGTGGTGCCCACGGCCGCCACGTCGGCGGTGCCGCGCGTGGTCAGATCGCCGGTGCCGGCCCGCTCCACGACCGACGCGGGCAGCGCGAGCGCCCGCCCGACGAACTCCTCCCGCACCCGCGCCAGCGTCCGCTCACCGAAGCGGTGGCCCGCGTAACGGGCCCAGCGGGCCAGCAGCAGCTGCGCGAGCGCACAGGCCAGGATGGCCGCCGCCAGCCGGTCCACGGCCCCGGTCCCGTGTCCGGCCCGCACCTCGTCGATGATCCGCCCCAGCAGCCAGGGCCCGGCCAGGCCGGCCCCGGCGGCGAGCACGTTCAGGAAGAGGGCGCCGGCGAAGGCCCGCCGGTCGGCCCGCAACAGCCGGACCGCCGCCCGGCGCACCTCACCGGGCTCGGCGACCGGCAACCGGCCCGCGCCCTCGTCGACCACTGTCACCGCACGACCTCCTCGGCGCCGGTACCGGCGTCGGCGCCTGTGTTCGTCTCACCCGGGGCCGGATCCGTGAGGTCGGTGTCGTCCGTGGCCTCGGTGTCCGCCGTGTCGTCGGTGGCCTCGGTGGCCTCGGTGTCCGCCATGTCGTCCGTGTCGTCGGTGTCCCGTGCCACCAAGGCCCGGTATCCCGGTTCCCGTTCCAGCAGGTCGTGGTGGTGGCCGGTCGCCGCCACCTTTCCGTCGACCAGGTAGTGGACGGTGTCCGCCTGGGCGAGGAGCAGCGGGGAGGTGGTGGTCACCACCGTGGTCCGGCCGGTCCGTGCCGCGCGCAGCCGCCGGGCGACCGCCGCCTCCGTGTGCGCGTCGAGCGCCGATGTCGGCTCGACGGCCAGCAGTGTCCCGGGGTCGGCGAGCAACGCCCTTGCCAGCCGCACCCGTTGCCGCTGGCCGCCGGAAAGGCTGCGGCCCTGCGCCGTCACGGGTGACTCGAGCCCCTCCGGCAGGCCCCGCACGATGTCGTCGGCGGCCGCCGCCCGCACCGCCCGCCCGACGTCCGCCGGGGAGGGCCCACGCCGTCCGCCCACCACCTCGCGCAGGCTCCCGGCGAACAGGTCGGCCTCGTTGTCGGCGACCAGGATCCGGTCCCTGACCTGGTCCAGCGGGACGGCGTCCAGCCGTACCCCGCCCCAGGTGGCGTCCGTGGGGCCGTACCGGCCGAGGCGGTCCACGACGGCGGTCACGTCCGCGTGCCGGGCGCAGACGAGCGCGGTCAGCCGGCCCGGCGCCACCCGCACACCCGAGACGGGGTCGTGCAGCACCGACGGCTCGGCGGGCGCGTCGGCGACACCGGTGCCGGTGCCTGTGCCGCTGTCGGTCCCGGTGCCGGTGTCGGTGTCGGCTGCCGGCTCCAGCCGCAGCAGCCGTACGACGCGCCGGGCGGCCACCACGCCCCGGCTGAGCTGGTAGCCCATGTCGACGAGGAACGCCACCGGGCCGATCAGGACCGCGACATAGCCGTACACCGACACCAACTCGCCGACGGTCATGTCCCCCTGGGCGGCGAGCCGGGCCGCCAGCCAGGTCACCACGGCGAGGAACAGTGTCGGCAGGCCCACCCCGAGCGCCTGCATCCAGCTGGTGACCGCGCCGACCCGGTAGCCCTGCGCCCGCAGCCGCTGCGAGTCACGGTCGAAGGAGGCCGCGAACAGCTCCTTGCCGCCGAGCCCGTTGAGCACCCGCAGCCCGCCCGCGAGATCGCCGATCCGCGCGGTGAGCACTCCCTGCCGCTCCCGGTACTCGGTCTCCGTGCCCTGCAACCGCGCCATCAGCGGGCCGACCAGCACCGCGACCACCGGCATCCCCAGCAGCACCACCGCCGCCAGCAGCGGCGACACCGACAGCAGCAGCCCGGCGACGAAGACATAGACGACGACCGAGCCGACGCCCGGCCCGATCACCGTCAGCGCGCCCGCGATCGTGTGCACGTCGCTCACCCCGATGGTGACGACCTCCGAGGCCTCCGCCTGGCGCGGCAGCGCCGCGCCGAGCCGCAGCGTGTGCCCGACGACGACCTTGGTGGTGCGGAGGTACCCGTCCATGCGCACCCGGGTCATCGTGCGGTGCCGCATGATGCTCACCCAGGCGTTGAACGCGCCCACCGCGAACAGAGCCGCCGTCCAGCCGGCCAGCGCCGTCGTGTCACCGGGCTCGAGACCGTCGTCCACCGCCTTCGACAGCAGGTACGGCGCCACCGCCATCAGCACCATCCAGACGCTGGCCAGCACCGCCCCGGCCAGTGCCCGCCACGGCTGGCAGCGCACCAGCCACGCCAGGTACGCCCAGCCGCCGCGGCTGTCGGGCGTGCCGGGATCCTCGTACGCGTCGATCATCCACTCGTCCTTCCGGCCCCCGCGGTTCCCCCCGGACGCTCACGCCAGACTGTCCCGCCAGGCCCGGTGCAGGTCAGCGAACCGGCCGCTGCCCGCGATCAGTCCGGCCGGGCTGCCGTCCTCGACGATCCGCCCGTGCTCCATGACCAGGACCCGGTCGGCGATCTCCACGGTCGACAGCCGGTGCGCGATCACCACCGCCGTACGGCCCCTGAGCACCGTCGCCATCGCCGCCTGCACGGCCCGCTCGCCCGGGACGTCGAGCGAGCTGGTCGCCTCGTCGAGGATCAGTACGGCCGGGTCGGCGAGCAACGCCCTTGCGAAGGCCACGAGTTGACGCTGTCCGGCGGAGATGCGGCCGCCGCGCTTGCGGACGTCGGTGTCGTAGCCGTCGGGCAGGGCGCTGATGAACTCGTGCGCGCCGATCGCCTTCGCCGCCCGCTCGATCTCGGGACGGCTCGCGTCCGGCCGGCCGATGGCGATGTTCTCGGCGACCGTCCCGGAGAACAGGAACGCCTCCTGCGTCACCATGACCACCCCGCGGCGCAGTTCGGGCACGGCCAGCTCACGCAGGTCGACCCCGTCCAGCAGCACCCGCCCCTCGGACGGGTCGTAGAAGCGGGCGAGCAGCTTGGCCAGCGTGGACTTGCCCGCGCCGGTCGAGCCGACCACGGCGACGGTCTGTCCGGCGGGCAGGGTCAGATCGAAGCGGGGCAGGATCTCGCCCCCCGTGCGGTAGCCGAAGGAGACCCCGTCGAAGACGACCTCCCGGCCGGGCAGTTCGCTCTGCGGCGGCGGCAGTTCCCGCGGCGTGGACGGCTCGGGCACGGACGGCGTCTGCGCGAGCAGCCCCGCGATCTTCTCCAGCGAGGCGGCCGCCGACTGGTAGGAGTTGAGGAACATGGCGAGCCGGTCTATCGGGTCGTACAGCCGCCGCAGGTACAGGACGGCCGCCGCCAGCACCCCCAGCTCCAGCGAGCCGTCGGTCACCCGGGTGGCGCCCCACAGCACGATCACCGCGACCGCCGTGTTGGCGACCAGCCGCGATCCGGTGACGTACCGGGCCATCTCCAGGAGCGCGTCGCCGTTGATCCGTTCGTGCCGCTGGTTCAGGACGCGGAAGTCGGCGTCGTTGACGGGCTCGCGGCGGAACGCGCGCACCGGCCGGATGCCGTTCATCGTCTCGACGAACTTCACGATCACGGCCGCGATCGCGGTGGAGCGGGCCCGGAACACCTGTCCGGCGCGCCGCTGGTAGATCCTGACGAGGAGGTACAGCGGCACGAAGGAGGCCACCGCGACGGCCCCGAGGCCCAGGTCCAGCCAGAGCAGCATGGCCGAGATGTAGAGGAAGGAGAGGATCACCGTCACGAGTTCCTGGAGGCCCTCGCTGAGCAGCTCGCGCAGCGACTCCACGTCCGTGGTGGAGCGGGAGATGAGCCGGCCCGAGGTGTAGCGCTCGTGGAAGTCGAGGCTCAGTGCCTGGGCGTGCCGGAAGATCCGGCCGCGCAGATCGAGCAGCGCGTCCTGGTTGACGCGGGCGGAGGCGATCAGGAAGGCGTACTGAAGTCCGCCGGAGGCCAGCGCGCACAGCAGATAGCCGACGCCGACCGCGACCAGCGGCCCGTGGTCGTCGGCCCGGAACGCCGGTACGGCGCGGTCGATGGCGTACGCCACCAGCAGCGGGCCGGCCTGCACGGCCGCCTGCTGGAGCAGCAGCAGGAGCGAGGTGAGGGCGACCCGCGCCCTCATGGGTTCGAGCAGGGAACGCAGCAGCGCGCCCGTGGCGCCGGGCGGGGTGGGCAGGACGTCCCGGTCGAAGGGATCGCCGTCGGCGGGCCGCGGGGGGACGTCGGGCTCCTCGTCGGTGACGGGGAAAGCGGTGGTGGGGGCGGTCATCGGCGGTCGGCCTCCTGTTCCCCGAAGTGAGTTCCGCAGGGTGTTCCGGACGGCTCTGCGGACGGTGTTCCGGACGGCTCTGCGGACGGTGTTCCGGACGGCTCTCCGGACATGAGGTGGGCGTACTCGGTGTTGCTGCGCAGCAGTTCGTGATGGGTGCCCACGGCGGTGACGCGCCCGTCGGACAGCAGGGCGACGCGGTCGGCGAGGAGCACGGTGGACGGGCGGTGCGCCACGATCAGCGCGGTGGTGTCGGCGAGGACCTGCCGCAGAGCCGCCTCCACGGCCGCCTCGGTGTGCACGTCCAGCGCGGACAGCGGGTCGTCCAGGACGAGGAACCGGGGCTGCCCGACGACGGCTCGGGCCAGCGCGAGGCGCTGCCGCTGCCCGCCGGAGAGACTGAGCCCCTGTTCGCCGACCTGGGTCTGCACGCCCTGCGGCAAGGCGTGCGCGAAGTCCGCCTGGGCCACGCCCAGCGCCCGCTCCAGCTCGACGGCGCCCGCCCCGTCGGCCGCTCCCATGAGGACGTTCTCCCCGACGCTCGCGGAGAACAGGGTCGGCTCCTCGAAGGCGACGGCGACCCGCGAGCGCAGCTCCTCGCGGGACATCGCGGTGATGTCCTCGCCGTCGAGCGTGATGCGGCCGGCGGTCACCTCGTGCAGGCGGGGGACCAGGGCCGTGAGCGTGGTCTTGCCGCTGCCGGTCGCCCCCACCAGCGCCATGGACTCGCCGGGCCGGATGTGCAGGTCGACGCCGTCGAGGGTGGGCGGCGAGTCGGGGGAGGCGTCGGGATAGCGGAAGGTGACGCCGTCGAACCGCAGCCCGCCGTCGGCCCCGGGGGCCAGCCCGCCGCGTCCGCCCCGGCCGTCGGGCTCCTCGGGTGCCTCGTCCATCACCTCGAAGTAGCGCTCCGTCGCGGTCGCGGCCTCCTGGCTCATCGCCAGCAGGAACCCGATCGAGTCCACCGGCCAGCGCAGCGCGAGAGCCGTCGACAGGAAGGCGACCAGGGTGCCCGCGGACAGCTCGCCGTCCGCCACCTGCACCGCGCCGAGCACCAGCGCCGCCCCGACGGCCACCTCCGGGAGCGTCACGATGACGGCCCAGATCGTGGCCAGCAGCCGGGCCTTGCGCAGCTCCGTGCCGCGCAGCGTCGACGACAGTTCCCGGAAGGCCCGCGCCTGGCTGCGGTGCCGCCCGAAGCCCTTGATGATCCTGATCCCGAGGACGCTCTCCTCGACCACCGTCGTCAGGTCCCCGGCCTGGTCCTGGGCGCGCCGCGCCACGACCGCGTACCGGTTCTCGAAGTACACGCACATCACGACGACGGGGACGGCCGGCCCGAGGATGACCAGCCCGAGCGTCCAGTCCTGGAGCAGCATGATGACCACCCCGAAGAGGATGGTCACCGCGTTGACCAGCAGGAACGTCAGTGGGAAGGCGAGGAACATGCGGAGCAGACCCAGGTCGGAGGTCGCCCGGGACAGCAACTGCCCCGAGGCCCACCGGTCGTGGAACGCCACCGGCAGCCGCTGGAGCCGCCCGTAGAGGTCCGCCCGCATCTCCGCCTCGACATGCGACAGCGGACGCGCCACCAGCCAGCGCCGCAGCCCGAACAGCAGCGCCTCCGCGAACCCGAGCAGCAGCAGGCAGAGCGCGCCCAGCCAGACCCCTGCCGTGTCCCGGTCGGCCACGGGGCCGTCCACCATCCACTTCAGGACGAGCGGGATGACCAGCCCCGTACAGGAGGCGAGCACGGCGACGAAGGCGGCCGCGAACAGCCGTATCCGTACGGGACGGACGTACGGCCACAGGCGCAGCAGGGAGCGTACGGCGGAGCGGTCCTGGGAAGCGGTTGCAGGTGTCCTGGGCATCACCGCGAGCCTACGGACCGGCACTGACAACGCCCACCGAGTTTTGGCCGGACCGGGCTCGTCCGCTGGTCCTACGACCTGCGCGTTCGAGGGGTCGTACCCGGGTGTCAACCGATCGGCCGACACACGTTCGGCCGAGCCGGCCGGGGTGCGGGTCCCGGGCCCCGGACCGGTACGCCGCTCTCCGCCCGGGCCCGTGGAACGGACCGGGGCGCCGGCTCACCGGTCACGCCCACTCAGTCGGTGTACGGCAGCAGCCCGGCCGCGGTCCGCTCCCAGGCCGCCTTCAGCTCGGCGAGCAGCTCGGGCCGGTCGGTGGCGAGGTCGGCCTGCTCACGGGAGTCGGCGGCCAGGTTGTAGAGGTGGTCGGTCTTCGTGGCGTCCTGGTAGTACTTCCAGTCGCCGCGGCGCAGCGCCCGGTTGGCCCGGACCCGCCAGAACAGGTCGTGCTCCGGCGGCCGTTCACCGCGCAGCAGATACCCGGCGAGGCTCGGGCCGTCCAGCGGGTAGGCGGGATCGGGGCGGGCGCCCGCGAGTTCCAGCAGGGTCGCCGTCCAGTCGGGGGAGACGTTCGGTGCGTGGCTGACCTGGTGGCCGTCGACGCGGGCGGGCCAGCGGACGATCGTCGGGACCCGGATGCCGCCCTCCAGCAGGACGAACTTCTGTCCGCTGAGGGGCCAGTTGTAGGAGTAGCGCTCACCGCCGTTGTCGCTGGCGAACAGCACCAGCGTGTTCTCCTCCTGGCCGGAGCGGCGCAGCGCGGCGAGGACCTCGCCGACCGCCGCGTCCAGGCTCTCCACCATCTGCGCGTACTTCTCGACCGAGCCGCCGTCGTAGTGGTTGAGGGCCCGGCCGACCTCGGCCTGGGTCTTCGCGGCTCGGATCCTCGCCGCGATCTCGGCGCCCGTCTCGGCGTCGTCCTCCGCGAGCCAGGGCCAGTGCGGGGTGGTGAAGTTGAGGTTCAGCAGCCACGGCCTGTCGTGGTCCCGGCCGACGTACTCGACCGCCCGCTCGGTGAGGACCTCGGTGTAGTAGCGCAGGTCCTTGTACTCGGCGTCCCCCTCGTAGAGGTCGTAGTCACCGAGCTGGCCCAGCTTGGAGAAGTACTCCAGCACGCCTCCGTGGTTGCCGAAGAACTCGTCCCAGCCGGACCTGGTGGGGCTGTAGTCCGGCAGCCAGCCGCAGTGCCACTTGCCGATCAGCGCGGTCGAGTAGCCCGCCTTCTTCAGCAGCGAGGCCAGGGTGGGGTGGTTCGGGTCCAGGCCCTGCGTCCTGTTGGCGATCGGCTCGGCCAGTCCGCCCTTCGTGCGCCCGGGGTATCGCCCGGTGTACAGGCTGAACCGGGTGGGGGAGCAGGTCGCCGACCCCGAGTACGCGTCGGTGAAGCGCACTCCCTGCCGGGCCAGCCGGTCCAGGTTCGGCGTCCTGATGTGGGGGGCGCCGTAGGACGACAGGTCGGCCCAGCCCAGGTCGTCGCCGAGGATGACCAGGAGGTTGGGGCGGTCGCCCTTCGCGGCGGCGGTACGGGCTCGGAACGGCTGTTCGGCGGGGGCCGCCTCGGCGGCGGTGGCGGTACCGGCGACGGCGGTGACGGCGCCGACGAGACCGCCGAAGGTACGACGGGACATCTCGGTCATGGGGGTCCTCGGTGCGGAAGGCGAAGGGTGGGGGGCGGCCTGGGCGCTGCCCCCATGTGATCAGCCGTCCGGTCCCGCGACCAGCGATCCGCCGGGGAGTTCATGGCACTGAAACGTTGTCCTACCCCACCACCCGCAGCAGCAGCACCGCCCGTCCCGGCACCGTGACCGGCATCCCCGCCGGGTGCGTCACCCCCGGCGCCTCCGCCTGCTCCTCGCTCGACGTGTCGACGACCACCTCGTACCGTTCCGCCCACGGCGCCCCCGGCAGGACGAAGCTCACCGGCCGGTCCCCGGCGTGCAGGACGGCGAGGAAGCTGTCGTCGGTGATCGGCGCGCCCCGCTCGTCCCGGCCGGGAATGTCCCGTCCGGACAGATACATCCCGAGGGTCGCCGCGGGGGCGTACCAGTCCCCTTCGGTCATCTCCGTGCCCCGCTCGGTGAACCAGGCGAGGTCCCGCAGCCCGTCCGCCGAGTGCGCCCGCCCGGAGAAGAAGGCGCGGCGGCGCAGCACGGGGTGGCGGTGGCGCAGCGCGATCAGCCGGGCGGTCAGGTCGAACAGGGCCCGCCACCCCGGCTCCTCGAGCAGCCCCCAGTCCACCCAGCTGATCTCGTTGTCCTGGCAGTAGGCGTTGTTGTTGCCCCGCTGGGTGCGCCCCAGCTCGTCGCCCGCGACCAGCATCGGCACGCCCGTCGACAGCAGCAGTGTCGTGAGCAGGTTCCGCAGCTGCCTGCGCCGCAGCGCCAGCACCCGCTCGTCGGCGGTCTCGCCCTCGGTGCCGCCGTTCCAGGAGCGGTTGTCGTTCGTGCCGTCCCGGTTGCCCTCGCCGTTGGCCTCGTTGTGCTTGCGGTCGTACGACACCAGGTCGCGCAGGGTGAAGCCGTCGTGCGCGGTCACGAAGTTGACCGACGCGTAGGGCCGGCGTCCGCCCCACGCGTACAGGTCGCTCGACCCCGACAGCCGGTAGCCCATCTCCCGCACGTCCGGCAGCGCGTGCCGCCAGAAGTCCCGTACGGCGTCGCGGTAGCGGTCGTTCCACTCCGTCCACAGGGGCGGGAAGGCGCCCACCTGGTAGCCGCCCGACCCCACGTCCCAGGGTTCGGCGATCAGCTTCACCCGGCGCAGCACCGGGTCCTGCGCGATCACCGCGAGAAACGGGGACAGCATGTCGACGTCGTGCATGGAGCGGGCGAGCGCCGCCGCCAGGTCGAAACGGAAGCCGTCGACGCCCATCTCGGTCACCCAGTAGCGCAGCGAGTCGGTGATCAGCCTCAGCACATGGGGCTGGACCACGTGCAGGGTGTTCCCGCAGCCCGTGTAGTCGGCGTACCTGCGCGCGTCCGACTGCACCCGGTAGTAGCCCCGGTTGTCGATGCCCTTCAGCGACAGGGTCGGTCCCAGCTCGCCGGCCTCGGCCGTGTGGTTGTAGACGACGTCGAGGATCACCTCGATGCCGGCCGCGTGCAGGGCGCGCACCATCCGCTTGAACTCGCCGACCTGCCCGCCCGTCGTCCCGGCGGAGGCGTACGCGGCGTGCGGGGCGAAGTAGCCGATGGAGTTGTAGCCCCAGTAGTTCTTCAGGCCCCTGCGCAGCAGATGGTCCTCGTGCGCGAACTGGTGGACGGGCAGCAGCTCCACCGCCGTGACGCCCAGCCTCACCAGGTGCTCCACGGCCGCCGGGTGCGCCAGTCCGGCGTACGTGCCGCGCAGTTCCTCCGGGATCCCCGGGTGCAGCCGGGTGAAGCCGCGCACATGCAGCTCGTAGATCACCGAGTCCGCCCAGGGCGTCTTGGGGCGGCGGTCGTCGGCCCAGTCGTCGTCATCGTGCACGACGACGCCCTTGGGGACGTGCGGTGCCGAGTCCCGTTCGTCGCGCACGGTGTCGGCGACCTGCTGCTGGGGCCAGTCACGGACATGCCCGTAGACCTCCGGCGGCAGGCTGAACTCGCCGTCCACCGCCCTGGCGTACGGGTCCAGGAGCAGCTTCGCCGGGTTCCAGCGGCCGCCGGTCCACGGGTCCCAGCGGCCGTGCACCCGGTAGCCGTAGCGCTGGCCGGGCATGATCCCGGGCACGAAGCCGTGCCAGATCTCGTGCGTGAGCTCGGTGAGGCGGGCACGGGTCTCCCGGCCGGCCTCGTCGAACAGGCACAGTTCGACCGACTCCGCCCCACCCGCCCACAGCGCGAAGTTGGTGCCCGCGACCCCGTCCGGGCCGACCCGGAACCGGGCGCCCAGTGGTGTGGACGCGCCCGGCCACACGGGTGGACCCGGCACCTTGCGTGACGCACCGTTCAAGACGGTGTCCGGCGTGGCGCGTTCGGCCACCGCCTCCTGCTCGGCTGCGCTGGACACCGTTCAGCCTCCCGCGGCTCATGGAACGACGTGGGAAAAGAGCGCGCGGTGTCCCGGCCGCGGCTCCCCGTCGCGTCGTCCTCCTCCCAGTTCTGCCCAGAGCGGCCCTCGCACTCACGTTTCCCCGGAGCGTGCCCGATCGTTGGGCACCATGTGAGGCACGTACAAGGGCGCGCACGGCGCGCGGGGGTCGCACTGGCCGCCGTACTGACATGGGCAGGACTACTGGCCGGGGCCGCCGGTTGCACCGGCGAGGACAGCCGGAGCGGACTCGACCGGGTGCTCGGCAAACCCCCGGCCCCCGAGGACGTCATCCGCGTCACCCCGGCGGACGGAACGAAAGGGGTACGGCCCGAGGAGCGGCTCTCGGTACGGGTACCGGGCGGGCGGCTGGAGTCCGTCAAGGTCGTCAGGTCGCAGGACGCCCAGGAGACCCCGGTCCCGGGCAGGATCACCGCGGACGGATCGAGCTGGCGGCCGGACGACGCCCGGCTCGGGCTCGCCGCCCGCTACACCGTCGACGCCGTCGCCCTGGACGGCGACGGGAACCGCTCGGCCCGGCACACCACCTTCACCACCTTCGTCCCCGAAGAGCGCTTCATCGGCTACGTCACTCCGGAGAACCGCTCCACCGTGGGCACCGGGATGATCGTCTCGCTGGAGTTCAACCGGGAGATCGAGAACCGGGCCGCGGTCCAGCGCGCGATCCGGGTCACGGCCGAACCCGCGGTGGACGTCCGGCCGCACTGGTTCGGTGACACCCGGCTCGACTTCCGGCCCGAGGAGTACTGGGAGCCCGGCACCCGGGTCACCGTCACGCTCGGGCTGCGCGACGTCGAGGGGGCGCCCGGCGTCTACGGGCTCCAGGACAAGTCGTTCTCCTTCACCGTCGGCCGCAGCCAGGTGTCCCTGGTGGACGCGGCGCAGCACACCATGCAGGTGCGGCGCGACGACGAGCTGCTGGCCACCGTGCCGATCACGGCCGGGGCGCCGAAGAACACCACCTACAACGGGAAGATGGTGGTGACCGAGATGCTGGAGCTGACCCGGATGAACGGCGCCACGGTCGGCTTCAAGAAGGCGAACGGCAAGGGCGAGTACGACATTCCGGACGTGCCGCACGCCATGCGGCTGACGAGCTCCGGCACCTTCCTGCACGGCAACTACTGGGCGGAGGACGTCTTCGGCCGGGTCAACGTGAGCCATGGCTGCGTGGGCCTCAGGGACGTCAAGGGCGGCGCGTCGGACACGCCCGCGGGCTGGTTCTTCGACCGCTCCCTCGTCGGTGACGTCATCGAGGTCGTGCACAGCAAGGACAAGCAGGTCGCCCCGGACAACGGCCTGGGCGGCTGGAACATGACCTGGAAGGAGTGGATCGCCGGCGGCGCCCTGAAATGACCTCGCTCCCCGATGCAACCTTCCCCGCGTTCGCACGGTCCTAGTTGGGACTGAACGGTGACAATCTTGGCCCGTCCAGGCCGTTGACCTTGTGGTTAATATGCGGCGAACGCGGGGGACGCGTCGCGGTGCGGGCCCGGGGAGGGCCCGGGGGAGTGGGGAGAACGACTTTGAACGTGCGACCGATATCGGGGGCGTCGGTTGGGGGACGCTCACGCGGCCGCGACAAGCGGTTGGCGCTGATCGTCGGCGGGCTGCTGCTGGCCGTCACGGCCTGCGGCGGGGGCGGGGACTCGGACTCCGGGTCCGCGAAGGACGCGGGCTCCGAGGGCAAGGGCGCTTCGGCCACCGCGGAGAGCAAGCAGTCCGAGGCGGTCGTGACCATCGCCCCGAAGACGGGCGCCAAGGACGTCGACACCAGCGGCGTCCTGAAGGTGACGGCCGCCAAGGGCAAACTGACCGAGGTCGTCGTCAAGGACGACAAGGGCACGGCGGTCGCCGGCGCGATCTCCGCGGACGGCGCCGGCTGGGCACCGGCCACGCACCTCGCGGGGGCGACCAAGTACCAGGTGCACGCGGTCGCGAAGGACTCCGAGGGCCGTACGGCCGCCGAGGACTCGTCCTTCACCACGCTGAGCCCGCAGAACACCTTCACCGGCAACTTCACGCCCGAGGACGGTTCCACGGTCGGTGTCGGCATGCCGTTCTCGGTGCGCTTCACCCGGGGCATCACCCACCCGGAGGACGTGGAGAAGGCCATCACCGTCACGACCGTGCCGGCCGTCGACGTCCAGGGCCACTGGTTCGGCAACGACCGTCTCGACTTCCGTCCCGAGAAGTACTGGAAGGCCGGCACCAAGGTCACCGTGAAGCTGAACCTCGACGGCGTCGAGGGCCGCAAGGGCGTCTACGGCAAGCAGGCCAAGACGGTCTCCTTCACCATCGGCCGCGACCAGGTGTCCGTCGTGGACGCCAAGAAGCACACGATGAAGGTCACGCAGGAGGGCAAGGTCGTCAAGACCATCCCGGTCACCACCGGCAAGTCCGGCTACGCCACCTGGAACGGCCAGATGGTCATGAGCGAGAAGTTCACCGTGACGCGGATGAACGGTGACACGGTCGGCTACGACGGCGAGTACGACATCAAGGACGTCCCGCACGCCATCCGTCTGACCGACTCCGGCACCTTCGTGCACGGCAACTACTGGGGCGGCGACGCCTTCGGCAACTACAACGCCAGCCACGGCTGCATCGGCCTGCGGGACGTGCGCGGCGGCTACGACAGCGGCGTGCCGGCCGCGTGGTTCTTCAACCACTCGATGGTCGGCGACGTGGTGGTCGTGAAGAACTCCACCGACCCGACGGTCAACCCGGCCAACGGGCTCAACGGCTGGAACATCCCGTGGGCGGAGTGGACGAAGTAACACCCGCACGATGACCCGACGAGGGGCCCGGCGCCGCGACCCACGGCACCGGGCCCCTCGTCGTCCCTCCCTCCTCCGGGGTGACCGACCGCACCGGCCCCGTCGTCGTCGGTCCCCGTGCTGTGTCTGTCCGGGGGCGACCCCCGGACCCCCGGCCCGATGTGACCGACCGCACCGAGTCCGTCGTCGTTAGTCCCCGTTAACCTGCTGCCATGACCGTGAATCTCGAAGTCGCCGAGGGTGTCGGCACGCTGCGTCTCGACCGCCCTCCCATGAACGCGCTGGACGTGGCCACCCAGGACCGGCTGAAGGAGCTCGCCGAGGAGGCGACCCGTCGTGACGACGTACGCGCGGTCGTCGTGTACGGCGGTGAGAAGGTGTTCGCGGCGGGCGCGGACATCAAGGAGATGCAGGAGATGGACCACACCGCGATGATCCTGCGCGCCCGCGCCCTCCAGGACTCCTTCACGGCGGTGGCCCGTATCCCCAAGCCGGTCGTCGCCGCGGTGACCGGCTACGCGCTGGGCGGCGGCTGCGAGCTCGCGCTGTGCGCGGACTTCAGGATCGCCGGGGACAACGCCAAGCTGGGCCAGCCGGAGATCCTGCTCGGGCTGATCCCCGGCGCCGGCGGCACCCAGCGTCTCTCCCGACTGGTCGGCCCCTCCAAGGCGAAGGACCTGATCTTCACGGGCCGGATGGTGAAGGCCGACGAGGCGCTGACCCTGGGCCTGGTGGACCGGGTCGTCCCGGCCGCCGACGTGTACACGGAGGCGCACCGCTGGGCCGCGAAGCTGGCGCAGGGTCCGGCGATCGCGCTGCGGGCCGCGAAGGAGGCGATCGACACCGGTCTCGAGACCGACATCGAGACGGGTCTGGCGGTCGAACGGAACTGGTTCGCGGGCCTGTTCGCGACCGCCGACCGCGAGATCGGCATGCGCAGCTTCGTCGAGGAAGGCCCGGGCAAGGCCAAGTTCCTGTGAGGGAGATCTCCTTCAAACTCCCCGGGATCACTTGCAATTGACGGGGCGTCTCATCCGGGTCCCTCGATGGGGCGGTTTATGGGAACCTTAAGGCGACCTTAAGCCTGCCTTGTCGAGTGGCCCCGTCGAGCGTCTTCCGGCGCATTGTCTCCGCAGGTCAGTCCCGGTTTGTCGGGCTTTGAACTGTCACTGGCATATGCCGATCAATCCATCCGGAGCGGTCGATTCCGGAGGGCGTAATCCGCCGGAACGGCCCCGGAGGGAGCCCCGGGCGGCCATGATGGGGGCATGGCGGGGCTGGAGGGCATCGAACAGCCGCGGGGACCGGGCCGTGCGACCGCGGCGCGCTGGTCGCCTGCGGTCGAGGACGAACGGGCGTTGAAAGCGCTGGAGTTGTTCGGCAACCCGACGGACGGCGAGGTTCCGCTGCCGTCCCGCCCCGAGTCCGCCGCCACGGCCCGCCGGCTGGCCCAGGTCGTCGTCCTGCGCCAGTGGGGACTGACCCCCAAGATGACGGAGGACGCGGTCCTTCTCGTCTCCGAACTCGTCGGCAACGCCGTGCGGCACACCGGCGCCCGGGTCTTCGGCCTCCGGATGCGGCGCCGGCGCGGCTGGATCCGGGTCGAGGTCCGCGATCCCTCCCGGGGGCTGCCCTGTCTGATGCCGGTCCAGGAACTGGACGTCAGCGGGCGGGGGCTGTTCCTCGTCGACAAACTCTCCGACCGCTGGGGCGTGGATCTGCTGCCCCGCGGCAAGACGACGTGGTTCGAGATGCGGGTCGCCGACCGCTAGGGCCGCCGGGGCGGTCGGCCGGACAGGTGCGGATGCCGCCGGCGGTCGGCGGGGTAGGTGCGGTCGCCTCCGGCGGTCGGCCGGGTGTGTGCGGGTGCGTCTCGGCGCGGTCCCCCGGGGGCTGCCGCCCGCGGGTCCCCGCTTCGGCCCTGAACGGGCCTCGGCCTCGAACGCCGGACTGGCTGAGCCTGGTCGGCGCGCTGCGTTGCGTCAATCGCCGGAATTGCCCCATATCCGCCCTTAAATGGTGCGGGTGACCCCATCCGACCGTCGTTCTGTGCTGCGGGCGGGCGCCGGGCTCGTCGCCGGGGGTGCGTTCGCGGCCGCGTGCTCGCCCTTCACGTCCCCTTCCGGCGCCGTCGCCCCGCACGCCCCCGCCTCCGTCTCCCCGGGCTCCGCGTCCCCCACCCGGGCCCCCGGGGCCGCCGCCCGTCCGCTCGCCGCGCCCGCGCCCCGGGCCTTCCCCCGGCAGCCCGCTCAGATCAGTCACGGTCCGAGCGGTCGGTCCCGGGTCGCTCTCACCTTCCACGGTCAGGGCGAGCCCTCCGTCGCCCGGGCCCTGCTCGGGGAGGCCGAGCGGCACGGCGCGCGGGTCACCGTGCTGGCCGTCGGGTCCTGGCTCGACGAGCACCCCGACCTCGCCCGCCGGATCCTCGACGGCGGCCACGACCTCGGCAACCACACCCAGCGCCATCTGGACATCAACGCCATGCCGGAGGCCGAGGCGGCGGCCGAGATCACCGGATGCGCCGAGCGGCTGCGCAGGCTCACCGGGTCCATCGGCACCTGGTTCCGGCCCTCCCGCGCCACCCGCGCGTCCCCGCTCGTGGCGACGCTGGCCCGCCGCGCCGGGTACCCGCACGTCCTCTCCTACGACGTCGACTCCCTCGACTTCACCTCGCCCGGTGCCGCCGCCGTCACCCGCAACATCCTCGGCGGGATCCGGGACGGGTCCGTCGTGAGCCTGCACTTCGGGTACGCGGACACGGTCGCCGCCCTCCCCGCCGTCCTCGACGAACTCGGCCGCCGCGGCCTGCGCGCGGTCACCACCACGGAGCTGATCGGCTGATGCACCGCAACCTCGTGAAAAGCGCCCTGCTCGCCGGCGCCGCGCTCACCGTCCTCGCCGCCTGCGGCACCGACGGCGGGGGCGGTGCGGCCAGGGAGGGACGGAGCGGCGCCAGCAAGGCGGCCGCTCCCGCACCGGCGAAGAAGGCCCACCGGCCCGTCGTCGACGGCCTGCCCGGCATGCCGCCGGTGCTCGACCCGAAGGACGTCTACGCCGCCGACCGCCCCGGCAGACTCTCCCCGGTGGTCAAGGACTTCCCGTCCCGGGTCTACGTCCCCAACACCGAGTCCGACACGGTCTCCGTCATCGACCCGAAGACGTACGAGGTGATCGAGACCCTCCGGGTGGGGCGGCAGCCGCAGCACGTCGTCCCCTCCTGGGACATGAAGACGCTGTGGGTCAACAACAACCGGGGGCACACCCTGACCCCCATCGACCCGAAGACCGGCAAGGCGGGCAAGTCGGTCGAGGTGCACGACCCGTACAACCTCTACTTCACGCCCAACGGCAGATACGCCGTCGTCATGGCCTCCCTCGACCGTGAACTCGTCTTCCGCGACCCGCACACCATGGAGCGGATCAAGACGGAACCGGTCACCTGCTACGGCGTCAACCACGCCGACTTCTCGCTCGACGGGAGGTACTTCATCGTGTCCTGCGAGTTCAGCGGTGAACTGCTGAAGGTCGACACCGAGAAGATGAAGGTCGTCGGACAGCAGAGGCTGCCCTTCAAGGGCGCCATGCCGCAGGACGTGAAGGTCTCACCCGACGGCAAGCGGTTCTACATCGCGGACATGATGGCCGACGGGATGTGGATCGTCGACGGCGACACCTTCGGCAAGCCGGAGTTCCTGCACACCGGCAAGGGCTGCCACGGGCTGTACATCGGCCGCGACTCCCGCGAGATGTACGTCTCCAACCGCGGCGAGGGAACCGTCTCCGTCTTCGACTTCCACGAGAACGCGCTCACCAAGAAGTGGCGCCTCCCGAACGGCGGCAGCCCCGACATGGGCGGCGTCTCGGCGGACGGCAAGGTGCTGTGGCTGTCCGGGCGGTACAACTCCGAGGTGTACGCCATCGACACCGGCACCGGGGAGCAGCTCGCCCGGATCAAGGTCGGCAGGGGCCCGCACGGTCTGGCCGTCTACCCGCAGCCGGGCCGGTACTCGCTCGGCCACACCGGCATCTTCCGCTAGGTGCTGCGACCGGAAAGGTTCACCGGCTCGCGACGCCCGGCACGGCACCTCGCAGCGTTGTCGCATCACCCGAGTACATCCAGTACACGGGTGATGCTCCGTCTTGCGATGCACCGCACCGGACGCCGCGAGCTTTCCGGTAAACCTTTCCGGCCACAGCACCAGGGCGACCCCGGTCGGGGACACGCCGCCGATCGGGTGATGATCCACGGCTCGCCGTCGGGGAACCGACATCGTGCTCAGCATGATCATCACTCGCGTCCGGCGGCGGGTCGCCGCCGCCGTCCTCTCTCTGGGTGCCGTCCTCGCGACCACGGCCGCCGTGCCCGCCGCCGCACCGGCCGAGGCTTCCGCCAAGGCGAGGACGAAGGCGGCCGCACCCGCCTGTCCCCAGTTCGACGACCCCGTCAAGGCCGCCGCCGACCGGCAGGTGGACGTCCCGCGCATCACCCCGGCACCGGTCTGGCGCAAGGCCTGCGGCACGCTGTGGCGCAGCGACAACCGGGCCCCCGAGGTCATCTTCGACGAGGGCTTCCACCCCAAGGACGTCGTCGGCGGCCAGTACGACATCGAGAAGTACGTCCTGCAGAACCAGCCCTCCCCGTACGTCTCCACGACCTACGACCACGACCTCTACAAGCGCTGGAAGTCGAACTACAACTACTACATCGACGCCCCGGGCGGCATCGACGTCAACCGCACCATCGGCGACACCCACAAGTACGCCGACCAGGTCGAGGTGGCCTTCCCGGGCGGCATCGCACGGCAGTACGTCCTCGGCGCGTGTCCCGTCGACAAGGCCACGAAGACCGAGGTGCTCAGCGGCTGTGTGAGCAACCTGAACTACGTGCCCTGGCACTGACCGCCCCGACGCCCGGCTCCCGCCGGACGGTGAGCAGCGCCTCCGCCCCGACCGGCAGATAGCCCGCCGCCCGGAACGCCCGTGTGCTGCGGGCGTTCCCCGGCGAGATCTGCGCCCACACCGGCTCGCCCCCGCCCAGATGCCGTGCCGCGCCCACCAGGGCCCGGCCCAGCCCCCGGTGGCGTACGTTCTCCTCGACCTCCACGGCGACCTCCAGCCGCCCCGCCACCCCGCGCCCGAGGACGACCACACCGCCCTGGGCGGCCCACACCCGCACCTCGTCGCGCCGCCTGCGCGAGCTGACCACCCGGGGATGGTCCGGGTCCTCGATCTCCGTCAGCGCGAGGGACGGCGGGCCCGGCAGCGGGGAACCGACCACCAGCGCGTCCACCGTCTCCGCGACCCGGCCCGTGCGGTCCAGCAGGGCCGTCAGGAACCGGGGGCTCATCGACGCGGCGAGGGCGTCGCAGTCGGCGGCGGCGAGGGTGTCGTACACCCACGCGGGGTCCTCGTCGACGAAGACCACCGAGTGCGCGGTGAAGGAGAGGACGCCCGCGTCCCGGCGGGAGGGCTGGGGGAGGACGGTCGTGCGGCCGTCGGGGGGAGGGAAGACACCGCGCGCGGCCGCGTCGAGAATGTCCCGCAGGTTCCCCACCGCACCGGTTCCCTTCGCGCGCCTTGAGTCTCCACCCACTGGAAGGCCCACACTCACACACATGATCGACGACGGCACCGGACTTTTCACCATCGGAGAGCTGGCCCGCTCCACCGGACTGACCGTGCGCACCATCCGCTACTGGTCCGACGAGGGCGTCCTGACCCCGGTGGCCCGCTCGGCCGGCGGCTACCGCCTCTACGACGGTGAGTCGGCCGCCCGTCTCGAACTGATCCGCACCCTGCGCGAGCTGGGCCTCGGCCTGGCCGACGTACGCCGGGTGCTGGCCGGGGAGCGGACGGTCGCGGAGGTCGCGGCGGCGCACGTGGCGGCGCTGGACGCGCAGATCGGATCGCTGAAGGTGACCCGGGCAGTGCTGTCGTCCGTGGCGCGACGCGGCTCGACCGCGGAGGAGATGACCTTGATGAACAGACTGGCCCGGCTGTCGGCGGCCGAACGCAAACGGCTTCTCGACGACTTCACGGCGGAGATCTTCGACGGCCTCGACACCGCCGACCCCGACATCCGCACCCGGCTGCGGTTCGCCGCTGCCGACCTGCCGGACGATCCCGCCCCCGAGCAGGTGGACGCCTGGGTGGAGCTGGCCGAGCTGATCCAGGATCCGGAGTTCCGGGTGCTGATGCGGACGATGGTCGAGTTCAACGCGGCGGACCGCGGGCCGGACGTCCCCGCGGGCACGTCCCTGTGGTTCATGAGCCGTCTCGTGCACCTGGGCGGCGAGGCGCTGCGCCAGGGCGTCGCCCCCGGCGACCCGGCGGCCGAGACCCTCCTGCGGGACCTGCTGGGCGACGCCGACCGGGCCGCCGTCCTGGACCGGCTGACCGCCGCCTCGAACGTACGGGTCGCCCGGTACCGGCAGTTGTCGGCGATCGTGAACGGCCTCGGATCCCAGCCCTCGTACGAGGAGGAGTTCTCCTGGGTGGTCGCCGCACTCCGCGCTCACCAGGGCCGTTAACCTGACCTGCGTCAGTAGAACAGCGAGTATGACCGCAAGGCATGACGAAGAGGGGCGGATCGGTGGCCGACATCGAAGAAGCGCGCAAGGAGTTCCAGCGGATCGACACGGACGGTGACGGCTTCATCACCGCGGCCGAGTTCAAGACCGCCCTGGCCCAGGGGGGTGACTGGAACGTCACCGAGTCGGTCGCCGAGGTCATCATCAAGAGCCGCGACCTCGACGGTGACAAGCTCCTCTCGTTCGACGAGTTCTGGGCGCACCTGAACAAGTGAGACGAGCGGAAAGGGGGCGCCTCGCGATGCGGGGCGCCCCCTTCTCATGACCGGCGCCCGATGTCTCGTGACCGGCGCCCGGTGGTGCCGGGCCGCGGAGAAACCCGAGAGGAACGTCGCGGAGCCGGAATAGCCCGCCGCCGGCCGGGGTTGCCTCCATCAGATGCATGCATGTGCATCGAACCTGACTCGTCTCGGTCCCGGAAGGCAAGGCCTCTCATGAAGATCGGCATCATCGGCGCGGGCAACATCGGCGGCAACCTCACCCGGCGCCTCAGCGCGCTCGGCCACGACGTCTCCGTCGCGAACTCCCGCGGCCCGCAGACGCTCGCGGATCTCGCCGAGGAGACAGGGGCGACACCCGTCACCGTCGAGGAGGCGGCACGCGGTGCCGAGGTCGTGGTGGTCACGATCCCGCTCAAGGCGATCCCGAGCCTGCCGTCCGGCATCCTGGACGGCGCGGCCGACGGCGTGGCCGTCATCGACACCAACAACTACTACCCGCAGCAGCGCGACGGCCGCATCGCGGAGATCGAGGACGAGGGCCTCACCGAGAGCCGCTGGACCGAACGCCACCTCGGCCACCCCGTGATCAAGGCCTTCAACGGCACCTACGCCCAGGACATCCTGGACCGCCCGCTCGCCGCGGGCGACCCCGGCCGCGTGGCGCTCCCGGTGGCCGGCGACGACGAGGCGGCGAAGGCGAAGGTGCGCGCCCTGATCGACGAGCTCGGATTCGACACCGTCGACGCGGGCGGCATCGACGACTCCTGGCGCCAGCAGCCCGACACCCCCGTCTACGGGCTGCGGGCCGGCGCCGAGGCCGTCGCCAAGGCGCTGGCCGACGCGAGCCCGGAACGGCCGGCGGCCTTCCGCGGCTAGGAGGCCGGGAAGGTCCCTAGCGCTGCGACCGGAAAGGTTCACCGGCTCGCGACGCCCGGCACGGCACCTCGCGGCGTTGTCGCATCACCCGAGTACATCCAGTACGCGGGTGATGCTCCGCCTTGCGATGCGCCGCACCGGACGCCGCGAGCTTTCCGGTAGACCTTTCCGGCCACAGCACTAGACGATCCGCAGGGGATGGTGCGGCCCGTCCGGCAGCTCGACCGTGATCGGGTCCCCGGGCCGCACCACACCGCCGCTGAGCACCACACTCATGATCCCGGACCGGAAGGCCGGCCGGCCGTCCGGGCCCCGCCCGACGACCTGCTTCATGAGGCCCTTGCGGAAGCCGTCGATCTGCTTGCAGGGATTCCGCAGCCCGGTCACCTCGACCACGGCCTGTCCGCCGAGCCGCAGCCGCGTTCCGGTGGGCAGACCGAGCAGGTCGATCCCGCGCGTGGTCACGTTCTCCCCGAGCTGTCCGGCGGCCACCTCGAACCCGGCCGTGCGCACCTCCTCGAACAGCTCCTCGTGGATGAGGTGAACCTGCCGCAGATTCGGCTGCGAGGGATCCTTCTCCATCCGGAACCGGTGCTTCACCGTGGCCCCCGCGTGCACGTCCCCTGCCACCCCGAGCCCGGCGACCAGCGTGACGCTCTCCCGGTTGGGCTTGGTGAAGGAGTACGTGCCGCTGCTGCTGACAGCGCTGACCGACCCGCTCATACGGCGAAACTCCCCTGTCCCCGCGACCCGCTGCCGGGTCAGCACTCGATGATGTTCACCGCCAGCCCGCCCCGGGCCGTCTCCTTGTACTTGACGCTCATGTCCGCGCCCGTTTCCTTCATGGTCTTGATGACCTTGTCCAGGGACACCTTGTGCGAACCGTCGCCGCGCATCGCCATCCGGGCCGCCGTGACCGCCTTCACCGAGGCCATGCCGTTGCGCTCGATGCACGGGATCTGGACCAGGCCGCCCACGGGGTCGCAGGTCAGGCCGAGGTTGTGCTCCATGCCGATCTCGGCCGCGTTCTCGACCTGCTCGGGGGAGCCGCCGAGGACCTCGGCCAGCGCGCCCGCCGCCATCGAGCAGGCCGAGCCGACCTCGCCCTGGCAGCCGACCTCGGCGCCGGAGATGGAGGCGTTCTCCTTGAAGAGCATGCCGATCGCGCCGGCCGCGAGCAGGAAGCGGACCACTCCGTCCTCGTCGGCGCCGGGCACGAAGTTCACGTAGTAGTGCAGGACCGCCGGGATGATGCCGGCCGCGCCGTTCGTGGGGGCCGTCACCACCCGGCCGCCGGCCGCGTTCTCCTCGTTCACCGCCATCGCGTACAGCGTGATCCACTCCATGGAGAGCGCCAACGGGTCGCCCTCCGCCCGGAGCTGACGCGCCGTCATGGCCGCCCGGCGGCGGACCCGCAGACCGCCCGGCAGGATGCCCTCGCGGGACATGCCCCGCGACACGCACGCCTGCATCACCCGCCAGATCTCCAGCAGCCCGTCCCGGATCTCGTCCTCGGTGCGCCAGGCGCGCTCGTTCTCCAGCATCAGCGAGGAGATCGACAGGCCGGTCTCCTTCGCCAGCCGCAGCAGCTCGTCGCCGGTGCGGAAGGGGTACTTCAGGACCGTGTCGTCGAGTTTGATGCGGTCCGCGCCCACCGCGTCCTCGTCCACGACGAAGCCGCCGCCGACGGAGTAGTACGTCTTCGCCATCAGCTCGGCGCCCTGGGCGTCGTGGGCCCATATCGTCATGCCGTTGGCGTGGTACGGGAGGGCCTTGCGGCGGTGCAGCACCAGGTCCTCGTCGAAGGAGAATGGGATCTCGTGCGAGTCCAGCAGCCGCAGCCGGCCGGAGCTCTTGATCTGCTCCACCCGGTCGTCCGCGCCCTCCACGTCCACCGTGCGCGGCGAGGAGCCCTCCAGGCCGAGCAGCACCGCCTTCGGGGTGCCGTGACCGTGGCCGGTCGCGCCGAGCGAGCCGTACAGCTCGCAGCGCACCGACGCGACGGAGTCCAGCACACCCTCGCCCCGCAGCCGGCGGGCGAACATGCGCGCCGCGCGCATCGGGCCGACCGTGTGGGAGCTGGACGGGCCGATGCCGATCGAGAACAGGTCGAAGACCGAGATGGCCACGGGGGAACTCCTCAATGCAGGGTGGTGCGGGGTGCCGCACACACCTCTCAGTGTGCGCGGCACCCGGGAAAAGGAACTACTTGCTCAGACCGGGATACAGCGGGTGCTTCTCGGCCAGGGCCGTGACCCGGGCCTTCAGTGCCGCCGCGTCGGCCTCCGTGAACGGGGCCGGCGCCTTCAGCGTCTCGGCGATCACGTCCGCGACCTCGGTGAAGTCCTCGGCGGTGAAGCCGCGGGTCGCGAGGGCGGGCGTGCCGATGCGCAGTCCGGAGGTGACCATCGGCGGGCGCGGGTCGTTCGGGACCGCGTTGCGGTTGACCGTGATGCCGACCTCGTGGAGCCGGTCCTCGGCCTGCTGACCGTCCAGCTCGGACTCGCGCAGGTCGACCAGGATCAGGTGCACGTCGGTGCCGCCCGACAGGACGTTCACGCCGGCCGCGCGGGAGTCCGGCGCGGTCAGGCGCTCGGCGAGGATCTTCGCACCCTCGACCGTGCGGGCCTGACGCTCCTTGAAGTCCTCGCTCGCCGCGACCTTGAAGGAGACCGCCTTGGCCGCGATCACGTGCTCCAGGGGGCCGCCCTGGAAGCCCGGGAAGACGGACGAGTTCAGCTTCTTCGCGAACTCCTTCTTCGCGAGGATGATGCCGCCGCGGGGGCCGCCCAGCGTCTTGTGGGTGGTGGACGTGACCACGTCCGCGTACTCCACCGGGTTCGGGTGGAGGCCGGCCGCGACGAGACCCGCGAAGTGCGCCATGTCGACCCACAGGAAGGCCTCGACCTCGTCCGCGATCCGGCGGAACTCCGCGAAGTCCAGCTGCCGCGGGTACGCCGACCAGCCCGCGATGATCACCTTCGGGCGGTGCTCCTTGGCGAGCCGCTCGACCTCGGCCATGTCGACCAGGCCGGCGTCGTCCACGTGGTAGGCGACCACGTCGAACTGCTTGCCGGAGAAGTTCAGCCGCATGCCGTGGGTCAGGTGACCGCCGTGCGCCAGGTCCAGGCCGAGGATGGTGTCGCCGGGCTGGGCCAGGGCGAACAGGGCGGCCTGGTTGGCGGAGGCACCCGAGTGGGGCTGCACGTTGGCGTACTCGGCGCCGAACAGCTCCTTGATCCGGTCGATCGCGATCTGCTCGGCCACGTCGACGTGCTCGCAGCCGCCGTAGTAGCGGCGGCCCGGGTAGCCCTCGGCGTACTTGTTGGTCAGGACCGAGCCCTGCGCCTCCATCACCGCGAGCGGAGCGAAGTTCTCCGAGGCGATCATCTCGAGCGTGGACTGCTGGCGGTTCAGCTCGGCGTCGACCGCGGCGGCGATCTCCGGGTCGAGCTCGTGCAGGGGCGTGTTCAGGACGGACATGCGTCTACGACTCCTCAGCCGGCGGTGAAGGCGGTGTATTCGTCGGCGGTGAGCAGGTCGTCCTGCTCGCCCGCCGTGCGTACCTTGAACAGCCATCCGCCCTCGAAGGGGGCGGAGTTCACCAGCGCCGGGTCGTCGACGACGTCCTGGTTGACCTCGACGATCTCGCCGGAGACCGGCGCGTACAGCTCGCTGACCGACTTGGTCGACTCCAGCTCGCCGCAGGTCTCGCCCGCGGTCACCGTGTCACCGACCTCCGGGAGCTGTACGAAGACCACGTCACCGAGCGCGTTGGCCGCGTGCTCCGTGATGCCGACCGTCGAGACGCCGTCCTCGGCGACCGACAGCCACTCGTGCTCCTTGCTGTAGCGCAGCTGCTGGGGGTTGCTCATGGCTTGAATTCTCCTGTACGCGGGAGGGTGCTGGTGAAGGGGGGACTGCTGGAAACGCACGTGAGCAGCACGAATGTGCGCAGGGTCACGCGCGGGCGGGCGTCAACGCGCCCAGTGTCTACTTCTGGCGCTTGTAGAACGGCAGCGCCACGACCTCGTACGGCTCGTGGCTGCCTCGGATGTCCACGCCGACGCCCGTGGTGCCCGGTGCCGCGTGGGCGGCGTCGACGTACGCCATCGCGATCGGCTTGCCGAGGGTGGGCGAGGGGGCACCGGAGGTGACCTCGCCGATCACCTCGCCGCCCGCGACGACCGAGAACCCGGCGCGCGGGACCCGACGACCCTCGGCGACCAGGCCGACGAGGACGCGCGGGGGCTGCGATTCGGCGCGCCCGGCGGCCGCCTCCAGCGCCGTACGCCCGACGAAGTCGCCTTCCTTGTCGAACTTCACCACCCGGCCGAGCCCCGCGTCGAACGGGGTGAGGGAGGTGCTGAGCTCGTGCCCGTACAGCGGCATGCCCGCCTCCAGGCGGAGCGTGTCCCGGCAGGACAGGCCGCAGGGCACCAGCCCGGCGCCCTCGCCGGCCTTGGTCAGCGCCTGCCACAGCTCTACGGCGTGCTCCGGCCGTACGAACAGTTCGAAGCCGTCCTCGCCGGTGTAGCCGGTGCGCGCGATGAGGGCGGGGACGCCGGCGACGGTGCCGGGCAGCCCGGCGTAGTACTTCAGGCCGTCCAGGTCGGCGTCGGTGACGGCGGCGAGGATGCCGGGGGACTCGGGGCCCTGCACGGCGATCAGCGCGTAGGCGTCGCGGTCGTCGCGGACCTCCGCGTCGAAGCCCTCGGCCCGCTCGGTCAGCGCGTCCAGCACGACCTGCGCGTTGGAGGCGTTGGCCACCACCATGAACTCGGTGTCGGCCAGCCGGTAGACGATCAGGTCGTCCAGGATGCCGCCGTCCGCCCGGCAGATCATCGTGTAGCGGGCGCGGCCGGCCTTGACCGCCCCGATGTTGCCCACCAGGGCGAAGTCGAGCAGGGCCGCGGCCTGCGGGCCGGTGACGGTGATCTCGCCCATGTGCGACAGGTCGAAGAGCCCGGCCCTGGTGCGGACGGCGTGGTGCTCGTCGCGTTCGGAGCCGTAGCGCAGGGGCATGTCCCAGCCGGCGAAGTCGGTCATCGTCGCGCCGAGCGCGCGATGCACCGCGTCCAGGGCGGTGTGGCGCTGCTGGGCGGTCTGGTCGGATGCGGGGTCGGTACTGCTCATCGGGCGTTCGTCTCCCAAGGCATGACGGCACGGCGAGGTCGTTCCTCCCCATCTGTCATCGGAACCTGAGAGGTTCGCCATGACGGCCCGCGACGGGATCGTTCATGACTTGCACCTTGGGTGGGGCCACTGGAGACAGCGGCCCGCTTTTCAGATGTGCCTCGCCCGCGCGGTAACGGGGCCTGAGAGATTCAAGGGAGGGACTTGCTCCTTCGGCGCCCCAGCGAAGCTGCTGCTGAGGACTCTCCCGCGCGGATTCAAACGGCCGGTATGCAGTTGGCGCGGCCATCATTGCACGGCTCGCCCCGATCACGGCAGGCCGCATCTGTAACCGGCTTGTGTCGCTACGCGTACGAAATCGCCGGGCGCGGCGCATTACCTTCTCTTTACGCTCGGTGGGGATGAGAACACCATCTGACCCCAGGGGAGGACGATCACGGTGAACAGGACGACCAGGGCAAGGTCCACGGCATTCGCGACCGGCTCGGCGATCGCGCTGCCCGCGCAGCCCGTCGCCCCGGTCCGGGAGGCGTGCGGCCCGCGGCCGGCGCCCGTCGTCCGCGACCTGCGCGAGCGGGCCGGCCGCAGCCCGCACGGCCTGCTCTTCGGTCCCCGTGACCTGGTCGTGGTCACCGGTCTGCCCGGCAGCGGCAAGTCCACCCTCATGCGGCGGACCGTGCAGGGCATCCGCGTCGACTCCCAGGACACCCGGGACCGCTGGGACGCCCGCGCCCCCCGCTTCCTGCCCTACGGCCTCTACCGCCCGCTCGTCCGGATCGCCCACTACGCCGGACTGCGCCGGGCGCTGCGCGGCGGCGAGGGCGTCGTCGTGCACGACTGCGGTACGCAGGCCTGGGTCCGTGACTGGCTGGCCCGCGAGGCCCGCCGCCGCGGCGGCACCCTCCACCTGCTGCTGCTGGACGTCACCGCGGACACGGCGCTGGAGGGGCAGCGCGAGCGCGGCCGGGGCGTCTCCCGGTACGCGTTCCTGCGCCATCGCCACGCGGCCGCCCGGCTGGCGCGCTCGGTGGAGAAGGGCCGGCTGCCCGCGGGCTGCGGCTCGGCGGTGCTGCTCGACCGCGCGGCGGCCGACACACTGCGCCGCATCGGTTTCACCGGCTGAGGGCTCGGGCGCGACCCCCGGTACCCGCTAGCCTTTCAGCCACAGCGAAGTGAGCGGTTCTCAGCAGGCGGTAGGCAGATGGATTTCCCCCCGGCCAACTTTCCGACGGACTTCTCCGCGGACTTTCCGGCGCAGGCACACCCCCATCCGCACGGCGGATGGCCCGGCAACGAGCTGGAGGAGGTGCTCTCCGTCTCCCTCGGCGTGCCGGGAGCCGGCGGCCGGATCGTGGAGGTGCTCGGACGCAGCTTCGTCTGGGTGCCGCTGCCCGGCGGCGGCGGCCCGCACAGCGGCCCCCTCGACCTGCCCACCATGGAGATCGAGGGCCAGGTCTACGTGCCGGTCTTCAGCTCCGAGGAGCAGTTCCGGCAGGTCGTCGGCTCGCACATGTCGTTCACGATCGCGCCGGCGGTGGAGTTCGCCCGGGGGCTGCCCCCGCAGGTGGGCATCCTGGTGAACCCGGACGGCGTGGTCGGTGTCCCGCTGCCCCCGCCCGCCGTGGCCGAGCTCTGCCGGGCGGGCCGCACCCCGCTGGACGGCACCGCGGCCGGGGGGCGGGTCCGCCTCTACGAGCCCGACTGGCAGGACGACCCGATGGACTTCCTGGCCGCGGCCGCGGCCGAGTTCGAGGCCACGGGCGTGGTCCGCACGGCCCGCCGCTGCCTGGCCGCCATCGAGACGGCGGACCCGGTGATGTTCGTGGGCGTGGAACTCTCCCGGCTGGAAGGCGACCTGAGGGCCCTGCCGCTGGAGGCCCTGGGCAGGGCTCTGGGCAGGACCTCGGCCCCCTGGCCGGTCAACCTGGTCCTCCTGGACGTCGCCCAGGACCCGGTGGGCGACTGGCTGACAGCCCGCGTCCGCCCCTTCTACACGAGGGACCGGTGAACCCGGCCGAGGGGCGCGGGGCCGTACCCGGATGCGGCCCCGCCGCGGGGCGCGCCCGGCCACGCACGATCCGCAGCCCGAAGATCACGGCAAGCCCCGAGCTCTCAACGGCCGGACCGGCGGAGCGCCTAAGCTGGACTCCGATGCGGGGCAACTTCTCGAAGGGGCGATAAAAAGTGAGCGCTGGCACTGCCGCGACCGGCTCGGTCGAGCACATGCTGCGCCAGGTCACGCCCGGGCGCTACGACGCCTACGAGGCGCTCCTGCGCGCGCTCGCGACCCCCTCCTCCGGCCAGGTCTGGATGCTGCTGTGGCACGGCCAGGCCGGCTCCCCGGACGCCCAGTACGGAAACATGGAGGTCGAGGGGCACGGCTACGCGCCCTGCGTCACCTCCGCCCAGGAGCTCAGCGCGAGTGGCTGGAACAGGTCGTACGAGGTCGTCGACGGGCTGGACGTGGCCCGCACGCTCTACCCCGACCACTACGGCCTCTGGCTGAACCCGCACGCCCCCGGCGGCGGGGTCGGCATCCCGTGGCTGGACCTGCGCCGGATCGCCACCGGTCTGGAGCGCCAGCCGGCCGGCCCGCTGCGGCTTTCCGAACCGGGCATCGAGATCCCGCAGTTCTACGCCCTGCTCGCGCAGAACGCCCACCGTACCCCGGCGGTGCGCGCGTTGCGCCGCGCCTGGGTGCAGCCGGCGCTCGGCGCGCCCTATCTGGCCATCGGGCTCGACGTGTACGACTCCTCGCCGCCGGCCGTGGACGCCGTGCGGGCGATGATGCAGCAGTCCATCGGTGCCGTGCCGGACGGGCTGCCGGTGTCGACGGTCGCCATGACGGACGAGTACGACCCCGTCGTGATGTGGATGCGTGCCACCGCCCGGCCCTTCTACGACCGCGAGGCGCACGCCCCTGCCCCGGCCCAGGCTCCGGCCGGCGGCTACGGCTATCCGCCCACCGGACGTTACTGACGTCCGAAACGGGTCCCGCCGCGGAGTGGGGGCCGAATGTCTTCGCGCGTAGATGGCGACGATATAGACCGGTTTTGTCCGATCTGCCCCAATAAGTCAGTGTCCGGGGGGCGTTACCCGCCGTCCGGATAACGGAACCCCTCTACCCGGATCACGTTTACGCATCCATTCACTGCCAAGTCTGGCAACAGATCGCCAAAGCGTTGAAGACTCCCGCTCCAGGGGACTTATCCCCTGCGTATTACGGACTGATCACGCCGCTACAGCGGCAAGTGCGGGCCGGCTACCGCCGGTTGAGAGGGGTCCCTGCCAGATGACGGCACCATTGCACGAGCCGACCGCGGAAGCGGCCCCGAGCGCGGCCGAGGAAGCGTCGGTCGCCACCAGCGGCGCCAAGGCCGTTCAGGGCCGTTCCCTGGGCCGGATCGCCTGGGAGCGCCTCAAGCGGGACAAGCTCGCCCTCACGGGCGGCGTCGTCGTGCTCGTCCTGGTCGTGGTCGCGCTTCTCGCGCCGGTCATCACCGGGCTGCTCGGGCAGGACCCGAACGAGTACCACGAGAACCTCATCGACCCGCTCTTCGGAACGCCCACGGGCTCCCTGGGCGGTCTCAGCGGCGACCACCTGCTCGGTGTCGAGCCGGTCAACGGCCGCGACATCTTCGCCCGCATCCTCTACGGCGCCCGGATCTCGCTGCTGGTCGGTTTCCTGTCGGCCGTAGTCGCGGTGATCCTCGGAACGGTGCTGGGCATCCTCGCCGGCTTCTTCGGCGGCTGGGTCGACTCCCTCATCAGCCGGGTGATGGACGGTCTGCTCGCCTTCCCGCAGCTGCTCTTCATCATCGCGCTGGTCTCCGTCATGCCGAACGACCTGCTCGGCCTCTCCGGTTCGAGCGTGCGTGTCTTCGTGATGATCCTGGTCATCGGCTTCTTCGGCTGGCCCTACATCGGACGCGTGGTGCGCGGCCAGACGCTCTCGCTGCGAGAGCGCGAGTACGTCGAGGCCGCCCGATCGCTGGGCGCGGGGCGGCTCTACATCCTGTTCAAGGAACTGCTGCCCAACCTGGTCGCCCCGATCGTCGTCTACACGACGATGATGATCCCCACCAACATCCTCACCGAGGCGGCGCTCAGCTTCCTGGGCGTCGGTGTCAAGCCGCCCACCGCCTCGTGGGGGCAGATGCTCTCGAGCGCGATCGACTACTACGAGTCCGACCCCATGTACATGGTGGTCCCGGGTGTGGCGATCTTCATCACCGTGCTGGCCTTCAACCTCTTCGGTGACGGCGTCCGGGACGCGCTGGACCCGAAGGCCTCGCGCTGATCCGCCCCGTCGGGGACCAGCGAACACAGCGAGCCGCAGAACCGCCGAACACACGGCGCCCCAACCGTCCCGTGGTCTTCACACGGGGTATCTCTCATCTATCCGGAGGATCCGAGATCGTGACTACCCAACGCACCTCAGGGCGGCGGAAGCAGGCATTTGCCGCTGCTGCCGCGGTCGCCGCGCTGCTGACCACGGCGGCGTGCGGCGGCGGTGGAGACGACGGCGACAAGGGCTCGAGCTCCGGTGCCGCCGGCTTCGACGCCGCGAACAACAAGGTCGCCCAGGCCTCCGCCGCCAAGAAGGGCGGCACGCTGAAGTTCGGTGCCGCGCAGGATGCCGACTCGTGGGACACCACGCGTGGCTACTACGGCATGATGTGGAACTTCGCGCGCTACTACAGCCGTCAGCTCGTCACCAACAAGGCCGAGCCGGGCGCTGCGGGCGCCGAGGTCACTCCGGACCTCGCCACCGAGACCGCGAAGGTCACGGACGACGGCAAGACCTACACGTACACCCTGCGTGACGGCATCACGTGGGAGGACGGCAAGCCGATCACGTCCAAGGACGTGAAGTACGGCATCGAGCGCGTGTGGGCGCAGGACGTGCTGTCCGGCGGTCCGACGTACCTGAAGGACGTGCTGGACCCCAAGGGCGAGTACAAGGGCCCGTACAAGGACACGTCCGCGGACAAGCTCGGTCTGAAGGCGATCGACACGCCCGACGACAAGACCATCGTCTTCCACCTCCCGCAGGCCAACTCGGACTTCGAGGAGATGCTGGCCCTGGTCTCGGCCTCGCCGGTCCGCCAGGACATGGACACGAAGGCCAAGTACGGCCTGAAGCCGTTCTCCTCGGGCCCGTACAAGTTCGCGTCCTACAGCCCGGGCAAGGACCTCAAGCTGGTCCGCAACACTTCCTGGAAGCAGGCCTCGGACCCGATCCGCAAGGCCTACCCGGACCAGATCACCATCAAGTTCTTCTCGGACGCCAACCAGCTCGACCAGCGTCTGCTCAGCGGTGACCTGGACCTCGACCTGAACCAGACCGGCATGTCGCCGCAGGGCCGCACCACCGCCCTGAAGCAGCACAAGGCCAACCTGGACAACCCGGTCACCGGCTACGTCCGCTACGCGGTCTTCCCGCAGAGCGTCGCGCCGTTCAACAACATCGAGTGCCGCAAGGCCGTCATCCTCGGCGCCGACCACGTGTCGCTCCAGACCGCCCGCGGTGGTCCGGTCGCCGGTGGCGACATCGGCACCAACATGCTGCCGCCGTCCGTCCCGGGTGCCGAGGGCCAGAAGTACGACCCGTACGAGATCTCCGGTGCCAACAAGAGCGGCAACGAGGCCAAGGCCAAGGAGGCCCTGAAGGCCTGCGGTCAGCCGAACGGCTTCAAGACCACCATCGCGGTGCGTAACAACAAGCCGGTCGAGGTGGCCACCGCCCAGTCCCTCCAGGCGTCGCTGAAGAAGATCGGCATCACCGCCGAGATCGACCAGTACGACGGCTCGCAGACCGCCGGCATCATCGGTAGCCCCTCGAACGTGAAGAAGAAGGGCTACGGCATCATCATCATGGGCTGGGGTCCCGACTTCCCGTCCGTGCAGGGCTTCGGTCTCCCGCTGTGGAGCAGCAAGTACATCTCCGAGAGCGGTAACAACAACTACGCGCTCATCAACGACAAGACGATCGACGGTCTGTTCTCGTCGTACGTCACCACGCTGGACGACGCCGGCAAGACCAAGATCGCCACGGAGATCAACCACAAGGTGATGGAGGGCGCGTACTACCTGCCCTTCGTCTTCGAGCGGTTCCTCAACTGGCGCTCGGACAACCTGGCGAACGTCTACACCACCGACGGTTACAGCGGTCAGTACGACTTCGTCAACCTCGGCCTGAAGAACCCGAAGAAGTAGTCCCGGCACACCCGCCGAACGGCACGAAAGGCAGGTGAAGGCCGGCGCGGCGTGATCGCGGGTCACTGGACACAATCCGGTGGCCCGCGGTCCGCGGCGGGCCGAGAGCTGTGCTCGCTTACCTCATCAGGCGGCTGTTCGCCGCCGCAGTGATGCTCGTGGTCATCGTCATGGTGGTCTTCGGCATCTTCTTCCTCATCCCCAAGTGGGCTGGCGTAGACATCGCCTTGAGCTTCGTGGGCAAGCAGGCCGACCCTGCCGCCGTCGAGGGTGTGCGCGAGAAGCTGGGCCTGGGCGACCCGATCTACGCCCAGGTCTGGGAGTTCTTCAAGGGCATCTTCGCCGGCCGGACCTACACGGGCGGTGGCGATTCCATCCACTGCGCCGCCCCGTGCTTCGGCTACTCCTTCCGCAGTGAGCAGGCCGTCTGGCCGGTGCTGACCGACCGCTTCCCGGTGACCCTGGCGCTCGCGCTCGGTGCCGCCGTGCTGTGGCTGATCTTCGGTGTCTCGGCGGGCGTGCTCTCCGCGCTCAAGCGGGGCAGCCTGTGGGACCGCGGCGCGATGGTGGTCGCGCTCTCGGGTGTCTCCCTCCCGATCTACTTCACCGGCATGATCGCCCTGTCGATCTTCGTGTACGGACTCGACCTGTTCGACGGGCAGTTCGTACCCCTGGAGGACAGTCTCAGCGGCTGGTTCGGCGGGATGATCCTGCCGTGGGTCACTCTCGCGTTCCTGTACGCGGCCATGTACGCCCGCATCACCCGGGCCACCATGCTGGAGATCCTGGGCGAGGACTACATCCGCACCGCCCGCGCCAAGGGCCTCAAGGAACACACCGTCATCGGCAAGCACGCCATGCGCTCCACGATGACCCCGCTGCTGACGATGCTCGGCATGGACCTCGGCGCCCTCATCGGCGGCGCGATCCTGACCGAGACGGCGTTCAACCTGCCCGGCCTCGGCCAGGCGGTGCTCAACGCCATCAAGAACCAGGACCTGCCCGTCATCCTGGGCGTCACCCTGATCACTTCTCTGGCGGTGCTCGTCGCCAACCTCGTGGTGGACATCCTGTACGCCGTGATCGACCCCCGAGTGAGGCTCTCATGACCGAACTCAGCAAGAGCGGAGCGGCCGTGGGCGAACCCACCCCCGCCTCGCCCGCGCCGACCGCCTTCCTCGAAGTGCGCGACCTCAAGGTGCACTTCCCGACCGACGACGGTCTGGTCAAGTCCGTCGACGGGCTCAGCTTCCAGCTGGAGAAGGGCAAGACCCTCGGCATCGTGGGCGAGTCCGGTTCCGGCAAGTCGGTGACCTCGCTCGGCATCATGGGCCTTCACACCGCCGGCCAGTACGGCAAGCGCAAGGCCCAGATCTCCGGTGAGATCTGGCTGGACGGCACCGAACTGCTGTCCGCCGACCCGGACCACGTGCGCAAGCTGCGCGGCCGCGAGATGGCGATGATCTTCCAGGATCCGCTGTCGGCACTGCACCCGTACTACACGATCGGTCAGCAGATCGTGGAGGCCTACCGGATCCACCACAACGTCGACAAGAAGACCGCCAAGCGCCGCGCGGTCGAGATGCTCGACCGGGTCGGCATCCCGCAGCCGGACAAGCGGGTCGACAGCTACCCGCACGAGTTCTCCGGCGGTATGCGTCAGCGCGCGATGATCGCGATGTCGCTGGTCAACAACCCCGAACTGCTGATCGCGGACGAGCCGACGACCGCCCTGGACGTGACCGTCCAGGCGCAGATCCTCGACCTCATCCGCGACCTCCAGAAGGAGTTCGGCTCCGCGGTCATCGTGATCACCCACGACCTGGGCGTCGTCGCCGAACTCGCCGACGACATCCTGGTGATGTACGGCGGCCGCTGCGTCGAGCGGGGACCGGCCGACAAGGTGTTCTACGAGCCCCGGCACCCCTACACCTGGGGTCTGCTCGGTTCGATGCCGCGGCTGGACCGCGAGCAGCAGGAGCGCCTGATCCCGGTCAAGGGCTCCCCGCCCTCGCTGATCAACATCCCGTCCGGCTGCGCCTTCAACCCGCGCTGCCCGTACGCGGACCTCCCGAAGGACAACGTCACCCGCACCGTCCGGCCCGAGCTGGCCGAGGTCGGCAGCCGGCACTGGGCCGCCTGCCACCTGGGCACGGAGCAGCGGGAGCGTATCTGGACCGAAGAGATTGCGCCGAAGCTGTGAGTGACGACGAGAAAGCGGTGAAGATCCCCGCGCAGGCCCAGGGCCCGACGCAGGGCGCGACCCTCACCAAGGACGCCGCCCCCGGCGAGGTCCTGCTGAAGGTGACCGGCCTGCAGAAGCACTTCCCGATCAAGAAGGGCCTGCTCCAGCGGCAGGTCGGGGCGGTGCACGCGGTCGACGGCATCGACTTCGAGGTCCGCTCCGGCGAGACGCTCGGCGTCGTGGGCGAGTCCGGTTGTGGCAAGTCCACGATGGGCCGGCTGATCACCCGGCTGCTCGAACCGACCGCGGGCAAGGTCGAGTTCCAGGGCAAGGACATCACGCACCTCGGGGTGAGCGGCATGCGTCCGCTGCGCCGCGATGTGCAGATGATCTTCCAGGACCCGTACTCGTCGCTGAACCCGCGCCACACCATCGGCACGATCGTCGGCGCTCCCTTCAAGCTCCAGGGCGTCGAGCCCGAGGGCGGCATCAAGAAGGAAGTGCAGCGGCTGCTGTCGGTCGTGGGTCTCAACCCCGAGCACTACAACCGCTACCCGCACGAGTTCTCCGGCGGTCAGCGTCAGCGCATCGGCATCGCCCGCGCGCTCGCGCTGAACCCGAAGCTGGTCGTGGCGGACGAGCCGGTCTCGGCGCTCGACGTGTCGATCCAGGCCCAGGTCGTCAACCTGCTCGACGACCTCCAGCAGGAGCTCGGCCTCACGTACGTGATCATCGCGCACGACCTCTCGGTCGTCCGGCACGTCTCGGACCGCATCGCGGTGATGTACCTCGGCAAGATCGTGGAGCTGGCCGACCGCGACCTGCTCTACAAGTCGCCGATGCACCCGTACACCAAGGCGCTGATGTCGGCGGTGCCGATCCCGGACCCGCGGCGCAAGCACGCCAAGAGCGAGCGGATCCTGCTCAAGGGCGACGTGCCCTCGCCGATCTCGCCGCCGAGCGGCTGCCGGTTCCACACCCGGTGCTGGAAGGCGACCCAGGTCTGCAAGACCACGGAGCCGGCCCTCGTCGAGCTGCGGACGGGTCAGCAGGTCGCCTGCCACCACCCGGAGAACTTCGAGGACCAGGCCCCGCAGGACACCGTCCTGCTGACCGCCGCGAAGGAGGCGGCGGAGCTGGTGGCCGACGAGGTGCTCGCGGAGTCGGCGGAGACGTCGGCCGCGGTGGCGGCGGAAATCGCGGCCGAAGCGGCTGCCGAGCCCGCCGAGACCATCGTGACCGCCGAACCGGCCGAGGTCGCCGAGCCGGCTGAGGTCGCCGAGCCGGCCGGGGATGCCGAGGTCACCGGGGATGCCGAGGCGGCGGCCGACGAGGCCGCGTCGGAGGCTTCCGGTGAGGACGCTCCGGCCAAAGAGAAGTAAGTAACACCGAGCCCCCGCCTTGCAATGTAAGGCGGGGGCTTCGTGCTGGGTGAGAATGTAGGGGTGCTCCAGCAAATCTTCAGCCCCTCCGTCCAGCACACGCTCGACCTGATCGGCATCTTCGTCTTCGCCATCTCGGGCGCGCTGCTGGCCGTCCGCAAGAACTTCGACGTGTTCGGCATCGCCATGCTCGCCGAGGTCACCGCGCTGGGCGGCGGAGTCTTCCGGGACCTGGTCATCGGGGCCGTGCCCCCGGCGGCCTTCACGGATCTGGGGTACTTCCTCACCCCGCTGCTCGCCGCCCTCCTGGTCGTCTTCCTGCACCCCCAGGTGGAGCGCATCCAGACGGGCGTCAACGTCTTCGACGCGGCCGGCCTCGGCCTGTTCTGCGTGACGGGGACGACGAAGGCGTACGACTACGGCCTCAACCTCACCGCGTCGGCCGCGCTCGGCCTCGCCACCGCCGTCGGCGGCGGTGTGCTGCGCGACGTGCTGGCCAACGAGGTGCCCTCGCTGCTGCGCTGGGACCGCGACCTCTACGCGGTCCCCGCGATCGTCGGCGCCACCATGGTGGTGCTCTGCATCCACTACGACGTGCTCACCCCGCTGGCCAGCGGGGTGGCCGCGGTCACGGCCTTCGTGCTGCGGCTGCTCGCGATGCGGTTCCACTGGCGAGCGCCGCGTGCTTGGAATCGGCGCTCGACGGTACGCGAGGAGTAGCCGCCTTCGCCTTCCCCCTCCCCTTCCCGTCGGGGGTCACCGGGCGCTGCCCCAGCTGGGTGGTCAGCCAGCGGAACGCCGGCACGACCTGCGGCCGCCACAGCGCCATGGTGTGGCCGCCCGCCCCGCTCGGGATGTAGACGACGTGCACGGCCGTCGGCGCCTTCGCCTCCCGTCGCAGGGCCAGGGCGGCCTCGTAGCCGTCCTTCGGCTGGCCGGAGAGGTAGAGGGCCACGGGCGGCGGTACGGGGGCCCCGCGCAGCAGCAGGTAGGGGTTGTTGGCCCGGCGCAGGGCGGGGCTCTGTGCGGCGAGGGAGTCGGGCTCGCCGATCGGGTCGCTGTACCCGGACAGACTCACGGCCGCCCGGAAGCGGTCCGGGTGGGCGACGGCGAGCTTGGCCGCGCAGTGGCCCCCGGCGGAGTACCCGGCGACCGCCCAGCCCTTGGGCGCGGGCTGGACCCGGAAGTTGTCCCTGACCATCTTCGGTACGTCGATGCTGAGCCAGCTGTCGGCGTTGACGGTGCCCGGGACGTTGGCGCAGCCCGTGTCCACGCCCGGCAGCAGTGTGGTGCGCGGCGCGACCAGGATGAAGGGGGCGACCTTGCCCGCGCGCATCAGCGGTGCCAGCTGCTCGTGCACGTGCAGCGTCCCGTACCAGGACTTCGCGGAGCCCGGGTAGCCCGGCAGCAGCTCCACCACGGGGAAGGAGCGGTGCGCGTAGGCGGGCTCGTCGTACTGCGGGGGCAGCCAGACGTAGACCTCGGCGTTGACGCCGGAGACCCGGCCCTCGAGCTGGGTGACGCGTACCCCGCCCGCCGCGTGCATGCCCGGCCCCTCGGCCCGGGTGAACGTCTGCCGGACCCTGGGCAGCCGGTCCAGCGCGATCCCGCCGGTGCCGTCGGCGCCCAGGTCGGCGGCCTGCTGCACATGGGTGCCGGTGCCCAGCAGGTCGTCCCAGGTGTCGTACAGGCCGTTGGCGTTGTTGACCAGGGTGAAGACCAGGGCCACGGCCGTGCCCTGGGCGAACAGCAGCATCACCGTCCGGGTCGCGGCGCGCAGGACCCGCGGCCCGCGCAGCCGCGACCACATCAGCAGCGGCAGCGCGACGGCGACCACGGACAGTGCGATCAGGGTGTAGAGGAACGGAGTCCCGGTGAGGCTCATGTCCTTGCAGAGGGGAATCAGGGCGTCGAGGTTACGGACGAGTTCGGACACTTACCAAGAAATTGCCGACCGCTCACCCGAACCGGTCACCGATGAGACCCGAATCGGTCATGAGCGGGCTCGATCCGTTCATCCGGCCGTAGCGCGCTCGCCGTAGGGTCGCAGCAACCAAAGCTACCGCTTAGTAATGGGCTGTTGTACGGTTCAGGCATGCCAGAAGCAGCTACCGCGGCGGCCGAGTCGGCCTCCATCGCCCTCGTCACGGCCCCGACCGGAGACGATGAGTTCGAGTTCGACCGCGACACCGCGCTCACCCGGCGCGCGCCCGGCGTCTACGACATCGACCTCTCGGCCGGCTGGACGATCATCAGCGCCGTCAACGGCGGCTACCTTCTCGCCGTCCTCGGCCGCGCGCTCGCGGACGCCCTGCCGCACCGCGACCCGTTCACGGTCTCGGCGCACTACCTCACGGCGTCCCAGCCCGGCCCCGCGGTCGTCCGCACGGACGTCGTGCGCACCGGCCGTACCCTCTCCACCGGCCAGGCCTCGCTCTTCCAGTACGACGAGAACGGCGCCGAGGTCGAGCGGATCCGGGTCCTCGCCTCCTACGGCGACCTGGACTCCCTGCCGGACGACGTCCGTACGACGGCGAAGCCGCCCGCGATCCCGCCGATGGAGCAGTGCTTCGGCCCCGAGGACGGGCCGGCGCCCGTCGACGGCAGCTCCGCGATCGCAGACCGCCTGATGCTCAAGCTCGACCCCTCGACCCTCGGCTGGGCGCTCGGACAGCCCTCCGGCAAGGGCGAGATGCGGGCCTGGTTCGGTCTGAAGGACGGCCGCGAACCCGACCCGCTCTCCCTCCTCCTCGCGGTGGACGCGCTGCCGCCCACCGCCTTCGAGATCGGCCTGCGCGGCTGGGTCCCCACGGTCGAGCTGACGGTCCACGTGCGCTGCCGTCCGGCACCGGGCCCGCTGCGCGTCGCCATCACCACCCGCAACCTCGCGGGCGGCTTCCTGGAGGAGGACGCCGAGGTCTGGGACAGCGCCGACCGACTCGTCGCACAGTCACGGCAGTTGGCCCGGGTCAGGCTCGGCTGAGCCCCGGCGCGCGGGGGCTTCTGTCACGGAGCTGTACCAGCGCGCCGACCGGTCCGCCTGGGTGAACTCCCAGGTCAGAAAGGTTTCTTGAGAAGCGCTTTACCTGATTGACAGGCGGGGGACAGAGGGGCCCCAAGGAAGGCCTAAGCGCCGTTGGTTGAGTTCCGGTCTCAGGTTCTCCTCATCGTCTCCGGAGCTGTTTCTCATGAAGCGTGCGCTGATGCCCGTCCGTCTCGTCCCCGCGGTGGCGCTGCTGGCGCTCTCGCCCCTCGCCCTGGTGGCCTGTGGCTCGGGCGACTCCTCCTCGAGCAGCGGGACGTCCGCCCAGCAGTCCTGTCAGCCGCCGTCCGGCAACCCGTCGGGCATGCCGAGCGGCGCTCCCTCGGGCGCCCCGTCGGCCGCGCCGACCGGTGCTCCCTCGGGGCAGCCGACGGGCACCCCGACCGGCATGCCCACCGGCACGCCGACCGGTGTCCCGTCGGGCATGCCGAGCGGCGGTCCCGGTGGCGGCCAGGGTGGCCCCGGCGGCGGCCAGGGCGGCGGCTGCGGCGGTCCGGGCGGCGGCCAGGGGCAGCAGGGGCAGCAGGGCTGACGGCGGTCCGACCACAGGGGCGGCGCACCCGGCAACGGGCGCGCCGCCCCTGCGGCGTACGGTCCTCGCCGGCGACCGGGTGCGTCGAGGGGCCGTCAGTCCAGCCAGTGCCGGCGGCCGATGCTGATGAGCCGCATCTGGCGGGCGGCGAGCAGGCCGACCCGCTCCCGCTCCTCCGGTGAGGACTCCAGCGCCTCCAGGAACAGCGAGGCCGTGACGAGCATCTGGTCGACGTAGAGGTGCGAGAGCATCAGCAGGTCGTCGTCGCTCCACCCCTCGGCCTCGGCGTCCTTGGCCAGTTCGGTCTTCACCTCATCGGCGAACCGGGCCAGTTGGTCCCGGATCGCCTCCCGCACCGGCTGTACCCCGCCGTGTCGCTCACGGGCGATGAAACGGACGGGTGCGGGGTACGCGGTCACATGACCGGCGATCAACTCGACAGCGCGCGCTATGCGTTCCTCGCTCGTGCCGTCCGCGGTCACGGTGGTGCGGATCATCGGGTGCAGGCTGCCCAGCGCCTCCTCGACCAGGGCCACGCCCAGATCCGCGGTGGAGCGGAAGTGGCGGTAGAAGGCGGTCGGGGCGACCCCTACGGCACGGGTGACCTCGCGCAGCCCCAGGCTGCTCAGGCTCTGCTCCTCCAGCAGCACCAACGCCGCGTCCATGAGCGCCTGCCGGGTCTTCTGCTTCTGGGCCTGCCTGATGCCGAGGGTGTGACTCATGTCATCCAGTTAACAACTGTTCTCTGGAATTGGAAAGCCGGGGTACACGCTAGACTCAAGAGTCAGTGAACAAGTGTAACCACAACTGTTCACCCAAACTTTACGGAGGGGGATCCGATCCCATGCTGTTCCTCGTTGCGGCCCTGCTGCTGTTCGGCGTCGTCATGGGCACCGTGGCCCACGCGCCGTTCGAGTTCACCCTCGTCGCCGCCGCCGTGATCGCCGCCTGGCTGGGCGTCTTCGCGCTCCGCGAGCGCCACGGCCGCCGTCGGCACACCTCGACCCACTGACCCGTCGCACTTTCCTCCACAGGAGCTGACCAGCCATGCAACTCACCGCACCGGCCACCCGCCGCACCGGCATCCGGGACACCGACGGCATGGCCGTCGCGTCCTTCATCCTCGGTCTCCTCGGCCTGCTCGTCCTCAACGTCTTCCTCGGCCCGATCGCCATCGTCCTGGCGTCGGTCGCCCTGTGGCGCGGCACGGCCCGCCGCGGGCGCGCCTTCCTCGGGCTCGGTCTGGGCATCGCCGACCTCGTGGTCCTGGTGGCGTTCATGCAGGCCGACTCGACGGTTTCCTGGAGCTTCTGACCGTCCGGGCTCACCTGCCAGCGAGGCGCGCCACCCCACCCCCGTAGAATCGGGGCCACCATGGCATACCTCGACCACGCCGCGACCACGCCGATGCTCCCCGAGGCGGTCGAGGCACTCACCGCGCACCTGGGCGTCACCGGCAACGCCTCCTCCCTCCACGCGGCCGGCCGGCAGGCCCGCCGTACGGTCGAGGAAGCCCGGGAGACCCTCGCGGACGCGCTCGGCGCCCGTCCCAGCGAGGTCGTCCTCACCTCCGGCGGCACCGAGGCCGACAACCTCGCGGTGAAGGGCCTGTACTGGTCCCGCCGTGACGCGGACCCGGCCCGCACCCGAGTCCTGGCCAGCCCGGTCGAACACCACGCGGTCCTCGACGCCGTGCACTGGCTCGGCGAGCACGAGGGCGCCACGGTCGAGTACCTGCCGGTCGACTCCTACGGGCGGGTCCACCCCGAGGCGCTGCGCGAGGCCATCGCCCGCGACCCCCACGACGTGGCGCTGGCCACCGTCATGTGGGCGAACAACGAGATCGGCACGATCCTGCCGGTTCGTGAACTGGCCGATGCGGCATCCGAGTTCGACGTCCCGCTGCACGCGGACGCGGTCCAGGCCTTCGGTCAGGTCCCCGTCGACTTCGCCGCCTCCGGCCTCGCCGCGATGACGGTCTCCGGCCACAAGATCGGCGGCCCGTACGGCATCGGTGCCCTGCTCCTCGGCCGGGAGTACACCCCCGTACCCGTGCTGCACGGCGGCGGCCAGGAGCGCCATGTCCGCTCCGGCACCCTCGACGTCCCCGCCATCGCCTCCTTCGCGGTCGCCGGACGCCTCGCCGCCGAACAGCGCGAGTGGTTCGCCCGCGAGATCGGCGCCCTGCGCGACGCGCTGATCGACGCCGTCCGTACGGCCGTCCCGGACGCGATCCTCGGCGGGGACCCGGTGGACCGGCTCCCGGCCAACGCCCACTTCACCTTCCCGGGCTGCGAGGGCGACTCCCTGCTGCTGTTGCTCGACGCCCAGGGCATCGAGTGCTCCACCGGCTCCGCCTGCACCGCCGGCGTCGCCCAGCCCAGTCACGTCCTGCTGGCCACCGGCACCGACCCGGACCTGGCCCGCGGCACGCTGCGTTTCTCCCTCGGCCACACCTCCACCGAGGCCGACGTCGAGGCGGTCGCCAAGGCCATCGGCCCGGCGGTGGAGCGGGCGCGCGCCGCGGGACTGACGTAACCCGGGAGGCCTCCGGGCTCCGGGCTCCGGGCTTCTCGGCATCCGGGCTTCTCGGCTTCCGGGCTTCTCGGCTTCCGGGCTTCTCGGCTTCTCGGCTTCCCGGCCTCTCGGCTTCCCGGCCTCTCGGCTTCCCGGCCTCTCGGCTTCCCGGCTTCCCGGCTTCCCGGCTTCCCGGCTTCCCGGCCTCCGGTGTCCGCCGCGCCGTCCGTGCCGGTCGCGTCCGCTCCACTGTCGACACTCGGCTCGAATCTTAGGGTCAGCTGTCTAAAATGCTGCTAGGTGTCGACAGTTGATGGCGGCTGGGCTACCTGCCGGTGCAGGTTCCCGCCCAGTCCTGTCGACAGAAGGCCACCCCATGACCGTCGAGTCATCGCGTGAACGCCACGTCACCCGACGGCGGTCGCCGCCGCGCCGAAGGCGAGGCGGGTGTGTTCAAAGGCGGCTGCCAGGCACCCTCTCCACCATGGACCTGGCCCGGGTGCGCCGGGCCAGGGGCTGCCGCCGGCACTTCCACTGCCGGCGGCAGCCTGCCCGGGAGGCCGGCGCGAGGGCTAGCCGTCCGTGACCATGAGGGCCGCCATCATGCCCTCGTCCTCGTGCTGGAGAAGGTGGCAGTGGAGCATGTACATGTACGTGTCGTCGGTGAAGTCGGTGAACTTCATCGCGATCTTGATGGAGCCGCCGCCGACCACCTCGAAGGTGTCGAACCAGCCGAGGTCGACGCCGGTCGGCGCCTCGCCGTTGATCTCGATCACCTGGTAGGGCACGTCATGCAGATGGAACGAGTGCTCCAGCTGCGTGCTGTTGGTGATCGTCCAGACCTCCTCGGCGTCCAGGGTGGTGCTGATCATCGCCATCCCGGCCATGGTGGTGCCCACCGAGCCGTTGATCGTCATGGTCCCGCCGGTGCCCTGGCCCAGGGTGATCGTCCGCGCGGTGAAGTCGCTCGTGTCGTAACGGGTGATGGTGTTGAGCGTGCTCGGCAGGGCGGCCGGGGTGTCGGTGGCGTCCGGGGTCACGGTCAGGAAGTCGTACGTGCCGCTTCCGCCGCGGATCCAGCCGGTGGTGACGACGGCCTGGAGCGTGACCGCGTCCTCGAGGTCGAGGACGAACTCGGCGCGGGCGCCGGCCACCAGCCGGATCGTGGTCACCTCGGTGGCCTCGGTGAGATAGCCCTGGTCGGTGGCGATCTGGGTGAGCGTCCCGCCGTCGCCGCGCTGGACGGTCATGATGTCGGCGGGGGACGCGTTCAGTACCCGGAAGCGGGTGCGCTTCCTGGTGGCGGTGAAGCCGAGGGTGGTCGAGTCGACGTTGGTGCCGTTGACCAGCACCGGGAAGCTGACCCCGGAGCTGCGGTAGCCGGCCGCCTCGTACTTGATGTCGCCGGCGCTGTCGACCGCCAGACACTGCAGGATAATCGGGATGTCGTCGACGCCGTACTCGCCCGGCAGCGCGGCCGAGACGTCCGAGTCGTCCTCCACGATGATCATCCCGGCCAGGCCGTGGACGACCTGCTCGGCCGTGGTGCCCAGGGCGTGCGGGTGGTACCAGAGGGTCTTGGCCTCGTCGAGGACCTCGAAGGTGGGCGACCAGGTCACGCCGTCCGCGAAGGCGTTCTGCGGGCCGCCGTCCATCTTGGGCGGGATGTGGGCGCCGTGGAAGTGGACCGAGGTGTCCGCGCCCAGGGTGTTGGTGAAGTTCATCAGGACCGTGTCGCCCGCGGTCCATTTCATGGTCGGGCCGAGGTACGAACCGTTGTAGCCGGCCGTGGTGCTGGTGACGCCGGAGAGCACCTCGCCGGTGCCGGTCTTCGCGGTCAGGGTGTAGGTGGTGGTGCCGTCGGTGGTGGTGGCCTCCAGCAGGTCGGGGATGGTGAGGGTGCCCGTGGCGTCGGCGGCGGACGCCTTGTTGCCGTTGCCGCCCGTCAGCAGCGAGAAGGTGACCCCGGCGGTCCCGACGGCGGCCAGTCCGGCCGCCCCCGCCATGCCGCCGAGGAACTTGCGCCGGTGCAGGCCCTTGCCGTGCCCGCCCTTGGTCTCGCCGCTCTTGGTGTGGCGCTCGTCCTTGGCGCCGCGGTCGCTTCGCGCGTGGGCGCCCTTGCTCTGCCGTCCCGCGCCGGAGGCGGGATCCGTGGTGTGGGTCATGGCCGTGGAGCCTCGGGCCAAGGCCTATGTGAAGACTGGGTCCAACATAGGAGTGGGCCGAGGAGGCTGTGCGGCCCCCGTGCACCCCAACTCCCTTGAAGAAAAGCCAAGTTGGTGGAACGCAGGTCATGTTCGGGGTGCGGGACACATCGGACGGTCTGCTCTCATCAACTGTTCACGATTCTGAGCACATGTGACTTGTATCACGTTGCCGGTGCTCGGGTGGCTGTGGGCGTGGCCGTGGCCTGCGCCTCCCGCACGAGCCGCAGATACCGATCCCAGTCCCAGTGCTCGCCCGGGTCGGTGTGATCCGTGCCCGGCACCTCCACATGTCCGATGATGTGCTCGCGGTCGACGGCTATGTCGTACCGCCGGCAGATCGCGGCGGTCAGCCGGGCGGAGGCGGCGTACATCGCGTCCGTGAAGTCCTTCGGCCGGTCCACGAAGCCCTCGTGCTCGATGCCGACACTGCGCTCGTTGTAGGCGCGGTTGCCCGCGTGGTACGCCACGTCCAGCTCCCGGATCATCTGCGTGACGTGCCCGTCCTTGCCGACGATGTAGTGGGCGGCCGCCTTGTGCCCCGGGTCCTCGAACGCCTTCACCGCGCTGCCGAGGTCGCCCTGTGTGACATGGACGACCACCATGTCGATCCCGTAGTCGTCCGGCCGGTCCGCCCAGCGGAAGTTCGCCTCCGACGCCGCCACCCACCGGGCGCCCCGGAAGTCCACGGCGCCTTCCACCCGCTGCCTGCGCACGCCCGGCAGCCGCCAGTACAGCCGCGCCAGTTCCTCGCGCGCGAGCACGCCCGTACCGACGGCGGCCGCCGCCCCGCCGATCAGCAGGGCCCGCCGCCCGATCCGCCGGTCGGAGTCGCTCTTCCCGTCCCCCATGTCCGTGCCCTTCGTCGCCCCTTGTGATCGTCAACGGATACTCGCGGGCTCCGGTTCCCGAGGACCCGTACCCTGGAAGCGTTATGACTGAGACCTCGCAGCGCTCCCGCCCCCTTCGCGTACTCGCCGCCATGTCCGGCGGGGTCGACTCCGCCGTCGCCGCCGCCCGCGCGGCCGAAGCCGGCCACGACGTGACCGGCGTCCACCTCGCGCTCTCCGCGAACCCGCAGTCGTTCCGCACCGGCGCGCGAGGCTGTTGCACCATCGAGGACTCCCGCGACGCCCGCCGCGCGGCCGACGTCATCGGCATCCCGTTCTACGTCTGGGACCTCGCCGACCGCTTCCGTGAGGACGTCGTCGACGACTTCGTCGCCGAGTACGAGGCCGGCCGCACCCCCAACCCCTGTCTGCGCTGCAACGAGAAGATCAAGTTCGCCGCGCTGCTCGACAAGGCGCTGGCGCTGGGCTTCGACGCGGTGTGCACCGGCCACTACGCGAAGGTCCTGGTCAACGAGGACGGCACGCGCGAGCTGCACCGCGCCTCCGACATGGCCAAGGACCAGTCGTACGTCCTCGGCGTCCTCGACGACCGGCAGCTCGCCCACGCGCTCTTCCCCCTGGGCGACACGGTGACCACGAAGGACGAGATCCGCGCGGAGGCCGAGCGCCGGGGCCTGGCGGTCGCCAAGAAGCCCGACTCCCACGACATCTGCTTCATCGCCGACGGCGACACCCAGGGCTTCCTCGCGAACCGGCTGGGCAGGGCCGAGGGCGACATCGTCGACGAGTCCGGCGCCAAGGTGGGCACCCACGAGGGCGCGTACGGCTTCACCATCGGCCAGCGCAAGGGCCTGCGCATCGGCACCCCGGCCGCCGACGGCAAGCCGCGCTACGTCCTCGACATCTCCCCGGTGAACAACACGGTGACGGTCGGCCCGGCCGCCTCCCTGGACGTCGCCGCCCTGACCGCGATCAGGCCCCGCTGGTGCGGCGCCGCCCCGACCGGCCCCGGCACCTACACGGCCCAGCTGCGCGCCCACGGCGGCGAGACCGAGGTGCGCGCGGAACTCGTCGACGGCACCCTGGAGGTCACCTTCACGGAGCCCGTCCGGGGCGTGGCCCCCGGCCAGGCGATCGTGCTGTACGACGACACGCGCGTGGTGGGCTCGGCGACGATCGCTTCCACGGTGCGGGCGACGGCCGGGGTGTCCTGACCGTCAGTCGCGCGACCCGAGGAACTCCGCCAGCACCGGCGCCAGCACGTTCGGGTCCACCATGTGGGTCTGGCCCTCGAGCACGCGGTAGGTGCCGTCCGCTGCCGCGTCCGCGACGGCACGCGTCGCCTCGCGCAACCACGGCGGACTGGCCCCGCCCGCGGCGGCGAGCACCGGGACCGCGATCGAGGCCAGCCGTTCCCGGGGCGGCGCACCGCCGCCCATGACGGCGTCGTCGTAGGCGAGGGTCGGCGCGACGGCCTCCATCCCCTCCCACATGGGTGACTGACGGGCGCCCCGGATCATCTCCTCGGCCAGCCCCGTCAGTCGCAGGAACAGCTCGACGGCGTCCCCGCGCCGCCCCTGCGCGAGCGCCTCGGTGAGGTCGGCCGTGTAGGCGGCGCGTCCCCGCGTGCCCTCCTCGTCCAGGGCGTACGGCGTCTCGTACACGGCCACCCGCCGCACCGGCAGCCCGGCGGCTGCCGCCTCCAGCACGAGCGCGCCGCCCGAGGAGATGCCGTAGAGCGCCGCCTCGCCGCCCGCCGCGTCGATGAGGGCCGCCAGGTCCTCGACCTCGCGTTCCACCGCGTACGGCGCCGTGTCGCCGCTCTCGCCACGGCCCCGGCGGTCGTACCGGAGGACGGTGAAGCGGTCCGCGAGCAGGCCGGCCAGGGGCGCCATGGTGCCGCCCGTGGACATCGCCCCGCTCACCAGGATGACCGCGGGCCCCTCGCCGACGCGTGCGTACGCGAGTTCGGTGCCGTCGCGCGAAATCGTCTTCTTGTCCATGCCCATGCAGACTGCCGCACGGCACGGCGGTCATCGGCCTACGACACCTCCGCTTGCGGCACTTCCGCCTCCGAGACCTCCACTTCGTAGAAGCACATGTGGTTCCTGATCTCGGCGACGTCGGGCTTGGGGTCGGGATAGCCCCAGACGAGGTCCGCCGCGTCCGGCAGCGACCAGTAGGAGGCCGTCCCCTTGAAGGGGCAGTACGTGTGAGTGTCGGAGGGGGTCAGCAGGTCGAGCCGTACGTCCTCGGCGGGGATGTAGTACCGCACCGGACAGCCGGTCTCGCGCAGGGCGAGCGCCCGGTCGGTCTCGGCCAGCACGTGGCCCCCGTGGACGACCCTGATGTGCCGGCCGTCCCGCTCGATGGTGATCGTGTGTCCTCGGGTCATGCCGGAACAGCGCCCGCGGGTCTCCGGTTCTTCCCGCGTACGGTGGCCGCATGCGTATCTGCGTCTTCCTCTCCGCCGCCGACCTCGACGACCGTTACACCCGCCCCGCGCGCGAGTTCGCCGAACTCCTCGGCAAGGGCGGCCACACCCTCGTGTGGGGCGGCTCCGACACCGGCCTGATGAAGGTGGTCGCGGACGGCGTGCAGGAGTCGGGCGGCAGGCTGTGCGGGGTGTCCGTGGACTTCCTCGCCGCCAAGGCGCGGGCCGGGGCCGACGAGATGGTCGTCGCGCGCGACCTCGCCGAGCGCAAGCGGCTCCTCCTGCAGAAGTCCGACGCCGTCGTGATCATGGTCGGCGGGACGGGGACGCTGGACGAGGCGACCGAGATCCTCGAACTGAAGAAGCACGGACACACCGACAAGCCGGTCGTCCTGCTCAACACCGCGGGCTTCTACGACGGTCTCAAGGAGCAGTTCCGGCGCATGGAGGACGAGGGGTTCCTGCCCCGCCCCCTGACCGACCTGGTGTTCTTCGCGGAAGAGCCGGTCGGCGCCCTCGCCCACCTGGAGGCCGTGACATCAGCGGCCACCGCCGCGGGGCAGGGCGTCGCGTGACTCCTAGGTGATGCGAGCATGGCGGGCATGGCTACTCATGTGATCACCGGAGCCGGTTCCGGCATCGGCGCGGCCGTCGCCCGCCGTCTGCACGCGCGCGGGGACGAACTCGTGCTGCACGCGCGCGACGCGGGCCGCGCGAAGGAACTGGCGGCGGAGTTTCCCGGGGCCCGGACCCTGGTCGGCGACCTGGCCGAGCCCGCCAAGCTGAGCTGGGCCTTCTCCCACCAGACCCTGCCCGACCGGGTGGACTCCCTCCTCCACATCGCGGGCGTGGTCGACCTGGGGCCGGTCGGCGACCTGACCCCGAAGTCCTGGCGTCACCAGCTCGACGTCAACCTGATCGCCCCGGCCGAGCTGACCCGGCACTTCCTGCCCCAACTGCGGGCCACCCGGGGGCACGTGGTCTTCGTGAACTCCGGGGCGGGCCTGCGGGCGAGCGCCGACTGGTCGGCGTACGCCGCCTCCAAGCACGGCCTGAAGGCACTGGCGGACGCGCTGCGCGCCGAGGAGCACGGCAACGGAGTCCGCGTCACCTCCGTCTACCCCGGCCGCACCGCCAGCCCCATGCAGGCCAAGGTCCACCAGCAGGAGGGCAAGGAGTACGACCCGGGGGAGTGGATCGATCCCGAGTCGGTCGCGACGACGATCCTGATGGCCCTCGACCTGCCCCGGGACGCGGAGGTCAACGACCTGACGGTGCGGCCGGGGCGATGAGACCGCCCGCGGGGGCGTGGCGCGCCCCCGCGCCTACGTAGGCTTCACCCCGTGAACGCACACTTCAGTTTCGGCCCCGCCACCGGCGTCGGCTCCCTGCCCGGCAGCGACGCCCGCGAGGCCGCCAGGGCCGCCACCGGGTCCTTCGAGGACTTCCCGTTCCTCGCCGAGCTGCCGGCCCGCGGCCCGGGCGCCGACATGATCGGCCGCACCGCGGGGATGCTCGTCGAGCTGTTCGCGCGTGTGGAGCCCAGCGGCTGGCGGATCGGCGACCGGCCGGGGCGGGACACCAAACGGGCCCGGTCCTGGCTGGGGGAGGACCTCGACGCGCTGGAGGAGTTCACGCAGGGCTACGAGGGTCAGGTGAAGGTGCAGGCCGTCGGGCCCTGGACCCTCGCCGCCGCGCTGGAGCTGAAGAACGGCCAGTCGGTGCTCTCCGACCACGGCGCCCGCCGCGACCTCGCCGGCTCCCTCGCCGAGGGGCTGCGCCTGCACCTCGACGAGGTCCGGCGCCGGCTGCCCGGGGCGCAGCTCGTGCTCCAGCTCGACGAACCCTCCCTGACGGCCGTCCTGCGCGGCCAGGTGAAGACCGCCAGCGGCTACCACACCCACCGCGCCGTCGACCGGCAGGTCGTGGAGGCCACCCTGCGGGAGGTCGTCGGCGTGCACGGCGACGGTCCCGTCGTGGTCCACTCCTGCGCCCCTGACGTCCCGTTCGCCCTGCTGCGCCGGGCCGGCGCGGCGGCGGTCTCCTTCGACTTCTCACTTCTCACCGAGCGTGACGACGACACGATCGGCGAGGCGGTCGAGGCGGGTACCCGGCTGTTCGCCGGTGTCGTGCCGGGCGTGGATGCCCCATTGTCGGACCCTGCCGGTAGCGTCATGGGTGTCAGGACGCTGTGGCGCAGGCTGGGGCTGCGACCGGGGCTGCTCACCGAGGCGGTCACGCTCACGCCGTCGTGCGGTCTCGCGGGAGCTTCCCCCGCGTACGCGCGCCAGGCCCTCGCGCACTGCGTCCGGGCGGCGAGATCCCTCGCGGACAACCCAGAGTAACGGGAGGACGACACGGTGGCCGGCGACAGGCAAGCGGAGACGACGGTGCCCAGCGAGGCACGGGAGAAGCACGCGCAGCTGGCTGAGCAGATCGAGGAGCACCGCTTCCGGTACTACGTGAAGGACGCTCCCGTCATCAGCGACGCGGAGTTCGACCGCCTGCTGCGCGCCCTGGAGGCACTGGAGGAGGAGTACGCCGAGCTGCGGACGCCCGACTCGCCGACCCAGAAGGTGGCCGGCGCGTACGCGACGGAGTTCACGGCGGTCCAGCACCGCGAGCGGATGCTGTCGCTCGACAACGCCTTCGACGACCTGGAACTCGCCGCCTGGGCCGAGCGCGTCCACAAGGACGTGGGCAGCTCCGCGTACCACTTCCTGTGCGAGCTCAAGGTCGACGGCCTCGCCGTCAACCTCACCTACGAGAACGGCCGTCTCACGCGCGCGGCGACCCGGGGCGACGGCCGCACGGGCGAGGACATCACGCCCAACGTGCGCACCATCGCGGAGATCCCCGACCGCCTCACCGGTGACGGGGTCCCGTCCCTGGTGGAGATCCGGGGCGAGGTCTACTTCCCGATGGAGAAGTTCGAGGAGCTGAACGCCCGTCTGGTCGAGGCGGGCGACAAGCCCTTCGCCAACCCGCGCAACGCGGCCGCCGGTTCACTGCGCCAGAAGGACCCGCGCGTCACCGCCTCGCGTCCGCTGCACATGGTCGTGCACGGCATCGGCGCACTGGAGGGCTACGAGGGCCTGGCCCGTCTCTCCGAGGCCTACGACCTGCTCGGCACCTGGGGCCTGCCCACCTCCCCGCACAACAAGGTGGTCGGGGACCTCGACGAGGTACGGGCGTTCATCGCGTACTACGGCGAGAACCGGCACTCGGTGGAGCACGAGATCGACGGCGTGGTCGTCAAGCTCGACGAGATCCGGCTGCAGGGGCGGCTCGGCTCCACCGCGCGTGCGCCGCGCTGGGCGATCGCGTACAAGTACGCGCCCGAGGAGGTCAACACCAAGCTCGTCAACATCCGCGTGGGTGTCGGCCGTACCGGCCGCGTGACGCCGTACGCCCAGGTCGAGCCGGTCACGGTGGCGGGCTCGGAGGTCGAGTTCGCCACCCTGCACAACCAGGAGGTCGTCAAGGCCAAGGGTGTCCTGATCGGCGACACCGTGGTGCTGCGCAAGGCCGGTGACGTGATCCCGGAGATCCTCGGTCCGGTCGCCGACCTGCGTGACGGCAGCGAGCGCGAGTTCGTGATGCCGTCGGAGTGCCCGGAGTGCGGGGCGGAGCTGCGGCCGATGAAGGAGGGCGACATCGATCTGCGGTGCCCCAACGCCCGTACCTGCCCTGCCCAGTTGCGTGAGCGGGTGTTCTACCTGGCCGGCCGCAGGGCGTTGGACATCGACCACTTCGGTTACGTCGCCGCGGCCGCGCTCACCCGTCCGCTGGAGCCGGCCGACCCGCCGCTGCGGGACGAGGGCGACCTCTTCGACCTCACCATCGACCGGCTGCTGCCCATCCGGGCGTACGTCCTCGACCAGGACAGCGGTCTGCCCAAGCGGGACCCGAAGACGGGCGAGGAGAAGATCGCCACGGTCTTCGCCAACCAGCAGGGCGAGCCGAAGAAGAACGCGCTCGCCATGCTGGAGACCATCGCGGCCGCCAAGGAACGCCCGCTGGCGCGCATCCTCACGGGCCTGTCGATCCGGCATGTCGGACCGGTCGCGGCGGAGGCGCTGGCCCGCGAGTTCCGCTCGATCGAGCGGATCGAGCAGGCCTCCGAGGAGGAGCTGGCGGCCACCGACGGGGTGGGCGCCATCATCGCGGCCTCGCTCAAGGAGTGGTTCGCGCAGGAGTGGCACCAGGAGATCCTGCGCAAGTGGCGGGCCGCCGGGGTCCGTATGGAGGAGGAGGGCTCCGGGGAGGACGAGGGACCGCGTCCCCTCGAAGGGCTGACGGTCGTCGTGACCGGCACCCTCGAGCACTTCACCCGGGACGGCGCCAAGGACGCCCTGCAGAACCAAGGGGCGAAAGTGACCGGTTCGGTTTCGAAGAAGACATCTTTCGTTGTTGTGGGTGACAATCCGGGATCGAAGTACGACAAGGCGATGCAGTTGAAGGTGCCGGTTCTGAACGAGGACGGCTTCACCGTCCTGCTGGAACAGGGACCCGAGGCGGCGGCCGAAGTGGCCCTTCCGACCGAGGAGTAGCGGCGAGTGGCGGTTGAAGGTCACCCGATCGGCGCATACCAGATGCATACGGGTGGCCGGGACGCATTCGGGCAACCGTCGACGACCGCTGCCCGTGGAAGCCTTCCGCGGCCTACTGTTGAGACGTGCGCCTGCCGTGCCCAGCTGCGGTCGGGGCACCTCCGTGCTCCGGGTGAGCAGGGGGAAGGGTTCTCCAACACGGCGCCGCCCGGGGTTGTCGGGCAACGGGCCGCGTGGCGTGGGCACCGCCGGCTGTGAGAGGGACGGGAATGGAACCGACCGAGAGCGCCGCCCCGGACGCACGGCTGCGCCGACGCCGGGTCGCCGGCGTCTGGTGGGGGAGCTGGTGGACGGCGCGCTCCGAACGGCCTCCGGGCGCGGAGGCCTACGTGCCGCACACCGCGCCGTACGCGACGCCGCATTCCGGTCCGGACCTCCGCGTCACCTCCGCCCCGCATCCCGGGATGCCCGACACCGAGGCCGACCGGCACCTGTCCTGGCCCGCGCTGCCCGCCTCGGTCGTCTCCGCGGCCGCCTTCGCCCTCGGCGCCGGCTTCTACCGCGCCTACACCGGCCACCACGCGCTGTTCCCGTCCGGCACGGCCGGCTGGGCCCTGGCCGTGCTGGCCGGCGTCATCGTCGGCCACCTGGTCCTGCTCGGCCGCGCCCGCTGGTGGGGCGGCACCGGCTCCGGCGCCGCGCTCACCCTCGCCGTCCTGCTGCTGTACGGCTGGGTGCCGGCCGGACTGGTCAGCCTCACCGTCGTCGTCCTGGTCGGCATAGCCCGGCGCCACCGCTGGCGGCAGGGCGTCCTGCACGGCGCGGTGGACATCGTCGGCATCGGCGCGGGCGCGCTGCTGCTGGCCGCCTGCGGACCGATACCGTCCGTGGAGCGGCCCTGGACCCCCGACAACTGGACGGTCTACACCGGCCCCCAGGTGGTCCTGGTGGCCGTCGCCTATCTCGCGGTCACCCGTGTACTCCTGTGGTACCTGCACACCCCGCGCGCCGGCGGACTGCCCACCGTCGCCCGCACGGCCCTGGTCAGGCAGGGCCTGGTCGCCGTCGCCCTGCTCGGCATCGCGCCGCTGATCTGCGTGGTGGCCGTGGCCAAGCCGATCCTGCTGCCGCTGTTCGCCATCCCGCTCATCGCCCTCGACTCCACCCTGTGGATGGCCCGCGCCCGCGCCGAGGAACAGCTGCGCGACCCGCTGACCGGGCTGCCCAACCGCCAGTGGCTGCTGGAGCGCATCTGGACCGCCCTGGACGACGCGGAGCGCATCGGCGCCCGGGCCGCCCTGATGCTGATCGACCTCGACCGCTTCCGCTCGGTCAACGACACCCTCGGTCATCTCGCCGGTGACCGGCTGCTGCTCCAGATAGCCGAGCGGCTGAAGCTCGCCCTGCCCCGCGGGGCGGAGGTCGCGCGGCTCGGCGGGGACGAGTTCGCCGTCTTACTCCCCGTCGCCGACTCCACGACCTCGGCGTCACGGATCGCCCGCGGGCTGGTCGCCGACCTCGGCTCGCCGCTCGACCTCGACGGCCTCACCCTCGTCCTGGAGGCCAGCGCCGGCGTCGCCGTCTTCCCCGACCACGCCCTCGACGCGGAGGGCATGCTGCGCCGGGCGGACGTGGCGATGTACCAGGCCAAGCGGGACCGCACGGGCGTGGAGGTGTACGAGTCCAAGCGCGACTCCAACACTCCCGACCGGCTCGGACTGCTGGGCGACCTGCGGCGGGCGCTCGACGCGCACGAGGTCGAACTGCACTACCAGCCGAAGGTCCGCTTCGACGGGCAGGTGGCGGGGCTGGAGGCGCTGGTCCGCTGGGTGCACCCGGAGCGCGGGAAGGTACCGCCGGACGAGTTCATAGCGATCGCCGAGTCGTCCGGGCTGATGCCCCATCTGACGGAGTACGTGCTGGACAGGGCGCTCGGCCAGGTCGCGCGGTGGCGGGCCCAGGGGCTGTACGTGCCGGTCGCGGTCAACGTCTCCCCGCGTGACGTGCACACCCCGGGCTTCGCCGGCTCCGTCGCGGCCCGGCTGGCCCGGCACGGAGTGCCCGCGGGAGCGCTCCAACTCGAGATAACGGAGCACGTCCTGCTGGAGGACCCGCAGCGTGCCGCGGACACGCTGAACGGGCTGACCGGGCACGGCGTGAAGATGTCGCTGGACGACTTCGGAACCGGCTACTCCTCCCTGGTGCACCTGCGCCGGCTCCCCGTGAGCGAGCTGAAGATCGACCGCTCCTTCGTGGCCCGGCTGGCCGTCGACGCCGAGGACGCCGAGATCGTGCGCTGCACGGTCGACCTCGCCCATTCGCTGGGGCTGCTGGTGGTGGCCGAGGGCGTCGAGGACGACGAGACCTGGGAGCGCCTGCGGGACCTGGGCTGCGACGCCGTACAGGGCTGGCTGGTGGCCGCGGCGATGCCCCCGGAGGAGACGACGGCCTGGCTGCGGGCCCGCGGCTCACGCGGCTGGCAGCGTCCCGCGGCGGCCCTCCCGGCAGCCGCGTCCGACGAGTAGCGGGCGCCCGGGCCCGCGCGTTCACCCCTCCGCCCGCTGCCGTGCGCCGAGCCTCGGCGAGCGCGCCGGAGCCGAGGGAGCCGGGGGGAACCCGGCAGGCGAGCCGAACCGTTTCACGGGTATGCCGCCCCGCACCCTAGGATTGGGCCAAACCACACACTCACTCACTCCACCCCAGAGGAACGCTGCATGCCTGGCATCACGCGCGAGGAGGTCGCCCACCTCGCCCGGCTGGCGCGTCTGGAGCTGAAGCCCGAAGAGCTCGAACACTTCGCGGGACAGCTGGACGACATCATCGGCGCGGTCGCCCGCGTCAGCGAGGTCGCCGACCAAGACGTACCGCCGACCTCGCACCCGCTCCCGCTGACGAACGTCATGCGGGCGGACGAGGTCCGTCCGTCGCTCACCCCCGAGCAGGCGCTCTCCGGCGCCCCGGCCCAGGAGCAGCAGCGTTTCAAGGTGCCGCAGATCCTGGGGGAGGACTAACCGCCATGACGGACAACGTCAACATCATCAAGCTCACGGCCGCCGAGACCGCCGCGAAGATCGCCTCCGGCGAGCTCACGGCCGTCCAGGTCACCGAGGCGCACCTGGCGCGCATCGAGGCCGTCGACGAGAAGGTCCACGCCTTCCTGCACGTCGACCGTGAGGGAGCGCTGGCCCAGGCCCGCGCCGTCGACGAGAAGCGGGAACGGGGCGAGAAGCTCGGCCCGCTGGCCGGCGTCCCGCTCGCGCTCAAGGACATCTTCACCACCGAGGGCATCCCGACGACCGTCGGTTCGAAGATCCTCGAGGGCTGGATCCCGCCGTACGACGCGACGCTCACCAAGCGGCTGAAGGCCGCCGACGTCGTCATCCTCGGCAAGACCAACATGGACGAGTTCGCCATGGGGTCGAGCACCGAGAACAGCGCCTACGGGCCGACCGGCAACCCCTGGGACCTCACCAAGATCCCCGGCGGTTCCGGTGGCGGTTCCTCCGCCGCGCTCGCCTCCTTCCAGGCGCCCCTGGCCATCGGCACCGACACCGGCGGCTCCATCCGCCAGCCGGCCTCCGTCACCGGCACGGTCGGTGTGAAGCCGACGTACGGCGCGGTCTCGCGGTACGGCATGGTCGCCTTCTCGTCCTCCCTCGACCAGGGCGGCCCCTGCGCCCGTACGGTCCTGGACGCGGCGCTGCTGCACGAGGTCATCGCCGGGCACGACCCGCTGGACTCCACGTCCATCGACGCGCCCGTCCCGCCGGTCGTCGAGGCCGCCCGCAACGGCAGCGTCGAGGGCATGCGCGTCGGTGTCGTGAAGCAGTTCCGCGGCGAGGGCTACCAGGCCGGCGTCATCCAGCGGTTCGACGAGTCCGTCGCGCTGCTGAAGGAGCTGGGCGCCGAGATCGTCGAACTGGACTGCCCGTCCTTCGACCTCGCCCTGTCGGCGTACTACCTGATCGCGCCGTCCGAGTGCTCGTCCAACCTGGCCCGCTTCGACGGCCTGCGCTACGGCCTGCGGGTCGGCGACGACGGCACCAACTCGGCGGAGGCGGTCACCTCCCTCACCCGTGAGGCGGGCTTCGGCCCCGAGGTCAAGCGCCGCATCATGCTCGGCACGTACGCCCTGAGCTCCGGCTACTACGACGCGTACTACGGCTCGGCCCAGAAGGTCCGCACGCTCATCACGCGGGACTTCGAGAAGGCCTTCGAGCAGGTCGACGTGATCGTGTCGCCCACGACGCCGACGACCGCCTTCGCGATCGGTGAGCGTGCCGACGACCCGATGGCGATGTACCTGGCCGACCTGTGCACCATCCCGACCAACCTCGCGGGCAACGCGGCCATGTCGCTGCCCTGCGGTCTCGCCCCGGAGGACAACCTCCCGGTCGGTCTCCAGATCATCGCCCCGGCGCTGAAGGACGACCGGCTGTACAAGGTCGGCGCCGCCGTCGAGGCCGCCTTCGTGGAAAGGTGGGGGCACCCGCTTCTCGAGGAGGCTCCGTCGCTGTGAGCGCACTGAACAAGGCCAAGGGCTTCAAGAAGTCCAAGTCCGGTACGTACCTGTCCATCGCCGGGACCGCCTTCGGCGCGTTCGGCGTCGCCAAGCGGCTGAAGAAGGCCCGCGCCGAGAAGGACACCCTGGTCCTGATCGACGCCACCGTGTCCGCCGTCGCCATCGTCACCGGACTCGCCATCCTCTACCGCGAGCTGAAGCGGCTGGGCGACGACGACGTCCTGCTGGGCTGAGAGGGAAGTTTCACCGTGACCACCACGACCGACCTGGTGTCGTACGAGGACGCGCTGGCGTCGTACGACCCCGTCATGGGCCTCGAGGTCCATGTCGAACTCGGCACCAAGACGAAGATGTTCTGCGGGTGCTCGACCGAGCTGGGCGCCGAGCCCAACTCGCAGACGTGCCCCACCTGCCTCGGCATGCCCGGCGCGCTTCCGGTCGTCAACGCGATCGGCATCGAGTCCGCGATCAAGATCGGTCTCGCGCTGAACTGCGAGATCGCCGAGTGGTGCCGCTTCGCCCGGAAGAACTACTTCTATCCGGACATGCCGAAGAACTTCCAGACCTCCCAGTACGACGAGCCCATCGCCTTCGACGGCTACCTCGACGTACAGCTGGAGGACGGCGAGACCTTCCGGGTGCAGATCGAGCGCGCCCACATGGAGGAGGACACCGGCAAGTCGCTGCACGTCGGCGGTGCCACCGGCCGTATCCACGGCGCGTCCCACTCTCTGCTGGACTACAACCGCGCCGGCATCCCGCTCATCGAGATCGTCACCAAGCCGATCGAGGGAGCGGGCGCGCGCGCCCCCGAGGTCGCCCGGGCGTACGTCCGTGAGCTGCGCGAGCTCATCAAGGCGCTCGGTGTCTCCGAGGCCCGGATGGAGCAGGGCCAGATGCGCTGCGACGTGAACCTCTCGCTGCGCCCGCACGGCCGGGAGAAGTTCGGCACCCGGTCCGAGACGAAGAACGTGAACTCCCTGCGGTCCGTGGAGCGCGCGGCCCGCTTCGAGATCCAGCGGCACGCCGCCGTGCTCGACGGCGGCGGCACGATCATCCAGGAGACCCGCCACTTCCACGAGGACACCGGGTCGACGACCTCGGGCCGCGTGAAGGAGGAGGCCGAGGACTACCGGTACTTCCCGGAGCCCGACCTGGTGCCGATCGCCCCGTCCCGTGAGTGGGTCGAGGAGATCCGGGGCGGTCTGCCGGAGCTGCCGCTGGCCCGCCGCAACCGGCTGCTCGCCGAGTGGGGCATCTCCGCCAACGACATGCAGTCGATCCTGAACGCCGGCGCGCTGGACCTGATCATCGCCTCCATCGACGCGGGCGCCGACGCGGCCTCCGCCCGCAAGTGGTGGATGGGCGAACTGGCGCGCAGCGCCAACGATTCGGGCGTCCCGCTCGACGAGCTGGCGATCACGCCGGACCAGGTCGCCCGGGTCACCGAGCTGGTGAGCAAGGGCGATCTGAACGACAAGCTGGCCCGTCAGGTCATCGAGGGCGTCCTCGCGGGCGAGGGCACCCCGGACGAGGTCGTCGAGAAGCGCGGTCTGAAGGTCGTCTCCGACGAGGGCGCGCTCACCACCGCCGTCGAGGAGGCCATCGCCGGCAACCCGGGCATCGCCGACAAGATCCGCGGCGGCAAGGTGGCCGCGGCCGGCGCCCTGGTCGGCGCGGTGATGAAGGCCACGCGCGGGCAGGCCGACGCGGCCCGCGTCAAGGAGCTGATCCTGGAGAAGCTGGGCGTCAGCGAGGGCTGAGCCCGCCGTTCTCCCCGCGCCCGGGGGGAGTGCGCCGCACCGGCGTATTCCCCCCGGGCGTCTCTCTTCTCAGCCCGACGCGCTACGCTCGCCCGCCATGAGGGCACGAACCGACTCCGACACGCAGGACGACATACACGACGGCCCGCGGGCCGGAACGGCCGGAACGACCGAAGCCGCCGACGCGGCCGAACCGGACGAAACGGACGACGACACCGACGGCGACGCGGACGAGGAGCACGGCACCGAGGACGCCCGGCGGGCCCGCTGGACGGCGATCGGCACCGGAGCGCTGCTCACCCTCGCCGGACTCGCGGCGTCCCTCCTGCGCCTCGGCGGTTCCGCCCCCGCCTTCGTCCCGGCGGCCTACGCCCTCGGCGCCGCCGTCTGTGCCCTCGCCGCCCTCCTGGGCTCCCGCGGCCGTACCCGGCGCGCGCTGTGGCTGCTGATCGCCGGGGTGATGGTGATGGCGATCGGCGACCAGGCCGACTGACACGTGCCCGAGTGACACGTGCTCGGCCGCTACGTGCTCGGCCACCACGTGCCCGAGTGGCATGTGCCCGGCCACCACGTGCCGACCGGCACGTGCCCGACCGCCACGTGCCCGGCCCACACGTACCCAGCCGACATGTGCCCGGCCGACACGTGGCCGACGAGGCCTGACACCGCGGCCGTTATTGTCCTGTGATCTGCCTCCCACTCCTGTGAAAAGCCCCACGAACGCGGCAAACGATCACATTCGCCTGTAAGAGTGGCCTCGCATCGCTCACACGTTCTTTGCGGGCTGTTCAGTTCAGGCACGACTGTTCCCGGTCAAAGATCCACAATTCACCCTCCGGGAGCACGTCAAGTGGCAGCCCTCGCACGCTGGTGTGTTCGCAACCGCCTCATGGTGGTGCTGATCTGGCTCCTCGCTCTCGGCGGCACCGCGACCGCCGCGCTCGCCGTCGGCTCCGCGTACTCCAACGACTACGAGGTCCCCGGCACCGAGTCCGACCGTGCCACCCGGCTGCTCACCGAGGGCTTCCCCGGCCTCGGCGGCGACAGCGACACCGTCGTCTGGCACACCGCCTCGGGCTCCGTCCGCGCCGCCGACGTCGAACAGAGCATGAACCGCGCGCTGGAGAAGATCGCCGACCTGCCCGGCGTGGCCTCCGTCGCCGGCCCCTACGACGACCAGGGCAGATCGCGGATCAGCGAGGACGGGCACACGGCGTACGCCACCGTCACCTTCGAGGACCGCGCCGAGGACATCGACGAGGCCGAGGCGCGGGCCGTCGTCGACGCCGCCGAAGCCGCCGCGAACGACGGCCTCCAGGTCGAGCTGGGCGGCTCCGCGATCGGCCTCACCGAGTCCTCCGGCGGGCATCTCGCCGAGGTCGTCGGCGTGGTCGTCGCCGCGGTCGTGCTGTTCCTCGCCTTCGGTTCGCTCGCCGCCTCCGCCCTGCCCATCGCCACCGCCCTGGTCGGCGTGGGCACCGCGTACGCGGGCATCGCGCTGCTCGGGCACGCCATGACGGTCGCCGACTTCGCGCCCATGCTCGGCCTGCTGGTCGGGCTCGGCGTCGGCATCGACTACGCGCTGTTCATCGTGACCAGACACCGGCGCGGACTGAAGCGGGGGCTCACGGTCCCCGAGGCCGCCGCGAGCGCCGTCGCCACCACCGGTCGCGCGGTCGTCTTCGCGGGCGCCACGGTCTGCATAGCCCTGCTCGGCATGCTGATCCTGCGGCTGAGCTTCCTCAACGGGGTGGCGATCGCCGCCTCCCTGACCGTGGCCCTGACGGTCGCCGCCTCCGTGACGCTGCTGCCCGCCCTGCTCTCCTTCGTCGGCATGCGCGCCCTCAGCCGCCGCGAACGCCGCCGGCTCGCCGAACACGGGCCCCAGCCGGAGCTGCCGACCGGGCTCGCCGCCCGCTGGTCGGCGTTCGTGGAGCGCCACCCGAAACTGCTCGGCGCGCTCGCCCTCGTCGTCATCGCGGTCCTCGCCGTCCCCACCCTCTCCCTCCGCCTGGGCACCTCCGACCAGGGCAACGGCCCCGAGTCGGCCACCACCCGGCAGGCCTACGACCTCCTGGCCGAGGGTTTCGGCCCCGGGGTGAACGGTCCGCTGACCCTGGTGACCCGCGTCGCGGGCGCCGAGGACCGGCTCGCCCTGGACAACCTCGACACCGCCCTGCGCGCCACCGAGGGCGTGGCCTCGGTGACGCCGGTGACCTTCGGCTCCGGCGGCCGCACCGCGTACCTCACCGTCGTCCCCGACTCCGCCCCGCAGTCGCAGCGCACCAGCGACCTCGTCGACCGGCTGCGCACCGAGGTGCTGCCCCGCGCCGAGACCGGTACCTCCCTCGACGTGCACGTCGGCGGGGTGACGGCCGGCTACGACGACTTCGCGGACGTCATCGTCGGCAAGCTGCCGCTGTTCGTCGGCGTCGTCATCGGCCTGGGCTGTCTGCTGCTCCTGCTCGCCTTCAGGTCCGTCGGGATACCGCTCAAGGCCGCCGTGATGAACGTGGCCGCCGTCGCCGCCGCCTTCGGGATCGTCGTGGCCGTGTTCCAGTGGGGCTGGGGCAGCGAACTGCTGGGGCTCGGCCGCGCCGGGCCCATCGAGCCCTTCCTGCCGGTGATCATGGTGTCGGTGCTGTTCGGTCTCTCGATGGACTACCAGGTCTTCCTGGTCAGCCGGATGTACGAGGAGTGGCTGGAGACCGGCGACAACCGGCGCGCCGTCCGGGTCGGCCTCGCGGAGACCAGCCGGGTGATCAACTCCGCGGCGGTCATCATGATCTCGGTCTTCCTCGCCTTCGTGCTCAGCGGCGACCGGGTGATCGCCATGTTCGGCATCGCGCTTGCCGCCGCCGTCGCCCTGGACGCCTTCGTTCTGCGGACGCTGCTGGTTCCCGCCCTCATGCACCTGCTCGGCAGTGCCAACTGGTGGCTGCCCCGCCGGCTCGACCGGCACCTGCCGCGGATCAGCATCGAGCCGCCCGAGTGCCGTGCCGCCCATGAGAGGCTCACCGAGGTAGTGGAGGCACTGGAGAAGGAGCGGCGGCCGGATGTACGCGATATCGCTGGGTGACGACGGAGCCGAACTGCGCCCGCTGGAGCCCTGGCACGCCGAGGAGTTCCTGGCGCACCTGGAGCGCGGCAGGGAGTTCATCAACCAGTACGTCCCCTTCGGCTCGAAGGCCACCGACGTGGCCACCGCGCGGGAGACGCTCCAGCGGTACGCCGACATGCGCGCCGCCGACACCGGCTCGCTGCACGGCCTGTGGCTGGACGGCACGCTCGTGGGCGGTGTGCTGTTCCTGAACTTCGACGCCGAGGACGCGAACTGCGAGGTCGGCTGCTGGCTGGAACCCGCCGGTACCGGGCGCGGTCTGGTCACCCGGGCCATGCGGGTGCTGATCGACTTCGCGGTGGAGCAGCGCGGCATCCAGCGGGTCGAATGGATCGCCTCCGCGGGCAACACCCCCAGCCTGGACGTCGCCCGCCGGCTGGGGATGACCCGCGACGGCGTCCGCAGGCAGTCGTACCCCTATCGTGGGGTGCGGCACGACCTCGAGGTGTGGTCCGTGCTCGCCCAGGAGTGGCGCGACGCACGAGCGCGCGGCGCTCACAACGATCATTAAGGGACCTCTCAGAGAGCGTCCGTACGGTGCGAGGTATGGGAACCAAGACTGTGGACGAGGCCGGCACGGAATCCGGTACCGAGGCGAAGCGCGACGAGGAGAAGGTGGACGTCACGAAGAACCGGGCAGCGGACGGGGCGACCGAGGCGGAGGCCGTCGAGGACGACACCGCCGACGCCACCGCCGACGAGACCGAGGACGGTGACGAGGTCCTCGCCGAGGAGGGCACCGACAAGGCGGAGGGCTCCACCGGCGTCGGCCAGGGCGCCGGCGCCGTGGTCTCCGCCGCGCTCGGCCTCGTGTCGCTCACCGGCGGCTGGATCGGCACCGTCGCCGCCGCCCGCGAGACGCTGGTCGGCCAGCTCCAGACCTCGTCGAGCGCCAGTGTGGCCACCCAGATCAAGGAGGTCTACGGCGACGCCTGGCAGACCACCGCGCTGTGGGCCGGCCTCTTCGCGCTGACCGCGCTGATCATCGGTGTGGTCGTGCTGGCCCGGCCCGCCTTCGGCGCCCCCGGCCGGCCGCAGGCCCCCTGGATCAAGTCCGTCTCCTGGGCCGGCGTCGCGCTCGGCGTCATCGGCCTGCTGCTGGCCGTACTCAAGTACACCGACGCCCTGCTCGGACTGCCGTCCGCGAGCTGAGTACCCGCAGGTCACGAGGGGTCTTAGACGACCGTGAGCCATTCACGGACGCCCTAAGGCCCCTCAGTCGCGTCTAAGGCGCCGTCCGCCGCCGAAGATGCGGAACTCTCCCGATGTGGCGGACCCCCCTGGGCGACGAAGGTTGAGGCATCGCGGAAAGCGAAGCCGGAACAACCGACCTCTCAGGGGACACAGAATGTACGAGTACGAACTTCAGCAGGCCCGTTCCGCCGAACTGCGCCGCCGGGCCGAGCACGAGCGACTGGCCCGCGAGGTGGTCCGCGGCCGCCGCGCCGCCCGCCGCGAATCCGCCGCACGCGCCGCCGAGCGGGCAAACGGCGGAGCCGGGAGCGAGTCGCATAGTCACCTCCTCGATCGGCTCCGGTTCGCCCGGCCGGCGTGAACGCGGGGGCGGGAGAGGGCGGCCGCACGGGGGTCGGCCGCCCTCCCACCGGGGCCCCGGCGATATCCGCTGGGCCGTCGTCCCACCCGCGTGCGATGCTCGCCCCCGTGGAGACCCGGTCCGTCAGCCCCGTCTTCGTCGGCCGCGCCGACGAGTTGCACACCCTGAACGACGCGCTCTCCCGCGCCGCCGCGGGAGAGCCACAGGCGCTGCTCATCGGCGGTGAGGCCGGGGTCGGCAAGACCAGACTCGTCGAGGAGTTCGCCGCGGCCGCCCACCGGGAGGGCGCCGTCGTCGCGCTCGGCGGCTGTGTCGAGATCGGCGCCGACGGACTCCCGTTCGCCCCGTTCTCCACCGCGCTGCGCGCCCTGCGCCGGGCCCTGCCGGACGAACTGGCCGCCGCCGCGGCCGGCCAGGAGGAGGAACTCGCCCGCCTGCTGCCCGAACTGCGGGAGAAGGCCCCCGGCCGACGCCACGACGAGGAGGGCATGGCCCGCCTCTTCGAACTCACCGCCCGCCTCCTGGAGCACGTCGCCACCGAGCGCACGGTCGTGGTCGCCCTGGAGGACCTGCACTGGGCCGACGCCTCCACCCGCCACCTGCTGTCCTACCTGCTGCGCACCCTGCGCACCGGCCGCCTCGTCGTCCTCGCCACCTACCGCGCCGACGACATCCACCGCCGCCATCCGCTGCGCCCCCTGCTCGCCGAACTCGACCGGCTGCGCACCGTCCAGCGCCTCGAACTCGCCCGCTTCACCCGTGACGAGGTGTGCCGCCAGGTCGCCGGCATCCTCGCCGCCGAACCCGAGTCCGCGCAGGTCGACGACATCTTCGAACGCTCCGACGGCAACGCCTTCTTCGTCGAGGAACTCGCCGTGGCGGCACACGAAGGCTGCTGCACCGGCCTCACCGACACCCTGCGCGACCTGCTGCTCGTCCGCGTCGAGGCACTGCCCGAGAGCGCCCAGAAAGTCGCCCGGATCATCGCCGAGGGCGGCTCCACCGTCGAGTACCGGCTGCTCGACGCCGTCGCCCGGCTCGCCGAGGACGACCTCGTCGAGGCACTGCGCGCCGCCCTCGGCGCCAACATCCTGCTCACCACCCCCGACGGCGACGGCTACCGGTTCCGCCACTCCCTGGTCCGCGAGGCCGTGAGCGACGATCTGCTCCCCGGCGAACGCGCCCGTCTCAACCGCCGCTACGCCGAGGCCCTCCAGGCCGATCCGGCCCTCGTCCCCGCCGACGAACGCGCCATGCGGCTGGCCAGCTACTGGTACCACGCCCACGACCCGGCGAAGGCGCTCCCCGCCGTCCTCGACGCCTCCGTCGAGGCCCGCCGCCGGCGCGCATACAGTGAGCAACTCCGTCTTCTGGAAAGGGCGATGGAGCTGTGGGAGACGGCTCCCGAGGACATCCGGGCCGCCCTGCGCCCCGTCGACTACACGGAGGCCTATCCCCCCTGCGGCTGCGATCCGGCCACCACACCGCTGCGCTACCTCGACCTGATGGCCGAGGCCGCCGTCGCCGGCCGATACTGCGGGGAACGCGAACGCGCCCTGAAGATCACCAAGCGGGCGCTGCGCCTGCTGGAGGACGAGGACGATCCGCTGCGCTCCGCCTGGTTCTGGGTGCAGCGCTCCCGGCTGACGCACTCGCTGGGCCGGGGCAGCGGCATCGAGGAACTGGCCACCGCCCAGGACCTCCTGCGCGGTCTGCCGCCCAACGAGGTGCACGCCGAGGTGCTCACCCACATCGCCTGCTGGTCCTTGGTCCACGCCCCCGGCCCCGACGCCTACGGGGCTGCCGAGCGGGCCGTGGAGTACGCCCGCCTGGTCGGTGCCCGCGAGATCGAGCTCGACGCCCGCCAGGTCCTCGGCGTCCTCATGGTCGACGCCGGCCACATCGAGGCGGGACTCGCCGAACTGCGCGAGGTCAGGGAACAGGCGCTCGCCGAAGGCACCCCCTCCGTCGCGCTGAACGCCTACGTCAACCTCCCCTCCGAGCTGGAGGCGGTCGGCCGCTCCCGGGAGGCCGTGCCGATCCTGGAGGAGGCCGTCGCCTTCGCCGAGCGGCACGGACCGCCCGACAGCGAGGCCTGGGTGTGGGGCAACCTCACCGAGTCGCTGTTCTCCCTGGGGCGCTGGGACGAGGCCGACCGTGCCTGCACCGCCGCCGGACGCGTGGGCCAGGGCGTGGCGGTCCGAGGTTTCCACGCCACCCTCCGCGCCGAACTCGCCCTCGCCCGCGGCGATCTCGCCGAGGTCGAGCGTCAACTGGCCAATGCGCACGGCTTCTTCGGCTCCCATGAACACGCCCCACAGAACCACCTGCCCCTGACCCGCCTCGCCATCGGACTCGCCGCGGCCCAGGGCCGCCCGCTGGACGCCCGTGCCCACCTCGCGGGCGCGCTCGAACGGGACTTCCGGCCCGGCACCCAGCGCTACGCCTGGCCCCTGCTGCTCGCCGCGGCCACCGCCGAGGGCGACGCCCGCGCGACCCCCGCCGCCGACCCCGGCCGCGCCGACCTCCTCGACCGCCTGCGGGCGGCCGCCCGCAGGCTCGCCACCATCGCCCCCGTCTGGCAGGCCCACGAACGCTGGGTCCGCGCGGAACTCCTGCGCGCCGAGGGCCGGACCGATCCGGAGGACTGGTCCGAGGTGGTCGCCGCCTTCGAGTGCCTGGAACGGCCCTACGACCTCGCCCGCACCCGGCACCGCCTGGCCGAGGCCCTTCTCTCCGCAGGCGGCGACGGCGAACGCGACCGGGCCGCTGAGCTGCTGCGTCTCGTCCACGCGGTCGCCGCGCACCTCGGCGCCCGCCCGCTCACCGAAGCCGTCACCCTGCTCGGCCGGCGTGCCCGTCTGTCCCTGACCCCCGCGGCGGGTCCGCCGGACATCCCGGCCGACCCCACCGACCCGCTGGCGACGCTGGGCCTGACCAGCCGGGAGCGCGATGTGCTGCGCCTGGTCTCGGCCGGCCGCACCAACCGGCAGATCGCCGAGGTGCTGTTCATCTCCCCGAAGACGGCGAGCGTCCATGTCTCGAACATCCTGTCCAAGCTCGACGTGTCGGGCCGCGGCGAGGCGGCGGCGGTGGCCCACCGGCTGGGGCTGTTCCCGCCGGGGGCCGAAGAACGGCTGATCGCGCGATAATGGGACAGGCCATCGAGGAGGAGCCGCACAGGCCACCGACCGTGATCCGGCCCGGCATGGGAGAACGATGTTCAACGCATTCGAGGACCTCTTCGCGCCGGGCCGCAAGCACACCCGGGACGAGCAGAACCGGCTGGAACTGACCCGGGAGGACGTCGGCGACGCCGATCCCGGGCACGGACCGATAGACCTGGCGTCCGGAAAGGTCGTGGTGCGCCCCTCCGAGCCCGCCGCGGAGGACGGGTGATGCCGCTCGGGTGACGCCGCTCAGCTCACCTGCAGCTCCAGGATCCGGTCGTCCCCCTCCTTCGGGTCACCCCGGCCGTCGGTGTTGCTGGTCGTGACCCAGAGCTTGTCGCCGCCCGCGGACACCACCGTGCGCAGCCGGCCGTAGTCGCCCTGGAGGAAGGCCTGCGGGTCCGCCGAGGCCGCCGTGCCCTTCAGCGGGACGCGCCACAGGCGCTGCCCCCTCAGCCCCGCCATCCAGATCGAGCCCTCGGCGTAGGCGATACCGCTGGGCGAGGCGTCGGCGGTGTGCCACTGGGCCGTCGGGTTCCGGAACTTCGTGTCCTCGGACCTGCCTTCGGCCGTCGGCCAGCCGTAGTCGCCGCCCGGCACGATCGCGTTCAGTTCGTCCCAGGTGTCCTGGCCGAACTCCGCGGCGAACAGGCGCTGCTTGGAATCCCAGGCCAGCCCCTGCACGTTGCGGTGTCCGTACGAGTACACCGCGGAGTCCGGGAACGGGTTGCCGGCGGCCGGTTCGCCCTCCGGGGTCAGCCGGAGGATCTTGCCGCCGAGGGACTTCCTGTCCTGGGCCAGGCCCCGGTCGCCGCTCTCGCCGGTGCCGACGTAGAGCAGCCGGTCGGGACCGAAGGCGATCCGGCCACCGTTGTGGATCATGCCCTTGGGTATGCCCTTGAAGAGGGTGTCGGGCGCCCCCAGCTGGTCGCCCGCGGGCCGCGCGGGGTCGTAGATCATCCGGACGACGCGGTTGTCCGAGGCCGAGGTGAAGTAGGCGTAGACCATGTGGTCCGACGCGTAGTCGGGGGAGAGGGCGAGGCCCAGCAGGCCGCCCTCGCCGGCCGCCGAGACCCCCGGCACCTCGCCCAGTTCGGTCTTCTTGCCCGTCTCCGCGTCGACCCGGGTGATCGTGCCCTCGTCGCGGGAGGCGACCAGGAGGCCGCCCTCGGGGAGGGGCGCGAGGCCCCAGGGCGTGTTCAGGCCCTCCGCGACCGTGCGCACCACCTTGACCGTGCCCTTCGCGGGCGGGGTCTCCTCGGCCGACGGGGAGACCTGGGCCGCCGTACTGCTCGGGGACGGACTGGCCGAGGCGCCCGAGGACCCCCCGGCGCCGGAGGAGCAGCCGCCCGTCACCAGCAGAGCACTCGCGGCCAACACGGCTGAAACAGCTCGACGTTGCACGATCATGGTCCCTTCGACACGGCGGTTCCTGCGGCGGGCTTCACCTGTCCTACGCCGTTCACGCCTCGCGGGTTCCCGATCCGGGCCATCGCGACCCGAAAGCGGGACTACTCCCACGATCCCTGTGCCCCGGGCAGCCCCGCCACCTCCGCCAGATCCTGCGGCGTCAGACGCAGGCCGGCCGCCGCCGCGTTCTCCGTCACCCAGCGTTCCCGCTTGGCGCCCGGTACCGGGATCACGTGCCGGCCCTGTGCCAGCACCCACGCCAGCGCCACCTGCGCGGCCGTCACGGTCTCGCCGTGCCGGGCGGCGACCCGGCGCAGACCGACGACGATCGGCTGGTTCGCGGCCATCATCTCGGCGGTGAAACGCGGGTGCCGGGCGCGCATGTCGTCCGGTTCGAAGCCCTGGCCGGGAGTGAGTGTGCCGGTGAGGAAGCCGTTGCCGAGCGGCATCGCCGCAAGGAAGCCCACGCCACGCGCCGCGCACCAGGGCAGCAGGCTCTCCAGCGCCTCGGGCGACCACACGGACAGCTCCGCCTCCACGGCGCTCACGGGGAAGACCTGCTGGACGCGCCGCAACTGGCGAATCGTTCCGTCGTACAGTCCACCGGAGCGGCGACCACCTCGGGCACCCACCGCGCACAGCCCCAGCGCCCGCACCTTGCCCGCCTGGACGAGCTCGGCCATCGCGCCCCAGGTCTCCTCGACCGGGACCTCGGGATCGGCCCGGTGCAGTTGGTAGAGGTCGATGACGTCCGTCTGGAGGCGCCGCAGCGAGGCGTCGCAGGCCCGCTTCACATACCCCGGCCGGCCGTTGGCCACGATGTGCTGCTCACCGACGAGCAGACCGACCTTCGTCGAGACGAACGCGTCCTCGCGCCGCTCCTTCAACGCCCGCCCCACCAGCAGCTCGTTGGTGAACGGGCCGTACATGTCGGCGGTGTCCAGCAGGGACGAGCCCTCGTCCAGCGCCCGGTGCACCGCCCGGAGCGACTCGTCGCCCCGCTGCCGCGACCCGCTGTACGCCCAGCTCATCGGCATGCACCCGAGACCGACGGCACCCGCTCCGAGCGCCCCCGCGCCGATCGTCCTGCGCTCCACCTGCCCGTGACCCTCCCTCTCCCGAGCCCCCAACCTAACCTCTGCACGCGCGCGTACCTGACATAGCCTCCTGAGCATGAGCGCTGACGTCTGGCTTCCCATCCCGCCGGAAGAGATCGAGGGCCTCCCGGAGGGGCCGAACTACCGCTTCTGGAACGGTGAGGAGGACTTTCCGGCGGACCCGGCCGACTGCGTCTTCTACGTCGTCCCCTACATGAAGCCCGCCGGCCTCGGGCAGCGGCCGCTGCCCGCGATGACGTCACTGGAGGTCGTGCAGACCCTGTCCGCCGGCATCGACCACGTGGTGCCCGCCCTCGCGTCGCTGCGTCCCGGCGTGCGGCTGTGCAACGCGCGGGGGGTGCACGAGGCGAGCACGGCCGAGCTCACCCTCGCCCTGGTCCTCGCGTCGCTGCGCGGGATCCCCGACTTCGTCCGGGCCCAGGACCGGGGGGAGTGGCTCAGCGGGTTCCGCCCCGCGCTCGCCGACAAGAACGTGCTCATCGTCGGGTACGGCTCCATCGGCTCCGCCATCGAGGACCGGCTCGTGCCCTTCGAGGTGGCGCGGGTGGCGCGCGTCGCGCGCTCCTGGCGCACGACGGCGCGCGGCCCCGTGCATCCGATCGCCGAACTTCCCGCCCTGCTCCCCGAAGCGGACGTCGTCATCCTGTGCACGCCCCTGAACGACAGCACCCTCGGCCTGGTGGACGCCGAATTCCTGGCCTGGATGAAGGACGGCGCGCTGCTCGTGAACGTGGCGCGCGGCGGGGTCGTCGACACCAAGGCCCTGCTCACCGAGGTGGAGAGCGGGCGCCTCACCGCGGCGCTGGACGTCACCGACCCCGAGCCCCTGCCCCCGGGCCACCCGTTGTGGAGCGCGCCGGGCGTCCTCGTCAGCCCGCACGTCGGCGGGCCCACCTCCGCCTTCCTGCCCCGCGCCGTGCGCCTGCTGGTGGACCAGTTGGGCCGCTTCGTGAACCGGGAGCCACTGCGCAACGTGATCCTCACTACGGGCGCGGCGAACGGATCGTGACGGCCGGGGCGCTCCTGTAGGCCGGCTCCAGCACCCTCCGCAGTCCTCCGGACGCGGTCCGTACCTCTTCCGGGCGCATATGCCGATGATCGTCACGCAGCGTAGAGGAACTATGTCCCTGAGTGACGAGTCTGGTGTATCGTCCCGACAGGGGCTACGCCGCGCACGTTCGGCGTCAGGGATGGACATTTCAGACTTGCGAGGGGGGCGACGGGCGATGCACGGCCTATGGACGAACGATCCGACGCGGCGGAACCGCCGGCGGCGACCCTGGCGCTCCACCACGCGCCGACACGGTCACGGCACTCACCCCGGCCATCGCCACCGGTGCGGCGGCCACGGCAGGCACGCGCCACCGGCGGTCCGGGACCCGAGGGATCCGGGAGTGACGCGGACCGGGAGGACCCGGTGAGTCCGCCGCCGACCTCCGCGCCCCTCCTCGACGGAGCGCTGCGCACGCGGCCCTCGACGGGGACACCGCGCACCGCGTCGCCGTCCACCGGCGGCTCCGGGACCAACCTGGTCCACCAACTGCTGCTTGCCCTTCTGTGCGCCGGATACGCCGTCGGTTCCGCGCTCGGCTGGGGCTCCGACCGACTCGCACTGATCATGGGCGACTTCGGGCTGACGGCGGCGGCGGGCACCGCCGCCGTCTCCTGCCTCCTCTACGCGCGCAGCCGCCGCGTCCGTTTTCGACCCGCCTGGCTGCTGTTCTCGATCTCGTCGGCGATGGCGGCCCTCGGCAACCTCGTCTGGGGCTGGTACGAGGTGGTCCTGGGGCGGCCCGTGCCCAGCCCCAGCTTCGCCGACCTGTTCTTCCTGTGCTTCGCGCCCCCCGCCATCGTGGGGCTGCTCGTGCTCGCCACCCGGCCCATGACGAAGGCGGGCTGGGTCTGCCTGGCCCTGGACGCCTGGCTGATCGCCGGCTCGCTGCTCACCCTCTCCTGGAGCCTCGCGCTCGCCCAGGCGGCGAAGTTCGACGGACCGAGCGTGGCGCACGCCGCGCTGTCGCTCGCGTACCCGCTGCTCGACATCGCCCTGGTGAGCATGGTGCTGGTGCTGCACTTCCGGCGCACGTCGGTGAACCGCACGGCGGTCAACACGGCCGTCGGCGCGCTCGCGCTGACCGTCATGTGCGACGCCCTGTTCACGTCGCCGCTGCTGCACAACAACTACCGCTCGGGCCAGCTCCTCGACGCGGGCTGGTTCGCGGGCTCGCTGCTCCTGGCGTACGCGCCCTGGGCCGCCTCCCGCCAGCAACGGTCGGCCGCGGATGAGGGGCACACGCGTGTGGTGCACGAACACGTACCCGGTCCGCGCCCCACAGGGCGCCGCCCCCAGGGGCCGTCGCGCACGGCGCCCGCCCGGACAGCCGCGCAGCGCCCCGACCAGACGCCTCCCCAGGGAGGCGATCACAGCCGGTTTCCGGCCACCCGGCCCATCACCGGCTCCCTGGCCGCCCTCACGCCCTACCTGGCCGCCGCCGTCTGCACCCTGGGCATCCTCTACAACGTCCTCAACGGCCGCAGTGTCGACCGCGTGGTGCTGCTGACCGGCGGCACGGTCGTGCTCGCCCTCGTGGTGCGCCAGGGGATCATGCTGCTCGACAACATCACCCTCACCCAGGAACTGGCGCAGAAGGAGAACCACTTCCGCTCCCTGGTGCAGGGCTCCAGCGACGTCATCATGATCGCCGCGCCCAGCGGCGTCCTGCGCTACGTCTCCCCGGCGGCGGCCGGGGTCTACGGCCGGCCTGCCGAGGACCTGGTGGGTTCGGAACTGGCCGACCTCATCCACCCCGAGGACCTGGGCTGCGTGGTGCACGAGGTGCGCCGCTTCCTCGCCGCCGTTCCCCTGGAGGAACCCACCACGCGCATCGAGTGCCGCTTCCGCTCCGGCGACGGCGGCTGGCTCAATGTCGAGTCGACCGTCAACCGCCATCACGGCGGCCTGATCTTCAACAGCCGGGACGTGACGGAGCGGGTGCGGCTCCAGGCGCAGCTCCAGCACAACGCCGAACACGACCCGCTCACCGACCTGCCCAACCGCGCGCTCTTCACCCGGCGCGTCCAGCAGGCCCTGTCCGGCCGCCGCAGTTCCGACCGGGGCCCCGCCCTGCGCAACACGGCCGTCCTCTTCATCGACCTGGACGGTTTCAAAGCCGTCAACGACACGATCGGCCACGCGGCCGGCGACGAACTGCTGGTCCAGGCCGCCCGCAGGCTCCAGGACGCGGTCCGCAAGGGGGACACCGCCTCCCGGCTGGGCGGCGACGAGTTCGCGGCCCTGATCGTCGGCGACGGCACCCGCGACCGTGCCGCCCGGGAACGCCACATAGTGGAACTCGCCGACCGCCTCAGGCTCACGCTGTCGCAGCCGTACCTCATCGACGGCAACGAGGTGCGGGTCGCCGCCTCCATCGGCGTCGCCTTCGCCGAAGCCGGTCTGGGCGCCGGTGAGCTGCTGCGCAACGCCGACCTCGCCATGTACCGCGCCAAGGCGGGCGGCAAGGGCCGGGTCGAGCTGTACAAGCCGCAGATGCAGCAGGACGTCGTACGCAAGGCGGAGCTGGCCACGCGGCTGCGCGCCGCGCTGCACGACGGCGAGTTCGCGCTGCTGCACCAGCCCGTGGTGCGTCTGGAGGACGGCCGGATCTCGTCGGTCGCCGCCCAGGCCCGCTGGCGCTCCTCGCAGGGCGTGCTCTTCACGCCCGCCGAGTTCCTGCGGGTCGCGGAGGACAGCGACAAGACGGCGGAGCTGGGGCGCTGGGTGCTGGAGGAGGCCGTCGAACAGGCCGCCGACCGGGCCGCGAGCGGGCTCACCCTGCCGGTGGTCGTGCGGGTGGGCGCCCGCCGGCTGCTGGACCGGTCGCTGCCGCTGGGCTCCGTGGAGGCGCTGCTCACCCGGCACGGGCTGCCGTCGGGGTCCCTCGTGGTGGAGCTGTCCGACACCGACCCGAGGGTGCCGCTGGACGAGCTGGAGCGCCGCCTGGGGGCGCTGCGGCGCCTCGGGGTGCGGATCGCCCTCGACGGCTTCGGCAGCGGCTACGCGGCCCTCACGGCGCTGCGCAGACTCCCCGTCGACATGCTCCGGCTGGACCGCTCGCTGGTCGAGGGGGTCGTCGAGTCCGCGCGGCTGCACAAGATCACCAGTGGGCTGCTGCGGATCGCCACCGACCTCGGGCTCCAGTCCGTCGCCGAGGGCGTGGATCTGCCCGAACAGGTGGTCGCCCTGCGCGCGATGGGCTGTACGCACGGCCAGGGGATGGCGTTCTCCGGGCCGCTCGACGAGTACCGGCTGCGCCGGGCCCTCGCGACCGGCCGCTATCCGGTGCCGCACGGGCCGGCCGAGCCCGCGTTCGCGGGCGGCGGCGCCGGGGTGTACACCAGTGGTGTCCACGCCGGTGGTGTCGCCGGCGGTGTCACGGCCGTCCTGGGGAGCGGAAGTGCCCTTCGCTCACATGCTGAGACTCCCGTCCCACCCACTTGACAGTCGGTGCGCGCCGGGGGGAGGGTCAATGCCATGCGCACCCGAATTCTCGTACTTGGAAAGCGCGTCGGCTGAAGTTGGTGACGCTCCGGACGGACCCGGAACTCCCAGCGACCCACACCCGGCGCGCTCCCCTCGCTTGCCTTTTGGCACGAGGGGTTTTTTGTTGCACAAAACCTGCCGCGGCCCCCGGGCCGCGGCTCTGAAAGACCCTGAGCAAGACCCTCAGTAAAACCCTCAGCATCGAGAAGAGAATGCCGATGACCGAGCAGGCCACCGGGGCCCATCCGCAGCCGCGGCCCCGATCCGGAGGACAGCACTCCGCGACCGTCGAGCACGTGACGGGTGCGCAGTCCCTCATCCGTTCTCTCGAGGAGGTCGGGGCCGAGACGGTATTCGGCATTCCCGGCGGCACGATCCTGCCCGCCTACGACCCGATGATGGACTCGACGAGGGTCCGCCACGTCCTGGTCCGGCACGAGCAAGGCGCGGGTCACGCGGCCACCGGATACGCGCAGGCCACCGGCCGGGTCGGCGTCTGCATGGCCACCTCGGGGCCGGGCGCCACCAACCTGGTGACCCCGATCGCCGACGCCCACATGGACTCGGTGCCGCTCGTGGCGATCACCGGCCAGGTGGCGTCGAAGGCGATCGGCACGGACGCCTTCCAGGAGGCGGACATCGTCGGCATCACCATGCCGATCACCAAGCACAGCTTCCTGGTCACCAAGGCCGAGGACATCCCCCGGGTGATCGCGCAGGCCTTCCACATCGCCTCCACCGGCCGCCCCGGCCCGGTCCTGGTCGACATCCCCAAGGACATCCTCCAGGCGAAGACGACGTTCTCCTGGCCGCCGGTCATGGACCTGCCCGGCTACCGCCCGGTGACCAAGCCGCACGCCAAGCAGATCCGCGAGGCCGCCAAGCTGATCACCGCCGCCAAGCGGCCGATCCTGTACGTCGGCGGCGGTGTCCTCAAGGCCGGCGCCACCGCCGAGCTGAAGGTCCTCGCCGAGCTGACCGGCGCGCCCGTCACCACCACGCTGATGGCACTGGGCGCGTTCCCCGACAGCCACCCGCAGCACCTGGGCATGCCGGGCATGCACGGCTCGGTGGCCGCCGTCACCGGTCTGCAGAAGGCCGACCTGATCGTCGCCCTCGGCGCCCGCTTCGACGACCGTGTCACGGGCAAGCTCGACAGCTTCGCGCCGCACGCCAAGATCGTCCACGCGGACATCGACCCGGCCGAGATCGGCAAGAACCGCGCCGCCGACGTGCCGATCGTGGGGGACGCCCGCGAGGTCATCGCCGACCTGATCCAGGCGGTGCAGAGGGAGCACAGCGAGGGCCAGCAGGGCGACTACACCGCCTGGTGGAAGGACCTCAGCCGCTGGCGCGAGACCTACCCGCTCGGCTACGACCAGCCCGCCGACGGCTCGCTCTCCCCGCAGCAGGTCATCGAGCGCGTCGGGCAGCTCGCCCCCGAGGGCACGATCTTCACCGCGGGCGTCGGCCAGCACCAGATGTGGGCCGCCCACTTCATCCAGTACGACAAGCCCGCCACCTGGCTGAACTCGGGCGGCGCGGGCACCATGGGCTACGCCGTTCCGGCCGCGATGGGCGCCAAGGCCGGCGCGCCCGCGCGGACCGTCTGGGCCATCGACGGCGACGGATGCTTCCAGATGACCAATCAGGAACTCACCACCTGCGCCCTGAACAACATCCCGATCAAGGTCGCCATCATCAACAACGGCGCCCTCGGCATGGTCCGCCAGTGGCAGACGCTGTTCTACAACCAGCGCTACTCCAACACCGTGCTGCACTCCGGCCCGAACGACGTCAACCCGGACGCCCGCGGTACCCGCGTCCCCGACTTCGTGAAGCTGTCGGAGGCCATGGGCTGCTACGCGATCCGCTGCGAGTCCCCGGACGACCTCGACAAGGTCATCGAGGAAGCCAACTCCATCAACGACCGCCCGGTCGTCGTCGACTTCATCGTCCACGAGGACGCGATGGTGTGGCCGATGGTCGCCGCCGGCACCTCCAACGACGAGATCCTGGCCGCCCGGGACGTCCGCCCCGACTTCGGCGACAACGAAGACGACTGAGCGAGAGAGACGTAAGAAGACATGTCCAAGCACACGCTCTCCGTCCTGGTGGAGAACAAGCCGGGCATCCTGGCCCGGATCGCAGCCCTGTTCTCCCGTCGGGGCTTCAACATCGACTCGCTCGCCGTCGGCGTCACCGAGCACGCCGACATCTCCCGGATCACGATCGTGGTGAGCGTCGACGCCCTGCCGCTGGAGCAGGTCACCAAGCAGCTCAACAAGCTCGTCGAGGTGCTGAAGATCGTCGAGCTGGAGCCGGGACAGGCCGTTCACCGCGAACTCGTTCTGGTGAAGGTGCGCGCCGACAACGAGACGCGCTCGCAGATCGTCGAGATCGTCCAGCTGTTCCGCGCCAAGACCGTCGACGTCTCCCCGGAGGCCGTGACCATCGAGGCCACCGGCAGCAACGACAAGCTGTCCGCCATGCTCAAGATGCTGGAACCGTACGGCATCAAGGAGCTGGTCCAGTCCGGCACGATCGCCATCGGCCGCGGTGCCCGTTCGATCACGGACCGGTCGCTGCGCTCCCTCGACCGGTCGGCGTAAGTACGTAACCGGTCTTCGTACGAACGGATCCGGGCGGCCGGTGATCACCGACCGCCCGTATACCGAGACCCCGAAACTTCCCTTCCGCTCGCCGTCATACGGTGGGAAGCAACACCTGCACTCAAGGAGAGAACCCAAAGTGGCCGAGCTGTTCTACGACGCCGACGCCGACCTGTCCATCATCCAGGGCCGCAAGGTCGCGGTCATCGGATACGGCAGCCAGGGCCACGCCCACGCCCTGTCGCTCCGTGACTCCGGTGTCGACGTCCGGGTCGGTCTGCACGAGGGCTCCAAGTCCAAGGCCAAGGCCGAGGAGCAGGGTCTGCGCGTGGTGACCCCCGCCGAGGCCGCCGCCGAGGCCGACGTCATCATGATCCTCATCCCGGACCCGATCCAGGCCCAGGTCTACGAGGAGTCCATCGCCCCGAACCTGAAGGACGGCGACGCGCTGTTCTTCGCCCACGGCTTCAACGTGCGCTTCGGCTTCATCAAGGCCCCGGCCGGCGTCGACGTCGCCCTGGTCGCCCCGAAGGGCCCGGGTCACCTGGTGCGCCGCCAGTACGAGGAGGGCCGCGGCGTCCCCGCGATCGCCGCCGTCGAGCAGGACGCGACCGGCAACGCCTTCGCGCTGGCCCTGTCCTACGCCAAGGGCATCGGCGGCACCCGCGCCGGCGTCATCAAGACGACCTTCACCGAGGAGACCGAGACCGACCTGTTCGGTGAGCAGGCCGTCCTGTGCGGTGGCACCTCCGCGCTGGTCAAGGCGGGCTTCGAGACCCTGGTCGAGGCCGGCTACCAGCCGGAGATCGCCTACTTCGAGTGCCTGCACGAGCTGAAGCTGATCGTGGACCTCATGTACGAGGGCGGCCTGGAGAAGATGCGCTGGAGCGTCTCCGAGACCGCCGAGTGGGGCGACTACATCACCGGCCCGCGCATCATCACCGACGCCACCAAGGCCGAGATGAAGCAGGTCCTCGCCGAGATCCAGGACGGCACCTTCGCCCAGAACTGGATGGACGAGTACCACAGCGGTCTGAAGAAGTACAACGAGTACAAGGACGCGGACTCCGAGCACCTGCTGGAGACCACCGGCAAGCAGCTGCGCAAGCTGATGAGCTGGGTGAACGAAGAGGCGTAAGGCCTCGGGGCGGGGGGCCGGAGCGGATCGCTCCGGCCCCGTTGTCCATCCCGTCCACCACGGACGGGTGATCCTTCCGCGGAGGCGTGAGGCGACCGCCGTCGCGGCACTAGACTGCTGCACTACATACGCGTCAGGCCCACAGCGTCGTGCGTCTTCCACGCGGCTAGCCCCTCCTCCGCCTGCGGCCGTCGGGACGGCCGTCCGCACGCTTTGGACTTGTGAGGACTCACGTGAGCTCGAAACCTGTCGTACTCATCGCTGAAGAGCTGTCGCCCGCGACCGTGGACGCGCTTGGCCCGGACTTCGAGATCCGGCACGCCAACGGAGCGGACCGAGCCGAACTGCTCCCGGCCATCGCCGATGTCGACGCGATCCTGATCCGCTCGGCCACCAAGGTGGACGCCGAGGCGATCGCCGCCGCGAAGAAACTGAAGGTCGTCGCACGAGCCGGCGTCGGCCTGGACAACGTCGACGTTCCCGCCGCCACCAAGGCCGGCGTGATGGTCGTCAACGCCCCCACCTCCAACATCGTGACCGCCGCCGAACTGGCCTGCGGTCTGCTGCTCGCCACCGCCCGCCACATTCCGCAGGCCAACGCCGCGCTGAAGAACGGCGAGTGGAAGCGCAGCAAGTACACGGGTGTCGAGCTGGCCGAGAAGACCCTCGGTGTCGTCGGCCTGGGCCGCATCGGCGCGCTCGTCGCGCAGCGCATGTCCGGCTTCGGCATGAAGGTCGTCGCGTACGACCCCTACATCCAGCCCGCCCGCGCCGCGCAGATGGGCGTGAAGGTCCTGTCGCTGGACGAGCTGCTCGAGGTCGCCGACTTCATCACCGTCCACCTGCCCAAGACCCCCGAGACGGTCGGTCTGATCGGCGACGAGGCGCTGCGCAAGGTCAAGCCGAGCGTGCGCATCGTCAACGCAGCGCGTGGCGGGATCGTCGACGAGGAGGCGCTGTACTCGGCGCTGAAGGAGGGCCGCGTCGCCGGCGCCGGCCTCGACGTGTACGCGAAGGAGCCCTGCACGGACTCCCCGCTCTTCGAGTTCGACCAGGTCGTGGCCACCCCGCACCTCGGCGCCTCGACCGACGAGGCCCAGGAGAAGGCCGGCATCGCGGTCGCGCGTTCGGTGCGTCTCGCCCTCGCGGGCGAGCTGGTGCCGGACGCGGTGAACGTCCAGGGCGGTGTCATCGCCGAGGACGTCAAGCCCGGGCTGCCCCTCGCCGAGCGCCTCGGCCGGATCTTCACCGCGCTCGCCGGTGAGGTCGCGGTCCGTCTCGACGTCGAGGTGTACGGCGAGATCACCCAGCACGACGTGAAGGTGCTGGAGCTGTCGGCCCTCAAGGGTGTCTTCGAGGACGTCGTCGACGAGACCGTCTCCTACGTCAACGCCCCGCTGTTCGCGCAGGAGCGTGGCGTCGAGGTGCGGCTGACCACCAGCTCCGAGTCGGCCGACCACCGCAACGTCGTCACCGTGCGCGGCACGCTCTCGGACGGCGAGGAGGTGTCGGTCTCCGGCACGCTGGCCGGTCCGAAGCACCTCCAGAAGATCGTCGCGGTCGGCGAGTACGACGTCGACCTCGCGCTCGCCGACCACATGGTCGTGCTCAAGTACGAGGACCGTCCGGGTGTCGTCGGTACCGTGGGCCGCATCTTCGGCGAGGCGGGCATCAACATCGCCGGCATGCAGGTCGCCCGGGCGGCTGTGGGTGGCGAGGCGCTGGCCGTTCTGACCGTCGACGACACGGTGCCCGCCGGGGTGCTGGCGGAGGTCGCCGAGGAGATCGGCGCGACGTCGGCTCGTGCGGTGAACCTCGTCTGAGGTTGCCGCACGGTCTGGGGGCTGCCGCCCCCGGGCCCCCGCTTCGGCCCTGAAGGGGCCTCGTCCTCGAACGCCGGACGGGCCGGATTTGGGGCCGGACGGGCTCGATTGCCGAGTTTGGCTCGAAAAGAGGAGCCGGGCGGGCTGGTGTGATCCAGCTCGCCCGGCTCCCTTTTTTTGCCTGGGTTCACTTGCCGTCGTCGACCCGGATCCGCCGCAGCGTGACCGAGGCCGCCGCCGCCGCTCCGGCGAGGAGGAGCGCCCCGGCGATCGCCGCGCCGTGCATTCCGTTGGTGAACGCCTCGCGTGCCGTCGTCGTCAGGGCGTCTCCCGTGCGCCCCGGGAGACGGTCCGCCACCGCCAGGGCGCCGCCGAGCGTCTCGCGGGCCTCGGCCGGGGCCGTGGCCGGGATGCCGTGGCGGTAGAGCGCCGTGCCGATGGAGCCGAGGACGGCCATGCCGAGGGCGCCGCCGAACTCGGTGCCGGTCTCCAGCAGGGCGGAGGCGGAGCCCGCCCGTTCCACCGGGGCCGCGCTCAGCGCCAGGTCCGTCATCTGGGACAGGACCATGACGATCCCGCAGGCCAGGACCGCGCAGGCGGTCAGCACGAGCCACATCGAGTCCGTACCGGCGAGGGCCAGCAGCGCGTAGCCGCTCGCGCCGATCGCGAAGCCGGCGGTGACCACGTAGGCGCGGTTGACGCCCTTCTGGACCAGGGAGGTCGCGACCGGGGCCGCGAGGCCGATCGGCACCGAGGGGAGCAGGGCCCACAGGGCCGCTTCCAGCGCGCTCCTGCCGAGGACCGACTGGAGGTACTGGGTGGTGAAGAACGCCGAGCCCAGCATGCCGAAGGCGGAGACCAGGTTGAGGGCGAGTGCGGGGGCGAAACCGTGGCCGCGGAACAGGGCCGGGGAGATCATCGGTGAGGCAGTGGTGCGCTGGCGGTGGACGAAGAGGGCCGCGAAGAGCAGACCGACGGTGACCGAGACGACGTACTCCACGTGCCAGCCCTCGGACGGGATCTCCTTCAGGCCGTAGATCACGGGCAGTACGGCGGCCATCGACAGCGGGACGCTCGGCCAGTCGAAGCGGCCGGGGGCCGGGTCGCGGGACTCCGGCAGCAGGGCCGGGCCGAGAACCAGCAGCAGGACCATCGCGGGCAGGTTGACCAGGAAGACCGAGCCCCACCAGAAGTACTGCACCAGCAGCCCGCTCATCACCGAGCCGAGCGCGATGCCGCCCGTCATCACCGCGGACCACAGCCCGATCGCCTTCGCGCGCTGGCCCGGGTCGGTGAACATCGTGCGGATCAGGGCCATCGTCGCCGGCATCAGGGTCGCGCCGCCGATGCCGAGGACCGCGCGGGCCGCGATCAGGGTCTCGGCGCTGTTGGCGTACGCGGCGGTCAGTGAGGCGGCGCCGAAGGCGGCGGCGCCGATCATCAGCAGCCTGCGGTGGCCGATGCGGTCGCCGAGTGAGCCCATCGTCATCAGCAGGCCGGCCAGCACGAAGGCGTAGATGTCGAAGATCCACAGCTGCTGGGTGCCGGTCGGCCCCAGGTCCGCGCTGATCGCCGGGATGGCGAAGTAGAGGACGGAGACGTCCATGGAGACCAGCAGGAGCGGAAGCATCAGTACGCCCAGCGCGGTCCATTCACGGCGGCCGGCGCGGCCTGCCGGAGGTGCGGGGGTGCTCGCCGGGTTCGTCGTGCCGGTCGCTTCGGTCGCTTCGGTCGCCTCGGCCGTGTCGGTCGCGTCGGTCGGGTTCGTCGAGTGGGTCATGACGGTGACTGTACGAGCGTCTTAAACGCTTGTCTAGAACGTTTGTATAAGTCACGCGTATAGGACGGTTGTATGGATCGGGGGTAGGGTGGCGGGCATGGGACACCGTGAGGATCTGCTCGAGGGCGCCAAGCGCTGCCTGCTGGAGAAGGGGTTCCTGCGTACGACCGCGCGGGACATCGTCAAGGAGTCGGGGACCAACCTGGCGTCCATCGGCTACCACTACGGATCGAAGGACGCGCTGCTGGTGCAGGCGTACGTCTCGTTGATCGAGGGCGCCGGCGACGAGTTCGACCCGGGGTGGGGCGCGGGGGGCGAGGTGACGGCGGCCGCCGGGTCGCTCGAGCGCTTCCAGGAGGTGTGGGCGAGCATCATCGGGTCGGTGCCGCGCACGCGGGCGATCTGGCTGCTGAGCTTCGAACTCATCGTGCAGGGCGACCGGCTCCCCGAGGTGCGCAAGCTGCTGGCCGCGGCCCAGGAGGAGGGCCGGTCGGGGATCGTGCCCATGTTCAACGGCGTCCCGGAGGACGAGCTCGACAAGGAGACCGTCGACACGGAGGGCCGCTTCTACCAGACCCTCCTCAACGGGCTCATGGTCCAGTGGCTCTTCGATCCGGACTCGGCCACCGACGCGGCCCAGCTCACCGAGGGGCTGCGCCGGGTGATCGCGGGCACCGCGAAGGGCTGACCCCGGCGGGTCGCCCGGGCGGGCCCCGGGAGGGGCTCAGGGCAGCCGGGCCGCCTTGAGCGTCATGTGCAGGAGCAGCCGGTGCTCGCCGTCGTCCAGGTCCAGGCCGGTCAGCTGTTCCACCCGGGAGAGCCGGTAGTAGAGGGTCTGCCGGTGGATGCCCAACTCGGCCGCCGTGCGGCCCGCTTGGCCGGCGCAGTCGAGGTACACCTCGGCGGTGCGGGCGAGTTCGTGGTGGGCGGGCGTCAACAGGGTGCGGACGGCGGGGTCCTGGGCGGTCTCCTGGGGCAGGGCGGTCAGCAGGCGGTAGGGGCCGATGGACGCCCATCGGGCGACCGGGCCAAGGCCGGGCTCCGCGAGCGCCGCCCGTGCCGACGCCGACGCCTCCTGCCAGGCGGCGCCGAGTTCCGCGAGGCCCGCCCGGCCGGCGGCCACTCCCGCGGCGGACCCTCCCGCCCGCTCCAGCAGCCGGGCCGCCGCCGTCGTCGCCGGGGTGAGGGTGTCCGTCGAGCGCAGGCGGACCAGCAGGGCCAGGGACTGGGACGCGGTGCCCCACGGAACGGTGCACAGCGCCGTCGCCCCCGGCAGCGTGCGCAGCGAGGGCGCGTCGTCCGGGTCCGCGGACGGCCAGGGCGTCACGCACACCACCGTGTGCGGGCCGTCCGCGCGGGCGCCGAGGGCGGTGCGCAGCTCCGCCACCGCCATGTCCCGCTGCCAGTCGGGCTGAGCGGTGAGCACCGCCCGCAGCTCCCGGGTGAGGTCCGCGCCGTGCTGGGCCTCGTCGGCGAGCAGGGCGCCGATCCGGCCGGTCACCTCCATCGCGGCCGCCAGCTGCGCGTCCGAGGGCCCGGGGTCGTCGTCGAGCAGCCAGACATAGCCGAGGACGACCCCCCGGTGCCGCACCGGGAGGCAGACGCGCCCGCGGTACACCCCGGCCTCCGGGGTCGGCGGGATCCGGACCGGGCCGGTCGCGCGGGTGATGCCGAAGCCCTCGAACCAGGTGCGGACGGCGGCCGTGGAGCGCCGCGTCAGGATCGAGCGGGTGCGCACCGGGTCCAGCGCCGACGCGTCCAGCTCGCCCTCGCTGTCGTAGGCGCCGAAGGCGATCAGCTCGAAATCCCGGTTCTCCAGGGTCGCGGGGGCGCCGAGCAGCTCGGAGATCTCGTCGACGAGCTCCTGGTGGTCACCCGTGTGGTCGGCCGTCACCCAGGCATTCTCCCGCATGCCCGCCTCCCCTTCATACATCTGTCTGAGATCCATGACGCGGATGCGTGACAGGTGTCGATGGCCCACGATCGGAGGGATCCTTAGGTTTCACGGTGGTTCTCCGTGCCGTTCCCCGATCGTCGGGCGACGGCCTCGTATGGGTTGGTATGTGGAGGTGCCCCGTGCTGGGTCCCGTGATTCTCGCCGCTTCGCGCAGCGACCGGATGCGACGTCTGATCTCGGCGGCCCCGGTGACGAAGCAGGTCGTGGACCGCTTCATCCCCGGTGAGACGGTCGACGACATCGTCCCGATCGTCGAGGAGCTCACCGCCTCCGGGCTGGAGCTGACGATGGACGTCGTCGGCGAGGACATCACCACTCCCGAGCAGGCCGCCGCCGCCCGGGACGCCTACCTGGCGCTGATCGACCGGCTCGCGGAGCTGGAGCTCGGCGAGCGGGTCGAGATGTCCGTCAAGCTGTCGATGTTCGGCCAGGCGCTGGACGGGGGCCATGAGCTGGCCCTCGCCAACGTGCGCCCGGTGGTCGAGGCCGCCGCGGCCATCGGCACCACCGTCACCCTCGACGCCGAGGACCACACCACCCTCGACTCGATGTTCGCCATCCACGAGGAGCTGCGGAAGGACTTCCCGCAGACCGGCTGTGTCATCCAGGCCTACCTCTTCCGCACCGAGGCCGACGCCCGCCGCCTCGCGGCGAGCGGCAGCCGGGTACGGCTCGTGAAGGGCGCGTACAAGGAGCCCGCCGAGGTCGCCCACCAGCAGAAGCACGAGATCGACAAGGCGTACGTCCGGATCCTGCGCACGCTGATGGAGGGCGAGGGGTACCCCATGATCGGGTCCCACGACCCGCGCCTCATCTCCATCGCGCAGGAGCTCGCCCGCAAGGCCGGGCGCAAGCTGGACGAGTACGAGTTCCAGATGCTGTACGGCATCCGCGGCGACGAGCACCTGCGGCTGGCCGCCGAGGGGCACCGCATGCGCGTCTACACCGCCTACGGCACCGACTGGTACGGCTACTTCATGCGCCGGCTCGCGGAGAAGCCGGCCAACCTGCGGTTCTTCGTCCGTTCGATGATCAGCAAGGGCTGAGCCCGCACCCCCCGCCAGAAACACCCGCTCAGAAGGAGTAACGGAAGACATGGACGCGGTAACCCAGGTCCCCACCCCCGTCAACGAGCCGGTGCACGGCTACGCCCCCGGCTCGCCGGAGCGCGCCCGGCTGGAGGCCAAGCTCAAGGAGCTGGCCGACAACCCGATCGACCTGCCCTGCACCATCGGCGGCGAGCGGCGGATGGGCGGCGGTGAGCGCTTCGACGTCGTGCAGCCGCACAACCACAAGGCCCGGCTCGGCACCTACGCCAACGCCACGCGCCAGGACGCCCAGGACGCCGTCGACGCGGCCCTCGCCGCCGCGCCCGCCTGGCGCGCGATGTCCTTCGACGACCGCGCCGCGATCATCCTGCGCGCCGCCGAACTGCTCGCCGGCCCCTGGCGCGAGACGCTCGCCGCCTCCACCATGCTCGGCCAGTCGAAGACCGCCCAGCAGGCGGAGATCGACTGTCCCTGCGAGCTGGTCGACTTCTGGCGCTTCAACGTGGCCTACGCCCGCCAGATCCTGGCCGAGCAGCCCCCGGCGAACTCCCCGGGTGTCTGGAACCGTCTCGACCACCGCCCGCTCGAGGGCTTCGTCTACGCGATCACGCCGTTCAACTTCACGGCCATCGCGGGCAACCTGCCGACCGCGCCCGCGCTGATGGGCAACGTCGTCGTGTGGAAGCCGTCGCCGACGCAGACGCACGCCGCGGTGCTGCTCATGCAGCTGCTGGAGGAGGCCGGGCTGCCCAAGGGCGTGATCAACCTGGTCACGGGTGACGGCCTGGAGGTCTCCGAGGTCGCCCTCAACCACCGTGACCTGGCCGGCATCCACTTCACCGGCTCGACGAAGACCTTCCAGTACCTGTGGAAGACGGTCGGCGCCAACATCGAGAAGTACCGCTCCTACCCGCGCCTGGTCGGCGAGACCGGCGGCAAGGACTTCGTCGTCGCCCACCCGAGCGCGGACCGCGCGGTCCTGAAGACCGCCCTCACCCGCGGCGCCTTCGAGTACCAGGGCCAGAAGTGCAGCGCGACCTCCCGCGCGTACATCCCGGCGTCGATCTGGAACTCCGGTTTCAAGGAGGAGTTCGCGGCCGAGGTCGACTACCTCACGATGGGTGACGTCACCGACCTGTCGAACTTCGTCGGCGCCGTCATCGACGAGCGTTCGTTCGCCAAGAACAAGGCGGCGATCGACCGTGCGAAGGCGGACCCGACCTGCACGATCGTCGCGGGCGGTTCCTACGACGACTCGGTCGGCTACTTCGTCCGCCCGACCGTCGTCGAGTGCACCGACCCGGCGAACGAGGTCTTCACGACCGAGTACTTCGGCCCGTTCCTCGCCGTGCACGTGTACGACGACAGCTCGGCCGAGGCGTACGACGAGATGCTGACGCAGATGGAGTCGGTGTCGGACTACGCGCTGACGGGCTCGGTCATCTCCGGCGACCGCGCGGCCGCCGCGTACACGATGGAGAAGCTGCGCTACGCGGCCGGCAACTTCTACATCAACGACAAGTCGACCGGCGCCGTCGTCGGCCAGCAGCCCTTCGGCGGCGGCCGCGCCTCCGGCACCAACGACAAGGCCGGCGCGCCGCAGAACCTGATGCGCTGGACCCTGACCCGCGCCATCAAGGAGACGCTGGTCGCGCCGACCGACTACGCGTACCCGCACATGGGCTGACGCGTCGTCGTACCGCGGGGGGAAGCGGGACGGAGGAAGGGGCCGGGCGGCTGCCCGGCCCCTTCCCGTTCTCCGTCGGCGGATGGGTCAGCGGGTGCCGGCGCGGCCGAGGAAGTCGCCGATCAGCGCGGCGATCTGGCCCGCGTGTGTCTCCAGGGCGAAGTGCCCGGTGGGCAGCAGGTGGACCTCCGCGCGGGGCAGGTCGCGGCGGAACGCGAGCGCGCCGGCCGGGACGAAGATCTCGTCGCCGGCTCCCCAGACCGCCAGCAACGGGACCTGGCTGGTGCGGAAGTACTCCTGGAAGGCCGGGTAGAGGGCGAAGTTGGAGCCGTAGTCGGAGATCAGGTCGAGCTGGATCTCCGGCTGGCCGGGCCGGGCCATGAGGGCCGCGTCGTGCTCGTAGGCGTCGGGGCTCACGAGTTCCCGCTGGTCCGGCGGAACCCCGTGCAGGTACTGCCACCTGATCCCTTCCGGGCTGCTGATCTCGCGCACCGGCGCCTCGGTCCGCGGGGTCCGCTCCGCGATCAGCGCCCGTACCGGGGCCCAGGCCTGGGCCCCGAGCCCCTCCTCGTAGGCGTTGCCGTTCTGCGTGATGATCGCGGTCACCCGGTCGGGATGGGCGAGGGCGAGGCGCAGGCCGATGGGGGAGCCGTAGTCCTGGATGTAGAGCGCGAACTCCTTCAGGCCCAGTTGCTCGGTGAACTCCCCGGTGACGGCCGCCAGTTCGTCGAAGGTGTACCGGAAGTCGGCGGGCGCCGCCGACCGGCCGAAGCCCAGGTGGTCGGGGGCGATGACGCGATGGCGGTCGGCGAGCAGCGGGATGAGGTCGCGGAACATGTGGGAGCTGCTCGGGAAGCCGTGCAGGAGCAGCAGGACCGGTGCGTCGGCCGGGCCCGCCTCCCGGTAGTACACCTCGTGGCCGCGGACGGTGGTGGTGCGGTGACGGACCTGGCGGTCGGCGTGGAGGGTCATGGCATGAGTGCACCATGCGATGACCTAACTGGTCAAGAGAGTTTTAAGGGTTAGGTGAGTGACGTACCAGGATCTTCCTCGTGTTCCCGCCGCGCAGCATCAGCAGGAACGCGTCCACGATCCGCTCGAACCCGTCCACCACCGTCTCGTCCAGCGCCAGGGCCCCGCTCAGCAGATGCGGTACGGCGAACTCGTACAGCTCCTCCTGGACGTGCAGGTGGTCGCGCACCAGGAAGCCCTCGACGCGCAGGCTCTTCTCCACGAGGTCGGCGTGGTCGAACACCACCGGCGGGGCGTCGGGCGTGTTGTACTGCCCGACCGTGCCGACGCGCACCACCCGCCCCCGCTCGCGCAGCGCGCCGATCGCCGCCCCGAGGTGTTCGCCGCCCACGTTGTCCACGAAGACGTCGACTCCGGCGGGGGCGGCCTTCGCCAGCAGATCGGCGACCGGGCCGTCGTGGTAGTCGAAGGCGGCGTCGTAGCCGACCTGCCGGGTCAGGTACCGCACCTTCTCCGCCGTGCCCGCGCTGCCGATCAGCCGGCCCGCCCCGAGCAGTCGCGCGAAGCGTCCCGTCGCCGTGCCGACCCCGCCCGCCGCCGCGGAGACGAACAGGTCCTCGCCCGCACGCAGCCGGGCGATGCGGGTCAGGCCGACGTAAGCCGTCAGGCCCGTGCCGCCGAGGATGCTCAAATACGCCGAGAGCGGCACCCCTTCGTACCGGGGGAGCCGTCTGACCTCCTCGGGGCGGACCACCGCGTGGGTGCGCCAGCCCCGGCGGTGGAAGACGATCTCGCCCTCGGGGAGCGCCACCGGATCGCGGGTGGCGATGATCCGGCCGAGCGAGCGTCCCTCCAGCGGGGCGTTCAACTCGAAGTCGCCGTCCATCATTTCGCGGTGGTAGGGGTCGACCGACCAGTAGAGGTTCTCCACCAGGGCGGTTCCCGGGGCCGGTTCGGGGACCGGTGACTCGGCGAAGCGGAAGTGGCCGGGAGTGGGGAAGCCGGTCGGACGGCCGGTCTGCTGCACGGTGAGCGCGGTGCTGGTCATGGGAGGGGACCGTAGGCAGGAATGCGGGCGGCGGGCAGAGGGTTGCGCTCATGGAACGGGCCGATCCATGAGTCGCCCTCATGGCAGCAGGTGGGAGCCTCGCGTGAGCGCAGTCGATCTTGCGCCGCAGGAGTTGCGGACTCTGGTGGCCGTCGCGGACGAGGGAGGCTTCTCGGCCGCCGCCGCCCGGCTCGGAACCACCCAGTCGGCCGTCTCGCACGCGGTGCGCGGGATCGAGGCCAAGGTGGGGGTCGTCCTGTTCGAGCGCGGCCGGTTCGGCGCCCGGCCCACCCCGGCCGGCGCCCGCGCCGTCGTCCACGCCCGGCGTGTGCTGCGGTTGCTCCAGGCCCTGGTCGCCGAGACGCGGGCGGCCGGGTCGGCGGCTGCCGGAGCCTGCCGGGTCGAAGGACCGTTGCGCATCGCGGCCTTCCGCAGCGCGGCCCTGTATCTGCTGCCGCCCGTCCTGGAGCGGCTGGCCGTACGGCATCCGGGGATCGAGGCGACCGTGACCGTCGTACGGGAGGTGGGTCCGGGGACGGCGGGCGCGGTGGCCGAGGGGCGGGCCGACCTCGGGATCGCCACCTTCGGCACCAGCGCGCCGATCCCACCGGAGCTGGTGGGGGACGTGCTGCTGGAGGAGCCGTACGCGCTGGTGCATCCGGCGGGCCACGCCGACCCGCGCTCCCTCCCGCTCGTCGACTGGACGGAGAACTGCTCGTGCTCCACGCGCGCGTGGTGGGGCGCGCAGGACTGGATCCCCGCGGCGACCGTCCGCGCCGAGGACGACGGCGCGGTGCTCTCGATGGTGGGCAGCGGTCTGGGGATGGCGATCATGCCCGCGCTCTCCCTCACCCGGACACCTCTCGGGACGGAGGTCACCGACCTCGGCCCGGAGCGGCCCACCCGTCGGGTCGGCTATGTCACGACCCCCGAGCTCGCCTCGACCGCGGCTGTCCGGGCACTCGTCCGGGAGTTGAGGTCCGCCGCGAAACCGCAGGTCGGCACCGGGTGACCCGGGGGGCCGTCTCAGATAGTAGGAAGTCCGAGTAATTGTAGAGACAGGCGCGTGCTCCTCCCTTAGCTTTGTAGGAGCCGAACGTCTCGCTCGACCAAGCGAATGGCGGTCGTGAGCCGGGCCCCGCGCAGGCAACCCCTGCGGCCCGCTCCCCGCCCCATCCGGCGTCTCGTAACCCCCTTCCGCACTCCCTGGAATTCGAAGGAGTCGATTTCTCATGGCCGAGACGACCGTCCGCCGCCGAGTCCGTCACATCTCCCGTACGAGCGAGTCCGACCGGAAGAACGCCGCAGCGGCGCTCCAGCGTGCCCTCGACCGCCGTGACAACGGCGGCGAGACCGGCCACTGAGCCGAGCCGCCCCGCAGTCCGGGAGCCGCACCCGCACGGGGTGCGGCGCGGGCCCCGAACGGGACTTCGGAACCCGCGCCGTACCCCGACCCCGCACGACACCGCAGGTCCGCGCCACCAGCCTCGCGCCGCGACTTCTCTGTCCGTATGGCGGACGCTCCATGTCATCCCCTGGGACGAGGAGTACGGTTCCCGTATGTCTCGCAGCCTCAATCTCGCAGTGATTCCCGGTGACGGCATCGGCCAGGAGGTCGTGGCCGAAGGTCTCAAGGTCCTCTCCGCCGTCCTCCCGCAGGATGTGAAGCTGGAGACCGAGGAGTACGACTTCGGCGCCCGGCGCTACCACGCCACCGGTGAGACCCTCACCGACGCGGACGCCGAGGCGCTCAAGCGGCATGACGCCATCCTGCTCGGCGCGATCGGCGACCCGAGCGTCCCCTCCGGTGTCCTGGAGCGGGGTTTCCTGCTCAAGCTGCGCTTCCTCTTCGACCACCACGTCAACCTGCGTCCCTCGAAGCTCCTCCCGGGTGTCGCCACCCCGCTGGCCGGCCAGCCCGAGATCGACTTCATCGTGGTCCGCGAGGGCACCGAGGGTCCGTACACCGGCAACGGCGGCACGATCCGCAAGGGCACCCCGCACGAGGTCGCCACCGAGGTCTCCGTGAACACGGCCTTCGGTGTCGAGCGCGTGGTCCGGGACGCCTTCGCCCGCGCCCAGGCCCGTCCCCGCAAGAAGCTCACGCTGGTCCACAAGAACAACGTGCTGGCCTTCGCCGGTCACCTGTGGACGAACGTCTTCAACCGGGTGGCCCAGGAGTTCCCCGACGTCACCACGGACTACATCCACGTGGACGCCGCGACGATCTACCTCGTCACGGACCCCGCGCGCTTCGACGTCATCGTCACCGACAACCTCTTCGGCGACATCATCACCGACCTCGCCGCGGCCGTCTCCGGCGGCATCGGCGTCGCCGCGAGCGGGAACATCAACCCGTCCGGCGAGTTCCCGTCCATGTTCGAGCCGGTGCACGGCTCGGCCCCGGACATCGCCGGACAGGGCAAGGCCGACCCCACCGCCACCGTCCTGTCCGTCGCCCTGCTGCTGCGCCACCTCGGCTACGACGCCGAGGCGGTCCGCATCGAGGAGGCCGTCTCCGTCGACCTGGAGGAGCGCGGCTCGCTGCCCGCGCGCAGCACCTCCGAGATCGGTGACGCGCTCGCCGTACGCGTAGCCGGCTGACCCCGCGCTGCGCGAAACCTTTCGAAGCCGCCGGGTCGCATCCGCACCCGGCGGCTTCCGCATGTCCCCCGCCGGGTGCCACCATCAACCCTGGGTCGCATTCACGCCGTTTTGGCCCTCGTCCGCCGCTTGCGATAATCGAACGCGGAGCCGCGGTATGAGGCAATGCTCGGACGTCCTAGCACCGGCCACTGGCCGTACGGGCGTGAGCGCGGCCCGTCACTACAACCGGTGAAGGACAACCACTCATGACGACGCCCACGATCGAGCTCAAGCCCTCCGCCAGCCCCACCTCCGCAGCCGAGCGGCAGGCGATCCTGGCGAACCCCGGGTTCGGCCGCCACTTCACCGACCACATGGTGACGATCAAGTGGACCGAGGGCCGCGGCTGGCACGACGGTCAGCTCGTTCCGTACGCGCCGATCCCCCTCGACCCGGCCACCAACGTCCTGCACTACGCGCAGGAGATCTTCGAGGGCCTGAAGGCGTACCGCCGCCCCGACGGGTCGGTCGCCACCTTCCGCCCGGACCAGAACGCCAAGCGTTTCCAGCGCTCGGCCCGTCGCCTGGCCATGCCCGAGCTGCCGGTCGAGACGTTCATCGAGGCGTGCGACGCGCTCGTCGGCCAGGACAAGGACTGGGTGCCCGCGCACGGCGGCGAGGAGTCCCTCTATCTGCGGCCCTTCATGATCGCGACCGAGGTCGGACTGGGCGTGAAGCCCGCCAACGAGTACCTGTTCCTGGTCATCGCCTCACCGGCCGGCGCCTACTTCCCCGGCGGCGTCAAGCCCGTCTCCATCTGGGTCTCCGAGGAGCACGTGCGGGCCGTCCCCGGTGGCATGGGCGACGCCAAGACGGGTGGCAACTACGCCGCCTCCCTGCTCGCCCAGGCCGAGGCCGCCGCCCAGGGCTGCGCCCAGGTCTGCTACCTCGACGCGGTCGAGCGCAAGTGGGTCGAGGAGCTCGGCGGCATGAACCTGTACTTCGTGTACGGCGACAAGATCGTCACGCCGTCGCTCACGGGCTCCATCCTGGAGGGCGTCACCCGTGACAGCCTCCTCACCGTCGCCCGCGACCTCGGCTACGAGGCCGAGGAGGGCCGGGTCTCGGTCGAGCAGTGGCAGCGCGACTCCGAGAGCGGCGCCCTCAAGGAGGTCTTCGCCTGCGGCACCGCCGCCGTGATCACCCCGGTCGGCACGGTCAAGCGCACCGCCGGTGAGTGGCAGCAGTCGGGCGGCGAGCCCGGCGAGGTCACCCTCAGGCTCCGCCGGGCCCTGCTGGACATCCAGCGCGGCACGGCCGAGGACAAGCACGGCTGGATGCACGAGCTGGGCTAGTCGCCGCCCGTTCGTCCAGGGACGCTCCCGCCGGGGTCATCCCCGCCAGGGCCGTCCCCCTCAGGGCCACTCCGTCACGGGCCATCCCGTCCAGGGCCATCCCGTCCGGGGTGGCCCTGTGGCGTTCTCGGAGCTCGCCCATTTTTGAGCAGTACTCAAAACTTTCCGGTGGCGTCTTCTGATCATCAAGGAGAGCGTTTAGAGTGCTGCTCAAAGAAAGGCGAGCGACATGCGACTCACCCCCACCGAACGGGACCGGCTGCTGCTCTTCGGCGCGGCCGAGCTGGCCCGGGCGAGAAGGGCCCGCGGGCTCCGGCTGAACGTCCCCGAGGCGACCGCGCTCATCGCGGACACGGTGTGCGAGGCCGCCCGTGACGGCGCCCGGCTCGCCGAGGCGATCGAACGTGCCCGGTCGGTCCTCGGCCCGGACGACGTGCTGCCGGGCGTCGCGGACGTCGTCACCGAGGTGCATGTCGAGGCCGTCTTCGACGACGGCTCGCGGCTCGCGGTCGTCGGCGACCCGATCGCCGGGGGCACGCTCGGGGACCGGGCGCCGGGAGCCCTCCTGCCGGGGCCCGAGCACGCCGAGCCCGAGGCGGCCGTACGGCTGACGGTCACGAACACGGCGACCGTGCCCGTCTCCGTCACCTCCCACTTCCACTTCTTCGAGGCCAACCCGCGGCTCGACTTCGTCCGGGAGACGGCCTACGGCATGCGGCTCGCCGTCCCCGCCGGGTCCTCCGTGCGCTTCGGGCCGGGGGAGTCGTTCGAGGTCGGGCTCGTGCCGATCGGGGGCGAGCGGATCGCGATCGGCTTCGCGGGCCTGGTCGACGGGCCGCTGGACGCTCCCGGCGCACGTGAGGAGGCCCTGCGCCGGGCCGCGGCCTGCGGGTACCTGGGGATCGCCGCCGCGGGGGAACCGATGAGCCGCGACGCGGAGGAAGGCACCCGATGAGCCGCCCCGGAGGCCACCCCGCAGAGGCCCGGCGCCTCACCCCCCACGAGTACGCCGCCACCCACGGCCCCCGGGCCGGCGACCGCGTCCGTCTCGGCGACTCGGGGCTCGTCATCCGCGTCGAGTCCGACGCCCAGCTGCACGGTGACGAGTTCCTGGCCGGCTTCGGCAAGACCGCCCGCGACGGGCTGCACCTCAAGGCCGCCGCCGTCCGCGAGACCTGTGACGTCGTGATCAGCAACGTCGTCGTGATCGACGCCGTGCAGGGGATCCGGAAGGTGTCGATCGGCATCCGCGAGGGCCGGATCCACGCGATCGGACGGGCCGGTAACCCCGACACCCTCGACGGGGTGGACGTCGTCGTCGGCACGGGCACGTCCATCGTGTCCGGCGAGGGGCTGATCGCCACCGCGGGCGCCGTCGACACCCACGTCCATCTGCTGTCGCCGCGGATCATGGAGGCCTCGCTGGCCTCCGGGGTGACCACGGTCGTCGGGCAGGAGTTCGGGCCCGTGTGGGGTGTCGGCGTCAACTCGCCCTGGGCGCTGCGGCACGCGTTCAACGCCTTCGACGCCTGGCCGGTCAACATCGGTTTCCTCGGCCGGGGTTCGTCGTCGTCCGCCGCCCCCCTGGTGGAGGCCCTCGCCGAAGGCGGCGCCTCGGGCTTCAAGGTGCACGAGGACATGGGCGCCCACACCCGGGCGCTGGACACGGCGTTGCGGGTCGCCGAGGAACACGACGTCCAGGTCGCCCTGCACAGCGACGGGTTGAACGAGTGCCTGTCGGTCGAGGACACCCTGAGGGTGCTGGAGGGCCGGACCATCCACGCCTTCCACATCGAGGGCTGCGGCGGCGGGCACGTACCGAACGTGCTGAAGATGGCGGGCGTCGCGAACGTCATCGGCTCCTCCACCAACCCCACCCTCCCCTACGGCCGGGACGCCGTCGCCGAGCACTACGGCATGATCGTCTCCGTCCACGACCTGAAGACCGATCTGCCCGGCGACGCCGCCATGGCCCGCGACCGGATCCGGGCCGGCACCATGGGCGCCGAGGACGTCCTGCACGACCTCGGCGCGATCGGCATCACCTCGTCCGACGCCCAGGGCATGGGCCGGGCGGGCGAGACGGTCCGCCGCACCTTCGCCATGGCCGGCAAGATGAAGGCCGAGTTCGGCGCCCCGGACGGCGAGCACGACAACGAGCGCGTCCTGCGCTACATCGCCAAGCTGACCGTCAATCCGGCCATCGCCCACGGCCTCGCGCACGAGATCGGCTCCCTCGAGGTCGGCAAGCTCGCCGACATCGTGCTGTGGCGCCCGGAGTACTTCGGAGCCAAGCCGCAGCTCGTGCTCAAGTCTGGCTTCCCGGCGTACGGCGTGACCGGCGACCCGAACGCGGCCACCGACACCTGCGAACCCCTGGTGCTCGGACCGCAGTTCGGGGCGTACGGGGCCACGCCCGCCGACATCTCGGTCGCCTTCGTCGCCCGTGCCGCCCTCGACCAGGGCGGCGACTCGATGCCGACCCGCCGCCGCAGGGTCGCCGTCCGCGGCACCCGCGGCATCGGCCCCGCCGACCTGCTCCGCAACTCCCGTACCGGAGCGGTCGACGTCGACCAGCGCACCGGCCTGGTCACCCTCGACGGCGAGCCGCTGCGCTCCGAGCCCGCCGAGTCCGTCTCCCTCGACCGCCTGTACTTCCTCTGAGGACCGCTGATGTCTGCTGCCGCCGACGGCTTCCGCATGCCCGCCGAGTGGGCCCCGCACGAGCGCACCTGGATGGCGTGGCCGGGCCCCAACCCCACCTTCGACGACCCCGGCGACCTGGCCGCCTCCCGGGCCGCCTGGGCCTCGGTCGCCCGCGCGGTCCACCGCTTCGAGCCGGTGACCGTGGTGTGCGGGCCCGGACAGTCGGCGGACGCCCGCGCGCTCCTCGGTCCGGGCGTCGACACGGTCGAGCGCGAGCTCGACGACGCCTGGATGCGGGACATCGGCCCCACGTTCCTGACCGGCTCGGACGGGCGGCTCGCCGCCGTCGACTGGACGTTCAACGGCTGGGGCGCCCAGGGCTGGGCCCGCTGGGAGCACGACGCGAAGATCGCCGCGTACGTCTCCGACCTCGCGGGGGCACGCAGTTACACCTCGAAGCTGGTCAACGAGGGCGGCGCCCTCCACGTCGACGGCGAGGGCACGGTCCTGCTGACGGAGACCGTCCAGCTCGGCCCGGAGCGCAATCCCGGGTGGACGCGGGAGGAGGCCGAGGCGGAGATCCACGCCATGCTCGGCACCCGCAAGGCGATCTGGCTGCCCCGCGGGCTCACCGGCGACTACCCTCCGCACGGCTTCGGCACCCTCGGCCACGTCGACATCGTCGCCGCCTTCGCCCGCCCGGGTGTCGTCGTGGCCCACCACCAGCCCGACCCGGCCCACCCCGACCACGAGGTGACGAAGGAGGTCATCGGGCTCCTGAAGGCGCAGACCGACGCGCGGGGCCGCCGTCTGGAGGTCGTCGAGGTCGCCGCCCCGACCGTCCTGGAGGCCGACGGCCACTGGGCCGACTACTCGTACATCAACCACTACCTCTGCAACGGCGGCGTCGTGCTCTGCGGCTTCGACGACCCGCGCGACGAGCTCGCGGCGGGCGTCTTCCGCCGCCTGTTCCCGGAGCGCGCGGTCACCCTGGTCGACGCCCGTACGATCTTCTCCGGCGGCGGTGGCATCCACTGCATCACCCAGCAGCAGCCGAGGGTCTGACATCCGGGAACGAGACAGCTCCGGGAACGGGACGGATCCGGGAACGAGACAAAAAAGGGGGGCCGGGAATGGCCGCAGCGGCACGGGCACGCAGGAACGCGCCACCCCGCGAGGACGTCCTGGCCGCCGCCATGGAGATGATCGCCGAGAGCGGTCTGGAGAAGCTCACCATGGCGGGGCTCGGCCGTGAGGTCGGGATGAGCAGCGGCCATCTCCTCTACTACTTCCACTCCAAGGACGAACTCCTGCTGCGCACCCTGGAATGGAGCGAGGGCCGGCTCGGCGCCGAGCGGGCCCGGCTGCTGGCCCGGGCGGCCCCCGCCCGCGAGCGCCTCGACGCCTATGTCGACCTGTACGTCCCCGACGGCCACCGCGACCCGCACTGGACGCTCTGGCTGGAGGTCTGGAACCGCTCGCAGAACGCCGCCGTCGACGCGGCCGCCCGGGACCGCCAGGCGGCCATCGAGGGCGCCTGGCACCGGGACCTGGTCGCCCTGCTGGCGGAAGGGGTGTCGCGGGGCGAGTTCCGGCGCGTGGACCCCGACCGGTTCGCGTCCCGGCTGCGCGCCCTCCTCGACGGCTTCTCCATCCATGTGGCCATCGGACTGCGGGGCACGGGCCGGGAACAGGTCCTCGGGCACGTCCGCGAATTCCTGGCCGAGAGCCTGCTCGTGGCGGCCTGAGCCGGCGGACACATGAGAACGCGCTGCTCGCATCCTGAGACAGTCGGTGAGCAATCGGACGGTCTGTGCCAGACTGCCGCCGTGCTCTCGTTCGCCATGATTATTGGCAGCAGGCGCGCCGGTCCGCAGTGACCGCTCCGTACGACCAGGTACGAGCGGCCATCGTCGTCCTCGACCCGCGCGCAGACCTCTCGCACCCGCGAGGGGTTTTTCGCTTTTCTGGCCCACCCACAGCCGGGAGCGAGAGCGCGAGGGAGCATGGGGGGTGGTGGAGCCGGTCATTCCGGTAACGACCGAGATCCGACACAGGAGCCTTCAGACCATGACCGAAACCAGCGAACCCGACGACTCGTTCCACGTCTTCGACACCACCCTGCGCGACGGCGCGCAGCGTGAGGGCATCAACCTCACCGTCGCCGACAAGCTGGCCATCGCCCGGCACCTGGACGACTTCGGCGTGGGCTTCATCGAGGGCGGCTGGCCGGGCGCCAACCCGCGGGACACCGAGTTCTTCGCCCGCGCCCAGGAGGAGATCGACTTCAAGCACGCCCAGCTGGTCGCCTTCGGCGCCACCCGCCGGGCAGGCGCGAAGGCCGCCGATGACCCGCAGGTCAGGGCGCTGCTGGAGTCGGGCGCCGGGGTGATCACGCTGGTCGCGAAGTCCCACGACCGGCACGTCGAGCTGGCTCTGCGCACGACGCTGGACGAGAACCTGGCGATGGTGAGCGACACGGTGTCGTTCCTGAAGGAGCAGGGCCGTCGGGTCTTCGTCGACTGCGAGCACTTCTTCGACGGCTACCGCGCCAACCCGGAGTACGCGAAGGCGGTCGTCCGGGCCGCCGCCGAGGCCGGCGCGGACGTGGTCGTCCTCTGCGACACCAACGGCGGCATGCTCCCGGCGCAGATCCAGGCGGTCGTCTCCACGGTCCTCGCCGACACCGGCGCCCGGCTCGGCATCCACGCCCAGGACGACACCGGCTGCGCCGTGGCGAACACCCTGGCCGCGGTGGACGCGGGCGCGACGCACGTCCAGTGCACGGCCAACGGCTACGGCGAGCGGGTCGGCAACGCGAACCTGTTCCCGGTGGTCGCGGCCCTGGAGCTGAAGTACGGCAAGAAGGTGCTGCCCGAGGGCCGGCTGCGCGAGATGACCCGCATCTCGCACGCGATCGCCGAGGTCGTCAACCTGACGCCGTCCACGCACCAGCCGTACGTGGGAGTCTCGGCCTTCGCCCACAAGGCCGGCCTGCACGCCTCGGCGATCAAGGTCGACCCGGACCTCTACCAGCACATCGACCCCGAGCAGGTCGGCAACACCATGCGGATGCTGGTGTCCGACATGGCCGGACGGGCGTCTGTCGAGCTCAAGGGCAAGGAGCTCGGTGTCGACCTCGGCGATGACCGTGAACTGGTCGGCCGGGTCGTGGAGCGGGTCAAGGAACGCGAGCTCAAGGGCTACACCTACGAGGCGGCGGACGCCTCCTTCGAGCTGCTCCTGCGGGCCGAGGTCGAGGGCCGGCCGCTGAAGTACTTCGAGGTCGAGTCCTGGCGGGCCATCGTCGAGGACCGCCCCGACGGCACCCACGCCAACGAGGCCACGGTCAAGCTGTGGGCCAAGGGCGAGCGCATCGTCGCCACGGCGGAGGGCAACGGCCCGGTCAACGCCCTGGACCGCTCCCTGCGCGTGGCGCTGGAGAAGATCTACCCCCAGCTGGCCAAGCTCGACCTGGTCGACTACAAGGTCCGCATCCTGGAGGGCGTCCACGGCACCCAGTCCACCACCCGCGTCCTGATCTCCACGACGGACGGCACGGGCGAGTGGTCCACGGTGGGCGTCGCGGAGAACGTGATCGCCGCCTCCTGGCAGGCCCTGGAGGACGCCTACACGTACGGCCTGCTGCGGGCCAAGGTGGAGCCCGCCGAGTAGAGGGCACCCGGCGGGAGCCCTCGGCGAGCCGTTCGGACTCGCCGGGGCCCCGCACCCGGCCGACGGCCCGGGACCCAGCACAGCCGCCACTGCCGGGCCCGGCTCGGCTGCCACTGCCGGGCCTGGCCCGGCCGCCACTGCTGGACCTACCGCAGCTGCCACTTCTGGTTGGCGGCGCCCGTGCACGCCCAGATCTGCGCCCGTGCCCCGTTCGCCGACGAGTTGTCCGTGACGTCGAGGCACTTGTTCGCGGCCGTGTTCACGACATCGCCGGTGCCGGCGTTGTACGACCACCGCTGGGCGCCGGTTCCGTTGCAGTCGTACAGCTGCACCTTCGCCCCGTCCGCCGTCGACGCCGAGGCCACGTCCAGGCACTTGCCGAGTGCCTGGACCGATCCGTCCGTCTGCACGGTCCACCGCTGCGCCGCCGAGCCGTTGCAGTCGTACAGCTGTACCGCCGTCCCGTTGGCGCTCGAACCACCGGCCACGTCAAGGCACTTGCCCGCGAGACCGGTGAAGGCTCCTGCCTGGGCGCCGCCGCCCGATGGCGTCCCCGACCAGGTGAAGGTCGCCGACGTGTTGCCCGGCAGCGTGTACGTCGCGTGCTGCGCGCCCCAGTTGATCGTCACCGTCTTCGCGGTCGACGCGTCGTTGAAGGCGATCAGCGCCTTGGAGCCGTCGGGGTTGCGCCATGCCACGTTCGGCACGGACGCCGACGCCGTCGACGCGATCCGCTGCGCGCCCGGCCGGACGAACTTCGTCAGGTGCCCCATCGTGTAGTACTCGATCGTGTAGTCGACGGTCCCGCTCGCCCCGTCCCCGTTGTGCACGGTGACCAGCCCGTCGCACGTCCCGCAGCCGCCGTTGTGCGGCCCCCGGTTCTGGTCCACGGCCAGCGACCACTTCGTCACCGACTTCGCCCAGTTGCGGGTGTAGTTCACGATGTCGAGCATGTCCTCGCGCTGCTGGTCGGCGATCCACGTCCCGCCGGAGTGCTCGGTGCCGAAGGCGTCCAGCTGCGGGTACAGGTTGTGCACCGACGTCTGCTTCGCCACGTCCCCGCCGTAACCGTGCCAGGCGATCCCGCCGAAGTTCGGGTGCGAGCGGACCGCCGCGTCGTCCACCGTCTGCGCCGCGTACGCGTCGTAGGTGTCCCAGTTCCAGTCGTGCGCCAGCACCTTCGTCGACAGCCCCGCCGCCGCCAGCTTCGGCAGCAGCTCGCTCTTCGTGAAGTACGCCAGTCCCGACGCGTTCCAGCTCATCGACGGGTAGCCCGAGCAGCACGTGGGCTCGTTCTGCGCCGTCACGTAGGCCACCGGTACGCCCTGGTCCCGGTACGCCTGGAGGTACTTCACGAAGTACGAGGCGTAGGCCCCGTAGTTCTCCGCCTTCAGCCAGCCCCCGTTGAGCTGCCCGCTGTCCTTCATCCAGGCGGGCGCCGTCCACGGCGACGCCATCACCGTCAGCGCCGGGTTCAGCTCCCGGGCCCGCCGGGTCAGCGGCACCACGTCCGCCAGATCGTGCGCGATCGAGAACTCCGACAGGTCGGCGTCCGTCTGGCCGGCCGGCACGTCGTCGTAGGTGTAGCCGAAGCGCGCGAGGTCCGAGCCGCCCATCGGATTGCGCAGGAACGACAGCCCGATGCCCTCGGTCGGCGAGAACAGCTTGCGCAGGGTCGCCTCCCGGGTCGCCGCGGACAGCGCCCCGCTGCCGTTCATCAGCCAGGCCGCGGTGTCGGTGAAGGACGCGCCGCCGCCGGTGAAGGTCTGGTACCCGGTGTTCTCGTCGACGGTGATGTTCTCGCCGCTGCCGCCGGCGCCCGCCTGGAAGGCGAAGGCGGGCTGGGCCTGAAGACCGCGGACCACGTGCCGCCCGCCGGCGTCGTCCGTGGTGGTGAGCCAGGCCGTGACCTGCTCGCCCGCCGCGTGCGCGGGCGCGACCGCCGCGGTGATCCCGGCGGAGGTGAGCAGACCGGCGAGGAGCAGCCGGAGGACGCGAGTGGATCTCCTCATGGAGCGCCGCCCTTTCGAAGGTGGGGGATGGGGGCGTGCGAGCCGTGAGTAAATGACGGCTTCCAGGTCGCGTCAAGGGGTTGCGTGTTCATCTGTCGAACGAACAACGGCCCTGATCCGGACGGGTGTTGCGGCCGTACCAGTTCCGGTGTGAAGTCTTGACGGCGCTACGGCCCACCAGTTAACTCACGGCGTGATCTAAGTCATGAGTGGACCACGAGAGTAGAGGGACGTCGCATGCGAAGAACCGCCCTGCTCGCCTCCGCCACCCTGCTGGCCGCACTGCTCCCGATGACCACCGCCGCGGGCGCGTCCGGCGCCGACGACCCCGACCCCGCACCCGTCCCCGTCGACCGCTTCGAGGGCGAGGTCCCCTTCGCGAGCCCGCCCGCCGAGGGACTCTTCACCTGGGGCGGCGACGGCGACGACGCGCCCGCCCTCGGGCTGACGTCCCGGGCGGACGCCCCCGAGGGCGGCAAGGTCCTCACCGGCAGCTACGACATCAGCGGCTACGGCGGCTTCACCCACGACTTCGCCTTCGCCGAGCCCGCCCACGACTGGTCCGCCCACCGGGGCATCCGCTTCTGGTGGGAGGGCCGCGACAACGGCAGGAAGATCGCCTTCGAGATCAAGGACGGCGGCGCGAACGGAGAGGCGTCCGAGCTCTGGACCACCTCATTCACGGACGACTGGACCGGCTGGAAACAGGTCGAGATCCCCTTCACCGACTTCACCTATCGCACGGACTACCAGCCCGTCGGCGGCATCGACCAGGTCCTCGGCCTCACCGAGACCTGGGGATACGCCCTCACCCTCCCGGTCGGCGTCAAGGGCGACTTCGCCATGGACGGCGTCGAGCTGTACGGCCGCGCGGACCAGTCGCTGCGCGCCGCCGTCACCACCGGCGCGGCCGTCTACCCGGTCGAGGAGGGCCGGGCGGCCGCCGTCGAGCTCACCGTCGCCACCACCGGCGCCGCTCCCCTCGGCGACCCCGTCACCGTCGCCTACGAGACCGCCGCTACTGGAACCGCCGAGCCGGGCAAGGACTACACGCCCGTCACCGGCACCGTCACCTTCCCGGCGGGCACCCCCTCGGGCGCCACCCGCACGGTCACGGTCCCCACGCTCAAGGACAAGCGGGCCGAGTCCGCCGAGACCGTCCCGCTCCGGCTGACCGTCACCGGCGCCAGGCCTCCGGCCGAGAACCCGCAGGTCGTGGTCGACGCGCACGGACTGCCGTACCTGAACGCGAAGTTGCCGGTGAAGAAGCGCGTCGCCGATCTCCTGTCACGGATGAGCCTCGCGGAGAAGGCCGGTCAGATGACCCAGGCCGAGCGCGGCGCGATCGGCACCGGCGCAGACATCGCCTCCTACGACCTCGGCTCGCTGCTCTCCGGCGGCGGCTCCACGCCGACGCCCAACACCGCCGACGCCTGGGCGAAGATGATCGACGGCTACCAGCTCCGGGCGCAGGCCACCCGGTTCCAGATCCCGCTGATCTACGGCGTGGACGCCGTGCACGGCCACAACAACCTGGTCGGCGCGACGGTCATGCCGCACAACATCGGCATCGGCGCCACCCGCGACCCCCGACTGGCCGAGCGCACCGGCGCGGTGACCGCCGCCGAGGTCCGGGCCACCGGCGTCCCCTGGGACTTCGCCCCCTGCCTGTGCGTGACCCGCGACGAACGCTGGGGCCGCTCGTACGAGTCCTTCGGCGAGGACCCGGCGCTCGTGGAGTCCATGGAGACGGTCGTCCAGGGCCTGCAGGGCGCCCGCGACGGCCGGGACCTCAAGGACGGCGACAAGGTCCTCGCCACCGCCAAGCACTTCGTCGGGGACGGCGGCACCGAGTACGGCTCCTCCACCACCGGCAGCTACACCATCGACCAGGGCGTCACCAAGGTCACCCGGCAGCAGCTGGAGGCCGTCCACCTCGCTCCGTACCGGACGGCGGTGGACCGGGGCGTCGGATCGGTGATGCCCTCGTACTCGTCGCTCGACATCCTCGGCGACGGCCGGGGCCCGGTGAAGATGCACGCCCGCGCCGACATGATCAACGGTGTGCTGAAGGGCCGGATGGGCTTCGACGGCTTCGTGATCAGCGACTGGAACGCCATCGACCAGCTCCCCGGCGACTACGCCTCCCGGGTCCGCGCGGCGGTGGACGCGGGCGTCGACATGATGATGGTGCCGTACTCGTACAAGGAGTTCACGGCGACCCTGATCGACGAGGCCGGGGCCGGGCGGATCACCGAGCGGCGGATCGACGACGCCGTCGCGCGCATCCTCACCCAGAAGTTCGCGCTGGGCCTCTTCGAGAAGCCGTACGCCGACACCGGCGGCGCGTCCGCCATCGGCTCCGCAGGGCACCGGGCCGTCGCCCGCCAGGCGGCCGCCGAGTCGCAGGTGCTGCTGAAGAACTCCGGCGGGGTCCTGCCGCTGAAGAAGAACCAGAAGGTGTACGTCGCCGGTTCCAACGCCGACGACATCGGCAACCAGACCGGCGGCTGGACCATCACCTGGCAGGGCGCCTCCGGCGACATCACGCGGGGCACGACGATCCTGGACGGGATGCGGAAGGCCGGCGGCGACGTCACCTACTCCCGGGACGCCTCGGCGTCGACGGCCGGGTACGACGTCGGTGTCGTGGTCGTCGGCGAGACCCCGTACGCCGAGGGCGTCGGCGACGTCGGCAACGGCAACGACCTGGAGCTGACGGCAGCCGACCGGGCGGCCGTGGACAAGGTGTGCGCCGCGATGAGATGCGCGGTGCTGATCGTGTCCGGGCGGCCCCAGCTGATCGGTGACCGGCTCGCCGGCATCGACGCGCTGGTGGCCTCCTGGCTGCCGGGCACCGAGGGCGACGGCGTGGCCGACGTCCTGTACGGCAGGCGGCCCTTCACCGGACAGCTTCCGGTGACCTGGCCGAAGACCCAGGCCCAGCTGCCGATCAACGTCGGCGACGCGGCGTACGACCCGCAGTTCCCCTACGGCTGGGGTCTGACGACGCTGAACCGAGTGCCGGAGGGCGGCGCGACGACCCTGAAGGGGCTGGGGGCCGCGGCCGCCGTCGCCGAGCGGGCCGGTGCCGACGAGGTGGGACGGGCGCTGGTCACGAAGGCCCGGCTCATCGTCCAGCGGAAGGTGGGCCAGGCCGTGACGGCGGCGGTCGCCAAGCCCTTCGCCGACGCGGACCACCTGCTGCTGACCGGCCGGTACGGAAAGGCGGTGGAGCGGCTGACGGCGGCGTACCGGGCCGCGGCCTAGCCACCGCGTTCCCGACCGCCCGAAAGGGCCGCTTTCGATGGCTTTCGGGTAGCTTCGAAGTATGAAGGTCGCTCTATCGACCCGAAGCTTCGCCGGACCGCTGATCGCACTGGCGCTCGCCGTCCTGACCGCTCTGGCGGTCCTGACGGCGGGCGCTCCGCGCGCTTCCGCGGCCACGAGCGTCTCGGCGATCGCCGCGTCCCTGCGCGAGAGCCCGGTCTACGTCGATCCGGAGGCCGCCGCCCAGCTGTCGCAGGCGGAGGCGCACGCCCTCCAGCAGCAGATCGAGGGCGCCGACAAGCCGCTGTTCATCGCCGTCCTGCCCGCCGGCTACCCCACGGCGGACCTCTTCACGGACCTGCGCACCGCCACCGGCGTGACCGGCCTGTACGCGATCCGCCTCGGTGACCGCTTCGACGCCCGCGCCGACTCCTCGGTCCTGTCCCGCACGGCCGTCCGCAACCTGGTCGCCAGTGTCCAGGGCGAGGACGACGCCCACACCCAGCTGACCGACTTCACCGACCGTGCCCTCGCGAACATGGGCGGCTCGGCGCCGAAGAGCTGGAGCTCCTCGGGCGGCGGTGACGGGATCTCCTCCACCGCGCTGATCACGGCGGGCGTGGTGCTGGTGGCGGGCGGCGCGGGCGCCTACACCCTCGTGCGGCGCAACCGCCGGCGGCACGCGGCGGAGCAGCGGGCCGCCCTCGACCGGCTGCGGGTCGTCGTGGACGAGGACATCACGGCCTTCGGCGAGGAACTCGACCGGCTGGACTTCCGCCCCTCGGAGCCCGGCGCCGACGACCCCATGCGCGCCGACTACGAACGCGCCCTGGACGCCTATGAGCAGGCGAAGTCGTTCATGGCGGCGGCGACCAGACCCGAGGACGTCCGCCCCGTCACCCAGGCGCTGGAGGACGGCCGCTTCGCCCTCGCGCAACTGGCCGCCCGCCGTGCCGGCCTGCCGCTGCCCGAGCGCCGGCCGCCGTGCTTCTTCGATCCCCGCCACGGTCCCTCGGTCACCGACGCCGGCTGGACGCCGCCCGGCGGGGCCACCCGCGAGGTCCCGGTCTGCGCCGCGGACGCGACCCGCCTGGCCGACGGCCGCGACCCGGTGATCCGCGAGGTCGACAGCGACTACGGCCGCCGCCCGTACTGGGAGGCCGGCCCCGCCTACGGCCCCTGGGCGGGCGGCTACTTCGGCGGCGGCCTCCTGCCCGGCCTCCTCGTCGGCACGATGCTCGGCGGCATCATGGCCGCCCCGTCCTACGCCTCCGACTACGGCAGCGGCTACGGCGACTTCGGCGGGGGGTACGACGGAGGCGACGTCTCGGGCGCCGACTTCGACCCCGGCGACTTCGGCGGCTTCGGCGGCGGGGGAGGGGACTTCGGCGGAGGCGGCGGGGGCGACTTCGGGGGCGGGTTCTGAAGCCCGGTCCGGCGCGGCCGGTTCAGCCGCGTAAGGCGTCGTGCCGAGCGGTCCCGGCGGCTGCCCTGCGGCGGCAGTCGGCGGCGGAGTCGGGTGCGCCCGCGCGGTCGTAGGCGTCGGCGGCGGCCGTCCACGCGGCCCCCGCGTCGTCGTCCCGCCCGACGGCGGCCAGCAGCGTGGCGACGTTCAGGTGCGTCTCCGCGACGCGGTACCAGTCGTCCACCTCGACGAGCAGGGTGGCGGCCCGCCGGAAGGCGGTCAGCGCGGCGCCGATCTGGCCCAGGTCTGCGAGCGCGGTCGCCAGGTTGTGCCAGGTGATGCCCTCCCACAGGGGGTTGCCCTGGTCGGCGTAGATCGAACGGGCCTGGAGAAAGGCCTTCTTGGCGTCGCGGTGGCGGCCGAGCGCGGCCAGCACCAGGCCCTCGCCGTTCCAGGTGTTCGCGACGCCGTCCTGGTCGCCGAGCTCCGCGAAGACGCGCCGGGCGCCGGTGAAGGCGGTGAGCGCCTCGGCGAACCGGCGGAGGTCGTACAGGGCGTTGCCGACGGCGCACGAGGCGGTGGCCGCGCCGTGCGGGACGCGCAGCTCCGTGTAGATCGCGAGTGCCTGCTGGGACGCGACGATCGCCTCGGCACGTCTGTCCAGCTTCATCAGCGCGTTGGCGTGGTGGGTCAGGGCCGACGCCTCGTGCATGCGGTCGCCGCACCGTACGGCGGCCTCCCGGGCGGCCCGGGTCACCGCCGCCGCGTCGCCGAGGTACCGGCGCTGCTGGAGGTAGCCGGACAGGCTCAGGCCCACCGCCACGACATGCTTCGCGCAGCCGGGCCGGTCGGTCCAGGCGGTGGCGCCCACGAGTCCCGCCCACTCGGCGTCCAGCCAGGCCAGCGCCGCCTCGCGGCCCTCGAACACCTCCTCGTCCGTCATCGCGGACCGGCTCGCCCTCCACTGGACGTCGGCGGCTCGGGCGTGGTGGGCGTAGTGGGCGAGCAACCGGGCGCGCGCGACGTCGTTGTCCCGCTCGGCCGCGGGGTCGCCCCGGCCGATGCCGAGGGCGTGGGCCCGCACCAGATCGTGCATCCGCCACCGGGTGCCGTCCGCGGACGGTGTCACGAGCGAGGCCGAGTCCAGGTCCTCCAGCAGTCTCAGCACGGCGGACTCGGTGAGGTCCGTCAGCACGGCGGCGGTCCGTGTGCTCACGTCGTTCACCGGCGCCTGCCCCAGCAGCCGGAACAGCCGCCGCTGGTCCGGGCCCAGCCGGGCACAGCTGACGTCGAACACCGATCGCAGATCACGTGCGCCGCCGGCGCCGTGGCTCAGGGTGCCCAGCAGGTCCTGGGCCTCCCGCAACTCCTCGACCAGCGCCGACACGGGACGGCGTCGACGGCGGCGCAGCTGTGCCGTCGTGACCAGCAGGGCGAGCGGCAGATGGCCGCAGAGCGCGCAGAGTTCCCGCAGGGCGTCGGGCTCACGGGCGGCCCGGTCGTCGTCCGGGTCGGTGTTCCGCAGCAGCCGCTCGACCAGGGCGACGGCCGCGTCGGGTGCCAGCTCGTCGAGCCGGACCAGCCGCGTGGGCAGCCAGTCCAGGGTGTCGCGCGAGGTCAGCAGGACGCGGTGCCGGCCCTCGCCGGGCAGGAGGGGTTCGATCTGGCCCGGGTCGGAGACGTTGTCGAGGACGACGAGCACCGGTTCCCGCCCGGCGAGCTGCGAGCGGTACAGCCCGTACTGGTCGGCGGGTGTGGCGGGCACGTCCGCGTCCCGTACGCCGAGCGCCCGGAGCAGGGACAGTACGGCCTGGTCCGCGGTCATCGGTGAGCTGTCGTATCCGCGCAGATCGACGAAGAGCGCGCCGCCCGGGAACCAGCCCCGCTCGCGGGCGGCATGGGCCGTGTGCACCGCGAGGGCCGTCTTGCCGATGCCGCCCAGACCGGCGACGGCGGAGATCAGTAAGGGTTCGCCGTCCGGTCCCGTACCGGGGCCGAGCGCGGCCAGCAGCTGCTCGACGGCGGTGTCACGCCCGGTGAAGGCGGCCGGCCGGACGGGCAGGGCTGCGGTCGCCGTGGGGGCGGGGCCATGGTGGTGGTGTTCCGCCATGCCGGTGACGGGGCCGTAGTAGGTCCCCCCGCTGAATCCGACGTGATCACCGCTCAGCACGCCCCGTATCAACCCCCGTGTCCGTGAAGAGACTTGACGGTTCAGGACGGTACCGCACCGCCACGGGCCCGGCACGCGTCGGTGCCGGGCCCGTGGTCGTACGACGGGGGGTGTGCGTCAGAGCGAGGCCGCCGCCGAGGCGATGGCCGAGGCGAAGGTGGAGACCTCGGAGTAGACGCCGGGGGCGTTGGCCCGGGCGCAGCCGATGCCCCAGCTCACGATGCCGACCTGGATCCAGGCGTTGTTGGCGTCCCGGCGGAACATCGGGCCGCCCGAGTCGCCCTGGCAGGTGTCGGTGCCGCCGGCCGCGTATCCGGCGCAGATCTCGTCACTGGCGACGAGGCCGCTGTAGCCGCTGTACGTGCGACAGGTCGCGTCACTCACGAACGGCACGGTGGCCTTGAGCAGGTAGCGCTGCTGGGCGCCCCCCTCGGAGGCCGAACCCCAGCCGGCGATGGTGAAGGTGCCGGTGTTGTACTGCGTGGTGGTGGCGATCTTCAGGGTGGACTGGGTGGTGATGGGCGAGGCGAGCTTGATGAGCGCCCAGTCCTTGCCGTTGCCGTTGTAGCCGGGGGCCCGGTACACGTAGGTCGACTTCACCTGGACCCGGCCGGTGGTGGACTGGAGGTCCACGACGCCGGCGGTGGCGGTGATGCTGGTGTTGGCGCCGGTCCCGCTGACGCAGTGCGCGGCGGTGAGCACGATCTGCTGGGTGTAGAGCGCCCCGCCGCAGCCCATGGAGAGCCGGACCATGAACGGGAACTCGCCCTGTGCGGCCCGGGTTCCGCCGACGACGGGGGCGGGGGCGGCCTGTGCGGACGAGAGGGGCTGAAGGCTGGCGATCGCGAGGGCTGCCGCGCCGACGGCCGCGAATCTCTTGAGCGCTGTGAGGAGCTTCTTCAAGGTGCTGCCTTCCGTGGGGGGTTGGCTTTGACGAGAGCATGTCAACGCAAAAAGGGCACCGCGGGGTTGTGCACAGCGAGGTCGCGCACCGCAAAGAAACGTCCATGCGCTGGCATGGTCAGGTCAAATCTGTTGCTGGATTATGGGAACCCCGCAAGCCCTCACACAAGGGGGCTGATTCAGCCACATCCACCCGCCGGCCACCTCGCGTCCCCACGAGCCGCCCCGCCGCCCCACCGGCGGCCCCGTCTGTGCGGGACTGGCGGCCGCGCTCGCCGGTGCGCAGCCGGCCGCCAGTGCGCCGTCGGCCGGTCTCAGTCCTGGACGGCCGCCTTGGCGAAGTCGAGCAGCGCCTCGAAGTCGAGCGCCCCCGGATCGCCGTGCGCGTTCTCGGGCACGTGCATGTGCCCGCACACCCCCTTGAACGCGTTCCACCGCTCCCCGCTCATCCGCTGACCGCCCCCGTTCCCGGCGGACTTCGGGTACGCGGGCCAGAGCGCCGGACCGCGCAGGGGTACGTGGTGGTGGATGTGCATCCACGCCAGGTACTCGGCGACGGCGCGCAAGGCCCACTCCGGCGCCTTCGGCCAGTAGACGTGGGCCTGGCCGCGTGCCTTCCACTTGGCGTGCAGGTCGGGGTCGCAGGTGCCGACGAGTTCCGCCTGGCAGACGTTCAGGGTGTTCGTCTCGACGCCGCCGCGCTTGTTGACCAGCGCGCGCGAGGAGACGTCGATCTCGAAGTGCTGGTACCACTTCAGCTTCCTGGCGGCGAAGTCCGGCACGGCCGTCAGGTTGGGCGCGGCGGAGCCGCCCTGGTAGTCGGGCAGTGAACGCCCTTCGGTGGTGTGCAGGACGACGACGTTGACCTCCATGCGGTCACCGCCGAAGTCGTCCTGGTACCAGTGGTCGCGGTTCGCGCCGGGGTAGTGCTGGGGTCCGGTCCTGGTGCTCATGTCTCGCGACTGTGACACGGAACACGGAAAGGGGCCGGGAGCTCTTCGCTTCCGACCCCTATTCGCCGTTTTCCACCGTATTCAGCCGAGCGCTTACGCGTTCTTGATCGCCGAGATGTCGAAGTTCAGCTTGATCTTGTCCGAGACCAGAACGCCGCCCGTCTCCAGCGCCGCGTTCCAGGTCAGGCCCCACGCCGAGCGAAGGATCTCCGCCTTGCCCTCGAAGCCGACGCGCTCGTTGCCGAACGGGTCCTTGGCGGCGCCGTTGAACTCCAGGTCGATGCTGAGCGGCTTGGTGACACCGAGGATGGTCAGGTCACCGGTGATCCGGTAGTCGTCGCCGCCCAGCGCCTCCGCCGAGGTGGAGCGGAAGGTCATCGTCGGGAACTCGTCGGTCTTGAAGAAGTCGGCGCTCTTCAGGTGGCCGTCGCGGTCGGCGGACCCGGTGTCGATGCTTTCCATCGTGATGTCGATGGTGGCGCTGGACTTCGACGGCTCGGTGCCGTCCAGGTGTAGCGAGCCGGTGAAGTCGTTGAACTTGCCCTTGACGTTCGTGACCATCGCGTGGCGCGCCACGAAGCCGAACGTCGAGTGGGCGGGGTCGATCGTGTAGTCGCCGGTCAGGGCGGCCGGCTCGGGGGTCACCGCGGTGTCGGCGGCGGCGGTGGCGGTCTCGTCGGTGTTCTTGCGGCCGAGGATGCCCATGACGTGCTCCTTGGGGACGGGAAGATCGATGATGTTTAATCTTCAACGAGGTCAACAGGAACGACCGTAGACCTATTCCGTTCAATGTTCAACATCTTCGGCTCGGTAGTGTCGTCGTGTCGGTCGGTGGCCGCCGGTGCCGGTCGGTGGCTGTCGGCGTACGTCGCGTCGGCCGGAGCCCGTCGGCGTCGGCCCCGCAGGAGTCCGGTTGCCGGGACCCGCCGTCCGGACGCTCCGTTTCACTCCGGCGGGGGCAGGTGCGCGCGGGAAATGTGAGGCGGGTCTCAACCCCCGGCTTTGTGTGACCCCTACAAGCCCCAGCCCCTCTGAGCAGTCGGAACGGCTGCATGTCCGCCCGGTTCTGTTCAGGGCTACCAGGAAAACGCGCCGGAGACTGTACGGAGTCGACGTCCCTCTTTCCTTGGTGGGCTTCGTAAGGTCACTACATGACCGTTTTGGAAGAGACGACGGGCGAGCCGATCGCAGAGCCTTCGGAACCCACGGATGCGCGTGGCCGCGTGGCCGAGCTGCACGAGATCCGTGCCCAGGCGCTGGCCGGCCCGAGCGAGAAGGCGACCCAGGCGCAGCACGCCAAGGGCAAGCTGACCGCCCGGGAGCGGATCGAGCTGCTCCTCGACCCGGGGTCCTTCCAGGAGGTCGAGCAGCTGCGCCGGCACCGGGCGACCGGCTTCGGCCTGGAGGCCAAGAAGCCGTTCACCGACGGTGTGATCACCGGCTGGGGCACGGTGGAGGGCCGTACGGTCTTCGTCTACGCCCATGACTTCCGCATCTTCGGCGGCGCGCTGGGCGAGGCCCACGCCACGAAGATCCACAAGATCATGGACATGGCCATCGCGGCCGGCGCCCCGCTGGTCTCTCTCAACGACGGCGCCGGGGCCCGTATCCAGGAGGGCGTCTCCGCGCTCGCCGGCTACGGCGGCATCTTCCAGCGCAACACCCGGGCGAGCGGGGTGATCCCGCAGATCTCGGTCATGCTGGGCCCCTGCGCGGGCGGCGCGGCCTACAGCCCCGCCCTCACCGACTTCGTCTTCATGGTCCGCGAGACCTCGCAGATGTTCATCACCGGTCCGGACGTGGTCAAGGCCGTCACCGGTGAGGAGATCACCCAGAACGGCCTGGGCGGCGCCGACGTGCACGCCGAGACCTCCGGCGTGTGCCACTTCGCGTACGACGACGAGGAGACCTGCATCGCGGAGGTCCGCTACCTCCTGTCGCTGCTGCCGCAGAACAACCGCGAGAACCCCCCGCGCCACGAGTCCACCGACCCGGCCGACCGCCGCGGCGACGTCCTGCTCGACCTGGTCCCGGCGGACGGCAACCGTCCGTACGACATGACCAAGGTCATCGAGGAGATCGTCGACGACGGCGAGTACGTGGAGATCCACGAGCGCTGGGCCCGCAACATCATCTGTGCCCTGGCCCGGCTCGACGGCCAGGTCGTCGGCATCGTCGCCAACCAGCCGCAGGCCCTCGCCGGCGTACTGGACATCGAGGCGTCGGAAAAAGCTGCACGCTTTGTCCAGATGTGTGACGCTTTCAATATCCCGATCGTCACCTTCCTGGACGTCCCTGGATTCCTCCCGGGTGTCGACCAGGAGCACGGCGGCATCATCCGGCACGGAGCGAAGCTGCTCTACGCCTACTGCAACGCCACCGTGCCGCGGATCTCCCTCATCCTCCGCAAGGCCTACGGAGGTGCCTACATCGTCATGGACAGCCAGTCCATCGGCGCCGACCTCACCTACGCCTGGCCGACGAACGAGATCGCCGTGATGGGCGCCGAAGGTGCCGCCAACGTCATCTTCCGGCGTCAGATCGCCGAGGCCGAGGACCCCGAGGCCATGCGGGCCCGCATGGTCAAGGAGTACAAGTCCGAGCTGATGCACCCGTACTACGCGGCGGAACGCGGACTGGTCGACGACGTCATCGACCCCGCCGAGACCCGTGAGGTCCTCATCAGGTCGCTGGCCATGCTCCAGTCGAAGCACGCGGACCTGCCCTCGCGCAAGCACGGCAACCCCCCGCAGTAACCCGGCAGATCCCACGGGTAACCCACTGGATCCCCTGCGGAAACCTCACCCACGGAGACTTGCACCCATGAACGCTCCCGACATCCGCGTCGAGAAGGGCCACGCCGAGCCCGAGGAAGTCGCCGCCATCACGGCGATCCTCCTGGCCCGCGCGGCCGCCCAGCCGACCCCCTCCGAGACCCACCGGGGCCGCCCCAAGGCCGGCTGGCGCCGCCTGGAGCGCGAGGGCGGCTTCCGCGCCCCGCACAGCTGGCACTAGGCGCCGCGCCGCTCCAGCCGCTTTCCCCGCACGAAGAAGGGCCCCTCCGCCGAGAGGGGCCCTTCTTCGTGCGTGTGCCGGGGGTTCGGCCGGTCCGGCACCGGAAGCGAACCCCGTCCCGGTGTCCCGCCGTCGCGGCGCAAACAGGTGGGCGGCCCCTCCCGGACCGGGAGGGGCCGCCCACTTTCACTCCGTCGGCCTACCTACCGCAGGCGGGCCATCAACGCGTGCTCCACGAGCGTGATCAGCGCCGACTTGGCGTCCGCGCGGTGTCGGGCGTCCGTCGTGATGATCGGGGTGTCGGGACCGATCTGCAGGGCCTCGCGGACCTCGTCCGGCTGGTACGGCTGCGAGCCGTCGAAGCCGTTGAGGGCGACGACGAACGGCCGGGTGTCCACGAGCACGATCGCGCCGATGGCGCCGCGCACCAGGTCGTCCCACATGAACCAGAACCGGTCCTGACCGGGCGTACCGAACAGGTACAGGATCAGGTCCTGGTCCAGGGTGATACGGCCGAAGTCCATGGCCACCGTCGTGGTGGTCTTGTCCCCGGTGTGGGTGAGGTCGTCGATCCCCGCCGACGCGGACGTCATGACGGCCTCGGTGCGCAGCGGGTTGATCTCCGAGACAGCCCCGACGAACGTGGTCTTGCCCACGCCGAAGCCGCCCGCCACCACGATCTTCGCGGAAGTGGTGGAGCGGGACGGACCCCCGCTAGAGCTTGCGAAGTCCACTGAGCACCCTTTCGAGCAGTGTCACGTCTGGCTGGCCGCCGGCGCTCTCGTCGCCGCCGGGCTGATGGATGGCGACCAGTCCCGCCTCCGCCAAGTCGGCGACGAGGATCCTGGCCACGCCGAGAGGGATGGTCAGCAGTGCCGAGATCTCGGCGACCGACTTGATCTCTCGGCAGAGGTTGCAGATCCGCTGATGCTCGGGCAGTTGGCCCTGCATCTGGTGCGGCTGCGCAGTGGTGTGCACCAGCGCCTCGATGGCGAGCTGGTAACGCGGGCGGGTCCGCCCACCGGTCATGGCGTACGGACGCACCAGCGGGTTGTTCGACGCCCCTGCGGGCGCCGGCTCCGGGGTGCGGCGGTGCGGCTGTACGGGCTGGATGCGCGGGGCCGACGGCTGGTCGTACGGTGACGGCCCGGGACCCTGCGGACCCTGGGGCGTGTACGGCCGCTGCTGGCTGGGCGCGGAGGGGAAGTTGTAACGGTTCGGGTTCTGGGAACCGTCGCCCTGGCCCTGGGCAGGGCCGTACGACCAGTTGCCCGAATTCGATCCGCCTGGGGGTGTTGCCACTCTCTCTCCTCCTCCGATGTGCCTGGCACCCATCACGTGGAAGCCGCGTCCCGAAACCCTACGGCCTCGGGACGCCAAAACGCACCGTCCGTTTGTTAGTTGAGAAGGCTCCCTTGGAGCTCCGCACGAAGGTCAGGGGTCAGGACCGAACCCGCTCGGTCCACCAGAAGGGCCATCTCGTACCCAATGAGGCCGATGTCCGCCTCGGGATGAGCGAGAACCGCGAGCGACGAACCGTCGGAAATGGACATGAGGAAGAGGAATCCCCGCTCCATCTCCACAACCGTCTGGTTCACGCTGCCCCCCTCGAAGATCCGGGAGGCGCCTGCCGTCAGGGACGTCAGACCGGAGGCGACGGCCGCGAGCTGGTCGGCCCGGTCGCGGGGGAAGCCTTCGGACATCGCCAGAAGGAGTCCGTCGGCGGAGACCACCACGGTGTGGGACACCCCCGGGGTGTTGTCCACGAAGTTGGTGATCACCCAGTTCAGGTTCTGTGCCGCCTGGCTCATCGGGCTCACACTAACGCTCCTGGTTGTAGGTGCTGTCAGGACCGAGGCCCTGGCCGTTCGTTTCACTGCTGCCTGCGTTGCGTCCGCGCTGGACGCCCCGACGCAGGTTGCTCAACCTGCCACGGACGTCCTCCGGGGCGCGGGAGACCTGAGGGCCTCCCTGGGGGGTGGTCTCGGCGGCGCCCTCGATCAGATTGGCCTTGGGCACCCGCCGCGGCAGGCCGGAGGAGGTGACCCCACCCGCCTTGGGCTTCTTCAGAGCGGAGGCCTGCTGCCAGCGCTCGTCGTTCGCCGAACGCCAGGAGTCGCCGCCGCCGTTGCTCTCCGCGGGGGAGGCCGCCGGCTCCTGCTTCGCGGGCCGGGCGCCGTTCGCACCGCTTGCGGCGGAGCCGCGGCGGGGGAGACCGGCGTCGGTCAGCGCGTGGGAGGCGGAGGAGGAGGGTCCCGGACGGTCGAAGCCTACGCGGTTCTGCTCACCCGCGTCAGCGGCCTGCGTGGATTCCGGTTCCGGAGCGTACTGGTCCTGGTAGCCGTTCTGGTAACCGTTCGTGTGGCCGTTCTGCTGGGGCCAGTCGTCCTGGTAGGACTGCTGCTCCTGGTACGGCTGGAAGCCCTCGGACGCGGCGGCGGGGGCCGCCGGACGCTCCTCGCGGCCGGGCTCCGCATACGCGGGGTCCGGGTAGCCGCCGTTCGACGCGAAGCCGTCGTTCTGCGGGAGGCCGCCGTTGCCGGAGAACGACTCGCCCTGCGGCATGCCACCGTTCGGCGCGAAGTACTGGTCGTCGTACGCCGGACGCTGCTGCTCCTCGTACGACGTCTGCTGGTCGAACGCCGCCGGCTGCTCGGCGTACCCGGTCGCACCGTTGTCGTAGCCGGCTCCGGCACCCTGCTGGGCGGGGTCGAAGCCGTTCTGGCCGGCGTCGTACGACTGCTGCTGACGGGACGCGTCGAAGCCCTCGGCGGACTGCTGCTGGCCCGTCGGCTGGCCCGGCTGGGTCTCCAGGGCCGCACGGCGCTCCTCGCGCATCAGCGAGCGGCCCACCGGGTCCAGGTCGCGGATGTCGTCGGGGACCTCGTACTGGCTGTCGTCGAAGCCGAGCTCCGCCGCGGTGCGCATCGGCAGACCGTTGTTGAAGTCCTCGCCGCCACCGCCGTAGTTCTGCTCCGGGATGATCTGCGAGACGGTGAACTCGTCGCGCGGCTGCTGCTCGCCACCGCCACCGTGGGTGATGGCGTCCGGCAGCATGACCAGCGAGGTGGTGCCGGCCTGCTCGCCCGAGGGGCGCAGCTGGACGCGGATACCGTGCCGGTCGGACAGCCGGCCGACCACGAACAGGCCCATGCGCTGCGAGATCGCGGCGTCCACCGTCGGCGGATTGGCCAGCTTGTGGTTGATGTCCGCGAAGTCCTCGGCGGTGAGGCCGATGCCCTTGTCGTGGATCTCGATCATGACCCGGCCGTCGGGGAGACGGGTGGCCGTGACGCGGACCTTGGTCTGCGGGGAGGAGAACGTGGTCGCGTTCTCCAGAAGCTCGGCGAGCAGGTGCACGAGGTCGGTCACGGCACGGCCGTGGATCTCGGCCTCGGGTACGCCGGACAGCTCGATGCGCTCGTACTGCTCCACCTCGGAGGAGGCGGCGCGCAGCACGTCGACCAGCGGGACCGGCTGGTCCCAGCGGCGGCCCGGCTCCTCGCCGGCGAGGACCAGGAGGTTCTCGCCGTTGCGGCGCATACGGGTGGCGAGGTGGTCCAGGCGGAAGAGGTTCTCCAGCTGGTCCGGGTCGGCCTCGTTGTTCTCCAGGTCGGTGATCAGGGTCAGCTGGCCCTCGATCAGGGACTGGTTGCGGCGCGAGAGGTTGGTGAAGATCGCGTTGATGTTGCCCCGGAGCAGAGCCTGCTCGGCGGCCAGCCGGACGGCCTCGCGGTGGACCTGGTCGAAGGCGCGGGCGACTTCGCCGATCTCGTCCCTGGTGTTGATGGGGATCGGCTGGACACGGGTGTCCACCCGGCCCGGGTCGGTACGCGAGAGCTGGTCGACCAGCATCGGCAGCCGCTGCTCGGCGATGCCGAAGGCGGCGTTGCGCAGCTGGCGCATGGCCTGGCTCATCTGGCGGGCCATGAGACTGGCGACGATGAACGCGGCGAGCAGGGCGATGATGACGATCGCGCCGTTGATGATGGCGTCGCGCTGCGCGTCGGAGGCGATCTCACCGGCGTCGGTGACCGCACGGTCGATGAGCTCGCTCTCGACCTGGCTGTAGCCCTCGAACTTCAGCGTCGCGGCGTTCATCCAGGCCTTGGCGGTGACCCCCTGCTCGGCGAGCTTCGACGGGTCCTGCCCGCTGGCGATCGCCTGGATCATCTTGTCCATGCTCGGCGGAGCGGTGAACTCCTCGCCCGCCGCTTCGGCCTTGGCCTTCGCGTCGGCGGCCTGCTGCGCGCCCTCCTCGGTCTTCTCCTTCATGACCTCGGTGAGCCGCGCGGCGTCCTCGGTGGTACCGCCGGAGACGTACTCCTGCTGGGCGATGCCCTCGAGGTAGGCGTACGACGTGAAGGCGGTGAGCTGCTGCCGGAAGACCGTCTCGTCGGGGCTCGGCCGGACCAGCAGGTGCATGCCGATGGCGCGCTGGAGGGACTCGGCGCCCTTGGCCAGGGCGACCGCGTAGACGGTGCGGCCGTAGGCGGTGATGTTGCCGGTGCCGAGGCCGAGTTCGTTGGAGAACTCCATCAGCAGGTGCTCGACCGCGACGTAGCCCTCTTCGGTCTTCACCGGGTCCAGGGCCTTGGTGTAGGCGGCGGCGCGAATCTTCGTCAGAGTCGGCTCGGCCTCCTCCACCAGCTTCAGACGGCGCTTGAGGCCTTCCTTGTCCGGCATCCCGACGACCTCGTCGTGGAAGGCGGTGGCCTTGGCGTCGGTGGTGGCGCGGGCCGCCTTGACGTTCGAGTCGTCCTTCTTGGACTGGAGCAGCGGCTGGGCGCTGATGTCCCGCTCGTTGAGCAGGGCCTCGGCGTACTCGCCGGCGGCGGCCACGATCTTCGCCGTCTTCTCGGCGTCGCGGGCCTCCTGCCAGGTGTCGATCGAGTTCTTCACCTGGAAGCCGCCCATGACCAGGCCGACCACCACGGGTATGAGCAGGATCGCGTTCAGCCGGGTGGGCACCCGCCAGTTCCGCGGGGAGAGGCGGCCGCCGCTCTTCGCGGGTGCGGACGCCGGCTCCGAACCGGGCACAGGGGCGGGCGCCGCTCCGCGCGGCGGCGGGGTGAAGTTGCCCCGGGCCGCCGGCTCGGGACTTTGCTTGCTTCGCCTCACTCGACCAACAACCTCTCGGCGGTCGGCACCTTCGTCGTGCCGCAGTGTCTCAGAGCCCGGTCAGCCATCGACCATGAGTACGTCATTGACTATTGGGCAGTTCAGGCATTCCAGCACGACGACCAGCGCTCTTCCAAACATGGGAAAGCCCTGGTTCGACGTGATGTAAGCCCCAGATAAAACGGTCAAAAAGAACGAGCCCCGCCAAAAGGCGGGGCTTTCGTGCGCGCAGTGAGACCAAGCGACCGCGACGCGTGTCGGTACCTGTGGATTCCACTGCCGAAACGTTATGAACGCCGGAGCCGACCGTGTCAAAGGCCACAGTCGGCTCCAGAGCGTCTACGACAACCGCCGTACGGCACCGGGTGCTTGAAAATTACCGCAGTCGCGCCATGAGCGCGTGCTCGACCAGCGTGATCAGCGCGCTCTTGGCATCGGAACGGTGTCGGGCGTCGGTCGTGATGATCGGGGTGTCCGGTCCGATCTGGAGCGCCTCGCGCACCTCTTCGGGCTGGTACGGCTGCGAGCCGTCGAAGCCGTTGAGGGCGCCGGGTGTCCACGAGCACGATCGCGCCGATGGCGCCGCGCACCAGGTCGTCCCACATGAACCAGAACCGGTCCTGACCGGGCGTACCGAACAGGTAGAGGATCAGGTCCTGGTCGAGCGTGATACGGCCGAAGTCCATGGCCACCGTGGTGGTGGTCTTGTCCCCGGTGTGGGTGAGGTCGTCGATGCCCGCGCTCGCGGACGTCATCACGGCCTCCGTGCGCAGCGGGTTGATCTCGGAGACGGCGCCCACGAACGTGGTCTTGCCCACGCCGAAGCCGCCCGCCACCACGATCTTCGCGGAGGTGGTGGCCCGCCCTCCGTCAGAGCTTGCGAAGTCCACTGAGCACCCTTTCGAGCAGCGTCACGTCCGGAGCGCCACCGTTGTTCTCGTCGCCGCCCGGCTGGTGGATGGCCACCAGTCCGGCCTCGGCGAGGTCCGCGACCAGGATCCGCGCCACCCCGAGCGGCATGGCCAGGAGAGCCGAGACCTCCGCGACCGACTTCACCTCACGGCACAGATGGCAGATGCGCTGGTGCTCCGGGAGCAGCCCCATGAGCGCTGCCGGATCGGCCGTGGTGCTGATCAGCGCCTCGATGGCGAGCTGATAGCGCGGCCGCGTCCGACCGCCGGTCATCGCGTACGGACGCACCAGCGGCTGGTCGCCCTCATCCCCGTACGGCTCCGCGTACGGATCATGATGGGCGGTGGGCGGGGTCATGGATCCTCCGGGCGGGACAGCATTCGCGGTCAGTCGTGCCGTCCGTCGAGGCCGGTGGGGGGATTGTGTCGGCCGGACGGTGATTTCGTGAGGTGGGTAGTGCCGGGGCGGGTCAGTGGAGCAGACTGCCCTGGAGCTCGGCGCGCAGGTCGGGCGTGAGGACCGCGCCCGCGCGGTCGACAAGGAGCGTCATCTCGTAGCCGACGAGGCCGATGTCGCACTCGGGGTGCGCCAGAACGGCGAGCGACGAGCCGTCCGAGACGGACATGAGGAAGAGGAACCCTCGTTCCATCTCGACGACGGTCTGCGCGACGCTGCCGCCTTCGAAGATCCGGGAGGCGCCGGCCGTCAGCGAGGTCAGCCCCGACGCGACCGCCGCCAGCTGGTCGGCCCTGTCGCGCGGGAAGCCCTCGGACATCGCGAGCAGGAGCCCGTCGGCGGACACGACAACGGTGTGGGACACCCCAGGGGTGTTGTCCACGAAGTTGGTGATCAACCAGTTCAGGTTCTGTGCCGCCTGGCTCATCTGACTCAACTAACGCTCCTGCTGGTGAGTGGGGCTCGGGAAACTGCCGGTCTGACCGTTGCCGGCCTGACGACCCTGCGCGATGCCCCGACGGAGATTGGTCAGCCGTCCGCGTACGTCGTCAGGCGCACGCGAGACCTGCGGACCGGGTTGGTGCTGTTGCTGCTGAGCCGTGCCCGGGACGAGGTTCGCCCTGGGCACCCGGCGCGGCAGGCCGGACGTGGTGACGCCGCCCGCGGCCGGTTGCCTGACCCGCTCTGCCTGCCGGACGAGTTCGTCGTTCGGCGAGGTGCGCCAGGAGGCGTTGGCGGCGGGACGCTGGGGTGCAGCCGGAGCCTGCGGCTCCTGGTGCTGCTGTTGCTGCGGAGCCTGGGCCGCACCGCCCGCCTGCTGACCGTGGAACCAGTTGGTCTCCAGCGTGTCGTAGAGCGGGGTGCGCCCGTCACCGGGACCCGAGGCCGGCGGCAGTGCCTCCGGCTCCGGACGCCCGACGGCGCGCTGCGGGCCGGTCGGCTGCACCGGGGTGCCGTAGCCACCCGACTGCGGAGCGCCGAACTGGCCCGTGGACGAGGGGTCCTGGCGGCCGGGCAGCGAGTGCTGACCGGTCGAGGAGGCGTCGTAGCCCGGGGTGGCGAACTGGCCGGTGGAGCCGTTGTCGTACGCCTGCGGAGCGTACTGGTTCGGTGCCGCCGAGCCGTTCTGGCCGCCGGGCGTACCGAAGACGTCGGACCGGGTGAAACCGTTCTCGTCCTGCTGGCCGCCGGTACCGGGGCGCTGGAACTGCGCCGGGTCCGGTCGGCCGTTCGTGCCCGGACGCTGGAACTGGCCGGTGTCCTGCCGTCCGCCCGGACCCGTCTGGGGGTTGCCCACGACCGGGAACTGGCCGGTGCTCTGGAGACCGTTCGCGAGGGGGCGGCCGAAGTCCGCGGGGCCCGCCGGGCCCTGGCGGTCGTCGGTGCGCGGGATCGCCGGTATCTCGGCGGTGGCGCCGGGACCCTGCCGGTCGTCGATGCGCGGCATCCGCGACGTCTGGGCGACGTCCGGCTCCTCGTGACCGCGCGGGGCGTCCAGCGGGCTGCGCGGGACCGGCGGCTGGGCGTTCTCGTCGCCCCAGCTGGTCACCCGCGGCTGCGGGTTGCCGCCCGGCAGCTCGGCGCGCGGACCACCGCGCGGCGGCAGCTGCGGCTGACGGCCGCGGCCGCCCTGATCGGCCTTGTTGTTCCGCGGCTGGGCCGGACGTCCGCCGAACATGTCCACACCCTGGGAGGCCGTACCGGCCGCCTGGAGACCCTGCGGCGTGCCCGGCGCCTGGCCGCCGAAGCCGGAACCCGCACCGGCCGGAGCCGGTCGGCCCTGCTGGGGGGAGGCCGGAGGCTGCTGCGGTCCGCGCGGCGGCTGACCACCGGGGCGGCCACCGCCGTCACGGCCGGGCAGCGCGGCCCGGGGACCCTGTCCGGCGGCGAGCCGGCCGCCGGTGCCGGGACCGGAGCCGAGGGCACCGCCCTGCGAACCGTTCTGGGAGCCGTTCTGGCGACGCGCGGCGGCGACGCCCGCGGCGGCCTGCGCGGCGGCGGGACCACCCGCGACGCTGCCCTGGCCGGGCTTGGGCTGAGGCTTCTTGCCGCCCTGGGCGACGTCCACGGGCAGCATGACCAGCGCGGTCGTGCCACCGGAGTCGGAGGGACGCAGCTGGATGCGGATGCCGTGTCGCTGGGACAGCCGGCCGACCACGAACAGACCCATGCGTCGGGAGACCGACACGTCCACGGTGGGCGGCGAGGCGAGCCGCTCGTTGATCGCGGCGAGGTCCTCGGGGGAGAGGCCGATACCGGTGTCGTGGATCTCGATCAGGACGCGGCCGTCGGGCAGCGCGTGACCGGTGACCTTGACCTTGGTCTGCGGGGAGGAGAACGAGGTGGCGTTCTCGAGCAGCTCGGCGAGGAGGTGCACGAGGTCGTTGACGACCCGGCCGGCCACTTCGGTGGTCGGCACGGAGGCCAGTTCGATGCGCTCGTACTGCTCCACCTCGGACGCGGCGGCGCGGAGCACGTCGACCAGCGGGACCGGACGGGTCCAGCGACGGCCGGGCTCCTCACCCGCGAGGACGAGGAGGTTCTCACCGTTACGGCGCATGCGGGTCGCGAGGTGGTCGAGCTTGAAGAGCGAGGACAGCTGGTCCGGGTCGGCCTCGCGGGACTCCAGTTCGGAGATGAGCGAGAGCTGACGCTGGATGAGGCCCTGGGAGCGGCGCGAGAGGTTGGTGAACATCGCGTTGACGTTGCCCCGCAGCAGGGCCTGCTCGGCGGCGAGGCGGACGGCCTCGCGGTGCACGTCGTCGAAGGCCGCGGCCACCTGGCCGATCTCGTCCCGGGAGTGCACACCGACCGACTCCACGGACGTGTCGACGTCCTGCGGGTCGGACTCGGACAGCTGCTTGACCAGCTCGGGCAGACGGTCCTGGGCGACCTTGGTGGCGGTCTCCTGGAGGCGGCGCAGCGAACGGATCATGGACCGGGCGACGACGAACGCGCCGACCAGCGAGACACCGAGCACGAGCAGGATCAGCGCACCGGAGATGATCGCTTCGCGCTCCGACTCGGCGCGCAGCTCACGCGCCTTCTGCTCCATGTTCTCGAGCAGCGTGAGCTCGATGTTGTTCATCTGCTTGATCTTGGTGGAGCTGGAGTCGAGCCAGTCCTGGTACGACTGCTTGTCCAGCGACTCGAGGCCGTTGGGGGAACCGAGGGCCCGCTTCGCGTAGGTGTCGGCGTCCTCGATGACCGGGTTGCCCAGCTCGATCGGCTTCAGCAGCTCCTCGGCGCCGCCGTCGCCGTAGATGCTGCGGAAACTCGAGAGCTCGGACTCCTCGTTCTCGAGGCCGGCCTCGGCGTACTGCCGGTCGTTCTCGGTGAGGTTGCCGTAGACGGTGTTGCCGACCGGCAGCGCCGCCGCGAGCACGGCGCGCTGGACGGAGGCGTACTCCTTGGCGGCGGAGAAGGCGGCCAGCGCACGCGTGCGCTGGATCATCTCCGGGTTGCTGGTGGCCTGCGCCATGTCCTGCGAGAGGTCGAGCAGGCTGGTGATGAGGCGGTGGTAGGCCTCCACCGTCTGGGTGGAGTTGCCCTTCTCCGCGTAGGCCGTCGAACGGACCTTGGCGAGGCTGCCCAGGTCGCTCAGCAGACCGACGAGGCTGTCCCGGACGCCCTGGAGGTTGCCGTCCGAGGTGGCGCCGTCGATCTCCTCCGAGGAGTCCTGGAAGGCGCTCAGCGCGCGGTCCGTCTTCTCGCGGAGACCCTTGATGCCGGGGTCGGTCGCCTTGCCGGTGTGCGCCAGCGGGCCGGCCGAGCGGTCGCGCTCGTCCTGGAGCGCGTCGGCCAGGTCGGTGGCCTGCTTGGTCATGTCCGTCAGCAGCTTCATGTTGTCGAGCTGCTGGATGTCGTCCATCGACTGGTTGATGCGCAGCGCGCCCAGCGAGGTGGCCGCGACCACGGGCAGGGTCAGCAGCGCCACCAGACGCGTGGAGATGCGCCAGTTGCGCAGCGCCACCCGCGGGCCGGGGCCGGTGGGGCCGGTCGGCGGCTTCGTCGGAGCCGGGGGAGGAGAACTCGGCGACGCGGACGCACCGGGACGCCCGGCGCGCTCACCGCCGTCGCCGGACGGATTGGGGCCCGGGTTCTGGGCGTGCTGGGGCGAGGAGCCGACTGCCATCGGGCCAGTCCCGCCGTGCGGCTCCGGCTCGGCCGAAGCGCTGCCATCCCTCTTGAAACGTCCCTGCACTAGCGTCGCAACCTCTGGACCAGGCGCCCCTCCGCGTGAACGGAAGGACGGTGTCGGCGTGTTGAGGGGCGTCCTGAATACGCCCCCCAATTGGTCGTGAGTAACCGGCGCTGGCTCCCCCTGTCTCGCCGCCACCGGGCGCGCTGGGCGCCCTCTGTGCGCCGGCTCGATCCCGCGGCGGTCCGAGGAATTCCAGCACAGTGCAGGATCTCCAACAAGGCCCGTTGGCCAGGCTGTGACATCCGTGACACGACGTGAGGGTCAAGTTACGGGATGTAGAAACCCATCCCACATAAGGCGGACATAAGGGTGTGAAGGGGTGGCGGTCGGAGGGTGTCCCAGTCGCCATGATCAGGAGCGGAATGAGCGCTTCAGGTGGTTAATGTCCGTTTAGTGACGGTCACCAGGCAGTCGGAAATGACCGTTTTGCCCCTTGATTCGTGAGCAAACTCACACGCTGATCATGCGACCTTCACGTCTTCACCGGGAATCGCGTGTTTAGCCTGACGCTTTACAGGGATGGCACATCCGACAAACCGCGCCTGTGCGGAGGCCCTTGAGGGCTCCCCGGACGCCCGGACACGACAGGGTCACGTACAACTGTGAAGACGACGACGATGTTCCACAAGATCGCCAACCCCCGGCGTACGACCCTGGCGCACCTCACGGACGCCGACGATCTCCAGCTCCCGGAGCAGCAGGAGCACTCCGTCGAACTTCCCGCCCAGACCGCGAACCCCAAGCGCACCATCCTCATGGAGGTGCCGGTGGCAGCCTCCGTCGTGGAGTAGATCTTCACGCGGAGATACGGGCACCGGCCGCCGAATGCTCAAAGCGGCCACCCACCGATGTCAAGGGCGTCCCCGGCCGGGGACGCCCTTCCGCGTTAGCCTGGGGCGTCACACTCCAGCCAGCTCAGTCAAGGGGCCAACCAACCCGTGCGCATCGCCAGGTTCTCCATCGACGGGAACGTCGCCTTCGGCGCGGTCGAGGGCGACAAGCCGGACGAGCTCGTCCTCGACATCATCAAGGGCATCCCGTTCACGGACTTCGAGCTCTCCGGCACCAAGGTGCCGCTGAGCAAGGTCCGCCTGCTCCCGCCCGTCCTGCCCAACAAGGTCGTGGCCTTCGGCCGCAACTACGCCGAGCACGCGCGCGAGCTGGGCAACGAGGTGCCGGACGCCCCGTTCGCCTTCTTCAAGCCGTCCACCTCGGTGATCGGCCCCGGCGACGCCATCCAGTACCCGGCCTTCTCCGAGGAGGTCCACCACGAGGCCGAGCTCGCCGTCGTCATCGGCCGGCTCTGCCGCGAGGTTCCCCGGGAGCGCGTCAAGGACGTGATCTTCGGCTACACCTGCGCGAACGACGTCACCGCCCGCGACGTCCAGAAGCGTGAGAAGCAGTGGGCCCGGGCCAAGGGCTTCGACACCTCGTGCCCGCTGGGCCCCTGGGTGGAGACCGGCCTGGACCTCGGGACCGCGGGCGACCTCACCGTCCAGCTGACGGTCAACGGGCAGCAGCGGCAGCTCGGCCGCACCAGCGAGATGATCCACTCGATCGAGGATCTGATCGTCAACATCACCGAGGCCATGACGCTGCTCCCCGGCGACGTGATCCTCACGGGCACCCCGGCAGGGGTAGGCCCCCTGGTCGTCGGCGACGAGGTCGCCGTCACCATCGAAGGCATCGGCACTCTCACCAACAAGGTTGTCAAGCGTGGCTAGCGCACCCGGCTCCCCCGTACGCGTCCGTTTCTGTCCCTCGCCCACCGGTAACCCCCACGTGGGCCTGGTCCGCACCGCCCTGTTCAACTGGGCGTTCGCCAAGCACCACCAGGGCACGCTGGTCTTCCGCATCGAGGACACCGACGCGGCCCGTGACTCCGAGGAGTCCTACAACCAGCTCCTGGACTCGCTGCGCTGGCTGGGCTTCGACTGGGACGAGGGCCCCGAGGTCGGCGGCCCGCACGCGCCGTACCGCCAGTCGCAGCGGATGGACCTCTACGCCGACGTCGCCCGCAAGCTCCTCGACGCCGGCCACGCCTACCACTGCTACTGCTCCCAGGAGGAGCTGGACACCCGCCGCGACGCCGCCCGCGCCGCCGGCAGGCCCTCCGGCTACGACGGCCACTGCCGCGACCTCACCGAGGCGCAGGTGGCGGAGTACGAGGCCCAGGGCCGCACCCCGATCGTCCGCTTCCGCATGCCCGACGAGACGATCACCTTCACGGACCTGGTCCGCGGCGAGCTGACGTTCACCCCGGAGAACGTGCCCGACTTCGGCATCGTCCGCGCGAACGGCGCCCCGCTGTACACGCTGGTCAACCCGGTGGACGACGCGCTGATGGAGATCACGCACGTCCTGCGGGGCGAGGACCTGCTCTCCTCGACCCCCCGCCAGATCGCCCTCTACAAGGCGCTGACCGAACTGGGCATCGCCCAGGGGACCCCGCACTTCGGTCACCTGCCGTACGTGATGGGCGAGGGCAACAAGAAGCTGTCGAAGCGGGACCCGGAGTCCTCGCTCAACCTCTACCGCGAGCGCGGCTTCCTCCCCGAGGGCCTGCTCAACTACCTCTCGCTGCTCGGCTGGTCGCTCTCGGCCGACCAGGACATCTTCACGATGGACGAGATGACCGCGGCCTTCGACATCGCGGACGTCAACCCCAACCCGGCGCGCTTCGACCTGAAGAAGTGCGAGGCGATCAACGCCGACCACATCCGCCTGCTGGACGTGAAGGACTTCACCGAGCGCTGCGCGCCCTGGCTGAAGGCCCCCTTCGCCCCCTGGTCCCCGCAGGACTTCGACGAGGCCAAGTGGGAGGCGATCGCCCCGCACGCCCAGACCCGTCTGAAGGTGCTGTCGGAGATCACCGACAACGTCGACTTCCTCTTCCTGCCGGAGCCGGTCTCCGACGAGGCGAGCTGGGCGAAGGCGATGAAGGAGGGCAGCGACGCGCTGCTCACGACGGCCCGCGAGAAGCTGGCCGCGGCCGACTGGACCTCGGCCGAGTCCCTGAAGGAGGCCGTCCTGGCCGCCGGCGAGGCGCACGGCCTCAAGCTCGGCAAGGCCCAGGCTCCGGTCCGCGTCGCCGTCACCGGCCGCACGGTCGGCCTGCCGCTCTTCGAGTCCCTGGAGATCCTGGGCAAGGACAAGACGCTGGCCCGCATCGACGCGGCCCTGGCGAAGCTCGCCGCGTAGCGGCACGTGTGCCCGAAGGGGCGGCGCCCGGTGACCCGGGGCGCCGCCCCTTCGGCATCTCCCGGACAGGGCGGCCGCCCCGGCGTTACCGTTGGATCATGAGCATCCTCGCCGTGGTCTGGGACGTGGACGACACCCTCTTCGACTACACGACCGCAGACCGCGAGGGCATGCGGTCCTATCTGACGGCCGAGGGGCTGCTCGACCGCTTCGGTACCGCGGAGGCGGGGCTCGCGCGGTGGCGGGAGGTCACCGAAGAGCACTGGGCCCGCTTCTCGGCGGGCGGGATCACCTTCGAGGACCAGCGCCGGGACCGGGTGCGCGCGTTCCTGGGCCGCGAGATGGCCGACGCGGAGGCCGACGACTGGCTCCTGCGGTACCACGCGCACTACGAGGCGGCCTGGTCGCTCTTCCCGGACGTCCTGCCCGTGCTCGACGACCTCTCCGCCAGCCACCGCCACGCCGTGCTCTCCAACTCCAGCATCCACGTCCAGGACCACAAGCTGCGCACCCTCGGCGTCCACGACCGTTTCGAGGTCATCCTGTGCGCGGCGGAACTGGGGGTCTCCAAGCCGGAGCCCGGCGCCTTCCTCGCGGCCTGCGAGGCCCTGTCGCTGCCCCCGCACCAGGTGGCCTACGTGGGTGATCATCCGGAGATCGACGGCCGGGGCGCAGCCGACGCCGGACTGCTCTCCGTGTGGATCGACCGCTACGGCGCGGCCACCGTCGAGCTCCCGTCCGGCCGCCACCGGATCGTCTCGCTCGCCGAACTGCCCGCGATCCTCGGCCCCGATACCCGTTTTGGAGCCCGGTCCACCTTCGGGTAATGTTCTTCCTGCGCCGCCGGGAAGCGGGCCGAAAGGCCGGAGCCGGAGGAGCAACGCTAGAACAAGAACCCCTGCGGGGCTTGCGTTCCAGTGGCCTATGGTGTAATTGGCAGCACGACTGATTCTGGTTCAGTTAGTCTTGGTTCGAGTCCAGGTAGGCCAGCTCGCAGAGCTTATCTGCGCCCGTGGAGATCTACTCCACAAAGCCCCCGTTGTGTAGCGGCCTAGCACGCTGCCCTCTCAAGGCAGTAGCGCCGGTTCGAATCCGGTCGGGGGTACAGATCCTTCCCGCGAGGAGAGCTCGGGTAGCTCCCTCTCACCTCGATGCAGGATCGCTAGGGCCCCCGTTGTGTAGCGGCCTAGCACGCCGCCCTCTCAAGGCGGTAGCGCCGGTTCGAATCCGGTCGGGGGTACGATTTTCCTTGAATCACCTTGGTCTATGGTGTAATTGGCAACACTACGGTTTCTGGTACCGTCATTCTAGGTTCGAGTCCTGGTAGACCAGCTCTGATCTGCGGAAACGCATGATCTAGGCCCCCGTTGTGTAGCGGCCTAGCACGCCGCCCTCTCAAGGCGGTAGCGCCGGTTCGAATCCGGTCGGGGGTACGTGATCGGAAAGCCCCTCGCTTCGGCGAGGGGCTTTCCGTGTATCCGGCCGCTTTCCGCGTGTCCGGCCTCATGCGAAGCCGTATCGCCGCGCCGACTCCTCCTCCTGCGCCAGCCGGTGCAGCGCCTGCATCATCGGCTCGACGAGGATCGCGCCCAGCACCGCCGCCTCGACCCGCTCCGGCTCCGACTCCCGCGTCTCCATGAAGTCCAGGTCCAGCACGGCCGCCCGGTGCATCAACCGGGCGTAGGACACGAGGAGTTCGGCGTTCCAGTCGTAGCCGAGCCGGCGCATCGCGGCCACCGCCACCACCAGGGAGCGGTAGGCGGGCGAGATGGTCGTCAGCTGCCGGGCGTTCGACCAGCCCAGGGTGCCCAGCAGTTCGTCCGCCTCCAGGTGGGCGGCGCGCACGTACTCGTCCTCCGCGTCCGGCTCGGGGACCTGCGGCAGCGCCCACAGGGCCGCGCCGAGCCGGATCGTGCGGCCCAGGGAGTCGTCGTCGACATGGCCGAGCACCTCGCGCACCGTGGCCACCGGCAGCCCGCCCACCTGGATCATCGCCCGCACCAGACGCAGCCGGCGCAGATGCTCGTCGTCGTACTCGGCGGTCGTGGCGTTCACCTGGCGGCCGGGTGGCACGAGCCCCTCGCGCAGGTAGTACTTGATCGTCGCGGTGGACACACCGCTGCGTTCGCTCAGTTCGGCCAGCCGCATGCCTTGTGCCCTTCGTTGGTTAGCGGCACTATCCAAGCATGTCCTTCACAGCCAGCCGTACCACCGCGGACGCCCGGGGAGACGTGGTCGTCCTGTTGATCGGAATGCGCGTCAACCACTTCTGGGCCGTGCACCAGTGGGTGCCGGTCATGCTGGCGATGTTCCGCATGCTGGCGGAGCTGAAGAAGGATCCCGGCCGCGGTCTGCTCTCCCGGGTGCTCCTGACGGCCTCGCCGCGGACGTACTACGTCGTCCAGTACTGGGAGTCGAAGGAGAAGCTGTACGCCTACGCGACCGCGCCCGACGCCTTCCATCACGAGGCCTGGGCGAAGATCAACCGCATGGAACGGGGCGGGAAGGTGCGCGGGCACGTCGGGATCTGGCACGAGACGTACGTCGTCCCGGAGGGGTCGTACGAGGCGATCTACGGGGACATGCCGGCGTTCGGCCTCGCTGCGGCACACGGGCAGGTTCCGCTGGAGCAGCGGGGGCGGTACGCGAAGGACCGGTTCTCGTATCGGTCCGCGCCGTAAGGGCGCGGCGCGCCCCGGGGCGGGCGACCTTGCCGTACGGGAAAGAGCTGCCGCGGCGTTGAGGCCGCCCTTTCCCTTCCGGTGTCAGCCGGTGCGGCGCAGGGCCTCCGAGAGGCGGGCGGCCGCGTCGATGACCGCCTGGGCGTGCATGCGGCCGGGGTGGCGGGTCAGGCGCTCGATGGGGCCCGAGACGGAGACGGCGGCCACCACGCGGTTGGAGGGGCCGCGGACGGGAGCCGACACGGACGCGACGCCCGGCTCGCGCTCACCGATGGACTGGGCCCAGCCGCGGCGCCGTACGCCCGACAGGGCCGTCGCCGTGAAGCGGGCGCCCTGGAGGCCGCGGTGCAGGCGCTCGGGTTCCTCCCAGGCCATCAGGATCTGGGCCGAGGAACCGGCCTTCATCGTCAGCGTGGAACCGACCGGGACCGTGTCCCGAAGGCCGGACAGGCGTTCCGCCGCGGCCACGCAGATGCGCATGTCGCCCTGGCGGCGGTAGAGCTGTGCGCTCTCGCCCGTGATGTCACGCAGATGCGTCAGCACCGGGCCGGCGGTGGCCAGGAGGCGGTCCTCGCCGGCGGCCGCGGCCAGTTCGGCCAGGCGGGGGCCGAGGATGAAACGGCCCTGCATGTCGCGCGCCACCATACGGTGGTGTTCCAAAGCCACGGCCAGCCGGTGGGCCGTGGGTCGTGCGAGTCCGGTGGCAGCGACCAAGCCTGCGAGGGTGGCCGGACCGGACTCCAGGGCGCTCAGGACAAGGGCTGCCTTGTCCAGAACGCCGACGCCGCTACTGTTGTCCATGCAACGATACTCCCGTCTCACTCTGTGAAACGCAAGTTCATTTTTCCGTGAGACGCGCAACCCTTGGACGCATGGTGGCCCGCGGACCAACGGGCCTGGCGGCGGGTGCCCGGGAACAGGGGCAACGGGCGTCGCCTCCACAAGATCTCTAGTTGGGCCGGTGCGTCATTGCCGGCCGGAGGGAAAGCGATGGGTAGGACACTCGCGGAGAAGGTCTGGGACGACCACGTCGTCCGGCGCGCCGAGGGCGAGCCCGACCTCCTCTTCATCGATCTGCATCTCCTGCACGAGGTGACCAGCCCGCAGGCCTTCGACGGGCTGCGGCAGAACGGCCGCCCGGTGCGCCGTCTCGACCTCACCATCGCGACCGAGGACCACAACACCCCGACCCTCGACATCGACAAGCCGATCGCCGACCCGGTCTCGCGCGCCCAGCTGGAGACGCTGCGCAAGAACTGCGCCGACTTCGGTGTGCGGCTGCATCCGCTCGGCGACGTCGAGCAGGGTGTCGTGCACGTCGTCGGCCCCCAGCTGGGTCTGACCCAGCCCGGCACCACCGTCGTCTGCGGCGACTCCCACACCTCCACGCACGGCGCGTTCGGCGCGCTGGCGTTCGGCATCGGCACCTCGCAGGTCGAGCACGTGCTGGCCACCCAGACGCTGCCGCTGGCCCGCCCCAAGACCATGGCGATCACGGTCGAGGGCGAACTGGCCGACGGGGTGACCGCCAAGGACCTGATCCTGGCGATCATCGCCAAGATCGGTACCGGCGGCGGCCAGGGCTACATCCTGGAGTACCGGGGTTCCGCCATCGAGAAGCTCTCGATGGAGGCCCGGATGACCATCTGCAACATGTCGATCGAGGCCGGCGCCCGCGCGGGCATGATCGCCCCCGACGAGACCACCTTCGCGTACATCAAGGGCCGCGCCCACGCCCCCGAGGGCGCGGACTGGGACGCGGCGGTCGAGTACTGGAAGACGCTGAGGACGGACGCGGACGCCGAGTTCGACGCCGAGGTCGTCATCGACGGCACGACGCTGGCGCCGTTCGTCACCTGGGGCACCAACCCCGGTCAGGGCGCGCCGCTTTCGGCGTCCGTCCCCGACCCGGCTTCGTACGAAGACGCATCGGAGCGCCTCGCCGCCGAAAAGGCCCTGGAGTACATGGGGTTGGAGGCCGGGCAGCCGCTGCGGTCCATCAACGTGGACACCGTCTTCGTAGGTTCGTGCACCAACGGCCGGATCGAGGACCTGCGGGCCGCCGCCGCCATCGTCGAGGGCCGCAAAGTCGCCGACGGCGTACGGATGCTGGTCGTCCCCGGTTCGGTGCGGGTCGGTCTCCAGGCCGTCTCCGAGGGTCTGGACGTCGTCTTCAAGGAGGCCGGCGCCGAATGGCGGCACGCGGGCTGCTCGATGTGCCTCGGCATGAACCCCGACCAGCTGGCCCCGGGTGAGCGCTCGGCGTCCACCTCCAACCGCAACTTCGAGGGCCGGCAGGGCAAGGGCGGTCGCACGCACCTGGTGTCGCCGCAGGTCGCGGCCGCCACGGCCGTCCTGGGCCACCTGGCCTCCCCGGCCGACCTGTCCGACGCCGAGACCCGTACGCCCGCTGGAGTCTGATCAGTCATGGAAGCATTCATCTCGCACACCGGCCGGGCCGTCCCGCTGCGTCGCTCCAACGTCGACACCGACCAGATCATCCCTGCTCACTGGCTCAAGAAGGTCACGCGGGACGGTTTCGAGGACGGGCTGTTCGAGGCCTGGCGCAAGGACGAGACCTTCATCCTCAACCGCCCCGAGCGGCAGGGCGCGAGCGTTCTGGTCGCCGGCCCCGACTTCGGCACCGGTTCCTCCCGTGAGCACGCCGTCTGGGCACTGCAGAACTACGGCTTCAAGACCGTGATCTCGTCCCGCTTCGCCGACATCTTCCGGGGCAACTCGCTGAAGAACGGCCTGCTCACGGTAGTGATCGAGCAGAAGATCGTGGATGCGCTGTGGGAGCTCACCGAGCGGGACCCGCAGGCCGAGATCACGGTGGACCTCGAGGCGCGCGAGGTGCGGGCCGAGGGCATCACCGCCTCCTTCGAGCTGGACGAGAACTCCCGCTGGAGGCTGCTGAACGGGCTGGACGACATCTCCATCACCCTCCAGAACGAGGGCGACATCGCCGCCTACGAGGCCAAGCGCCCGACGCACAAGCCGCGGACGCTCCAGCTCTGATCCCGGGGCCCGAGAGGCCCTGAGCAGGTCGAGTTTCGGCCACCGCGACACCCCCGCCGTACCCCCGATCGGTCCGATCGGGGGTACGGCTGTGTCTGCACCCGTTCGGCCCCGTCGATCTTCGCCCCGCCTCCCAACTTCCCACGTTAGAGGGGTTGTTGCCGGGGTACGCGCCTTGTGTGGAAGCGACCGCCGGAAGTGCCGGGGCGGCCGTTTGAGGCGGCAGTTGCCCCCTGGGCGGGCGACAACTCGCCCCAGATGGCACAATCTGTGCATGGAACACGACGGCCAACTCGAGCTCTATACGGCGGTCGCGAACCAGCTCAAGGAAGCGCACACAAGAGTGCGCGCACTGCAAGTCCCGGAGGGCGTACGGATGGCGCTGACCCGGAAGCTGCTGGTCATTACGGCCGCGGCCAAGCACGATCTCGCCGATGCGACAAGGCGTCTGGAGCGGTTCATGGCGGACCTCGACGAGGGGCGAATGCCCGAAGGGGAGCGTTGATCGCCTCCGGAGCAGCCGATTTCGTTGCGGCACAAGGGTGATTAGCCCGTTTCGTGTTTGATTTGCGGTATATATCTGCCTAACGTGCGAAAAAGCTTGAACAGTTTCGTTCCGGCTAATGTCTCCGAAGGGGAAGACGTGAACAAGGCGCAGCTCGTAGAAGCGATTGCCGACAAGGTGGGCGGCCGCCAGCAGGCCGCCGAGGCGGTCGACGCGGTCCTGGACGCCATCGTCCGCGCGACGGTCGCGGGAGACCGGGTCTCGGTCACCGGCTTCGGTTCGTTCGAGAAGGTCGACCGGCCGGCCCGCTACGCTCGCAACCCCCAGACGGGCGAGCGGGTTCGGGTCAAGAAGACGTCCGTGCCGCGATTCCGCGCAGGACAGGGCTTCAAGGACCTGGTGAGCGGCTCGAAGAAGCTCCCGCGTGGTGGCGAGGTCGCCGTGAAGAAGGCCCCCAAGGGCAGCCTGACCGGCGGCGCTTCCGCCACGGTCAAGAAGGCCGCCGCGAAGAAGGCCGCCCCGGCGAAGAGGGCGTCGGCCGCCGCGAAGAAGACCACGGCCGCCGCCAAGAAGACGACGGCAGCGGCGAAGAAGACCACGGCCACCGCCAAGAAGACCACCGCGAAGAAGGCCGCCACCAAGAAGACGACCGCGGCCGCGAAGACCACCACCGCGAAGTCCGCCACCGCCAAGAAGACGACGGCCAAGAAGGCTCCGGCCGCGAAGAAGGCGACGGCGACCAAGGCCCCCGCCAAGAAGTCGACCGCGCGCAAGACCACCGCCAAGAAGACCACCGCCCGCAAGGCGTAGGACAGCAGAGGCACTCACGCGCCGGGCCGGACTCCCTCTCGGAAGTCCGGCCCGCGGCGTGTCGGGCGGGCGCCGGGAGGGCACCCGGTGGAGAGCCCGAGCCCGTCAGAACGTCTGCAGCGTCACGAGGGTGATCCGGGGGCTGTCCCGCGGCCCCTCCACCTCGATCCGCACCCGCTGTCCGGGCCGCAGCAGCCGCAGCCCGCCCGCGTCGAACGCCGGCGCGTCGAAGGGCACCGGTGTGCCGTCGTCCAGCAGCACCTGGCCGCTGCGGGTGTCGGGGTCGTACGTGTATGCGGTCGCCTGCATGGCGGCAGCCTACTGCCCCGGAATCAACAGCTGCGCCGCCGCCGCGGCCGTCCGGGGACCCACCCCGAGGCACAGCGCGGCGCGCAGATCCTCGCCGGTGTCCACGTCCTGGCGAACGGAGTCCACCCCCTCCGGGCGGAGTTCCACGGCCCCGGAGGAGCGGTGCCGCGCCCGGGAATCCGTGCCGAATGCGGGCAGCAATTCACGCCCCGCGGCGACGGCGAGAAGCGTGGTGCCGATCCCGGCCGCGTCCGGGAGAAAAGCACGGGGGAATTCCCCGGCGGCGTCCAGTACCCGGGCCAATTCCTGCGGGCGCAGGGCCGGCAGATCGGCGTTGAGAGCCGCCAGCGGGGAATCGGGACGGAAGGCGCGTACGGCGGCGGCCCCGTGGGCCAGGGCGGCGTTGAGGCCCCCGCGCGGCTCGTCGGGGACGATCCGGGCGCCCAGGGCCGCCAGGACCCGCCCGGCCAGGGCGTCGTCCGTGACTACTGCCACATCCCGCACCGCAGGTGAGGCCAGTGCGGCCGCCACGGTGTCCTCGGCGAAGGCGAGGGCGAGACCCGGGCGCAGCCCGTCGGTGGCGGTGTCCGCGAGCCTGCTCTTGGCCAGCGCCAAGGGCTTCAGGGGTATGACCAAGGTCCACTGCACCGGCGTACCGTCCCTCTCGTGTCGCGGACATTGTCACCCGGCCCATCCGCCGGCCGGACGCGCGGGCGTACCGTGTTCTCGACAGACCGGCGGCCCGGGGCGACACTTGTGCGGCCCCCAGGCCCCGGAGCAGGCCATGGGAAGTCCTAGAGGAAGGTGTCCGCGTGCCCCGCCGCAGAATCGGCTTCTGGTACCGCTTCGCTGCGGTCCTCTGCAAACCCTGGCTGGTGGTTCTGATCAAGCGGGACTGGCGCGGAATGGAGCATATTCCGGCCGACGGCGGTTTTATCACCGCGGTGAACCACAATTCGCATGTCGATCCCTTCGCCTACGCGCACTTCCAGTACAACAGCGGACGCGTGCCGCGATTCCTGGCGAAGAGCGGTCTTTTCAAGGAGGGATTCGTCGGCGCCGCGATGCGCGGCACCGGGCAGATCCCCGTCTACCGCGAGAGCACGGACGCGCTGAGCGCCTTCCGGGCCGCGATCGAGGCCGTGGAGCGCGGCGAGTGCGTCGCGTTCTACCCCGAGGGCACCCTGACCCGCGACCCCGACGGCTGGCCCATGACCGCCAAGACCGGTGCCGCGCGCGTCGCCCTCCAGACCAGGTGCCCGGTGATCCCCGTCGCCCAGTGGGGCGCGAACGAACTGCTGCCGCCGTACGCCAGGAAGCCCAACCTCCTGCCGCGCAAGACCCACCACGTGCTGGCCGGCCCGCCCGTGGACCTCACGCGGTTCTACGGCCACGAGATGACCCCGGAACTCCTCAAGGAGGCCACGGAGGTCATCATGGCGGCCGTCACCGCCCAGCTGGAGGAGATCCGCGGCGAGAAGGCGCCCGAGACGCCCTACGACCCGCGCCGCGAGCGGATCGAGCAGCGCCGCCGCACCCGGGCGGAGACCGCGGCGGCGGCCCGTGCGGAGGCCCGGGCGGAGTCCGGTGCCGAGACCGCCGCGGAGATCGACGGCACGGTGCCCGGACCCGCGCAGACCAGCCACGCGCAGAGCGGTCACGCGAACACCACGCACGCGCAGACCAGTCACGAGGGGGAGAACAGCAAGTGAGCAAGTCCGTGAGGGCGGCCGTCTTCGGTACCGGATCATGGGGGACCGCCTTCGGTACGGTCCTCGCCGACGCGGGCTGCGAGGTGACGCTGTGGGCACGCCGCCCCGAGCTCGTCGACGCGGTCAACTCCACGCACACCAACCCCGACTACCTCCCCGGCGTCGAACTCCCGCGCAACCTGCGCGCCACCGCCGACGCGGCCGAGGCCGCCCGGGACGCCGACTTCACCGTCCTCGCGGTTCCCTCGCAGACCCTGCGCGCCAACCTCGCCGACTGGACGCCGCTGCTCGCCCCGAACACGGTCCTGGTGTCGCTGATGAAGGGCGTCGAGCTCGGTACGACCATGCGGATGAGCGAGGTCATCGACGACGTCGCCAAGGTCGGGCCGGACCGGATCGCCGTCGTCACCGGGCCCAACCTCGCGCGGGAGATCGCCTCCCGGATGCCCGCCGCGGCCGTGGTCGCCTGCACCGACGAGGCGGTCGCCCAGAAGCTCCAGGCTGCCTCCCACACGCCGTACTTCCGCCCCTACACCAACACCGACGTGGTGGGCTGCGAGCTGGGCGGCGCGGTGAAGAACGTGATCGGCCTCGCGGTCGGCATCGCGGACGGGATGGGCCTCGGCGACAACGCCAAGGGCTCGCTGATCACGCGCGGCCTCGCCGAGACCACCCGGCTGGGCCTGGCGATGGGCGCGGACCCGCTGACCTTCGCCGGACTCGCCGGGCTCGGCGACCTGGTGGCGACCTGCTCCTCGCCGCTCTCCCGCAACCACACCTTCGGCACCAACCTCGGCAAGGGCATGACCCTCCAGGAGACCATCGCGGTCACCCGGCAGACCGCCGAGGGCGTCAAGTCCTGTGAGTCGGTGCTGGATCTGGCCCGCCGGCACGGCGTCGACATGCCCATCACCGAGACGGTCGTCGGCATCGTCCACGAGGGCAAGCCTCCGGTGGTCGCCCTCAAGGAGCTGATGTCGCGCAGCGCGAAGCCCGAGCGACGCTGAGCGAACCCGGTGGGCGGACGCTGACTCCCGGCCCTACCACCGGGTACTCTCAACCCGATATGAGCACCGAGAACCTCCCCCAGAGCCCTCAGCAGCCCGTCCGCAAGCCGCGGGTGGCCGTTGTCTTCGGCGGTCGCAGCTCCGAGCACGGGATCTCCGTGGTCACGGCCGGCGCGGTCCTCAAGGCCATCGACCGGACCAAGTACGAGGTCCTGCCGATCGGCATCACGCGTGAGGGCCGCTGGTACCTCACCGCCGACGCCCCCGAGCGCATGGCGATCACCGACCGCCGTACGCCCGACGTGGACGAACTCGCCGAGTCGCGGGACGGCGGCGTGGTGCTCCCCGTCGACCCCGCCAACCGCGAAGTCGTCTACTACGAGCCGGGATCGGTGCCGAAGGCGCTCGGCGAGGTCGACGTCGTCTTCCCGGTCCTGCACGGCCCGTACGGCGAGGACGGCACCCTGCAGGGTCTGCTGGAGCTCTCCGGCGTCCCGTACGTGGGCGCGGGTGTGCTCGCCTCGGCCGTCGGCCAGGACAAGGAGTACATGAAGCGGGTGTTCACCTCCTTCGGGCTCAAGGTCGGCCCGTACGTGGTGATCCGGCCGCGCGAGTGGGCGCAGGACGAGTCGGCCGCCCGGAAGAAGATCGTCGACTTCGCCGGCGACCACGGCTGGCCGCTCTTCGTGAAGCCCGCGCGCGCGGGCTCGTCCATCGGCATCACCAAGGTCGACGACCTGTCCGGGCTCGACGAGGCGATCGCCGAGGCCCGGCGTCACGACCCGAAGATCCTGGTCGAGGCGGCGCTGCGGGGCCGCGAGATCGAGTGCGGTGTCCTGGAGTTCGAGGACGGCCCGCGCGCCTCCGTCCCGGCCGAGATCCCGCCGCCGGACGCGCACGCGTACTACGACTTCGAGGCCAAGTACATCGACTCCACCCCGGGCATCGTCCCGGCGCCGCTGACGGACGAGGAGACGGCCGAGGTCCGCAGGCTGGCGGTGGACGCCTTCGAGGCGGCGTCCTGCGAGGGCCTGGTCCGGGCCGACTTCTTCCTCACGGACGAGGGCGAGTTCGTCATCAACGAGATCAACACGATGCCCGGCTTCACCCCGATCTCGATGTACCCGCAGATGTGGCAGGCGACCGGCATCGGCTATCCCGAGCTGGTGGACCGCCTCGTGCAGGCGGCCCTGCGCAGGTCCACCGGACTGCGCTGACCCGGCCTGGAACCAGGACCCGTCCTAGTCGGCGATCCCTTCGGGGATCGCCTTCTTGACGGAGGGCGCCAGGTCGACGAGCGGCGCCATGCCGTCTTCCGCGCGGTCCTTCGGGATCGTCACCTCGACGTACGCCCTGCGCAGGGTGGTGGTGAACCGGAACGCCCCGCCGTCCCGCTCCTCCAGCAGCCACCCCACGCCGTCCACCTCGACCCCGTCCGCGTTCTCGTCGCTCATCTTCTCGGGTCGTTCGACACCGCAGCGCAGTATGATCGCCGGGTTCCCCCAGCCCGCGGTCAGCGCGGACGCGGGTGAGGGATCCCCGCGGCCGAGGTCGTCCACGGTGGACGGCAGCGCCTCGTCCAGGTTTCGGCACAGCTTCGTGACCGATGCCGAGGGGCTGGGAACCGCCGCCGACGTGTCACCGTCTGCTGAGGAGCAGCCCACCGCGAGCAGCAGGAGGGCGAGCGAGGGCAGGCCGGCGGGCCGGTGACGGAAAAGGTTCACCGGCCAAGGTTAGACGGGGGCTACAGATGCACGACCGGGCAGGTCAGTGTGCGGGTGATCCCGTCCACCTGCTGGACCTTGGCGACCACCATGCGGCCGAGGTCGTCCACCGTGTCGGCCTGGGCCCGCACGATCACGTCATAAGGTCCCGTCACGTCCTCGGCCTGGACGACGCCAGGGATTTTGCCGATCTCCTCGGCGACGGTCGACGCTTTGCCGACCTCGGTCTGGATCAGGATGTACGCCTGTACCACGGAACCTCCAGGGCGGCCACGAGGATCATGTGGGGAAAAGGAACGCCACGGTATCGCGTCGCCGCTCGCCGCGGGGAGACCTGCGCGAACCACGGCTCGCGCGCCGGGGTGCGGGCAGGACAGAAGTTGACGGCTGACTCGACCGTATCGAGGACACTGGTTACGCGCGACCGGGCACGGACAGGTACAGAAGGGGCGAAAGGGCAATGAAGGGCACTGTTGGTGAGCTCGGGGAGTTCGGGCTCATCAGGGAGCTCACCTCCCGTCTCACCACCACCCCCGCGGTACGGGTCGGCCCCGGCGACGACGCCGCGGTGGTCGCCGCGCCCGACCGCCGGGTCGTGGCCAGCACCGACATCCTGCTGGAGGGCCGGCACTTCCGTCGCGACTGGTCCACGGCCTACGACGTGGGCCGCAAGGCCGCCGCGCAGAACCTCGCCGACATCGCCGCCATGGGCGCGGTGCCGACGGCCCTGCTGCTCGGCCTCGTCGTGCCCGCCGAACTGCCGGTCACCTGGCCGTCCGAGATGATGGACGGCCTGCGCGACGAGTGCCAGGTCGCCGGTGCCTCGGTGGTCGGCGGCGACGTCGTACGGGGCGACACGATCATGGTGTCGATCACCGCGCTCGGCGACCTGCGCAACCAGGAGCCGGTCACCCGGGGCGGCGCCCAGCCCGGCGACCTCGTCGCGGTGACCGGCTGGCTCGGCTGGTCCGCCGCCGGGTACGCGGTCCTCTCCCGCGGCTTCCGCTCGCCCCGCGCCTTCGTCGAGGCCCACCGGCGTCCCGAGCCGCCGTACCACGCGGGTCCGGCCGCGGCCTCGCTCGGCGCGACGGCGATGTGCGACGTCAGCGACGGGCTCATCGCCGACCTCGGGCACATCGCCGAGGCCAGCAAGGTCCGGATCGACATCCGTTCCGGCGCCATCGACATCCCCACCCAGATGAACGACATCGGGCAGGCCGTCGGCGTCGACCCGATCCAGTGGGTGCTGACCGGGGGAGAGGACCACGCGATCGTGGCGACCTTCCCGCCGGACGTGAAGCTGCCCGCCCGCTGGAAGGTGATCGGCGAGGTGCTCAACCCGTCCGCCCTGCCCCAGGTGACGGTGGACGGGGCGCCCTGGACCAGCAAGGGCGGCTGGGACCACTTCGGGGACGTGGAGTCGTGAGCGCGCCCGGGACCCCGCCCCGGGTGCTGACCGTCGCCGGCTCCGACTCGGGCGGCGGGGCCGGGATCCAGGCCGACCTGAAGACGATGCTCGCGCTCGGTGTGCACGGCATGAGCGTGATCACGGCGGTCACCGCGCAGAACTCCCTGGGTGTGCGGGGGGCTTGGGAGCTGCCGGTGGAGGCGGTCCGCGCCCAGTACCGCAGCGTCGTCGACGACATCGGCGTCCAGGCGGTGAAGACGGGCATGCTCGCCTCCGCCGAACTCGTCGAGGCGGTCGCCGAGTTGCTCGCGGGCACCGGCGCTCCCGTCGTCGTCGACCCGGTCGGGGTCTCCAAGCACGGGGACCCGCTGCTGGCCGCCTCCGCACTGGAATCCGTACGGACGAAACTGCTGCCCCTCGCCACCGTCGCCACCCCGAACCTCGACGAGGTGGCCCAACTGACGGGCGTGCGGGTCGAGTCGGAGGAGCAGCTGCGGGAGGCGGCGGCCGCCGTGCTGGCGTACGGGCCGCGCTGGGCGCTCGTCAAGGGCGGCCATCTCCCCGGTGCCGCCGTCGACCTGCTGACGGACGGGCGTGAGGAGCACTGGCTGCGGGCGCCGCGGTACGACAACCGGCACACGCACGGCACGGGCTGCACCCTCGCGTCCGCGATCGCGGCACAGCTGGCGAAGGGCAGCCCCGTACCGGAGGCGGTGGCGGCGGCCAAGCGCTATGTCACCGGGGCGATCGCGGCCGGGTTCGCGCTCGGAGCCGGCATCGGTCCCGTGGACCACGGGTGGGACCTCACGCGGGATACGACCGGAGCCTGATGCCGGGTCGCCGCCTTCTCGGTGAGCCGCTTGTAGACACCGGCCGGCGGGCGCGAGCCGAGCAGCCGGTACATCCGGTCCCGGCTGCGGATGCGCCGCTCGGTCGGCGGGGCGAAGAACGGGCCCGCGTTGCCGGAGATCTTCTGGCAGCCCTTGGCGAAGGAGCGGATCCTGCTCTCGTACTCGGCGAACGCCCTGCGGTGGTCCCCGCCCGCGAGGGCCAGCTCACCGGCCAGTACATGGGCGCCGACGACGGCCACGCCCGTTCCCATGCCGCCCATGGTCGCGCCGCATCCGGCGTCCCCCAGCAGCGCCACCCGGCCCTCGGTGAGGCGGTCGACGTGGATCTGCGCGATCGCGTCGAAGTACAGCCGGTCGGCGTCCGCGAGCCGCCCCGAGCACCCTCGGCGCCTCCCAGCCCATCCCCGCGAAACGCTCGGCCAGGATCCGCTTCTGCGCTGCCGTGTCCCGCCGGTCGTAGGTGAGTTGCTCCGACCGGGAGACCGCCAACGCGCCCGCGCGGCCCGGGTCGCCGTCGTAGTTGCCCAGGGCGATCGCACGGCCCGGCTACGGCCACCCTCCCCGTACGGTTCGCCGACCGCCGCCGACCGCCGCCGACCGCCGCCGACCGCCGCCGACCGGCGGTCGCGGCCCAGCGCGAAGGCCTTCTCGTACGCCTGCGGGGCCGGCCTCCCGCGGACGTCGTCGACCGTGCGGACGACATCGGGGTCGCCGAGGAGAACCGTGCCCCGCAGACCCGCGGCCGCGCCCAGGAGCTCGGCCGCGCGCTCATCCTGTACGGCGCTCAGCCGCAGTGCGTCGAGCCGGATCCGCTCGGCGTGCGCGTCGGGGAGGTCGGGCAGGGCCGGGCCGCGCCAGAGGGCGAGGGCCTCGCGCAGCAGGGCGGCCGACCGGGCGTGATCCCCGGCGGCGAGGGCGGCCCGCCCCTGCCCGGTCAGCCGCTCGAAGCGGTGGAGGTCGACGGCGTCGGGCGGGACGGCCAGCCGGTAGCCGGCGGGGCTGGCCTCGATCTCCGCGTGCGGGGCCAGCCGGCGGCGCAGCCGGGACACCTGGGACTGGAGCGCGTCGGCCGCTCCGGCGGGCGGCTCGGTGCCGCACAGGCCGTCGGTCAGGCGCTCCACGGAGACGCCGCGGCCGGCGTCGAGCAGCAGCAGGCTGAGCAGGGCGCGGGGACGGGGACCGCCGGGGTCGACAGGAGTGCCGTCGTCGGTGCGGAGGTCGAGGGCGCCCAGGATGCCGAAGCGCATTCCCCGGATTCTGTCAGGCGGCGGGAGCACGGGCGCAGCAGAAAGCCGGCCCACCTGGGTGGACCGGCTCTATGCAGCGAACCAGCAGTGGCCGCGCGCGTTGGGGTTCCCCCCTGCTCGAGCGGAGTCGAGAGCGGGGGGATATGCGTCAGCGCGAGACCTTGCCGGCCTTGATGCACGAGGTGCAAGCGTTCACGCGCTTCGGCGTCCCGCCCACCACGGTACGGACGCGCTGGATGTTGGGGTTCCAGCGACGGGACGTACGGCGGTGCGAGTGCGAGATGTTGTTGCCGAAGCTCGGCCCCTTGCCACAGACGTCGCAGTTGGCAGCCACGGGTCACTCCAAAGACTTCAGATGCACTTACGGATGATCCCGGCATGCCGGGATCAGGATCTAGGATCTGAGTGGCGCTGCCAGGGGATGGCCCGATGCGGATCGGGCAACCGGAGCAGCATACAACGACTGCGCCGGTGCAACGAAACTACCATGGCTGCTCAGGGGCCTGCCCCCCTGCCCCGGTCGGTCCCCGGCCGCTCCTGTCCGGCCCGCTTTCCGGCCGACACCGCCCCGGGGTCTACGCTGCGTCCAGTCCAGCAGCTCAAGGAGGCGCAGGTGGCGCAGGTGCCGCAGACATTCTTCGATGCTCTCGCGGTGCGCACCTGGTGCGGCCTCGCGCTCGCGGCGCTGGGCCGCGCGCGCGAGGAGATCGACGCGATCAACGTCTATCCCGTCGCGGACGGGGACACCGGCACCAACCTCTACCTGACCGTCGAGTCCGCGGCGACCGCCGTCGAGGCGGTGTTCGCCGGCTACGAGGCCGGTTCCGGCGCCGGCTCCGTGCCCGCCGGGAACCCCTCTCTCGCCGACGCCGTGCGTGCGATGGCGCACGGCGCGCTCATCGGGGCGCGCGGGAACTCGGGGACGATCCTCGCGCAGCTGCTGCGTGGCATGGCCCAGGTGCTGACCGCCGAGGGTGAGGCCCCTCACGCCGACGGGAACGGTCTCGGCCTGGCCCTGCGGCACGCGGCCGACTCCGCCCGCCAGGCCGTCGCCCATCCCGTGGAGGGCACGGTGCTGTCGGTCGCCTCGGCCGCCGCCGACGCGGCGGAGGGAGCCGAGGGGGACTGCGGGACGGTCGCCAGGGCGGCCCACCGGGGGGCGTGCGTGGCGCTCGCCGCCACCCCGGGCCAGCTCGCCGTCCTGGAGCACGCCGGAGTGGTGGACGCGGGCGGCCGGGGGCTGGTCGCGGTCCTCGCGGCGCTGGTGGAGACGTTCACGGGGGAGCTGCCGGAGCTCTCGGGCGCCGCGTCGGCGGCCGCCGCAGCAGCCGCGGCCCACGGGCGCGTGGAAGCCGCGCGGGCGGCGGACCGCGCCGACGGCGGACCGGACGGCGAAGGCGCCGGAGACGGTGAGGAAGGCACGGAAGGCGACGGGGGCGAGGGCGGCGCAGGCGGTCCCGCCTTCGAGGTGATCTATCTGCTGGAGGCCGAGGACCCGGCCGTGGCGCGGCTGCGGCAGCGGCTGGACGCCCTGGGCGACTCGCTGGTCGTGGTCGGCGGCGACGGCCTGTGGAACGTGCACGTGCACGTGGACGACGCGGGCGCCGCCGTCGAGGCGGGCGTCGAGGCGGGCCGGCCGTACCGGATCCGCATCACCCACTTCGGCGCCGACGACGCGCACACGCGCGGTGGTGAGCGGCCGCCGCGCGAGCGCGTCCAGCGGGCGGTCGTCGCCGTGGTGCCCGGCGAGGGCCTGGCCGGGCTGTACGCCGAGGCGGGCGCGACCACCGTGCTCGCGCGCCCCGGGGAGCCGCCCGCCAGTGGAGAACTCGTCGAGGCCGTACGACGGGCACACGCGCGTGAGGTCGTGCTGCTGCCCAACGACGCCGATCTGCGGCACACCGCCGCGGCGGCCGCCGAGCAGGCCCGCACGGAGGGCATCCGGGTGGCGCTCATCCCCACCCGGTCCGCGGTCCAGGGGATCGCCGCGCTGGCGGTGCACGAGCCCGACCGGCGCTTCGACGAGGACGTCGTCTCCATGACCTCGGCGGCGGGCGCCACCCGCTACGCCGAGGTCGCCGTCGCCGAGCGCCAGTCGTGGACCATGGCCGGCATCTGCCAGGCCGGTGACGTCCTCGGGCTGATCGACGGCGACGTGGCCGTCATCGCCTCCGATGTCACCGCCGCCGCCGAGACCGTCCTGAACCGCATGCTGGCGGCGGGCGGCGAACTCGTCACCCTCGTGCTCGGCGACGAGGCGCCCGACGGCGTCGCCGAGCACCTGGAGGCACGGGTGCGGGAGGCCTACCTCGCCGTGGACACGGTGGTGTACCGGGGAGGACGGCAGGGTGCGTTGGTGTTGATCGGGGTGGAGTAGAGGTGACGTAGGGGTGCCCTCGCACGGCCGTGAAGCACGAGGGCGGGAGGCGGTGAGGCAGCCGGGGCAGCCGGGGCAGCCGGGGCAGCCGGGGTGAGCCGGGGCGGCGGGGGTGAGGCGGGCGACGGGATCGTTCAACGATCCTTCTGTTCCTCCGCCGCCTGCAGCAACTGCTCCGCCTCGGCCCGCCGCGCCCGCACCGTCTCGTCCTCCCCGTCCTCGTCGCTGCCGCCGTAGGCGTCCGGGTCGGCATCGCCCTCGGCGTCGGCGTAGGCCCGCAGCACGGCACGCGCGCGTGCCGCCGCCGCCGCGGGGCGTCCCAGGTCGGTCTCCAGCCAGCCCGCGGCCAGCTCCGCGCCGGTCCGGGCGTGCACAGCGCCCTCGCCCAGGGCGACGAACACCGCGACGGCCTCGGCCATCTGGGAGAGCGCCTCGTCCAGGGTCGCCCGGATCGAGTCGTCGTCGGCGTCCTCGGCGGCGGAACGGGCGAGCAGATCACCGAACTGGCGGTGGGTGTGGCCGAGTTCGGAGACGAGCCGCAGCCGCGCCTCGTCGTCGTCCGCCGCGTCGAACGCGTCCGCGCACTCCTCCACGGCACTCGTCATCAGATCGCGTGCCGCGTCCGTCCCGTCCTCGGCGCGCAGGGCCAGCCACGCGCGGGCGCGCAGCGAGCGCACGAGCCCGTGGACGTTGCCGAGACCGCGCCACAGCTCGCCCGCCCGCGCGTAGGCCTGGTCCGCCTCGCTGCGCAGACCGGCCTGGCCGAGCGACTCGGCGGCCAGGTGGGCGAGGGTCGCGTGATCGTGCTGCTCGGGCCAGGTCCGGGCGATCTCGGCGGCCTGGAGCCGGCGTTCGGCGGCGTCCCGGTGCTCCCCGAGCTCGCTCAGACAGTCACCCAGCCACCACTGCGTCTGGACGACCGCGCCGTCGCCGTGCGTCTCGGCGGTCAGCTCCGCCAGCGCGGACTCCAGCACCTCCGCGGCCTCGGCCCAGCGGCCCTGCCGCACCAGGAACCCGCCGAGCTGGTGCCGCGCCCACGCGCCGAGCGTGGGGCCCGCACCCGCCTCGTCCGCCCAGTGCGCCGCCTCCAGGGCGTTCTCCGCGGCCTCCTCGGCCTCCCCCCGGCCCCCGACGACCTCGGCGAGCTGGAGGTGCAGCTGGGCCCGCCCGACCGCCTCCAGATACGGTCCGCCGTGCTCCAGGGCCGCCCGCAGGGCCCGCTCGGCCTCCCGCATGTCACCCAGCTCATGCGCGAGACCGGCCAGCCGCGCCTCGTACTCCACGGCGAACCACGGCAGACCCGTCGCGATGAACTCCGCCGCGGCCCGCGCGAACAGCTCCGCGCCCGCCTCCGGGTTCCCCGAGTGCGTCGCCAGCTCCGCCAGCATCGCGTGCCCCTCGGCGACCCGGGCGGCGAGCCGTACGTCGGTCCCGGCGCGCCCGTCGACGAGCGCCAGAAGCTCCCGCACCGCGGCCTCCGCCTGCGCGAGAACCGCCTCGTCGACGACCTCCCCCTCGGCCTCGTGGACCCGCCGCATCAGGATCCGCGCCCGGCCCATCAGCACACCCGCCGCCTGCGGCACCTCCGTGTCGCCCTCGGCGTACAGCGCGAGCACCCGGTCGTACGGCTCGGCGACCGCCGCCAGCGCCTCGTCGATCTCGCCGGACAGCGCGCGGACGTACGCCGCACGCGCGCGTGCCGCCAGTGCCTCGCCGGGGTCGCCCGCCCGCGCGTACAGCTCGGCGGCGTGCTCGAACGCGTCGGCGCCGTCCGGGCCGAGACCTATCGCCTCGTGGTCGGCGATCTCCGCGCGGTCACGCGCCCCCAGCTCGACGCCGTCCACCTCCTCGGCCAGCCGGGCCACCCGCGCCCACGCCTCGACGGCCTGCGGCTGCAGCGTGTCGGACAGCCGCTGGGCCTCCGCGAGCAGGTCCGCCAGGTCCGGTTCGCCCGCCTCCTGAACCGACGCCGGGGCCGGAGCGGCCGCCCCGGGCGCCGCCGCGGCCACCGCGGAGGCGGGACGAGCCGCCCGTACGCCCAGCGGCAGCCGCTCCACCAGGGGCTGCTGGGCCATACGCGCGCGTGCCCGCTCGCTGACGTGCGACGTGCCGTTGCGCTCGTCGAAGCGTGCGGCCAGTGCCAGGGCCTGCGCGCGCGCGTGCTCGGCGAGTTCCCGCGCCGTCCACTCCCGCCCGGCCGGCCCGGGCACCCGCTGACCGGCGAGACCCAGCTCGGCCAGCCGCTCCATGAGCAGCACCACCACGCTCAGGAACTCCAGCCTGCTGTGCGGATGGCCCTCGTCCGTGAAGTACGCCGGCCGCTCCGCGAGCAGCTCCAGACCCCGCGCCTCGTTGCCGGTCAGCGCGCAGAACTCGACGTGGTCGGCGTAGGCCCCCCGCATGCTCTCCATGGACCGCACCAGCCGGAAGCCGCGCAGATGGTGCGCGCGGGCCTCCTCCGGGCGACCGAGCCGCAGCAACGGCACCAGGGACGACGCGAGCACCGTGTGCGGCTCGTGCGCGCACGTGTACTCGCCCTCCAGGACCGGCGCCCACAGCGCGAGCGCCTCCGCGTCCCGGCCCCGCTCCGCCTGCCACCAGCCCTGTCCGTGCAGCTCGCAGGCGTGACAGTCGGCCATGGTGTCCCGGTCCGCGGCCAGCCACGCGGCGAACGCCCGCTCCGCCCGCTCCACGTCGCCCACGTGCGCGGCCACGCTGAACTCGGCGCTGCGCACCGCCCGCGCGGAGTGCCCGGCGATCCGGTAGCGGTGCTCCATCTCGCCGAGCCACTTCTCGACCGCCGCCAGCGGCACGTGCGGCTGGTCGAGCATGCCGGCCGACATCCACTTGAAGACCCAGTGCAGCGAGTGCGTCTCGTACTCGTCGAAGTCCTCGGGCCGCTCGTCCCACATGCGCAGCAGGCGCGCGAACGGGACGAACATCTTCGCCTTCTCGGAGCTGTAGTTGTAGACCTTCAGCTGGTGCCCGAGCGCCTCGATCACGGCGAGCGGGATGCCGAGCCTCTCGGCCTCCACCAGCAACTGCTCCGCGCGGGCGTTGCGGGCCGGGCCCTCCGGCTGCTCGCCGTTCTCCGCCATCGCCCGGCGGAGGGAGTCGAAGTCCGTGATCTCGCTCATCAGTGACCGCCCTGTTCCTCTGTCGGCTCCCCGTGTGCCGACTCCCCGTGCGTGGCCCATTCCAGGAGGCCCATGAACGCCCGGTTCAGCAGCGCCGAGTCCGCGGGCCGCAGCGGGCGCTGCGCCATCAGCAGCGCCTGCCCGTACAGCGACTCCGTGGCGGTGCCGATCAGCTCGGGATCGTTCAGCGAACTGATCCGCCGTATCAGCGGGTTGAGATGGTTGAGCACCAGACGCGCGCGCGGGGCGCTCCCGCGCAGCGAGCCCAGAATGCCCGCCCACAGGTCGTCGGCCTGCGCCTCGGCCTGCGCGCGTGCCTGCTCGTGCCGCGCACCCCGGTCGTCGAGATGCAGCGCGGGCACCGACAACGGGTGAAAGGCCCGCAGGACGACATCGCAGCCCAGCGGGTCGAGCCTCGCCCGCGCGGCCGCCAGGAAGCCCGCCAGCGCCAGCTCGTCGGCCGGGGCGACGGTGTCCAGATGGGCGGTCACGGTGTCCGCGTCCAGCTCGGCGACCACCGTCCCCGGCCGCACCGAAGGCAGCGCCTCGACCAGCTCGCTGTCGTACGTGTAACCGCCGTTGACCACCCCGACGCCCTGCGCGGACGCGATCGGCGCGACCTGCCGGAACTCCTCCACGGTCCGGGTGAAGTGCACCACCGGGTGCCGCTGCGCGAACTCCTCCAGCGACAGCCGGCCGTCGGTCGTCTCGAAGGGCAGCCACGGCAGCATGGTGCGCAGCATCTCCGCGTCGTGCCGCGCCAGGGACTTCACGCCCAGGTGGTGCACCTCCAGAAAGGCCGCCAGCCGTTTCGGATCACCGGCGGCCAGACCCGTCAGCCACGACCGGATCCTTTCCCCCAGCGCCTCCCGGACCGCGGCCAGCGTCTCGTCCTCGTACAGGGACTCCCGCGAGGCCGTCGGCCGCAGACTGTCGGTGTCCAGGACGCAGCGCACGAAGAACGCCCAGTCGGGCAGCAGCTGTTCGCCCCGCTCGGTCAGCAGCATCCCCTTGAGGTGCACCCGGTGACCGGCACGCTGCGCCGGGCTGACCGCCGACGGCAGCACGTACGCCACCCCGCGGACCCCCGCCACCGGCAGGTCCAGCTCCACCGAGTCCAACGGCGTGAACCCGAACAGCTCGTGGCAGTGCCGGGCCAGCGCCACCCGCCGGTTGGCGGGGGAGGGGTAGGACCGGTTCCAGGGCGCCGGCAGATCGGTGACCGCCTCCTCGCCGACCCGGACGTCGTACGGCAGCAGTGATCCGAAGTCCCGGGCCAGTGCCAGCACCCGCGGCTCCGCGAGCCACTCGCCGGCACCGGCGCGCGCCACCAGATGCACCGTGGTGCCCGGCTCGGGGCGCTCCTCGTGGGCCAGCGTCCGCACGGTGTAGGAGCCGTCGTCGCGCGCCGTCCACTCCACCGGCGGCGCGTCCGGCGTGCGGGCGCTGCGGCTGACCACGCGGATCCGTTCGGCCACCACGAAACAGGCCAGCAGCCCGATGCCGAACTGCCCGAGGAAGTCCGAACGGACGTCCTGGAGCCCCTCGGCGCGCTTGGAACTGCGCCCGATCGTCGCCAGCAGGCTGTGCACGTCGGCCTCGGTGAGCCCGACGCCCGAGTCCTCCACCCGCAGCCGGCCCTCGGTCGCGAACAGCCGCACCCGCGCCGGGGCATCGGGCTCCTCGGCCCGCCGGGCGGTGATCGCGTCCACGGCGTTCTGGAGCAGTTCCCGCAGGTAGACCTTGGGGCTGGAGTAGAGGTGATGGGACAGCAGGTCCACCAGACCACGCAGGTCGACCTGGAACGTGTGAGGCGGCTGGGATGCCTGGGATGACTGTGAGGTCTGGGAGTCCATCGCTGCAGCGCCGCGGGCTGGGGGAGGAGCACGGCGCGGGGTCGGGCGGTCCCGGTGGGGCGGTGACCGCGGATGATGGCCGGAGCGCGCCATCCTAGAGCCCGAACGAGCCGTCTGACCAGGGGTTTCGGGACACGTATACGGCAATGTCAGTGGCGTGGTGTGCAATGGATCTCGTGCCCGCGCTGAATGAACCACTGCGACAACCACTGAAGTCAGTGCTCGGCCCCGCCACCGCGAAGGTGATGGCCGAGCACCTCGGCCTGCATACCGTCGGCGACCTCCTGCACCACTACCCCCGCAGATACGAGGAGCGCGGCCAGCTCACCCACCTCGCCGACCTCCCCATGGACGAGCACGTCACCGTGGTCGCCCAGGTCGCCGACGCCCGCCTGCACAGCTTCGCCTCGGCCAAGGCCCCGCGGGGCAAGGGCCAGCGCCTGGAGGTGACCATCACCGACGGCAGCGGCCGGCTCCAGCTGGTCTTCTTCGGCAGCGGCGTCCACAAACCCCACAAGGATCTCCTGCCGGGCACGCGCGCGATGTTCTCGGGCAAGGTCTCGGTCTTCAACCGCCGCCTCCAGCTGGCCCATCCGGCCTACGAACTGCTGCGGGCCGACACCGACGAATCGGTGGAGACCTGGGCCGGCGCCCTCATCCCGCTGTACCCCGCCACCGCGAAACTGGAGTCCTGGAAGATCGGCAAGGCGATCCAGACCGTCCTGCCCAGCGCGCAGGAGGTGCTCGACCCCCTCCCGGACCCGCTGCGCGACGGCCGCGGCCTGGTCTCCCTCCCCGAGGCCCTGCTGAAGATCCACCGGCCCCAGACCAAGGCGGACATCGCCGACGCCCGCGCCCGGCTGAAGTGGGACGAGGCGTTCGTCCTCCAGGTCGCGCTCGCCCGCCGCCGCCACGCCGACGCCCAACTCCCGGCCGTTCCCCGCGAGCCCGCCCCCGACGGCCTGCTGACCTCCTTCGACGCCCGTCTCCCCTTCACCCTCACCGAAGGCCAGCAGAAGGTCTCGAAGGAGATCTTCGACGACCTGGCGACGGACCACCCGATGCACCGGCTGCTGCAGGGCGAGGTCGGTTCGGGCAAGACCCTGGTCGCCCTGCGGGCCATGCTCGCCGTGGTCGACGCCGGCGGGCAGGCCGCCCTGCTCGCCCCCACCGAGGTCCTCGCCCAGCAGCACCACCGCTCCGTCGTCGAGATGATGGGCGAGCTGGCCGAGGGCGGGATGCTGGGCGGGTCCGAGCGGGCCACCAAGGTCGTGGTGCTGACCGGGTCCATGGGCACGGCCGCCCGCAGGCAGGCACTGCTCGACCTCGTCACCGGAGAGGCCGGCATCGTGATCGGCACGCACGCGCTGATCGAGGACAAGGTCCGCTTCCACGACCTCGGGCTGGTCGTCGTCGACGAACAGCACCGCTTCGGTGTCGAACAGCGCGACGCCCTGCGTGGCAAGGGCAAGCAGCCCCCGCACCTGCTCGTCATGACGGCCACGCCCATCCCGCGCACCGTCGCCATGACCGTCTTCGGCGACCTGGAGACATCCGTCCTGGACCAGCTCCCGGCCGGCCGCTCGCCCATCGCCAGCCATGTCGTCCCGGCCGCCGACAAGCCGCACTTCCTTGCCCGCGCCTGGGAGCGGGTCCGCGAGGAGGTCGGCAACGGCCATCAGGCGTACGTGGTCTGCCCGCGCATCGGCGACGACGTCGACGAACCGGGGAGCCCGAAGAAGGCCGGGGCCAAGAAGAAGTCCCCGGAGGACGAGGCCGAGAAGCGGCCGCCGCTGGCGGTCCTGGACATCGCCGACCAGCTCGCCAAGGGGCCCCTGCACGGCCTCGGCGTCGAGGTCCTGCACGGCCGCATGCCTCCCGACGACAAGGACGCCGTCATGCGCCGCTTCGCCGCGGGTGACACCGACGTCCTGGTCGCCACCACCGTCATCGAGGTCGGCGTCAACGTCCCGAACGCCACCGCGATGGTGATCATGGACGCCGATCGCTTCGGCGTCTCCCAGCTGCACCAGCTCCGCGGTCGCGTCGGCCGGGGCTCGGCGCCCGGGCTGTGCCTCCTGGTCTCCGAGATGCCCGAGGCGAGCGCGGCCCGTCAGCGTCTCGACGCCGTCGCCGCCACCCTCGACGGCTTCGAGCTCTCCCGGATCGACCTCGAACAGCGCCGCGAGGGCGACGTCCTGGGCCAGGCCCAGTCCGGTGCCCGCTCCAGCCTGCGCGTACTCGCGGTCATCGAGGACGAGGAGGTGATCGCGGAGGCACGCGAGGAGGCGGTCCGCCTGGTCGCCGCGGATCCGGAACTGGAGACCCTGCCCGGCCTGCGCACGGCCCTGGACGCCCTCCTGGACGAAGAGCGGGAGCAGTACCTGGACAAGGGCTGAGGCCGGCCGCCGCCCCGTACGCGGGGCGGCCCCCGTACGCGGCTCGGCCGCCGGGGTGCGCGCGTCCACGGCCCGCGGCCGCTCCCGCCGGAGCGCACCCGCACACCCGGGCCTGCCAGACTGGACGGGTACCCGCCCCCGAACAAGGACCCCGAGATGACCCGCGTGATCGCCGGCGCAGCCGGTGGACGACGCCTGGCGGTCCCGCCAGGCACCGGCACCCGCCCCACCTCCGACCGCGCACGCGAGGCTCTCTTCTCCACCTGGCAGTCCCTGCTGGGCGGCCCCCTCCGCGGCGAACGCGTCCTCGACCTGTACGCGGGCTCCGGCGCCGTGGGCCTGGAGGCCCTCTCCCGGGGCGCGGGCCACACCCTGCTCGTCGAGGCCGACGCGCGGGCGGCGCGCACGGTCCGGGAGAACGTGAAGGCCCTCGGCCTGCCCGGCGCGGAGGTCAGGGCGGGCAAGGCCCAGCAGATCATCCGGACACCGCCGACAGACCCGTACGACCTGGTCTTTCTCGATCCCCCGTACGCCGTCCCGAACGACGATCTTCGGGAGATTCTGCTCACACTCCGCTCGGAGGGCTGGCTCGCGGCCGATGCCCTCGTCACCGTGGAGCGCAGCACCAGAGGCGGGGAGTTCCCCTGGCCGGACGGCTTCGAGGCACTTCGGGCCCGTCGCTACGGCGAGGGAACGTTTTGGTACGGTCGCGCCGCCTCTACGTGCGAAGACGCACGATGACCGGACTGGAGAGCGAGGGCCCACAAGTGCGCCGTGCCGTCTGTCCCGGGTCGTTCGACCCGATCACCAACGGACACCTCGACATCATTTCCCGCGCTTCTCGTCTGTACGACGAGGTCTATGTCGCGGTCATGATCAACAAGGCCAAGAAGGGCCTGTTCGAGATCGACGAGCGGATCGACCTGATCCGCCAGGTCACCGCCGAGTACGGCAACGTCCGGGTCGAGGCCTTCCACGGCCTCCTCGTCGACTTCTGCAAGCAGCGCGAGATCCCGGCCATCGTCAAGGGTCTGCGGGCGGTCAGCGACTTCGACTACGAGCTGCAGATGGCCCAGATGAACAACGGCCTGTCGGGCGTCGAGACGCTGTTCGTGCCGACCAACCCCACGTACAGCTTCCTCTCCTCCTCCCTGGTCAAGGAGGTCGCCACCTGGGGCGGCGACGTCTCCCACCTGGTGCCGCCGCTGGTGCTGGAAGCACTGGCCCAGAGGCTCAGGAAGGACTGACCCCGGGACCGGTCCGCTGACGGCCCGTCACCCGGTGTCCGGCGGGCACCTCATGGCCGTACAGTCGTCCCGTCCGTCTCCAACACAGCGCAGAGAGTGGCGAGCAACCGGTGGACGTGCAGAAGAAGCTCGACGAGATCGTCACGGCGGTCTCCAGTGCCCGGTCGATGCCGATGTCGGCCTCGTGCGTGGTCAACCGCGCGGACCTGCTCGCCCTGCTGGAAGAGGTGCGCGCGGCCCTTCCCGACTCCCTCGCCCAGGCCGAGGAGCTGATCGGCGGCCGTGAGCAGATGGTCGAGCAGGCCCGCCAGGAGGCCGAGCGGATCATCTCCACCGCGCACGCCGAACGCGGCTCCCTGATCTCCGACACCGAGATCGCCCGCCGCTCGCAGTCCGAGGCGGACCGCATCCTCGCCGAGGCCCGCAAGGAGGCCGAGGACGTCCGCGCGGAGGCCGACGACTACGTCGACTCCAAGCTCGCCAACTTCGAGGTCGTCCTCACCAAGACGCTCGGCTCGGTCGGCCGCGGCCGCGAGAAGCTCCTCGGTACCGGCCCCGGCACCGACGAGAACGGCTACGAGGACGAGGACGCCCCCGAGCGCAGCCACGACCCCGAGACCCTGCGCCGCGACGCCGACGCCTACGTCGACACCAAACTGGGTGCCTTCGAGGCGGTCCTCGCCAAGACCCTGGACGCGGTCGGCCGCGGCCGCCAGAAGCTGCACGGACGTATCGCCACGGACGACCTCGGCGCCCTCGCCGACGACGCCACGATGTTCCAGCACTCCTCCGACGCCGACTACCTCGCCGACCTGACCGCCCTCGCGGAGCAGGACGCCGCGGCGGCGCAGCCCGTCCAGCAGCCGTACGACCAGCCGGAACCGCAGCCGGCCTACGGCTACCAGCAGCAGCCGGACCTTTACGGCGGCTATCAGCAGCAGCAACAGCAGCAGGACTACGGCCGGCAGGACGCCTACGGCTACCAGCAGCAGGCCGACCCGTACGCGTACCAGGGCTACGACACCCAGCAGGCCCCGTACGACCCGAACCAGGCCGTGCAGCAGCCCCAGCAGCAGGTCCAGCAGGGCCAGCAGGGCCAGCAGGGCCAGCAGGGATACGCCCTGGACGAGACCAGCCTCTTCGACACCGGCATGATCAGTGCCGAACAGCTGCGCGCCTACGAGCAGGAACGCGGCCTGTAGCACCGGGGCGGCCCGGGCGAGGGCCCCGGATTGGGCTGTGGGCGAATGCTCCAGTATCCTGGCTCTTCGGTCGCGTGTACGTCCGCGATTACAGCTGCCCGCAGCACCGTAGTAGGGCAGCGCCCCCCGAGCTCAGAAGATCGAAAGCAGGAATGGCCCTGAACGCCCGCCTCGACCACCGCAAGCCTCTCGTGTTCGACACGCACGAGCTGGGGCGGCGTCCTGGTGCGCTACAGCGCCTGACCCGCGAGTTCGACGCTCCCAGGGATCTCGGGATCCAGGGAGTGATCGGAGTGCCGGAAGGCGCCCCGGTGGAGCTCGACCTCCGACTCGAGTCGGTCATGGAAGGTGTGCTCGTCACAGGCACCGCCCGTGCACAGGCCGAGGGGGAGTGCGTAAGGTGTCTGGAGCCGCTGGAGCTGGAGCTCGAAGCGGACTTCCAGGAGATGTTCTCGTACCCTGACGCCGACGACCGGGGCCGCCCCAAAGCGGAGCCGGTCGACGACGCCGAGGAAGACGAGGACAGGCTCTTCATCGAGGACGGCTTGTTCGACCTCGAACCCGTGCTGCGTGACGCGGTGGTGCTCGCACTGCCGTTGCAGCCGGTGTGCCAGGACGACTGTCTGGGCCTGTGCTCCGAGTGCGGAGCGCGGCTCACGGACGACCCGGACCACCACCACGACGCCACCGACATCCGTTGGGCGGCATTGCAGGGACTCGCCGGTTCACTCGAAGACGGCGAGAAGGACGAGATGAGTGGCGAAGCGCCTCGACCGGCGCGCGCCAACGAGAAGCAGGAGAAGTAGCCGTGGCTGTTCCGAAGCGGAAGATGTCGCGCAGCAACACGCGCCACCGCCGGTCGCAGTGGAAGGCTGCGGTCCCCACCCTGGTTGCGTGCGAGCGCTGCCACGAGCCCAAGCTGCAGCACATTGCGTGCCCGTCTTGCGGCACCTACAACAAGCGCCAGGTTCTCGAGGTCTGAGCGGCTGGTGAGAGGCTCCATGTCTGACGCCAAGGCGGACACGACCGCCAAGAAAAAGGCGGAGAACACGGCCTCGTCCCACACGCTTCTGGAAGGGCGGCTCGGCTATCAGCTCGAGTCCGCCCTTCTGGTGCGTGCGCTGACCCACCGTTCCTTCGCATACGAGAACGGCGGTCTGCCGACGAACGAGCGGCTGGAGTTCCTCGGGGACTCCGTACTCGGCCTCGTCGTCACGGACACGCTGTACCGCACCCACCCCGACCTGCCCGAAGGCCAGCTGGCCAAGTTGCGGGCCGCGGTGGTCAACTCGCGTGCGCTGGCGGAGGTCGGCCGTGGCCTCGACCTGGGCTCCTTCATCCGGCTCGGCCGGGGTGAAGAGGGCACGGGCGGCCGGGACAAGGCATCCATCCTCGCCGACACCCTCGAAGCGGTGATCGGCGCGGTCTATCTCGATCAGGGCCTCGACGCGGCCTCCGAACTGGTGCACCGCCTGTTCGACCCGCTGATCGAGAAGTCCTCGAACCTCGGTGCCGGCCTGGACTGGAAGACCAGTCTCCAGGAGCTCACCGCGACCGAGGGCCTCGGTGTCCCCGAGTACCTGGTCACGGAGACCGGCCCCGACCACGAGAAGACCTTCACTGCTGCTGCCCGCGTCGGAGGCGTCTCGTACGGCACCGGCACCGGCCGCAGCAAGAAGGAGGCGGAGCAGCAGGCCGCAGAGTCCGCATGGCGGTCCATCCGGGCCGCGGCGGACGAGCGCGCCAAGGCGGCGAAGGCCGTCGAGGCCGTCCAGGCGGCCGACGGCAGCCCGGACCCGGAGTCCGCCTCCGCCTGACGAACAGCGGCACAGCAGAAAAGTAGAACAGCAGTACGAGACGAGCGCCCGCCCCCGTAGGAGGCGGGCGCTCCGTACAGGGGATCCCATGCCCGAGTTGCCCGAGGTCGAGGTCGTCCGGCGCGGTCTGGAGCGGTGGGTCGCCCATCGCACGGTCGCCGAGGCCGAGGTGCTGCACCCGCGTGCCGTACGCCGTCATGTCGCCGGTTCCGACGACTTCGCGCACCGGCTCAAGGGCCATCGCATCGGCACCCCCAGCCGCCGGGGCAAGTATCTGTGGCTGCCGCTGACGGACACGCACCAGGCGGTCCTCGCCCACCTCGGGATGAGCGGGCAGCTCCTGGTCCAGCCGCACGGGGCCCCCGACGAGAAGCATCTGCGCGTCCGGGTGCGCTTCGCGGACACGGTCGACACCGAGCTGCGCTTCGTCGATCAGCGCACCTTCGGCGGGCTGTCGCTGCACGACACCACCCCCGACGGCCTTCCGGACGTCATCGCGCACATCGCCCGTGACCCCCTTGACCCCCTGTTCGACGACGAGGCGTTCCACCAGGCCCTGCGGCGCAGGCGCACCACCATCAAGCGTGCCCTGCTCGACCAGTCGCTGATCAGCGGGGTCGGCAACATCTACGCGGACGAGGCGCTGTGGCGTGCCCGTCTGCACTACGACCGCCCCACCGCGAACTTCACCCGTCCCCGCACGCTCGAACTCCTGGGTCACGTCCGGGACGTGATGAACGCGGCCCTCGCCGTGGGCGGCACCAGTTTCGACAGCCTGTACGTCAACGTCAACGGCGAGTCGGGCTACTTCGACCGGTCGCTGGACGCGTACGGCCGTGAGGGCCTGCCCTGCAGGCGGTGTGCCACGCCGATGGCCCGGCGCCCGTGGATGAACCGGTCCAGCTACTTCTGCCCGAGGTGTCAGAGGGTGCCGCGCGTCCCGTCGTAGCGCTCGCGGGCGGCCAGGACGTCGCCCATGCGCCCCTCCACGCAGTGGATGAGGGACAGCAGCCGTTCGGCCACCTCGCGTCCCACCGGCGTCAGTTCGTAGTCCACGCGGGGCGGGTTCGTCGGCTGAGCCTCGCGGTGCACCAGGCCGTCACGCTCCAGCGCGTGCAGCGTCTGGGACAGCATCTTCTCGCTCACGCCGTCCACCCGGCGGCGCAGCTCGTTGAAGCGCAGCGAACCCTCGTACAGCGCTCCTAGCGTGAGTCCGCCCCAGCGGCCCGTGACGTGCTCCAGCGTGCCGCGCGAGGGGCAGGCCTTGGCGAACACGTTGAACGGGAGGTCCTGGTCCTCCGCGCGCTGCTGGGTGGCGTCCATGCCTCCAGCGTACTCGAAGGCAGCGCTAGCTGGCAGGTTGCACTAACCAAAAGTTAGTGCTTTCCTGTGGTCGCCGCTTTCGACCTGCACTGTTCAAGGAGTTCCGCATGTCCACGCCCGTTATCGCTGTCGCTTATCACTCCGGCTACGGTCACACCGCCGTGCTCGCCGAGGCCGTCCGTGCCGGGGCCGCCGACGCCGGGGCGGAGGTGCGTCTGATCAAGGTCGACGAGATCACCGAGGAGCAGTGGACGCTGCTCGACGCCTCCGACGCGATCGTGTTCGGCTCGCCGACCTACATGGGGACCGCGTCCGGTGCCTTCCACGCCTTCGCCGAGGCGACCTCCGCGCGCTGGGCCACCCAGGCGTGGAAGGACAAGCTCGCCGCCGGGTTCACCAACTCCGGCTCCAAGAGCGGCGACAAGCTGCACACGCTGCAGTTCTTCCAGATCCTCGCCGCGCAGCTCGGCATGCACTGGGTCAACCTCGGTCTGCTGCCCGGCTGGAACAGCAGCACCGCGTCCGAGCACGACCTCAACCGCCTGGGCGTCTTCCTGGGCGCGGCCGCGCAGACCAACGTCGACGAGGGCCCGGAGGGCGTCCACAAGGCCGACGTGGCGACGGCGGAACACCTGGGGCGGCGCGTCGCCGAGACCGCGAAGGTCTTCCTGGCCGGCCGCACCCAGGCTGCTTGATCGTTTCTGCGGGGTCCGGCACCCGCCGCTCGACCCCTCTTCGGCCCTAGTAGCCGAAGTCCTGCGTCCACCAGGGGCCGCCGGAGCCCAGGTGGACACCTACGCCCAGCGTCTTGAAGTCGCAGTTCAGGATGTTGGCCTTGTGGCCGGGGCTGTTCATCCAGGCCTCCATGACCGCGGCCGCGTCGGCCTGGCCCCGGGCTATGTTCTCGCCGCCGAGGTCGGATATCCCGGCCTTCGCGGCCCGGTCCCACGGGGTCGCCCCGTCCGGATCGGTGTGGTCGAAGAAGCCGCGCGCGGCCATGTCGTCGCTGAACTTCCCGGCGAGCTCCGACAGCGCGCTGTTGGCGGAGACGGCGCTGCACCCGACCTTGGCCCGCTCCTCGTTGACCAGCTTCAGCACCTCGGCCGCGGCCTGCGCCTCGGCCGAGACCGTCACCGGGGACTCGGGCTTCCCCGGTGCCTTGGTGGCCGCGTTCGACTTGGACGGAGTGGTCTTCGGCTTCTTCGAGGGCGTGGCCTGCGGCTTCTCGGTGGCCGTCTCGGTCGGTGACGCCGACGCGGTGGAGGTGGAGGGGGAAGGCGTCGGCGAGACCGAGGGAGAGGTGGACCGGCCGGCATCGCGGCTGGTCGAGGTACCACCGCGCTCGGTGTCGGCGGAGCCGGACGTGCCGCCCTGCTCGGAGGCCGAGTTGGTCGGGGAGTCGGCGGCCTGCACCTTGTCGGCCGAGCCGCCGCCACCACCGAGCTGGTAGTTGTCGAGACCCGGCACCACGCCCGTGGCCACCGCGACGGTGCCGATGGCGACGGCGGCGGAGACACCCAGCAGGCCCGTCTTGACCGGCGTGGCGACCTTGCGCTTGCGGCGGCGGCCGGCCGCCGCCCGGTTCGAGCCCGGCCGCAGGTCACCGTCGTCGGGCCGGAAGCCGTCCACCGAGAAGACCGTGGTGTCGTCGTGGGCGTACTCGTCGCCGGTGGCGTACAGGTACTCCCGGCTCCTGGCGACGGTGTCGGCGTACGCCTCCGGGTTCAGGTACGGCGCGATGCCCATCGTGGGGCGCTCGTCGGCGTACGGGTCCTGCGGGGTGTGACGGTCCGCGTGCGAGCCCTGCGTCTGTGTGACCCCCGTGGCGCGGCTCGTGGCGGCGCGGCCGGCGGCGGAGCGTCGGTGGCGTCCCATGTCCTTGCCTCTCGTCCAAGCGGTGTTCCCAGCGGTCGGCCGAAGTGCTGGGGCGACGCGCGCCTCCTGCGCCCTCTGGTCAACCTGGCTCACCCGATCGAGTGAGTTTCATATGAGAATCATTGGGTGGGGACGGTACCGCATGGCTCTGGGGGAGGAAGTGCCCGGAGCGACTTTGCCCGGTTAGGTTGCACCCATGAACGAGGATGTACGGCTGGTCGCCTGGGTGCGCGGGCGCGTCCAGGGTGTGGGTTTCCGCTGGTTCACCCGGGCCAAGGCGCTGGAGATCGGCGGCCTGAGTGGCTTTGCTCTCAATCTGGCCGACGGACGGGTCCAGGTCGTCGCGGAGGGGGCCCGAGAGGGCTGCGAGGGACTGCTCGGGTGGCTTCTGGGTGACGACACGCCCGGCCGGGTGGACGGCGTCACCGAGATATGGGACACACCGCGCGGCGGCTACGACGGCTTCGCGATCCGCTGAGGAATGCACGCGACGCGGCCCGGAACGAGCTCCGGTACATGCCAACGGCACCTGCCCCGATGAAAAGGGGCAGGTGGTTGCCAAGAATTGCTTGCGGTGGAAGGCTCGGCACGTCAGGATGATCGCCACGCCCCGAGGGCCCCGCAGGAGTCGCAGCGCCGCCGTTCAGGCCGCGCGCCACCGGGATGCCCGCCAATACGGGGCGTGATCGTGTTGACCGTCAAACTTTTTGGTGAGACGCTGAAAGCACCCCCCGCACCTCAGCTGTTTGGCATGGATGAACGGCAGCACAACCAAGATCCTGGCAAGCACCGCGGGTGCGAATCCCTCACGACCCACACCGCTTCGGTCGGTCACTCATTGTGGAGGACCATCCATCATGGCAAAGGCGCTTCTCGGTTACGTCGGCGGCTCCGACCCGCGACTCCTCGCCGAGATGCGACGGCTGCAGCAGCGTGTACAGGACCTGGAATCCGAGCTCGGACGGATCCAGGCCGAGAACGACGCGCTGACGGCTGCCGCTTCTCACGAATCGCTTCTGGAGAGCATCGACGCACGCCAGGCGGAGCCTGCGCTCACCTGATCGCTGCACCGCTGCACAACGGCACACGCAGTGGTCGGGCGGCTCATCTCACCGCGTCGGACCGCTAAGTTGTCAGAGTTTGCAAGGGACGCTTCGGCGTCCCTTCTTTCTTTCCCCCGCCTCGTCTTTCCCGCCGTCGTCCTGCTCGCTCTATTGCTTCCCCCGCGCACCCTTTCAGTCTCTTAACGTTTGGTGTGCCCTGCGCGTTCATGGGTGAAACCGCGGGTTCATGGAGTGAGACACCCCCGGAAGGTAGAGTCCAGCGCCGTGCACCTCAAGGCCCTGACCCTCCGGGGGTTCAAGTCGTTCGCCTCGGCGACCACGCTCAGGTTCGAACCGGGGATCACGTGCGTGGTCGGACCGAACGGCTCGGGCAAGTCCAACGTCGTCGACGCGCTCAGCTGGGTCATGGGCGAGCAGGGCGCGAAGTCGCTGCGCGGCGGCAAGATGGAGGACGTCATCTTCGCCGGCACCACCGGCCGCCCCCCGCTGGGCCGCGCCGAGGTGTCCCTGACCATCGACAACTCCGACGGGGCGCTGCCCATCGAGTACGCCGAGGTCACCATCACGCGGATCATGTTCCGCAACGGCGGCAGCGAGTACCAGATCAACGGGGACACCTGCCGCCTCCTCGACATCCAGGACCTGCTGTCCGACTCCGGCATCGGCCGCGAGATGCACGTCATCGTCGGCCAGGGCCAGCTCGACTCCGTCCTGCACGCCGATCCCATGGGCCGCCGCGCCTTCATCGAGGAGGCGGCGGGCGTCCTCAAGCACCGCAAGCGCAAGGAGAAGGCCCTCAGGAAACTGGACGCGATGCAGGCCAACCTCGCGCGCGTGCAGGACCTGACCGACGAACTGCGCCGTCAGCTCAAGCCCCTCGGCCGCCAGGCCGCCGTCGCCCGCCGCGCCGCCGTCATCCAGGCCGACCTGCGCGACGCCCGCCTGCGCCTGCTCGCCGACGATCTCGTACGGCTGCGGGAGGCCCTGCGGACCGAGGTCGCCGACGAGGCCGCCCTCAAGGAGCGCAAGGAAGCCGCCGAGCAGGAACTGCGCAAGGCGCTCCAGCGGGAGGCCCTCCTGGAGGACGAGGTCCGCCGGCTGGCGCCGCGCCTCCAGCGTGCCCAGCAGACCTGGTACGAGCTGTCCCAGCTCGCCGAACGCGTCCGCGGCACGATCTCGCTCGCCGACGCCCGCGTGAAGAGCGCCACCTCCGCGCCGCCCGAGGAACGCCGCGGCCGCGATCCCGAGGACATGGAGCGCGAGGCCGCCCGGGTCCGCGAGCAGGAGGCCGAGCTGGAGGCCGCCCTCGAAGCTGCCCAGCACGCACTCGACGACACCGTCTCCCACCGCGCCGACCTGGAGCGGGAGCTCGCCGTCGAGGAACGGCGGCTGAAGGACGTCGCCCGGGCCATCGCCGACCGGCGTGAGGGCCTTGCCCGGCTGAACGGCCAGGTCAACGCGGCCCGTTCGCGTGCCGCCTCCGCCCAGGCGGAGATCGACCGGCTCGCCGCCGCCCGCGACGAGGCCCAGGAGCGGGCCGTCACCGCGCAGGAGGAGTACGAGGAGCTCAAGGCGGAGGTCGACGGCCTCGACGCGGACGACCAGGAACTCGGGGAACAGCACGAGGCCGCCAGGCAGGGCCTCGTCGAGGCGGAGGCCGCTCTCACCGCCGCCCGCGAGGCGCTCACGGGAGCCGAACGCCGGCGCGCCGCGACCCAGGCCCGCCACGAGACCCTGGCGATGGGCCTGCGCCGCAGGGACGGCACGGGCGCGCTGCTGGGCGCACGGGACCGGCTGAGCGGACTGCTGGGCCCGGCGGCCGGACTGCTGACGGTGACACAGGGCTACGAGGTCCCGCTCGCGGCGGCCTTCGGGGCGGCGGCGGACGCCCTCGCCGTGACCGGTCCGGCCGCGGCCGCCGAGGCGATCCGCCTGCTGCGCAAGCAGGACGGGGGCCGGGCCGCGCTGTTGCTCAGCGGCGCTCCGGACGACGTACCCCAGGAGCCGGGGGAGGCGGAGGGACCGAGGGAGACCGGGGGACCGCGGTACGCCGCCGACCTCGTCCGCGGCCCGGCCGATCTGCTGCCCGCCGTACGGCGTCTCCTGCGGGGGATCGTCGTCGTCGGCACGCTGGAGGACGCCGAGGAGGTCGTCTACGCCAGGCCCGATCTCACCGCCGTGACCGCCGAGGGTGACCTGCTGGGGGCGCACTTCGCGCACGGCGGGTCCGCCGGGGCGCCCAGTCTGCTGGAGGTGCAGGCGTCCGTCGACGAGGCCGCCGCCGAGCTCGAGGAGCTGGCGGTGCGGTGCGAGGAGCTGACCCGGGCGCAGCTCGAGGCGGGGGAGCGGCGCAAGGAGTGTGCCGCGCTCGTCGAGGAGACGGGGGAGCGGCGGCGGGCCGCCGACCGGGAGAAGTCGGCCGTGGCCCAGCAGCTCGGGCGGCTCGCGGGACAGGCGCGGGGCGCCGCCGGTGAGGCCGAGCGGTCCACGGCGGCCGCGGCGCGGGCCCAGGAGGCGCTGGACCGGGCCGTCGAAGAGGCCGAGGAACTGGCCGAACGGCTGGCCGTCGCCGAGGAGATGCCGGTCGAGGAGGAGCCCGACACCTCCGCGCGCGACCGGCTCGCCGCGGACGGGGCCAACGCCCGGCAGACCGAGATGGAGGCGCGGCTCCAGGTCCGTACGCACGAGGAGCGGGTGAAGGGGCTGGCCGGGCGGGCCGACTCGCTGGACCGGGCCGCGCGGGCGGAACGCGAGGCACGCGCGCGTGCGGAGCAGCGGCGGGCACGGCTGCGGCACGAGGCCGCCGTCGCGGAGGCCGTCGCCTCCGGTGCGCGCCAGCTGCTCGCCCATGTCGAGGTGTCCCTCGGGCGGGCCGAGGCGGAGCGGGTCGCCGCCGACGCCGCCAAGGCGCGGCGCGAGCAGGAGCTGGCCGCCGCCCGCACCGCCGGGCGCGACCTCAAGGCCGAGCTGGACAAGCTGACGGACTCGGTCCACCGGGGCGAGGTGCTCGGGGCCGAGAAGCGGATGCGGATCGAGCAGCTGGAGACCAAGGCGCTGGAGGAGCTGGGGGTGGAGCCCGCGGGGCTCGTCTCGGAGTACGGGCCCCACCAGCCGGTGCCGCCCTCGCCGCCCGCCGAGGGCGAGGTGCTGCCGGAGGACCCGGAGGACCCGCGCAACCTGCCGAGGCGTTTCCTGCGGGCCGAGCAGGAGAAGCGGCTGCGGGCGGCCGAACGCGCCTATCAGCAACTCGGCAAGGTGAACCCGCTTGCCCTGGAGGAGTTCTCCGCGCTGGAGGAGCGGCACAAGTTCCTCAGCGAGCAGCTGGAGGACCTCAAGAAGACCCGTGCCGACCTCCTTCAGGTCGTGAAGGAGGTCGACGAGCGGGTCGAGCAGGTCTTCACCGAGGCGTTCCGGGACACCGCTCTGCAGTTCGAGGGTGTGTTCAGCCGGCTCTTCCCCGGCGGTGAGGGGCGGCTGATCCTGACCGACCCCGACAACATGCTCACCACGGGCGTCGACGTCGAGGCCCGGCCGCCCGGCAAGAAGGTCAAGCGGCTCAGCCTGCTCTCCGGTGGCGAGCGGTCGCTGACGGCCGTCGCCATGCTGGTGTCGATCTTCAAGGCCCGGCCCAGCCCGTTCTACGTCATGGACGAGGTCGAGGCCGCGCTCGACGACACCAACCTGCAGCGGCTGATCCGGATCATGCAGGAGCTCCAGGAGTCCTCGCAGCTGATCGTGATCACGCACCAGAAGCGCACGATGGAGGTCGCCGACGCGCTGTACGGCGTGTCCATGCAGGGCGACGGTGTGTCGAAGGTCATCAGCCAGCGCCTGCGCTGAACGGCCCGGAGCGGGGTATCCGAAGGCAAGCCCCGAGTGGTTCTTCAAGAGTTGAACACATGCTCCTCACGTGTGCGCTGAAAAGTCACAGTCACCCCCTCTTGACTTCGACACTTGAAGGCATAGTCTCGGCACCGTTGCTTTTACCTTCAGGTACCACCTATCTGGAGGTGTTGATCCCGTCGGCGGCGTTGCCGGCGGCCCGAGGAGTTGAACGTGACCAGCACAGAGCAGGCACAAAAGTCAGGAGCCGGGACGGCTCACCCCGATCATCTCGGGCACGTCATCTTCATCGCGGCGGCGGCCGCGATGGGCGGCTTCCTCTTCGGCTACGACAGCTCCGTCATCAACGGCGCGGTCGAGGCCATCCGGGACCGCTACGACGTCGGCTCCGCGGCCCTGGCGCAGGTCATCGCCATCGCCCTGATCGGCTGCGCCATCGGCGCCGCGACCGCCGGCCGCATCGCCGACCGCATCGGCCGCATCCGGGTCATGCAGATCGCCGCCGTGCTGTTCATCGTCAGCGCCGTCGGCTCGGCCCTGCCCTTCGCGCTGTGGGACTTCGCCCTGTGGCGGGTCGTCGGCGGCTTCGCCATCGGCATGGCCTCCGTCATCGGCCCCGCCTACATCGCGGAGGTCGCCCCGCCCGCCTACCGCGGCCGCCTCGGTTCCTTCCAGCAGGCCGCGATCGTCATCGGCATCGCGATCTCGCAGCTGGTCAACTGGGGTCTGCTGAACGCGGCCGGCGGCGACCAGCGCGGCGAGCTCATGGGCCTGGAGGCCTGGCAGGTCATGCTGGGCGTCATGGTGGTCCCGGCCGTCCTCTACGGTCTGCTCTCCTTCGCCATCCCCGAGTCCCCGCGCTTCCTGATCTCCGTCGGCAAGCGCGAGCGGGCCCGTGACATCCTCGAAGAGGTCGAGGGCGCGAAGATCGACCTGGACGCCCGCGTCGCCGAGATCGAGCACGCGATGAAGAGCGAGCACAAGTCCACCTTCAAGGACCTGCTCGGCGGCTCCTTCTTCTTCAAGCCGATCGTCTGGGTCGGTATCGGCCTGTCCGTCTTCCAGCAGTTCGTCGGCATCAACGTCGCGTTCTACTACTCCTCGACGCTGTGGCAGTCGGTCGGCGTCGACCCGACGGACTCGTTCTTCTACTCCTTCACGACGTCGATCATCAACATCGTCGGCACCGTGATCGCGATGATCTTCGTGGACCGCGTCGGCCGCAGGCCGCTGGCCCTCATCGGCTCCGTCGGCATGGTCGTCGGCCTCGCGCTGGAGGCCTGGGCGTTCTCCTTCGACCTGGTCGACGGCAAGCTGCCGGCCACCCAGGGCTGGATCGCCCTGATCGCCGCGCACGTCTTCGTCCTCTTCTTCGCCCTGTCCTGGGGTGTCGTCGTCTGGGTCTTCCTCGGCGAGATGTTCCCCAACCGGATCCGTGCCGCCGCCCTCGGCGTGGCCGCGTCCGCGCAGTGGATCGCCAACTGGGCCATCACCGCGAGCTTCCCGTCGCTGGCCGACTGGAACCTCTCCGCGACCTACGTGATCTACACGGTCTTCGCCGCGCTCTCCATCCCGTTCGTCCTGAAGTACGTCAAGGAGACGAAGGGCAAGTCGCTGGAGGAGATGGGCTGAGCCTCTCCGAGAGGCCATCGAGCCCCCTGGACTCGAGGAGCCGGGCCACATCCCCGCTGCCCGCTCCTCGATACCCGTAGGACGTACCGCCCCGGCTCACCCGTCGAGCCGGGGCAGTACGTTCTCGCAGAACAGCCGCAGTCCGCGCCAGCCCTCCGCCGTCGGCATCCCGCCGGCCAGGGGATGCAGGACGAGGTTGTCGAGCCCCTGCGCCACACACTCGTCCGGCGTGAGGATCCGGTAGACCCCCTCGTCGCGGAGCTCCCGGACGCTGCCCGCCGCCGAGCGCACCGCCGAGCGGATCTCGCCGGACTGCCAGGAGGCGTACGTCCGGGCCTCGTGCAGGAAGTGTTCGCCGTACTCGGCCCACGCCCGGTCCGGATCCTCGGCGATGTGCAGCAGCGGGGTCTCGGCGGCCGGCATCATCGTCCAGCCCTCCGTCCCGTACTCCACGAGCCGCTCCTTGTAGTACGCCTCCAGCTCCGGAAGGTGTGCGCTGGGGAAGAACGGCAGGCCGAGCCGGGCGGCCCGGCGGGCGGCCGCCTTCGAGGAGCCGCCGACCAGCAGCAGCGGGTGCGGTGCGGAGGACGGCCGCGGGGTGACCCGTACCGTACGGCCCCGGTACTCGAACTCCTCGCCGGTCCAGGCCTTGAGCAGGGTGTCGAGCAGCTCGTCCTGGAGCCGCCCGCGCCGCTTCCAGTCCACCCCCGCCCGCTCGTACTCCTCGGGCCGGTATCCGATCCCGGCGACCGTGGCCAGCCGGCCGCCGCTCAGCAGGTCGAGCACCGCGATGTCCTCGGCCAGCCGCAGTGGGTCGTGCAGCGGACCGATCACCGCAGAGACGGTGACCGCGAGCCGCCGGGTCGCGCCGAGCACGGCGCCCGCGAAGGCGAACGGCGACGGCAGCCAGTTGTTCTCGGCCCCGTGATGCTCCTCGGTCTGTACGGTCGTGACCCCGCACTCGTCGGCGTACGCGGCCATCTCCAGAGCGGCCCGGTACCGCACACCGAGCTCGGCCGGGGTCGCGCCGGGAGCGACGAGGTTGAAACGGACGACGGTGACGGGCATGGCAGGCCCCCTTCGGCGGATGTGGGGGGACGGTAGCTGACGGGGTGTCAGATGGCCATGGGTCCGTCCGGCCGGCCGTAGGCTCGGGCCATGACCCGACCCGTCGTGCCGACCGACCCGCGGGACGAGGCCGACCGGGGGCGCGTCGCCCTCTGGCTCGACCCCGACGACCTGCGGTGGCTCGCCGAGCACTGCTGCTGCCCCGAGGACGCGTCGGAGGAGACCGTGGAACGCTGCCTGCGCCTGCGGTTCCGGGCGCGGGCGGCGCTGCACAAGAGCTGACAGGGCCCGGCCGTACGGGCCGGGCAGCAGGGTCCCGGGCGGGGAGGGATGGATACTGGACGCGTTATGGAAACCGTCATCCTTGCTGTAGTCATCGCCGTGGTCGTGCTCGGTGTGCTCGGCGGGCTCGTGGTCGGCAGCCGACGGAAGAAGTCGCTGCCCCCGCCGCCCCCCACCGCGCCCGACATCACCGCCCCTCCGGCCGAGCCGCACGTCGGCGACGAGGCCGAGACGCCGCGCGACGAACCGCGCCGCACGATAGAGGAGGTGGATCTTCCCGACGGCGGCTCGACCGGCACGGCCGTCGAGGAACCGCCCGTCGTCCCCCCTCTCGAGGTTCCCGAGCTCGAGATCCCGGAACCCACCGAGGGGCGGCTGGTCCGCCTCCGCGCCCGCCTGTCCCGCTCGCAGAACGCCCTGGGCAAGGGACTGCTCACGCTGCTCTCCCGCGAGCACCTCGACGAGGACACCTGGGAGGAGATCGAGGACACGCTGCTCACCGCCGACGTCGGCGTGCAGCCCACCCAGGAGCTGGTCGATCGGCTGCGCGAGCGCGTCCGGGTGCTCGGCACCCGCACCCCCGAGGAGCTGCGCAGCCTGCTGCGCGAGGAGCTGCTCACGCTGGTCGGCACCGAGGTCGACCGCACCGTGAAGACCGAGCCCGAGGAGCGCAAGCCGGGCATCGTGATGGTCGTCGGGGTCAACGGCACCGGCAAGACCACCACCACCGGCAAGCTCGCGCGCGTGCTCGTGGCCGACGGGCGGACCGTCGTCCTCGGCGCCGCCGACACCTTCCGTGCCGCCGCCGCCGACCAGCTCCAGACCTGGGGCGAGCGGGTCGGTGCGCACACCGTGCGGGGCCCCGAGGCGGGCGATCCCGCCTCCGTCGCGTTCGACGCGGTGAAGGAGGGCAAGGAGATGGGGGTGGACGTCGTCCTCATCGACACCGCGGGGCGGCTGCACACCAAGACCGGCCTCATGGACGAGCTCGGCAAGGTCAAGCGGGTCGTCGAGAAGCACGCGCCGCTCGACGAGGTGCTCCTGGTCCTCGACGCCACCACCGGGCAGAACGGTCTCGTCCAGGCCCGTGTCTTCGCCGAGGTCGTGAACATCACCGGCATCGTCCTGACCAAGCTGGACGGCACGGCGAAGGGCGGCATCGTGATCGCGGTCCAGCGCGAGCTGGGCGTCCCGGTCAAGCTGATCGGACTCGGCGAGGGCGCGGACGACCTGGCGCCCTTCGAGCCGGAGGCCTTCGTGGATGCCCTTATCGGCGACTGAGCGCCATCGGCCACCGCCCGCGGCGACCGGTCACCGAGGTCCCACGACGGCGAGAGGCCGGATCCACGAGAGCGGCGCCGGTCCGGACGCCGCACAACAGCAAGCGCCCGCCCCCAGGTGCAGTGGGAGCGGGCGCTCGGCTGTGGGCGCGCCGTACCGCTCAGGCGCGCGACCGGTGGGCCAGATAGGCCAGGGTGCCCAGCAGCAGGCGGGCCTCCGGCGGGCGGGTGGCCGAGTCCAGCGCGGGTGGGCGCAGCCAGCGCACCGGGCCGAGCCCGCCGCGGTCGGAGGGCGGGGCCGTGATGAAGCTGCCGGGGCCGAGGCCGCGCAGGTCCAGGGCGGTCGGGTCGTCCCAGCCCATGCGGTAGAGCAGCCCGGCCAGTCCGGCGGCGGCGCCGGGGGCGACGAAGAACTGGGTGCGGCCCCCGGGGGTGGCGGTGACCGGGCCGAGGGGGAGACCCATGCGCTCCAGCCGGACCAGGGCGCGAAGGCCGGCGGGCTCGGCGACGTCGAGCACGTCGAACGCGCGGCCGACGGGCAGCATGACCGCGGCGCCCGGGAACTCCGACCAGGTCCTGCTCACCTCGTCGAGCGTGGCCCCGGCGGGGACCCGGGGGGCGAACGGCAGGGGATGCGCGCCGGGTTCGCGGCAGTCGGAACGCCCGCACGAGCAGACGCCCGCCGCGGCCCGCGCGCCGGGCACCGCCTCCCAGCCCCACAGCCCCGTGAACTCGGCGACGGCGGTGCACTCGGACGAGCGACCGCGCCTGCGCGCGCCGGAGCGGATCTCGCGAATGCCGCCGATCGTGAAGCCCATGCCCCCTCCAACGGGTTCGACGCGCCGATGGTTACGCAGCGATCGTTCGTCGTGACTCTGTGTGCTTCCGCTTCCCGCCGGCCGCTCGATCCAGGCAGCGCCCGGAAGCGCTCCGGGTGGTGTGTCGGGTGGCGCGCGCCCCTGCGTGCTTCGCTCCGCCCACTTCCGGCCGTCCTATGTCAAGTGAATCGCGTACGAGCCACCGGGAGTTCATTCGAAGGGGTGGCGAATGGTGGCGTTTCCGGGATCCTCGTGGCCGGAGCCGTGATCGTAGGATTACTTTGAGTGTGCGGGTCCTGGAGGCACATGCGCTTGTGGGTATGCCGGAGGCAAGTCGGCTTTCCGTTCGAAGGGTGACAAGTACCGTACGGCAGGCGGTATTTACCGGCATTCTGATAAGGCTTGGCGCACTCAGTGACAAGTGGTCTCAGGGATGGGGGCGTTCCAGTGAGCGGCAACGGCGGAAGCGGAAACAACGCTGCGGGCGGAGACAAGCGCCCGAACGAGCTGCTCTCTTCGTGGTTCGTGCGCAGCGGCTGGTCGAAGGGCGAACTCGCCCGTCAAGTCAACCGCCGGGCACGCCAGTTGGGCGCCAACCACATCTCCACGGACACCTCGCGCGTGCGTCGCTGGCTGGACGGCGAGAACCCCCGCGAGCCCATCCCGAGGATCCTGTCCGAGCTGTTCTCCGAGCGGTTCGGCTGTGTCGTCTCCGTGGAGGACCTCGGGCTGCGGGCCGCGCGCCAGGCGCCCTCCGTGACCGGCGTCGACCTGCCGTGGACGGCCCCGCAGACGGTGGCCCAGCTCAGCGAGTTCTCCCGCAGCGACCTGATGCTGGCGCGGCGCGGGTTCCTCGGGACCTCGCTCGCCCTGTGCGCGGGCCCGTCCCTGATCGAGCCCATGCAGCGCTGGCTCGTCCCCTCGCCGCCCGCCCCGATCGAGGAACCGGACTCGGTCCCGACCAGCCGGGCCCGCGGCCGGCTCTCCCGGCCCGAGCTGGACCTGCTGGAGTCCACCACCGTGATGTTCCGGCAGTGGGACGCCCAGTGCGGCGGCGGGCTGCGCCGCAAGGCGGTCGTCGGGCAGCTGCACGAGGTGACGGACCTCCTCCAGGAGCCGCAGCCCGAGTCCACCGCGCGGAGGCTGTTCAAGGTCGCCGCCGAACTGGCGGAGCTCGCGGGCTGGATGAGCTACGACGTGGGGCTCCAGCCCACCGCGCAGAAGTACTTCGTGCTCGCCCTGCACGCGGCGAAGGAGGCAGGCGACCGGCCGCTCGGCAGTTACGTGCTGTCCAGCATGAGCCGCCAGATGATCCACCTCGGCAGGCCCGAGGACGCCCTGGAACTGATCCACCTCGCGCAGTACGGCAGCCGGGACTGCGCGAGCCCGCGCACCCAGTCCATGCTGTATGCGATGGAGGCCCGCGCCTACGCCAACATGGGGCAGCCCGGCCGGTGCAAACGGGCGGTGCGGATGGCCGAGGACACCTTCGCCGAGTCGGACGAGTGGGACGAGCCTGACCCCGACTGGATCCGCTTCTTCTCCGAGGCCGAGCTCTACGGCGAGAACAGCCACTCGTTCCGCGACCTCGCCTATGTCGCCGGCCGCAGCCCCACCTACGCCTCGCTGGCCGAGCCCCTGATGCGCAAGGCCGTGCAGCTGTTCGCGGGCGACCACGACCACCAGCGGTCGTATGTGCTGAACCTGATCGGGATGGCCACGGTGCACCTCCTCCAGCGCGAGCCCGAGCACAGCGCCACCCTCGCCACCCAGGCCATGAAGGAGGCCAAGAAGGTGCGCTCCGAGCGCGTCAACACTCGTATCCGAAAGACGGTCGACAGCGCCGTACGCGATTTCGGTGATCTTTCCGAGGTCGTGGACCTGACCGAGCGCCTCACGATCGAGCTGCCGGAGACCGCCGAAGCGGTCTGATCCCGCTGCTCCACCGAGCAGAACCCCGGAACTCCGGCCGCGGCCGGCCCTCCCGAACTGCCCGACTCGGCTCCCCCATGCCAGGTCATTCGGAAGGCCGCCCGCGGCCGGTTTATTGCGTTCTCCGAAGGTTGCGCCACGATAACGATCCATTCGGCGAACATCAGCCAGTTCATCGAGGCGTAACGCACGAGGCGCCTTCGTCACCGCGGCGAAACAACGAGGGGCGTCCACCGAAACCGCGCTGCGCGAATCTCATGGCGCATAACCGGCCCACCCCTCACGACCCGCTCTGGCTTCGCCCGCACGGGGCCGTACCTACGACGAGGAGACGCCGATGGCAGCAGCCATCACGCTTGCGGCGGACGCACCCACGCTGTCGTCCGCGAACACAGGCTTCATGCTCATCTGTTCCGCCCTGGTGCTGATCATGACCCCGGGCCTCGCCTTCTTCTACGGAGGCATGGTCCGCGTCAAGAGCACGCTCAACATGCTGATGATGAGCTTCATCAGCATCGGCATCGTCACCATCCTGTGGGTGTTGTACGGCTTCTCCCTCGCTTTCGGCACCGACTCCGGCAGCCTCATCGGCTGGAACTCCGACTGGGTCGGTCTCAGCAACATCGGCCTGACGGAGCTGTGGGACGGCTACACCATCCCGATCTTCGTGTTCATGGTCTTCCAGATGATGTTCGCGATCATCACGCCCGCCCTGATAAGCGGTGCGCTGGCCGACCGCGTCAAGTTCTCCGCGTGGGCGCTGTTCGTCGCCCTGTGGGCCACGGTCGTCTACTTCCCGGTCGCGCACTGGGTCTGGGGCGCCGGCGGCTGGGCCTTCGAGCTGGGTGTCATCGACTTCGCCGGTGGTACGGCGGTGCACATCAACGCCGGTGCCGCGGCCCTCGGCGTGATCCTCGTCATCGGCAAGCGCGTCGGGTTCAAGAAGGACCCGATGCGCCCGCACAGCCTGCCGCTGGTCATGCTCGGCGCCGGTCTGCTGTGGTTCGGCTGGTTCGGCTTCAACGCCGGCTCGTGGCTCGGCAACGACGACGGCGTCGGCGCGCTGATGTTCGTCAACACGCAGGTCGCCACCGCCGCCGCCATGCTGGCCTGGCTCGCCTACGAGAAGATCCGGCACGGCGCGTTCACCACGCTGGGCGCCGCCTCCGGTGCGGTCGCCGGTCTGGTCGCCATCACGCCCTCGGGTGGTGCGGTCACCCCGCTCGGCGCGATCGCCGTCGGTGCCATCGCCGGTCTGCTGTGCGCCATGGCCGTCGGCCTGAAGTACAAGTTCGGCTACGACGACTCCCTCGACGTCGTCGGCGTCCACCTGGTCGGCGGTGTCGTCGGCTCCCTGCTGATCGGCTTCTTCGCCAGCGGCAAGGGCCAGTCCACGGCGACCGGCGTCTTCTACGGCGACCACTCCTTCGACCAGCTGTGGAAGCAGTGCGCCGGTGTCTTCGCGGTCCTCGGCTACTCGCTGGTGGTCTCCGCGATCCTCGCCTTCCTCCTCGACAAGACCATCGGCATGCGGGTCTCCGAGGACGACGAGGTGGCCGGCATCGACCAGGCCGAGCACGCCGAGACCGCATACGACTTCAGCGGGGCCGGCGGCGGCGCCGCCCGCACGACCGCCCTCCCGACCGCGGTCACCGACGCGAGCAAGAAGGTGGACGCATGAAGCTCATCACCGCCGTCGTGAAGCCCCACCGGCTCGACGAGATCAAGGAAGCCCTTCAGGCCTTCGGCGTCCACGGCCTGACGGTCACCGAGGCCAGCGGTTACGGTCGTCAGCGGGGACACACCGAGGTCTACCGCGGCGCCGAGTACACGGTCGACCTCGTTCCCAAGATCCGCATCGAGGTGCTGGCCGAGGACGACGACGCCGAGCAGCTGATCGACGTCATCGTCAAGGCGGCCCGTACGGGCAAGATCGGTGACGGCAAGGTCTGGTCCCTCCCGGTCGAGACGGCCGTACGGGTCCGCACCGGCGAGCGCGGCCCGGACGCGCTCTGACGGCAGAACAGAACAGGAGTCGCTGGGTGACGAGTACGGACGTGCGCAAGGATGCAGAGGACTCGGGACCCAGCGGCTACGCGGCGGCCCGGCTGCGCCTCCTCACCGAGGGGGCGCGGTCCGGGCCGCCGCGCCGTTCCGCCCTCGCCGAACTGACCGACGACTGGCTGTCGGGGCTCTTCACGGCCGGCACCGAGGACCTGAAGGGCGTGTCCCTGGTCGCCGTCGGCGGCTACGGCCGGGGCGAGCTGTCCCCGCGCAGCGACCTGGACCTCCTCCTGCTGCACGACGGCGCCGACCCCAAGGCGGTCGCCGCCCTCGCCGACCGGCTCTGGTACCCCGTGTGGGACCTGGGCCTCGCTCTGGACCACTCCGTCCGCACCCCGGCCGAGGCCCGCAAGACCGCCGGGGAGGACCTCAAGGTCCAGCTCGGCCTCCTCGACGCCCGCCACCTCGCCGGCGACCCCGGTCTGACGGCCGGACTGCGTACGGCCGTCCTCGCCGACTGGCGCAACCAGGCGCCCAAGCGACTCCCCGAGCTCCAGGAACTCTGCGTCGAGCGCGCCGAACGCCAGGGCGAGCTCCAGTACCTGCTGGAGCCGGACCTGAAGGAGGCCCGGGGCGGGCTGCGGGACGCCACCGCGCTGCGGGCCGTCGCCGCCTCCTGGCTGGCCGACGCGCCCCGCGAGGGCCTCGACGACGCCCGGCGCCGGCTCCTCGACGTGCGGGACGCCCTGCACCTGGCCACCGGCCGGGCCACCGACCGGCTGGCCCTCCAGGAACAGGACCAGGTGGCCGCCGAGCTGGGCCTGCTGGACGCCGACACGCTGCTGCGGCAGGTGTACGAGGCGGCCCGCGTCATCTCGTACGCGAGTGATGTCACCTGGCGCGAAGTGGGGCGCGTGCTGCGGTCACGCGCCGTGCGGCCTCGACTGCGCGCCATGCTGGGCGGCGGCGCCAAGCCCGCCGCCGAACGGTCCCCGCTGGCCGAAGGCGTGGTGGAGCAGGACGGCGAGGTGGTGCTCGCCCGTGCCGCACGCCCCGAACGCGACCCCGTGCTCCCCCTGCGCGCCGCGGCCGCCGCCGCGCAGGCCGGTCTCCCGCTCTCCCTGCATGCCGTCCGGCGCCTCGCCGCCACCGTGCGCCCGCTGCCCACGCCCTGGCCCGCCGAGGCCCGCGAGCAGCTCGTGACACTGCTCGGCTCGGGTCAGCCCACCATCGAGGTCTGGGAGGCGCTGGAGGCCGAGGGCCTGATCACGCGGCTGCTGCCCGACTGGGAGCGGGTGCGCTGCCGCCCGCAGCGCAACGCCGTGCACATCTGGACCGTCGACCGGCACCTCATCGAGACCGCCGTCCGCGCCTCCGAGTTCACCCGCCGGGTCAGCCGCCCCGACCTGCTGCTGGTCTCCGCGCTGCTGCACGACATCGGCAAGGGATGGCCCGGCGACCACTCGGTCGCGGGCGAGATCATCGCCAAGGACGTCGCCGCCCGGATCGGCTTCGACCGCGCCGACGTCGCCGTCCTCTCCACGCTCGTACGGCATCACCTGCTGCTGATCGAGACGGCCACCCGGCGTGACCTGGAGGATCCGGCCACGGTCCGCTCGGTCGCCGAAGCGGTCGGCTCACAGAGCACCCTGGAGCTGCTGCACGCGCTCACCGAGGCGGACGCGCTGGCCACCGGCCCCGCCGCCTGGTCGTCCTGGCGGGGTTCGCTCGTGGCGGACCTGGTCAAGCGGGTGGCGGCGGTGCTCGCCGGGGACGCGCCGGACGAACCCGCCGTCGCCGCGCCCACCGCCGAGCAGGAACGGCTCGCCATCGAGGCGGTCGCCACCGGCGGCCCGGTGCTGGCCCTGCGCGCCCAGACCGAGCTCCCCGCGGAGGACGGACCCGCGGACGACCCCGAGCCGCTCGGCGTGGAACTGCTCATCGCCGTCCCCGACCAGGGGGGCGTGCTGCCCGCCGTGGCCGGTGTCCTCGCCGTGCACCGGCTGACCGTCCGCACCGCCGAGCTGCGCGCCCTGGACCTGCCGACCGGCGTCGAGGGCTCCGTCCTGCTGCTGAACTGGCGGGTCGCCGCCGAGTACGGCTCCCTGCCGCAGGCGGCCCGGCTGCGCGCCGACCTCGTACGCGCCCTGGACGGCTCGCTGGACATCGCCGGACGGCTCGCGGAGCGGGACGCCGCCTACCCCCGCCGCAGGGGCGTGGTCGCGCCTCCGCCGCGGGTGACGGTGGCCCCGGCGGCCTCCCGGCACGCCACGGTCATCGAGGTGCGCGCCCAGGACGCGCCGGGGCTGCTGCACCGGATCGGCCAGGCCCTGGAGGACGCGGGGCTGCGGGTCCGCAGCATGCACGTCTCGACCCTCGGCGCGAACGCCGTGGACGCGTTCTACGTCACCGGAGCGGACGGCGCGCCCCTGCCCGCCGACGAGGCCGCCTCCGTCACCCGCAAGCTGGAGGAGACACTGCGGGCGTGACCGTGTGCCGCGCGGCACACGTCCCCGCCCGCTGATTGCAGCAGGCGGGGACGAATGTCTTGCGCGGCCGGATACCCTGGAAGACGCTCAGACTGCCCCCGACTCCGAGGACCGACGCCGCCGTGTTCGATACTCTCTCCGATCGCCTTTCAGCGACCTTCAAGAACTTGCGCGGCAAGGGGCGCTTGAGCGAAGCGGACATCGACGCCACGGCGCGCGAGATCCGCATCGCACTCCTCGAAGCGGACGTGGCCCTGCCGGTCGTCCGCACGTTCATCAAGAACGTCAAGGAACGCGCTCTCGGCGCCGATGTCTCCAAGGCGCTGAACCCCGCCCAGCAGGTCCTGAAGATCGTCAACGAGGAACTCGTCACGATCCTCGGCGGCGAGACCAGGCGGCTGCGGTTCGCCAAGCAGCCGCCGACCGTGATCATGCTCGCCGGTCTCCAGGGCGCCGGTAAGACCACCCTCGCCGGCAAGCTCGGCCGCTGGCTGAAGGAGCAGGGCCACTCGCCGCTGCTCGTCGCCTGTGACCTCCAGCGCCCCAACGCCGTCAACCAGCTCAGCGTCGTCGCCGAGCGCGCCGGCGTGGCCGTGTACGCCCCGCAGCCCGGAAACGGGGTGGGCGACCCGGTCCAGGTCGCCAAGGACTCCATCGAGTTCGCGAGGACCAAGGTCCACGACATCGTGATCGTGGACACCGCCGGCCGCCTCGGCATCGACGCCGAGCTGATGCGGCAGGCCGCGGACATCCGCGACGCCGTCTCGCCCGACGAGATCCTCTTCGTCGTCGACGCGATGATCGGTCAGGACGCCGTCAACACGGCCGAGGCCTTCCGCGACGGCGTCGGCTTCGACGGTGTCGTGCTGTCGAAGCTCGACGGCGACGCCCGCGGTGGCGCGGCCCTGTCGATCGCCTCGGTGACCGGCAAGCCGATCATGTTCGCGTCGAACGGCGAGAAGCTCGACGAGTTCGACGCCTTCCATCCCGACCGGATGGCCTCCCGCATCCTCGACATGGGTGACCTGCTCACCCTGATCGAGCAGGCGGAGAAGACGTTCAGTCAGGAAGAGGCCGAGAAAATGGCCTCCAAGCTGGCGTCCAAGAAGGGCCAGGACTTCACCCTGGACGACTTCCTGGCCCAGATGGAGCAGGTCCGGAAGATGGGCAGCATCAGCAAGCTGCTCGGCATGCTGCCCGGCATGGGCCAGATCAAGGACCAGATCGCCAACCTCGACGAGCGGGACGTCGACCGGACGGCCGCGATCATCAAGTCGATGACCCCCGCCGAGCGCCACGAGCCGACGATCATCAACGGCTCGCGCCGCGCCCGTATCGCCAAGGGTTCCGGCGTCGAGGTCAGCGCGGTGAAGGGCCTGGTCGAGCGGTTCTTCGAGGCCCGCAAGATGATGTCCCGGATGGCCCAGGGCGGCGGCATGCCCGGGATGCCGGGGGTGCCGGGCATGGGTGGCGGCGCCGGCCGCCAGAAGAAGCAGCCGAAGCAGGCCAAGGGCAAGCAGCGCTCCGGCAACCCCATGAAGCGCAAGCAGCAGGAGCTGGAGGAGGCCCGGCGCCGCGAGGCCCAGGCCCAGGGCGGCAACGCGCTCGGGCTGCCGCAGCAGGGCGCCCAGGACTTCGAGCTGCCGGACGAGTTCAAGAAGTTCATGGGCTGACGGCCCGTCGGGCCCGGCTCGGCGCCGAGCCGGGCCCGTCCGTACACCGTGTGGGGCGCTCTTCCGTTCGCGGAGGGGCGCCCCACACGGCGTACGGACGGGAAGCGGCCGCACGCGGGCGGGCGGACGCGCACCGGCGTCACACGGCCGGAGAGGGCCCACGGGGAGGCGTGGTCCTCACAGGACGCGGGAGACTCAGGGAGTCCGCGCGATCAGGTACCGGAACACGTTCGGCATCCACACCGTCCCGTCCGGGCGCCGGTAGGGGTGCAGCACCTCGGTCAGTTCCTTGTCGACCTGCGCCTGGTCCGTGGCCGCGACCGCCGCGTCGAACAGCCCGGTGGACAGCAGGCCCTTGAGGGCGCTCTCCACGTCGGCGTACCCGAAGGGACAGGCCACCCGCCCCGAGCCGTCCGGCCTCAGACCGGCCCGCCCGGCGACCTCCTCCAGGTCGTCGCGCAGCGCCGGGCGCAGCCGGACCGTGCCGCCGCGCAGCGGCTCGGCCAGCTTGGTCGCGATCCGCAACACCGCGGAGGTGGCGCAGCGTTCCGGCGGACCCCAGCCGACGAGCACCACCGGCGCCCCGCGCGCGGCGAGCGGGGTCGTGGCCGCGAGCAGACCGGCGAGCCCGTCCGCGTCGCCCGCGAGGCACCCGATCGGCTCGAACGCGGTCACCAGGTCGTACGCGCGCGTGCCCGGGCCGGCCGTGTCCTTCGGTAACCGGTCCGTGAGGCGGATGCCACCACCGTCCCCGCGCGCGCCCGCGGCCCGCTCCCCGGCCTCCTTCGACAGCAGGCGCTCGCGCGCGAGGGCCAGCCGTTCGGGTGAGGAGGGTTCGACGCCGGTGAGGGCCGCCGCGCCCCTGGAGGCCGCCATCAGCAGGGCGAGCCCCGAGCCGCAGCCGAGGGCGAGGAGCCTGGTGCCGGGCCCCACGTCCAGTCGCTCGTAGACGGCCTCGTAGAGCGGGACCAGCATCCGCTCCTGGATCTCCGACCAGTCACGCGCGCGTGCACCCGGGTCCGCGCGGGGCGTCGGCCCCGCGAGTGGCAGGTGCTGCCGCACGAGCGTAGGTGTCATGGATAAGCGCCCCAATCCGCCGAGAGTTGCCGCAGTAACCGATCAGGTGGCCCCCGTGCAGTGCGCTCGCACTTCCCCCGTATGCCAGGTAACTCCCCGTACGCGGCGGCGTCCAGAGGTCTCGGGCCCCCGCTTGTGCGCCGGCTGTGCCTGTGGCGAGAATTCACATTCCGGCAACTTGGGGCCGTACCATCGCGCCATGGCTAAGGCTCCCGTTCTCACGCCGCGGGCGGACGACTTCCCGCGCTGGTACCAGGATCTGATCAACAAGGCGGAACTGGCCGACAACGGACCGGTGCGCGGCACCATGGTGATCCGACCGTACGGTTACGGACTGTGGGAGCGGATGCAGGCGGAGATGGACGCCCGCATCAAGGGGACGGGCACCGAGAACGCGTACTTCCCGCTGCTGATCCCGCAGTCCTACCTCACCCGCGAGGCGGACCATGTCGAGGGATTCGCGCCGGAGTTGGCCGTGGTGACGCACGGGGGCGGCAAGGAGCTGGAGGAGCCGGCGGTCGTCCGGCCCACCTCCGAGACCATCGTCAACGAGTACTTCTCCAAGTGGGTGCAGAGCTACCGCGATCTGCCCCTGCTGATCAACCAGTGGGCCAACGTGGTCCGTTGGGAGCTGCGGCCCCGTCTCTTCCTGCGCACCTCCGAGTTCCTCTGGCAGGAGGGGCACACCGCGCACGCAACGTACGAGGAGGCCCGCGACTTCGCCGCGCGCATCCAGCGCGAGGTCTACGGCGACTTCCTGGAGAACGTCCTCGCGATCGACTTCGTCTCCGGCCGCAAGACGGTCAAGGAGCGCTTCGCGGGCGCCGTCAACACCCTCACCCTCGAGAGCATGATGGGCGACGGCAAGGCCCTCCAGATGGTCACCAGCCATGAGCTGGGCCAGAACTTCGCCAAGGCCTTCAACACCCGGTACCTGTCGAAGGAGGGCACCCAGGAACTGGTCTGGCAGACCTCCTGGGGCTCGACGACCCGCATGATCGGCGCCCTGGTGATGACCCACGGCGACGACGACGGGCTGCGGGTGCCGCCGCGGCTGGCGCAGGTCCAGGTGGTCGTCCTCGCGATCAAGGGCGACGAGGCGGTTCTGGCCAAGGTCCGCGAGCTGGGCGACCGGCTGAGGGCGGCGGGGTTCCGCGTCCGGGTGGACGACCGCACCGACGTCCCGTTCGGGCGGCGCGCGGTCGACTGGGAGCTCAAGGGCGTGCCCGTCCGCGTCGAGATCGGGCCCCGTGACCTGGAGAACGGCACCGCGATGCTGGCCCGGCGCATCCCGGGAGGCAAGGAGCCGGTGGCGATCGACGCGATCGAGGCCCTGCTGCCCGCCGTCCTGGAGGAGGACCAGGCGCTGCTGCTGCGGCAGTCCCGTGAGCGCCGCGAATCCCGCACGACGGACGTCTCGACGATCGAGGAGGCGGCCGAGGCGGCCGCCGCCGGCGGCTGGGCGCGCATCCCGTGGGCGACCCTCGGCGAAGAAGGCGAGGCCAGGCTGGCCGAGCAGTCGCTGACCGTACGCTGTCTGATCGCGGAGGACGGGTCGGTGCCGGACGACGGGGACGCGCCCGGTAACGTCGCGATCGTCGCGCGCGCTTACTGAGACGGCGCCCTCCGCTCGCGAGAGCGACCGAAACGTCTCTTGCGCCCCTGCGGAACATCCCTACCCCGGCGTGCGGACATCGTCTACGCGCCGGGTCGTACGTGGGCCTACGCACCAGCTTGGTAGGAGCTGTGAGGCTTCTCCGCAGATCAGCGCACCCGCCCTCGTCAGGACGCATCAGCGGCAACTGACGGGTACGTGCAAATTATTTGGGATGGCCCGGAATCGGAACACAGGGGCACCCCCGCTCGTTGTCATTACGTGAGCACGACACAGACACCACCTGTTCTCGCCGCAGAGCTGGCAGAGGCGTGGGCCGACATTCAGCGGTACCACCCCGAACTGCCGGATCTTGCCGCGCCAGAGTCCCTGATCGGGGAGTCGTCGTCCGCCTGCGGTCACGAGCTCTCCTTCGAGCGACTGCTTCACGAGGCAGTCCATGGCATCGCCGCCGCCCGCGGCGTGCGCGACACCTCCCGCGCCGGCCGCTACCACAACCGCAGATTCCTCGCGATCGCCGAGGAGCTGGGGCTGGATCACCCCGAGGAGCCCCACCCGAGCAGCGGTTTCTCCCTGGTCACGCTCAACCCCGAGGCCAAGCGGCGCTACCGCCCGACGATCGAGCGTCTCCAGCGGGCCCTCAAGGCCCATCTGGCGGCCACCTCCTCCGACACCACCCGCAGCTTCCGCGGTCCGGCGGCCCGGCACGGTTCCTCCGGCGGCGGAGTCCGCGTCAAGGCCGTGTGCGACTGCGGCCGCAACGTGCGGGTCGTCCCGTCGGTCCTGGCCCAGGCGCCGATCGTGTGCGGGGGCTGCGGCAAGCCGTTCCGGATCCCGGAGATCGCGGGCGCGGCCTAGGCACGTGCCGTCATGCACCGGCATCTCGTGGCTGCCGGTTCAGCGTGATGCGGGGGGCCGTCGCAGGCGGCGCCCCGCAGGCGCCGGGCGTTCCTCCCGCATGCCCGGAAACCACCCGCGGCCGGAAGGGACCCGCGTGGTGTGGCACAATGGCTAGCTGTACTCGACAGTCGCACAGGACCCCTCTCTCCTCCGGCTGACGCGTCCATCGGGCACTCGGGTACCGCAACCCCACGCGGCCATCTCGCCGTGCCCAACCACGTCAAGACCAGGAGACACCACTTCCGTGGCAGTCAAGATCAAGCTGAAGCGTCTGGGCAAGATCCGCGCGCCTCACTACCGCATCGTCGTCGCCGACTCCCGCACCCGTCGTGACGGTCGTGCGATCGAGGAGATCGGCAAGTACCAGCCGACGTACCACCCGTCGATCATCGAGGTCGACGCCGACCGCGTGGCGTACTGGCTGGGTGTCGGCGCGCAGCCGACCGAGCCGGTGCTCGCCATTCTGAAGAAGACCGGCGACTGGCAGAAGTTCAAGGGCGAGCCCGCCCCGGCGCCGCTGCTCGTCGCCGAGCCGAAGAAGGCTCGCCCCGTGTTCGAGGCCCTCGGTGGCGACGACTCGGGCAAGGGTGAGGCCATCACCCAGAAGAAGAAGGCTGAGAAGAAGGACGAGGCTGCCGCCGAGTCCGAGTCGACCGAGGCCTGAGCAGCATGCTCGAAGAGGCGCTTGAGCACCTCGTGAAGGGCATTGTCGACAACCCCGACGATGTGCAGGTCGCCTCGCGCAACCTGCGCCGCGGGCGGGTGCTCGAGGTCCGGGTCCACCCCGACGACCTCGGCAAGGTGATCGGTCGCAACGGCCGCACCGCACGCGCTCTGCGCACCGTCGTGGGCGCCATCGGCGGCCGTGGCGTCCGCGTCGACCTCGTCGACGTGGATCACGTCCGCTGACGCGTTTCGCAGCACCGGCTCGGGCCGGGGAGGGCCACTGGCCGTCCCCGGCCCGTAGTCGTTACGGCAGTCGTGACGACAGGTACGACAGGTACGACAGGAGATCTTCAGAAGTGCAGCTCGTAGTCGCGCGGATCGGCCGCGCCCACGGCATCAAGGGCGAGGTCACCGTCGAGGTACGCACCGACGAGCCGGAGCAGCGGCTCGCGCCCGGCGCCGTCCTGGCCACGGACCCGGCCTCGACCGGCCCGCTGACCATCGAGACCGGCCGCGTCCACAGTGGTCGTCTCCTCCTGCGCTTCGAAGGGGTGCGGGACCGCACCGCCGCCGAAGCCCTGCGCAACACCCTCCTGATCGCCGAGATCGATCCCGCGGAGCTGCCCGAGGAGGAGGACGAGTACTACGACCACCAGCTGATGGACCTGGACGTGGTCACGAAGGACGGCCTCGAGGTCGGCCGGATCACCGAGATCTCGCATCTGCCCTCCCAGGACCTCTTCATCGTCGAGCGGCCCGACGGCAACGAGGTGATGATCCCCTTCGTCGAGGCGATCGTGACCGAGATCGACCTCGAGGAGCAGCGGGCCGTCATCGACCCGCCGCCCGGTCTGATCGACGACCGGGCCGAGATCGTGTCGGCGCGGGACGAGGGCGCGGCTGAGGACGCCGACGCGCACGAGGGCACGGACGAGGGCGCGGCTGAGGGCACCGACGCGGACGGGGACCGGCCGTAATGCGCCTCGACGTCGTCACGATCTTCCCCGAGTACCTCGACCCGCTGAACGTCTCCCTCGTCGGCAAGGCACGCGCGCGTGGCCGGCTGGACGTACAGGTGCACGACCTGCGGGAGTGGACGTACGACCGGCACAACACGGTCGACGACACCCCCTACGGCGGCGGACCCGGCATGGTCATGAAGACCGACCCCTGGGGTGACGCCCTCGACACCGTCCTGGCCGACGGCTACGAGCGGGGCTCGCACGCGCCCGCGATCGTCGTGCCGACCCCCAGCGGCCGGCCCTTCACCCAGGAACTCGCGGTCGAGCTCTCCGAGCGCCCCTGGCTGATCTTCACCCCGGCCCGCTACGAGGGCATCGACCGGCGGGTCATCGACGAGTACGCCACGCGGATACCCGTCTACGAGGTGTCCATCGGCGACTACGTCCTGGCCGGCGGGGAGGCCGCCGTCCTGGTCGTCACCGAGGCGGTGGCACGCCTCCTGCCCGGCGTGCTCGGCAACGCGGAGTCCCACCGTGACGACTCGTTCGCCCCCGGCGCCATGGCGAACCTGCTGGAGGGCCCCGTCTACACCAAGCCGCCCGCCTGGCGCGGCCGGGGGATCCCCGAGGTTCTGCTCAGCGGCCACCACGGCAAGATCGCCCGCTGGCGCCGGGACGAGGCCCTGCGGCGCACGACGGCCAACCGGCCCGACCTGATCGAGCGCTGCGAGCCGAAGACCTTCGACAAGAAGGACCGCGAGATGCTCTCCATCCTGGGCTGGACGCCCGATCCGGAGGGTGCGCCGTACGGTCGATTTTGGCGCAGGACCGACGGCGTGGAAGAATAGGCCGCTGTTGTGCGCCGTCCGGTGTGCGCCCCTGCCACAGGGGGACACGACGCCCGCCTCGACGGGCACACGGCACTCACTCTTCGAACACCTAGTTCCGTTGATGACCTGTGGCATCAGCGAAGAAAGCAGACGAAATGTCTCACCTGCTCGACTCAGTCGACGCCGCGTCGCTGCGCAGCGACGTCCCGGCCTTCCGCCCGGGTGACACCGTCAACGTGCACGTCCGCGTCATCGAGGGCAACCGCTCCCGTGTGCAGCAGTTCAAGGGCGTAGTCATCCGCCGCCAGGGCGCCGGTGTCCGCGAGACCTTCACGGTCCGCAAGGTCTCCTTCTCCGTCGGCGTCGAGCGCACCTTCCCGGTGCACACCCCGATCGTCGAGAAGATCGAGCTCGTCACCCGCGGTGACGTGCGTCGCGCCAAGCTCTACTACCTGCGCGAGCTGCGCGGCAAGGCCGCGAAGATCAAGGAGAAGCGCGACAACTGAGTGCCTTCAGGGGTTCATAGAGCGGCCGGATAGCATCTGGCCCCGATGGACACCGAAGCTCAGCCGACGACGGAGCGCGACCGCTCCTCCCATCCTTCCGTTCCCGCGGACGTCTCCCAGGAGACCCCGGAGGCGGAAGGACCGGAGGAACGGTCGCGTTTCGCGTTGGCGGGGCGGATCACGGGACGGATCACGGAGTGGCTCCCGGGCGGCCGGATCAGTCTGACCCTGCTGATCTGCCTGCTGTTTTTGCTGGTCCTCAACGCTTTCGTGGCGCAACCGTTCCAGATTCCCAGCGGATCCATGGAAAACGGATTGAGGATCGGCGACCGCGTTCTCGTAAATAAGTTGGCGTACCGTTTCGGTGCCGAGCCGCGGCGCGGCGATGTCGTCGTGTTCGACGGCGCCGGGTACTTCGGGAACTCCGACTACATCAAGCGCGTCGTGGGTGTAGGGGGAGATCACGTGGTCTGCTGCGACAAGGAGGGGAGGATCAAGGTGAACGGCCGGTCGGTCGACGAGTCGACGTTCCTGTATCCCGGCGACGGTGCGTCCTCGGTGGACTTCGACGTGGTCGTGCCCGAGGGCACCCTGTTCGTCCTCGGTGACCACCGCAGCAACTCCAGGGACTCCCGGGACCACCTCGGTTCACCGGGCGGCGGCATGATCCCCGTCGGCCGTGTGATCGGCCGCGCCGACTGGATCCTCTGGCCGTACGCGCATCTCACCCGTCTGCCCCGCCCGAGCGCCTACGCGCGCGTGCCCGGCGCGGAGGGTGCCCATGGGTAACCGCGGCAAGCCGCGCGGCATCCCCACCAGCGCCGCGGACAACCTGCTGCCCACCGGCGCCCGGCGTACCTCCAGCTCGGGCAGCGGTCGCACGCGCGCGGAGCGGCGCAAGCTCCAGCGCAAGGTCAAGCGCAAGCGCAGGCGCTCGGCCGTCCGCGAGATACCGCTGCTGGTCGGTGTCGCCGTCCTGATCGCCCTGGTCCTGAAGACCTTCCTGGTCCAGGCCTTCGTGATCCCGTCCGGCTCCATGGAGCAGACGATCCGGATCGGCGACCGTGTCCTGGTCGACAAGTTCACCCCGTGGTTCGGCTCCAAGCCCGAGCGCGGGGACGTCGTCGTCTTCAAGGACCCCGGCGGCTGGCTCAACGACGAGCAGACCACCACCAAGAAGGAGGACCCGGTCGTCGTCAAGCAGATCAAGGAAGGGCTCACCTTCATCGGTCTGCTGCCGTCCGACAACGAGAAGGACCTCATCAAGCGTGTCGTCGGGGTGGGCGGCGACCGCGTCGTGTGCTGTGACACGCAGGGGCGGGTCACCGTCAACGGCGTGCCCCTGGAGGAGGGGGCGTATCTGTATCCCGGAAACGAACCCTCCAGCACGTCGTTCGACATCACCGTCCCCCAGGGGCGGCTGTGGGTGATGGGCGACCACCGTGCCAACTCCGCCGACTCCCGGGCCCACCAGAACACCGACTACGGCGGCACCGTCTCGGAGGACGAGGTGGTGGGGCGGGCCATGGTCATCGCCTGGCCGCTGGGGCACTGGGTCCGTCTCAAGGAACCGCAAACTTTCGCATCCGTGACCGGCTCGGCCGCCACGACGACCGCGTCCGCCGAGCTGTCGCATAGGGTTGCCCCCGGCGATCCGAACGGATCGGTTCGACAACTCCCGAGCCCTGCGGAACTCCCGCTCGTTATGGGAGTGGTGGGCCTGCGTCGTACGTGGAGCAGGCAGCGGCACAGAGTGAGGAGTTGGCGTGGGGGATGTGGCGGTTGGCGCACGGTCCGGGCACGACGGCGAGGAGCACCGCGGTCATCCGGTGGAAGCCGCCGACCCGGCTTCCGACAGCGCCGTGACCTCCGGGAGTGACCCGGCGGCGGGCGGCGACGGCCCGCCGGCGGACGAGCCGCCCCGGAGCGGTGGCGAAGGGTCCGGCGGCCCGGCCCCGAAGCCGAAGAAGCCCCGCTCCTTCTGGAAGGAGCTCCCGATCCTGATCGGTATCGCGCTCGTCCTCGCGCTGCTGATCAAGACGTTCCTCGTGCAGGCGTTCTCCATCCCGTCCGCCTCGATGGAGAACACCCTCAAGGAGGGCGACCGGGTCCTGGTCGACAAGCTGACCCCCTGGTTCGGTTCCGAGCCGGAGCGCGGCGAGGTCGTCGTCTTCCACGACCCCGACAACTGGCTGGCCGGTGAGGCCACCGCCGACCCGAACGCCTTCCAGACCGTTCTCAGCTGGATCGGCCTGATGCCGTCCGCCGAGGAGAAGGACCTGATCAAGCGGGTCATCGGGGTCGGCGGCGACACCGTTTCGTGCAAGGGTACGGGTCCGCTCACGGTCAACGGCAAGGCGCTGAACGAGGCGTCGTACGTGTATCCCGGCAACACCCCGTGCAGCCAGGACGACCAGGGCGGCCAGTTCACCGTGAAGGTCCCCAAGGGCTTCATCTGGGTCATGGGCGACCACCGTCAGAACTCGCGCGACTCGCGCTACAACCAGTCGGACAAGAACCACGGCATGGTCCCCGTCGACCAGGTCGTCGGCCGTGCCGTCGTCAAGGCCTGGCCGCTCACCCGCTGGGGCACGCTGCCGGTGCCGGACACCTTCGACCAGGACGGCCTGAGCACCCAGTCCGCGGGATCCGCGGCGCTGACGGTCGCCCCGCAGGGCCTCGCCCTGGTCGGCGTCGCCCCCGTCGTCCTGTGGCGTCGCCGGCGCACGGAGGACTCCGCGGCCCGCTGACCTTCCGGCCTCCGCGCGGCCACCACTCGGCAAACCCTTTCCCAAGCTTGTGACCAAGGCGCGGGAAGTCCGGGGAAGAAGGGCTGACCCGGTTCGGTACCGCCGGGTAGGGTGCGGATCCATGGGTGGCGAGAGCACTACGCGTACGGCCCCGCACAGTGGCGGCGGCACCAACAGTGGCCCGGTGGGCAGCCGGACCGGACAGCGTCTGTCCGGACTGGCCGTCGCACTGGGCCTCGTGCTGTTCCTCGGCGGCTTCGGATGGGGAGCCCTGCTCTACCGGCCGTACACCGTGCCCACCAGCTCCATGAGCCCGACGATCGCCGCGGGCGACCGGGTGCTGGCCCAGCGCATCGACGGCGACGAGGTGCGCCGCGGGGATGTCGTCGTCTTCACCGACAAGACCTGGGCGAGCAACGCGCCGGTGGTCAAGCGGGTCGTCGCGGTCGGCGGGGACACGGTCGCCTGCTGCACCGCAGGCAAGCTGACCGTCAACGGCAAGGAGATCGAGGAACCGTATCTGCCCGCCGGCAGCCTCGCCGAGAACAAGAACATCCCGACCGTGAAGGTCCCGGAGGGCCGGCTCTTCCTGCTCGGCGACGAGCGCGAGGGTTCCCTGGACTCCACCGCCCACCTCACGGACGCGGCGCAGGGCACGGTCGCGCGCAGCGCCGTCGCGGCCCGGGTCGACGCCGTCGTCTGGCCCATGAACGGCATGCTGGAGCGCCCCACGGGCTTCAAGACGCTCGGCGCCCTCTCCCGGCCGGGTCCGCTGGGCACCATCGGCTGGCTGATCGTCGCCGGTGGTGTGCTGGTCCTCGGTGGGGCCGCGTACGGCCCGATCGCCAAGCGGACGTCCGGCCGCCGCGCCCGGCCGGAGGCGGCCGGTGCCCGCTGAGAGCACGGGCGAGCCGACGGGCGCGGGCGTCGACTCGTACGAGGCGGGCGTCGACTCGTACGAGGGCGGGCTGCGCAAGGTGGCCCGGGTCGTCCTCCTCGACCCGCGGGACCGCATCCTGCTGCTGCACGGCCATGAACCGGACGACCCGGCCGACAACTGGTGGTTCACCCCGGGCGGTGGTGTGGAGGGCGACGAGACCCGTGAGGAGGCGGCTCTGCGGGAACTCGTCGAGGAGACCGGCATCACCGAGGTGGAACTCGGCCCGGTGCTGTGGCGGCGGATGTGCTCCTTCCCCTTCGCGGGCCGCCGCTGGGACCAGGACGAGTGGTACTACCTGGCCCGTACGACGGTGACGGCGACCCGTGCCACGGCCCTGACCGAGCTGGAGCGGCGCAGCGTCGCCGGAGCGCGTTGGTGGACCTGTGAGGAACTGACGCGGGCACATGAGACGGTGTACCCGACCAGACTCGCCGAGCTGCTGAGCAGGCTGCTCGACGAAGGTCCTCCGGCCGGACCCGTAACCCTGGACACGGAAATCGTCTAGAGGCACACGGGACTGGCGCACAATGGGGAGATCGCACGGCTGAAGGGGAACATGCCATGAGCGCCGAGGACCTCGAGAAGTACGAGACCGAGATGGAGCTGAAGCTCTACCGGGAGTACCGCGATGTCGTCGGTCTGTTCAAATACGTGATCGAGACCGAGCGGCGGTTCTACCTCACCAACGACTACGAGATGCAGGTGCACTCGGTCCAGGGCGAGGTGTTCTTCGAGGTGTCGATGGCGGACGCCTGGGTGTGGGACATGTACCGGCCGGCCCGGTTCGTGAAGCAGGTACGCGTGCTCACTTTCAAGGACGTGAACATCGAGGAGCTCAACAAGAGCGACCTGGAACTTCCCGGGAGCTGAGTTCCCGCAGGGGAGCGCTCGTGCGGGTGACGGGGTTATCCACAGCCCCGGGGTTGTCCACCAAGATCTTTTTCGTGGTGGCGGACGCGTGACCGTGGGTGCCGGAGGTGGTGCCCACATGAACACGCACACGGATCTGGCCCGAGGCGCACTCGGCAGGTACGGCGAGGAACTGGCCGCACGGCGGCTGGTCGAGGCCGGGATGACGGTCCTGGAGCGCAACTGGCGCTGCGGCAGGACCGGTGAGATCGACATCGTCGCCCGGGACGGTGACGTCCTGGTCGTCTGCGAGGTGAAGACCCGCAGCGGCGGCGGATTCCAGCACCCGATGGCATCGGTGACTCCGGAGAAGGCCGAGCGCCTGCGCGGTCTGGCCGAACGGTGGATCCAGGCGCACGGAGGCGCCCCGCCGGGCGGCGTCCGCATCGATCTGGTCGGCGTCGTCCTGCCCCGCCGCGGCGCGGCGGTCGTCGAGCACGCGCGGGGGGTGGCCTGAGATGGGCTTCGCGCGTACGTGCTCGGTGGCGCTGGTGGGCGTCGAAGGGGTCGTCGTCGAGGTGCAGGCCGACCTCGAACCGGGAGTGGCGGCGTTCACGCTGGTGGGGCTGCCGGACAAGAGCCTGACCGAGAGCCGGGACCGGGTACGGGCGGCGGTGGTGAACTCGGGCGCCGAATGGCCGCAGAAGAAGCTCACCGTCGGACTCAGCCCGGCATCGGTGCCCAAGGGCGGCAGCGGCTTCGACCTGGCCATCGCGAGCGCGGTGCTCGGCGCGGCCGAACGCATCGATCCGCGGGTGCTCGCCGACATCGTCATGATCGGAGAGCTCGGTCTGGACGGGCGGGTGCGCCCGGTCCGGGGCATCCTGCCCGCCGTGCTGGCCGCTGCCGACGCCGGATACGAACAGGTGGTCGTCCCGGAGTGCGCCGCCGCCGAGGCGGCACTGGTCCCCGGCGTGTCCGTGCTCGGGGTGCGCAGCCTGCGGCAGCTGATCGCGATCCTCGCCGACGAACCGGTCCCCGACGAGGAACCGGACGAGGCGGGCCGCCCGGATCCGCTCCTGGCCGGCCTGCGGATGCCCGGCACCGGAGCGGCCACCGGGATGCACGGCATGGGAGCCGCCCATCCGGACCAGGAGCACGACCTCGCGGACGTGGTCGGACAGAGCTCGGCGCGGACCGCGGTGGAGGTGGCCGCGGCCGGCGGACACCACCTCTTCCTCGAAGGGCCGCCCGGGACCGGCAAGACCATGCTCGCGGAGCGCCTGCCGGCCGTACTTCCCCGGCTGAGCCGGCAGGAGTCGCTTGAGGTCACCGCGGTCCACTCGGTCGCCGGGCTGCTGCCGCCGGGCAAGCCCCTCATCGACGCGGCGCCCTACTGCGCCCCGCACCACTCGGCCACGATGCAGTCGCTGGTCGGGGGCGGAGCCGGGTTCGCCCGGCCCGGCGCCGTCTCGCTGGCCCATCGAGGGGTGCTGTTCCTCGACGAGACCCCCGAGTTCGGCAGCCACGCCCTCGACGCCCTGCGGCAGCCTCTGGAAGCGGGGCACGTGGTGATCGCGCGCAGCGCCGGAGTGGTGCGGTTCCCGGCGCGGTTCCTGATGGTGCTCGCGGCGAACCCGTGCCCGTGCGGCCGGTTCTCGCAGCGGGACACCCTGTGCGAGTGCCCGCCCTCCGCGATCCGCCGCTACCAGGCGCGGCTCTCCGGCCCGCTGCTCGACCGGGTGGACCTGCGGGTCGAGGTCGACCCGGTCAGCCGCGCCGAGCTCGCCCACCGCGGTCCCGGCGGCGAGTCCACGGCGATCGTCGCCGACCGGGTCAGGGCGGCCCGGGAACGTGCGGCGGCCCGGTTGGCGGGCACTCCGTGGCGGACCAACAGCGAGGTGCCGGGGCGGGAACTGCGCAACCGCTGGCATGCCGCGATCGGCGCCATGGACGAGGCGGAGCGCAGCCTGGAGCGAGGGGTGCTGACCGCCCGGGGGCTCGACCGGGTCCTGCGCGTCGCCTGGACCGTCGCCGACCTGGTCGGACGCGACCGGCCCGCCCCGATGGACGTGAACCTGGCCCTCCAGCTGCGCACGGGGGTACCGCGCGGTGTGCCGATGGCCCTCGGGGCCCTGACGTGAACGGCGGCGGCGAACCAGCGGGCGACCGGCTCGCCCGGATCTTCCTCGGGCGGGTTCTCGAGCCCGGCGACGAGGTGGGCGGGCAGTGGGTGCGGGAGCGGGGCGTGCACGAGGTGGTGCGTCGGCTGCGGGACGACGGGGAGCCGTTGCCCGGCGTGACCGCGCGGCGCTGGGCCGGTCTGCGGGCGCGGGCGGGGCAGGCCGAGCCGGAGCGGGATCTGGCCCTCGCGCGCGAGGCCGGGGTGCGGTTCGTGTGCCCGGGGGACGCCGAGTGGCCGGGCACGCTGGACGAGCTCGGGGACGGCCGGCCGCTGGGGCTCTGGGTGCGGGGGCGGCCCAGTCTGCGGATGTGGGCGCTGCGGTCGGTCGCCGTCGTCGGTGCCCGCGCGTGCACCGAGTACGGCGCCCACATGGCCGCCACCCTCTCCGCCGGCCTCGCCGAACAGGGCTGGGTGGTGGTGTCGGGGGGCGCGTACGGGGTGGACGGCGCCGCCCACCGGGGCGCCCTCGGCGCGGGCGGCGCCACCGTCGCCGTCCTGGCCTGCGGGGTCGACCAGCCCTACCCGCGCGGCCACACGGCGTTGATCAACAGGATCGCCGAACAGGGTCTGGTGATCGGCGAGTTGCCGCCCGGAGACCACCCGACGCCGAGCAGGTTCATCCTGCGCAACCGGGTGATCGCCGCGCTCACCCGGGGCACGGTCGTCGTCGAGGCCGCCTACCGCAGCGGCTCGCTGGTCACCGCCCGGGCGGCCCAGCGGCTGGGCCGGCACACGATGGGGGTACCGGGGCCGGCCACGAGTGGACTCTCCGCCGGGGTGCACGAACTGCTGCGGGGGGAGGCCGTGCTGGTCACCGACGCCGCGGAGGTCGTCGAACTGGTCGGTGACATGGGTGAGCTGGCCCCCGACCGGCGTGGCCCCGCGCTGCCGCGCGATCTGCTGGAGCCGGCCGCCCGGCGGGTCCTGGCCGCGCTGCCCGCCCGCAGACCCGCGGCGGTCGACGAGGTCGCCCGCGAGGCCCGGACCACACCGGACGACGCGATCGCGAGGCTGTACGAACTCAGGGCGCTCGGCTACGTCGAACGACACGGCGACGGCTGGAAGTTGACACGCCAGGCGGTGGTCTCCGTTCGAGGGGGTCGTCGTCCGTGTTGACCCGGGGTGTTCGGCCGTCCGGGGGAACGCCGAAAGCCTTGGATATTCCGGCAGTTGACCCACCACCGGGGTCGGCGGCCGTGACGGCCGTGACCCTGGAGTGCGTCCAGCGGAACGTATCTGCGTACCGGTCGGGGCACGCTCTTCGCTCACCGCGACACGTCAGTCACGCTACGCTCACGAGGATTCCGGCACAGACCGGCACCTCTGCACCACGCGGTACCCACCTCACGCACTTCACGGCAGAACGGCACAAGGCGACGAATGCCCCAGCACACCTCCGGGTCCGACCGGGCGGCGATCACCCCAGCCGCCCGTGACGGTGGCAGCGTGCGGCCGCCCGCTCCCTCGACACTCGACGAGCTGTGGCGGTCGTACAAGGCGACGGGGGACGAACGGCTGCGGGAGCAGCTGATCCTGCACTACTCACCGCTGGTGAAGTACGTGGCGGGCCGGGTGAGTGTCGGTCTGCCGCCCAATGTGGAGCAGGCCGACTTCGTGTCCTCCGGGGTCTTCGGACTGATCGACGCGATCGAGAAGTTCGACATCGAACGGGAGATCAAGTTCGAGACCTACGCGATCACCCGGATCCGGGGCGCGATGATCGACGAGCTCCGGGCGCTGGACTGGATCCCGCGGTCGGTGCGGCAGAAGGCGCGCAACGTCGAGCGGGCCTACGCGACGCTGGAGGCCCGGCTGCGGCGGACTCCGTCGGAGTGCGAGGTGGCCGCCGAGCTGGGCATCGCGGTGGACGAACTGCACGCGGTGTTCAGTCAGTTGTCGCTCGCCAACGTGGTGGCCCTGGAGGAGCTGCTGCACGTCGGGGGCGAGGACGGAGACGGCCTCAGCTTCATGGACACGCTGGAGGACACCGCCGCGGACAACCCCGTGGAGGTGGCCGAGGACCGCGAGCTCAGGCGGTTCCTCGCGCGGGCGATCAACACGCTGCCCGACCGGGAGAAGACGGTCGTCACGCTCTACTACTACGAGGGCCTGACGCTCGCCGAGATCGGGAACGTGCTGGGTGTGACCGAGAGCAGGGTCAGTCAGATCCACACCAAGTCGGTCCTCCAGCTGCGCGCGAAGCTGGCGAGCTTCGGCCGCTGAACCGGGCGGTCCGGCGCGGCCGGACGATGCGAGTGCGGGCGCAGTCACTCCCGCCGGGGGTGGAGCGTCCGTAGAGTGGTCGACGTGCCAAGGATTCGAGCGGCCTCCGTGGCCGAGCACCGGTCGATGCAGCGTGCCGCCCTGCTGGACGCGGCACGCTCCCTGTTGTCCGAGGGCGGGACGGAGGCGCTGACCTTCCCGGCCCTCGCCGAGCGCACGGGCCTCGCGCGCTCGTCCGTGTACGAGTACTTCCGGTCGCGGGCCGCCGTGGTCGAGGAGCTGTGCGAGGTCGACTTCCCCGTGTGGGCGGCGGAGGTCGAGGCGGCGATGGCCGCGGCCGACGGCGCCGAGGCCAAGGTCGAGGCGTATGTGCGCCGGCAGCTCGCCCTGGTGGGTGACCGGCGGCACCGGGCCGTCGTGGCGATCTCGGCGAGCGAGCTGGACGCGGGGGCCCGGGAGAAGATCCGGGCGGCGCACGGCGGACTCGTGGCGATGATCGGGGCGGCGCTGGCGGAACTGGGGCACACCGAGCCCCGGCTGGCGGCGATGCTCTTGCAGGGCGTGGTGGACGCGGCGGTGCGGCGGATCGAGCTCGGGGCCGCGGAGGATCCCTCGGCGATCACCGACGCCGCGGTGGGCATGGTGCTGCGGGGCGTCCGGGGCTGAGTCACGGCAGGGGGACGCCGAGCACCGGCAGCAGCCGTGACGGGCCGCTCCGCCGCAGCCACGGCGGCAGCAGCGACAGCGGGTCCAGATAGGTCCTGCCGCTCAGCAGCCCCCAGTGCACGCACGCTCGTACGCAGTGCGAGCCCGCCGGTTCCACCGTTCCGACGACCTCGCCCGGGGCCACCTCGTCGCCCTTGCGCACCGACGCCCGCACCGGCTCGTAGGTGGTCCGCAGGGGCGGCAGGCCCGTCGCCGACAGTTCCACCGAGACGACGCCCCGGCCGGCCACCCGCCCCGCGAAGGACACCCGGCCGGCGGCCACCGCCCGTACCGGAGCGTCCGGCGGTGCCGCGAGGTCGACGCCCCGGTGCCCGCGGGCGTACGGGCCGGCCGGCGGCTCCCACCCCCGCAGCACCACCGGACGGCTGCCCACCGGCCAGGCCCGGCCGATCGCCGGGACGGGCGGCGCGGGGAGCGCCCGCGCTCCCGGCGCGCCCTGCGGATCCGCCCACGCGACGGTGGCCAGCGTCATCATCGACAGGACCGGCAGCAGGGCCGTGAATCGCTGTGCGTGCATGACGCCACCGTTCCGTGGTCCGGCGACCGCCGCCGGGACCTGTGGACCACCCGCCGGTTGTGGACAGCGGCGTCACCCGGCGCCCCGCCGGTCCCGTACACTTCTTCTGGCGATCCGGGTCACCGGGTCGACTTCGCACGCCCCGGTATCGGGGGCCGGCCACGGTCGGTTCTCCGGTATCTGCGCCCCTCGGTCCTTCGTGGCTCGGCGCATCGCGGGCGTCAGGCGCGGGAGCCGTCCGGTCCCCGCGGTACAACCGAGAAACCCAAGGAGAACGGCCATGGCCGTCGTCACGATGCGGGAGCTGCTGGAAAGCGGCGTCCACTTCGGTCACCAGACCCGTCGCTGGAACCCGAAGATGAAGCGCTTCATCTTCACCGAGCGCAACGGCATCTACATCATCGACCTGCTCCAGTCGCTGTCGTACATCGACCGCGCCTACGAGTTCGTCAAGGAGACCGTCGCCCACGGCGGCACGGTCATGTTCGTCGGTACGAAGAAGCAGGCGCAGGAGGCCATCGCGGAGCAGGCCACCCGCGTCGGCATGCCGTACGTCAACCAGCGCTGGCTGGGCGGCATGCTCACCAACTTCTCGACCGTCTACAAGCGCCTTCAGCGCCTCAAGGAGCTCGAGCTCATCGACTTCGAGGACGTCGCCGCCTCGGGTCTGACGAAGAAGGAGCTCCTGGTCCTCTCGCGTGAGAAGGCCAAGCTCGAGAAGACCCTCGGTGGTATCCGCGAGATGTCCAAGGTGCCCAGCGCCGTCTGGATCGTGGACACCAAGAAGGAGCACATCGCGGTCGGCGAGGCCCGGAAGCTCAACATCCCGGTCGTCGCCATCCTCGACACCAACTGTGACCCCGACGAGGTCGACTACAAGATCCCGGGCAACGACGACGCGATCCGCTCCGTCACCCTGCTCACCCGCGTGATCGCCGACGCCGTCGCCGAGGGCCTCATCTCCCGTTCCGGCGTCGCCACCGGCGACAAGGGCGACAAGGCCGCCGGCGAGCCGCTGGCCGCGTGGGAGCGCGACCTGCTCGAGGGCGAGAAGAAGGCCGACGCCGAGTCCACGGACGAGGCTGCCGCCGAGAAGCCGGCCGAGGCCGCTGCCGAGACCCCGGCCGCCGAGGCTCCCGCCGCTGAGGCCGAGGCTCCCGCCGCCGAGGCCGAGGCCCCCGCCGCCGAGGCCGCTCCGGCCGCCGAGGGCGAGCAGGCCTGAGTCAGGCCGTAGGCCGTACGGTCGCCAGGTCGTCCGTACGGCCCTAGGGACGAAGTGACGGCGGGGGGTGCCGAGCGCACCGCCCGCCGTTCACCCACAGCCCCCAGATCTTCGAGACTTCGAACTCCGAGAGAGATTCACAGATCATGGCGAACTACACCGCCGCTGACGTCAAGAAGCTCCGTGAGCTCACCGGCGCCGGCATGATGGACTGCAAGAAGGCGCTGGACGAGGCCGAGGGCAGCGTCGACAAGGCCGTCGAGGCGCTCCGGATCAAGGGCCAGAAGGGCGTCGCCAAGCGTGAGGGCCGCTCCGCCGAGAACGGCGCCGTGGTCTCGATCATCGCCGACGACAACTCCTCCGGCGTCCTCGTCGAGCTGAAGTGCGAGACGGACTTCGTCGCCAAGGGTGACAAGTTCCAGGCCGTCGCCAACGCGATCGCCGAGCACGTCGCCAAGACCTCCCCGGCCGACCTCGAGGCGCTGCTCGCGTCCGAGATCGAGGCCGGCAAGACCGTCCAGGCGTTCGTGGACGAGGCCAACGCCAACCTCGGCGAGAAGATCGTGCTGGACCGCTTCGCGCAGTTCGCCGACGGCTTCGTGACCGCGTACATGCACCGCACGATGCCCGACCTGCCCCCGCAGATCGGTGTCCTCGTCGAGCTGGACAAGCCGAACGCCGACGTCGCCAAGGGCATCGCCCAGCACATCGCCGCCTTCGCGCCGAAGTACCTCTCCAAGGAGGACGTGCCGGCCGAGGTCGTCGAGTCCGAGCGCCGCGTCGCCGAGGAGACCACCCGCGCCGAGGGCAAGCCCGAGGCCGCCCTGCCGAAGATCGTCGAGGGTCGCCTCAACGGCTTCTTCAAGGACGCCACGCTGCTCGGCCAGCCGTACGCGCTGGACAACAAGAAGTCCGTCCAGAAGGTCCTGGACGAGGCCGGTGTCACCCTGAAGCGCTTCACGCGCATCAAGGTCGGCATCTGAGTCCGTGCCGCGATCGACGCTCCGGCCCGATAGGGTCGGACGCAGTCGTCCGGTACGCCGTCACGCGTGTGTGTGACGGACGACAGCAGATCTGACGAGGAGGCCATTGCCGCGCACGGGTTGGAACACCCCACCGGCAATGGCCTTCTTCGCATGTGCACCACGTGAAAGAGGCGGGATCTCCCATGACCACCAAGGCCCAGAAGAGCGACGACGGCAAACTACGCGGCCGGTTCATGCTGAAGCTGTCCGGGGAGGCATTCTCCGGTGGCGGGGGCCTGGGCGTGGACCCCGACGTGGTGCACAAGATCGCCCGCGAGATCGCCGCCGTCGTCCGTGACGGGGCCGAGATCGCGGTCGTGATCGGCGGCGGCAACTTCTTCCGCGGCGCCGAACTCCAGCAGCGCGGCATGGACCGGGCCCGCTCGGACTACATGGGCATGCTCGGCACCGTCATGAACTGCCTCGCCCTCCAGGACTTCCTGGAGAAGGAGGGCATCGACAGCCGCGTGCAGACCGCCATCACCATGGGCCAGGTCGCCGAGCCGTACATCCCGCTGCGTGCCGTGCGGCACCTGGAGAAGGGCCGTGTGGTCATCTTCGGTGCCGGTATGGGCATGCCGTACTTCTCCACCGACACCACCGCCGCCCAGCGCGCCCTGGAGATCGACGCCGAGGCGCTGCTGATGGGCAAGAACGGCGTGGACGGCGTCTACGACTCCGACCCGAAGACCAACCCGGCGGCCGTCAAGTTCGACTCCCTCGGCTACGGCGAGGTCATCACCCGGGACCTGAAGGTCGCCGACATGACCGCGATCACGCTGTGCCGCGACAACAAGCTCCCGATCCTCGTCTTCGAGCTTCTGACCGAGGGCAATATCGCTCGTGCCGTCAAGGGTGAGAAGATCGGCACGCTGGTGGGTGAGCAGGGCAGCCGGGCCTGACCGGCAGAACCCCGTGGAACCCCGGTTTCGTACGACAACACCTGACCGGGGGACGGACCCTGGCCGGGGGATGGACAATGTCCTGCCGGTCGGGAACCGTGCAGGAAGAAGACGCGACGCAGCCGGCCGCCGCCTCCGCAAGGAACCGCAGCCGGGCCTACTCAAGACACGCAGGAGCAAGTGGTGATCGAAGAGACCCTCCTCGAGGCCGAGGAGAAGATGGAGAAGGCCGTCGTGGTCGCCAAGGAGGACTTCGCCGCGATCCGCACCGGCCGTGCGCACCCGGCGATGTTCAACAAGATCGTTGCCGACTACTACGGCGCACCGACGCCGATCAACCAGCTGGCTTCGTTCTCCGTGCCGGAGCCGCGCATGGCGGTCGTGACCCCGTTCGACAAGACCGCGCTGCGCAACATCGAGCAGGCGATCCGCGACTCGGACCTGGGCGTCAACCCGAGCAACGACGGCAACATCATCCGAGTGGTGTTCCCCGAGCTGACCGAGGAGCGCCGCCGCGACTACATCAAGGTCGCCAAGGGCAAGGGTGAGGACGCCAAGGTCTCCATCCGCGCCGTCCGCCGCAAGGCCAAGGACGCGATCGACAAGCTGATCAAGGACGGCGAGGTCGGCGAGGACGAGGGCCGCCGTGCTGAGAAGGAGCTCGACGACACCACCGCGAAGTACGTCGCCCAGGTGGACGAGCTCCTGAAGCACAAGGAAGCGGAGCTGCTCGAGGTCTGATGAACGACTCTTCCTGGGGCTCACCGCCACACGCCGGGTCGCGGGCCGGGTACTGGGGGCCCGTCGACCAGGGGCCTGTCCAGGGGGCCGCCCCGGCGGGTCCCGCGTACGATGCGCCTGAGGCGCAGCAGACTCGCCCCATGCCCATCGTCCCCGACGTACCCGCGCGCGGCGGAAACCAGGATGACGACCGGGGGGCCGCTCGGCCGGGCGGCCCCTCGTTCCCGGACCGGCCCTACGGCAACCAGCCGTACGGCGACGCCGCCCACGGCCACGACACACCGTCGGCACAGCCCCACGCGGCGGTGCCGCAGAATCCGGAGCCCATGCCCGACGCCTCTCACCCGGCGCCCGCACCCCAGAAGAAGAGTGCGGGCCGAGACCTGGGCGCGGCCATAGGTGTCGGGGTCGGGCTCGGTGTGGTGATCATCGCGTCGCTGTTCGTCGTCAAGGCCGTCTTCATCGGCGTGATAGCGATCGCCGTCGTCGTCGGTCTGTGGGAGCTGACCAGCAGGCTTCAGGAACGCAAGGGCATCAAGGCGCCGCTCGTGCCGCTCGCGGTCGGCGGTGCGGCGATGGTCGTCGCCGGATACGTCCGCGGTCCCGAGGGAGCCTGGGTCGCCATGGCCCTCACCGCGCTCGCGGTGCTGGTCTGGCGGATGACCGAACCGCCCGAGGGCTACCTGAAGGACGTCACCGCCGGCGTCTTCGCGGCCTTCTACGTCCCGTTCCTGGCCACGTTCGTGGCCCTGATGCTCACGGCCGACGACGGGGCGTTCCGCGTCATGACGTTCCTGGTCCTGACGGTCGTCAGCGACACGGGCGCGTACGCCGTCGGCTGGCGCTTCGGCAAGACCAAGCTCGCTCCGCGCATCAGCCCGGGCAAGACCCGCGAGGGCCTGCTCGGCGCGGTGTCGTTCGCGATGGTCGCCGGCGCGCTGCTGATGCAGTTCGTGATCGACGACGGCACCTGGTGGCAGGGCCTGCTGCTCGGCCTCGCCGTCGCGGCCAGCGCCACGCTCGGCGACCTCGGCGAGTCCATGATCAAGCGGGACCTGGGCATCAAGGACATGGGCACGCTGCTCCCGGGCCACGGGGGCATCATGGACCGCCTGGACTCGCTGCTGCCCACGGCTCCCGTGGTGTGGCTGCTGCTCGTCCTGTTCGTGGGCTCCGGCTGACCCACCCCGCACGACAGGCTCGTACGGGCCCCCTCCTCGCGCCTCGGGGAGGGGGCCCGTCGCCGTACGGTGCCGCCGCTCCGGCTTCGCGTCCTGTCGCCGTGTGACCCGGCGGTTTTCCGCTCCCGGCCGCCGACGATCGCGCCGGACGGCTCGCAGCGGGGGCCACTTATTCGATCTGCGACACTGGAGGGGTTATGCCTGCACCCGGAGAACTCACTTTCGTCGCCCCCCGCGGAGCCAAGAAGCCGCCGCGGCATCTCGCCGACCTCTCGCCCGCCGAGCGTAAGGAGGTCGTGGCGGAGATCGGGGAGAAGCCGTTCCGTGCCAAGCAGCTGTCGCAGCACTACTTCGCGCGGTACGCGCACGACCCGGCGGAGTGGACCGACATCCCCGCCGGCGCACGCGAGAAGCTGCGTGAGGCGCTGCTGCCGGACCTGATGTCGGTCGTGCGGCACCTGTCGACGGACCAGGGGACCACCCGCAAGACCCTGTGGCGGCTGTTCGACGGCACGCTCGTGGAGTCGGTGCTGATGCGCTACCCGGACCGGGTGACGATGTGCATCAGTTCGCAGGCCGGGTGCGGGATGAACTGCCCGTTCTGCGCGACCGGGCAGGCGGGACTCGACCGCAATCTGTCCACCGCCGAGATCGTGCACCAGATCGTCGACGGGATGCGGGCGCTGCGGGACGGGGACGTGCCCGGGGGGCCTGCCCGGCTCTCCAACATCGTCTTCATGGGGATGGGCGAGCCGCTCGCCAACTACAAGCGGGTCGTCGGTGCCATCCGCGCGCTCACCGACCCGGCTCCGGACGGGCTCGGGATCTCGCAGCGGGGCATCACCGTGTCGACGGTCGGGCTGGTGCCGGCCATCCACCGGTTCTCCGACGAGGGCTTCAAGTGCCGGCTCGCGATCTCCCTGCACGCGCCGGACGACGAGCTGCGCGACACCCTCGTCCCCGTGAACACACGGTGGAAGGTGCGCGAGGTGCTGGACGCCGGGTTCGAGTACACCGAGCGGTCCGGGCGCCGGCTGTCCATCGAGTACGCGCTGATCCGCGACATCAACGACCAGGCCTGGCGTGGTGACCGGCTGGGGAGGCTGCTGCGCGGCAAGCCCGTGCACGTCAACCTCATCCCGCTCAACCCGACCCCGGGCTCGAAGTGGACGGCGTCGCGGCCCGAGGACGAGAAGGCCTTCGTCGAGGCGATCGCCGCGCACGGGGTGCCCGTCACGGTGCGGGACACCCGTGGTCAGGAGATCGACGGGGCGTGCGGTCAGCTCGCGGCCACCGAGCGGTAGTCTGACCTCGGTATCAGTACATCTTCATATTCCGACAGGGGAGCGCCACAGCGCTGAGAGTGCGGGAGAGTCCGCAGACCCTCTGAACCTTGCCCAGGTCATTCTGGGTAGGAAGTTCGGTCATCACTCAAGCTGTTGCGCCCTGCCCGGGTGCCGGCGGAACCTTCCGCGGGTACCCGGGCAGGGCCGCGTCTCTTCCTGGTCAACCCAGGAGGAAATCCAGTGCACACCAGGACGTTCGTGGCCGCGGCCGTCGGCCTCGGCCTCGTCACGCTGTCCGCCTGCGGATCGTCGGACGACGACGGTTCGGCGGCGAAGTCCAAGACCGTCACCCTCGTCAGCCACGACTCGTGGGCCGTCTCCAAGAACGTGCTCGCGGACTTCGAGAGGAAGTCCGGCTACCGGGTGAAGGTCCTCAAGGACGGCGACGCCGGGCAGGCCGTCAACAAGGCCGTCCTCACCAAGGACAACCCGCAGGGCGACGTCTTCTTCGGCGTCGACAACACGCTGCTGTCGCGCGCCCTCGACAACGGGCTGTTCCAGTCGTACGAGGCGAAGGGCGCGGACCAGGTCCTGCCCGCGTACCGGGCCGACCAGAAGAAGCACCGGGTCACGCCCGTCGACACCGGTGACATCTGCGTCAACTACGACAAGGCGTACTTCAGCGCGCACAAGCTGACCCCGCCCGCCTCCTTCGACGACCTGCTGAAGCCCGCGTACAAGGACCTGCTGGTCACCGAGAACGCCGCCACCTCCTCCCCGGGGCTGGGATTCCTCCTCGGGACCGCCGCGAAGTACGGCGACGAGGGCTGGGCCGACTACTGGAAGAAGCTGAAGGCCAACGGCGTGAAGGTGGTCGACGGCTGGGAGCAGGCCTACAACGAGGAGTTCTCCGGCTCCGCGGGCGGGAAGAAGGCGGGGGCCGACCGGCCGCTCGTCGTCTCGTACGCCTCCTCGCCGCCCGCCGAGGTCATCTACGGAGATCCGAAGCCGGCCACGGCCCCGACCGGCGTCTCCACCGGCACCTGTTTCCGTCAGGTCGAGTACGCGGGCCTGCTCAGCAACGCCGCCAACCCCGAGGGCGGCAAGGCACTCCTCGACTTCCTGCTCACCGCGGAGTTCCAGCAGGACATGCCGCTCAACATGTTCGTCTACCCGGTGCGGAAGGGGGCCGCGGTCCCGGCGGAGTTCACGCAGTACGGCCCGCAGGCGAAGGACCCCGAGACCCTGGACCCGGCGAAGATCGCCGACAACCGTGACGACTGGGTCAAGTCATGGACCTCGCTCGTACTGAAGTGACCGGGCGCACGGCCCGCGCGGGGAACGCGGCGCGGCTCGGGCTCATGGCCGTGCCCGTCGCGTTCTTCGCGGTCTTCTTCGCCTACCCGGTGGCCGCGATCGTCGCCCGGGGGCTCGGCTCCGACGGGGGCTGGCGCTTCGGGCGGCTGTGGGACGTGCTCGCGCAGTCCGACATCCGGCACGTCCTGTGGTTCACCACCTGGCAGGCGCTGGCCTCCACCGTGCTCACGCTCCTGGTCGCGCTGCCCGCCGCGTATGTCTTCGCCCGCCTGGAGTTCCCGGGCAAGCAGGTGCTGCGCGCCGTCGTCACCGTCCCGTTCGTGCTGCCGACGGTCGTCGTCGGCACCGCGTTCCTGGCGCTCGTCGGGCGCGGCGGACTGCTCGACGACCTGTGGGGCGTACGGCTGGACACCACGGTGTGGGCGATCCTGCTGGCGCACGTGTTCTTCAACTACGCGGTCGTCGTACGGACGGTGGGCGGGTTGTGGTCGCAGCTCGACCCGCGGCAGGAGGAGGCGGCGCGGATGCTCGGCGCGTCCCGCCTGACGGCGTGGCGCACGGTCACCCTGCCCGCCCTGGGGCCGGCCGTCGCCGCCGCCGCGCTGATGGTCTTCCTCTTCACCTTCACCTCTTTCGGCGTGGTGCAGATCCTCGGCGGCCCCACCTTCTCCACCCTCGAGGTGGAGATCTACCGGCAGACCTCCGAGATCTTCGACCTGTCCACGGCCGCCGTGCTCACGATCGTCCAGTTCCTGGCCGTCGGCGCGATCCTCGCGGTGCACGCCGCAACCGTGCGGAGGCGGGAGACCGCGTTGCGGCTGGTGGACGCGTCGGTCACGGCGCGGCGGCCACGCGGCGCCGGGCAGTGGGCGCTGCTCGCCGGAGTGCTCGGCACGATCGCCGTGCTGCTGGTGCTGCCGCTGGCGGTGCTGGCGCAGCGCTCGCTCGACGCGCCCGGCTTCGCTTACTACCGGGCGTTGACCAGTGAGGACGGCAATGTCTTCCTGGTCCCGCCGATCGACGCGATCGGCAACTCGCTGCAGTACGCCGTCACCGCGACCGCGATCGCCGTGGCCGTCGGCGGGCTCGCCGCGGCCGCGCTCACCCGGCGGGACGCCGGACGGCTGGTCCGCGGCTTCGACGCGCTGCTGATGCTGCCGCTGGGCGTCTCCGCGGTGACCGTCGGCTTCGGGTTCCTGATCGCGCTCGACGAGCCTCCGCTGGACCTGCGCGGTACGTGGATCCTGGTGCCGCTCGCGCAGGCGCTGGTCGGTGTCCCCTTCGTCGTACGGACCATGCTGCCGGTGCTGCGGGCGGTGGACCAGCGGCTGCGTGAGGCGGCGGCCGTGCTCGGCGCGTCGCCGTGGCGGGTGTGGCGGGAGGTCGACCTGCCGATGGTGTGGCGGGCGCTGCTCGTCGCGGCCGGGTTCGCCTTCGCGGTGTCGCTCGGGGAGTTCGGGGCGACGGTGTTCATCGCGCGGCCCGACAACCCGACGCTGCCGGTCGCCGTGGCGCGGTTGCTGGGGCGGGCCGGTGAGCTGAACTACGGCCAGGCGATGGCCCTTTCGACGATTCTGATGGTGGTGTGCGTGGTGGCGCTGCTGGTGCTGGAGCGACTGCGGACCGACCGGACGGGGGAGTTGTAGATGCTGCTGGAACTGGAGCGCGCCACCGTGCGGTTCGGTGGGCGGCCCGTGCTCGACGCCGTCGATCTCGCGGTGGCCGAGCACGAGGTGGTGTGTGTGCTGGGGCCGAGCGGCAGCGGCAAGTCGACGCTGCTGCGGGCGGTGGCCGGGCTCCAACCGCTGGACGCCGGGCGGGTGCTGCTCGGCGGACGGGATCGGACGGGGGTGCCCGCGCACAAGCGGGAGCTCGGCCTGATGTTCCAGGACCATCAGCTGTTCCCGCAGCGGGACGTGGGCGGCAATGTCGCCTTCGGGCTGCGGATGCACGGCATGCCCAGGGTCCGGCAGGGCGAGCGGGTGGCGGAGTTGCTCGAACTGGTCGGGCTTCCGGGTGCGGCGGGCCGGGCGGTGGCCTCGCTCTCCGGTGGCGAGCAGCAGCGGGTGGCGCTGGCCCGGGCCCTCGCGCCGCGGCCGCGGCTGCTGATGCTCGACGAGCCGCTCGGCCAGCTCGACCGGTCGCTGCGGGAGCGACTCGTCGTCGAGCTGCGGGAACTGTTCGGCCGGTTGGGGACGACCGTGCTCGCGGTCACGCACGACCAGGGTGAGGCGTTCGCGCTCGCCGACCGGGTCGTGGTGATGCGGGACGGGCGGATCGCCCAGTCCGGTACGCCTCTCGAGGTGTGGCAGCGGCCGGCGGACGCGTTCGTGGCGCGTTTCCTCGGCTTCGACAACCTGGCGGAGGCGACCGTCACGGAGGAGACCGCGGTCACGCCGTGGGGCAAGGTGCCGGTGCCGGCCGGGTCGGCGCAGGGAGCGCGCACGCTGCTCGTCCGGCCCGCCGGTGTGCGCCTGGTGGGCGCGGAAGAGGGTTTGCGCTGCACGGTCGCCGCCCGTACCTTCCGCGGCACCCATGTCGCCGTGCACCTCCAGCCGGAGGGCGCACCGAGGCTTGAAGCGGCGTGCACGCTGCGGGACGCGCCGGAGGTCGGGGGCGTGGTGGGAGTGTCCTTCGACGCGACCGAGACCGTCGTACTGGACTGACCGGCCCATCCCCGCGGGGGGCGGGACATGCGAGCGGCCCGCCCCCGGAGACAGGGGCGGGCCGCTCAGGTGCGTCCGGCTGGTCGGCCGGTCGTGCGGGTCAGCGGTTGCTCGACCCGCGGCGCCGCATCCCGAAGAACACCGCTCCACCGCCGACGGCGACCAGGACCGCCGCGATGCCGACGATCAGACCGGTGTTGGAGCTTGCGCCGGTCTCGGCCAGGTTGGACTCCTGGGCCGCGGCCGACGGGGCGTTGCTCGCGGAGGGCGCGGGCGCGGCGCTGTCGCTCGCCGGGGCGGACGGGGACGGGGTGGCCGTCTCGGCCGGCGGCGCCGAGGTCGTGCTGTCCGACGGCGTCGAGGACGGGGTGGTGGAGGGGGTGGTGGACGGGGTGGACGTGTCGTCGGCCTCGCAGGCCTTGGACGGGGTGGTCAGGTTCCCCGGAATGTCCTTGTCGACCAGGATCTTCTTGCCCTTGACGGCCTTGACGTGGATCCGGTACTCGGCGTTCGGCTCCCAGGCCTCGGCGAAGGAGACGGTCACGCCGGCGGCCGAACCCTTGACGGTCTGGGCCACGCCGACCTGCCTCAGGTCGCCGCCGTTGTTCTCGAGGAAGACGGTGATCTCGGCCGGGACGCGCGTGGGGTCCTTGTCGGTGACCGTGATGGCGCCCTTGGCGCCGTCACAGACGGCAGTGGCGGAGAACTCGGTGATGTCGCAGGCCAGCGCGGTGCCGGCGGCGCTGAGTGCCAGGGCGGCGGAGGCGGCGGTGACACCGAGCATGCGCACCGAACGGGCGGCGGTACGACGGGAAAGGGACACGTTTGTCCTTTACGGGAAGCGCAACTGCGGGGGGTGGAGGGGAAGATGGCGCCCCCGGTGAGCCGAGTGCGTCACCATCCCCAGCAGACTCACAGGTCTATAAGCGTTCCATAAGAAGTGTCAATGCGGGGACGCCTTGGAGCGGCTGGCTTTGCCCGCTTATTAACCACCGAGACGTTTCAACGCCTCCGGAGCCTCCTCGATCCGGTCAACGAGGGCGATACGGGACTCCATCGACCGCTCCCGGGCGAGTGACCGCAAGAGCGGCCAGGCGGGCAGCCGTTGGGTCCAGTGCTCCCGGTCCACGAGCACCATCGGCGTCGGCTCGCCCCGCGACCCGTAGTAGTTGGGCGTCGCGTTGTCGAAGATCTCCTGTACGGTCCCGGCGGCGCCCGGCAGGAACACCACCCCCGCGGTGCAGCGGGCCAACAGGCCGTCCTCGCGGGTCGCGTTGGAGAAGTACTTGGCGAGGTGCGCGGCGAACGGGTTCGGCGGCTCATGGCCGTAGAACCAGGTGGGGATGCCCACCGAGGGGCCGCCGCCCGGCCAGGTGGCCCGCACCTCGAAGGCCGCCGTCGCCCAGTCGGTGATCGAGGGCGTGAACTTCGGTGCCTTGGCGAGGAGTCGGAGCGCGTCCGTGAGCATCGCGCCGTCGAAGGGGGCCGCGTACGCGCCGAGGTTCGCCGCCTCCATCGCTCCCGGTCCGCCACCGGTCGCCACCATGAGTCCGGACCGGGCGAGTTCACGGCCGAGCCGGGCCGCGCCGGCGTAGGCCTCCGTGCCGCGCGCCATGGCGTGGCCGCCCATGACACCCACCACGCGCTCCCCGACGAGGAGTTCGTCGAGCGCGTCGGAGACGGCGTCGTCGTGGATCGAGCGGAGCATCGAGCCGAATATGTCGCCGTCCGCCTTCGTGCGCTGGAACCAGGCGTACGTGAGGGCGTCCGGGGTCGCCTCGTAGCCCTCGTCCAGGGACGCGAACAACTCGTCGGGGGAGTACACGAATCCGCGGTACGGGTCGAAGGACAGACCCGGTACGGGCGGGAAGACCAGGGCGCCGGAGGCGCGGGACTTGGTGGCCGCCGCCGGCTCCATCGGGCAGCCGAGGAAGACGGCGCCCGAGGTGTCCAGGGCGAGCAGGGCGTCCGTACGGGCCGTCAGGTCGACGGACTGGACGCGGAAGTGGGAGAGCGTGCCGTGGGTGGCGACCACCTCGTCGAACTCGGCGAGGGACTCGATCTCACGGTCGTGGGAGCCGTCGTACGGCTGGGCGGGTGTCGTCGGATGCACCCGCCCATGCTAGGCAGCGCCGGACGGGCGGCGGGTCAGCTCCCGACGGCCGACGGGTCCATCCACACGACCTCCCAGGTGTGGCCGTCGAGGTCGTCGAACGAACGGCCGTACATGAAACCCATGTCCTGCGTCTCGCCGCTCGGCGAACCGCCCAGCGCGAGCGCCCGGTCGACGAGTTCGTCGACCTTCTCCCGGCTCTGGGCGCTCAGGGCGATCAGGACCTCGCTGGTCCTGGAGGTGTCCGCGATCTCCTTCTTGGTGAAGGTCGAGTAGAACGGCTTGGTGAGCAGCATCGCGACGATCGTGTCGCTGATCACCACGGAGGCCGCGTTGTCGTCGCTGAACTGCGGGTTGATCGTGTAGCCGAGCTCCGTGAAGAACTTCTTCGAGGCCCCGAGGTCGTTCACGGGCAGGTTCACGAAGATCATCTGCTGGTAGGCCGGGGTGGTCATCGGGTCTCTCCCAGGGGATTCGCGGTGCTGGTGTGTGGCGTTCGGTGGGGTAGACCGAGGGGCCACGCGGAACTCATCGCGGAGCGGGGATCTTTTTGTGCGCGGGCTCAGCGGATCAGCGGGAGGGCCGCCAGTTCGGCCACGATCAGGGTGAGCGGGACGAACAGGGCGAGCAGGGCGCCGGTGCGCAGGGCGGCGGCGCTGCGCAGCGTCTTGGCCGGGGCGCCGAGGCGGAGCAGGGCGGCGGTGGTGTCCGCGCGGACCTGGCGCGCCTCCACGGCCGCGGTCAGGAGCGTGGCGACCGCGCAGCCCGCCACGACCAGGGCGCCGAGGGTGGTGAGCGGGCCGAAGGCGGGATCGGCCGGGTCGTACAGCGCGGCCATGGTGTACGCGCCGGACGCCACCGCGCACACCACGCCGAGCGGCCGTCCGATCCGGGCCGCCTCCTGCATCAGGCCGCGGCCCGCGAGGAGACGGAGGGCGCCGGGGCGGGCCGATTGCAGCAGCCGGCCGCAGAGGTGGGTGAGGCCGGGCCCGGCGAGGGCGAGACCCACGGCGGTCAGGGTCCAGCCGACGAGGACCGCGGCGGGGCCGGTGGGGAGACCGCCGGGCAGCGGGAGGGTGCTGGGGTGCGCGGTGCGGTTCGCGTACGCCTCCACGGCCAGGCCGGCGGCGAGGAGGGCCATACCCCAGGGGAGGGCGGTGGGGTGGAGCGGGCGCGTCTGCGTCAGGGGCGGTGTCCGTGTCTCCGCCCGCGCCTGCGGGATGCCGTCGGCGGCAGCCTCGGCCGTGCCGTTGACCAGGGTCCGCGCCGAGGCCGGTGCCGAGGACAGGGCCGTTGTGCCGGGCGCCCCCGGGAAGCCGTCCGCCCCCGGGAAGCCGTCCGCCGCCGGGTCGGCCGGTGCGGCGGGGCCGCCGTCCGCGGCCGGGTGGGCGGGCCGGCCGTTCGCCGCCGGTCCGGGAGCGGCATCGGCGGGACGGGCGTCCGCCGCCGGGCGCTTCGGCCGGCCGCTGCTCGTCCTCGCCCCGAAGCGGCCGTACGCGCCGAACCTGTCGCCCGGACCCGTCCTGCCGTACGCGCCGAACCGGCCGAACATCCCGGTGACCGCCTGGGCCGCCACGCGCGCGTCCCTCGGACGGAGCATCAGGGCCACCGCGAGGGACGAGGTCACCGGGACCAGGGCGAGCAGGGTCAGGGCTGCCGGCAACGGCAGGGGCTGGTTCGCGGCCAGGAAGTCGTCCGCCGCTCCGTCGAACGGCATGCCCGTGAGGTCGCCGCGCAGATGCAGGAAGAGCAGGAGGGCCAGCATGGAGCCGAGCAGCGTCGACAGGGCCGTCGTCATCGCCGAGACGGCCATCAGGCGGGCCGGGCCCAGGCCGATCGCCGCCAGGCCGGGGCGCGGGCGGGTGCCGGGGTCGGTGCGGGCCACCGCCAGGGCGAAGTACACCGTGGCGGCCAGCGGGACCGCGCACCAGGCGAGGCGGAGCACGGACGCGGCCGGGGCCTCGGGGTGGGTGAGGGCGCGGCCGAGGGTGCACAGGAGCAGGAAGCCGGTGCCCGCCGAGGCCGTCGCCACCAAGAGGCGGCGGAACTGGACGGCGGGGTGGGCGCTGCGCGTCAGACGGAGAGCGAGCACGCGGCCCCCCGGCCTTCCGGCTCCGTGACCGGCGGCAGATGGACCGTCTTCACCCGGCGTCCGTCCATCAGCGGCACCGTGCGGTCGGCGAGGGCGGCGGTCTCCGGGTCGTGGGTGGCCAGCACCACGGTGATGCCGTGGGAGCGGGCCGCCGTCGTCAGGGTGCGCAGGACATGGGCGCGGTCCGCGCGGTGCAGGGGTGCCGTCGGCTCGTCCGCGAAGAGGACCGAGGGGGCCGGGGCCAGGGCGCGCGTGATGCAGACCCGCTGGCGCTCGGCCTGGGTGAGCTCCTGCGGGCGGCTCCGCGACCTGTCGCCGATGTCCAGGCGGTCCAGCCACTCCAGCGCGGCGGCCTTGGCCCGGCGGCGGCTGGTGCCGCGCAGCATCAGGGGGAGGGCCGCGTTCTCCCAGACGTTGAGTTCGGGGACGAGGACCGGTGCCGGGTCGATCCAGCCGAAGCGGTTGCGACGCAGCCGTTCCCGGGCCATCGGGCCCATCGTGTGGACGGGGACGCTGTTGAACCAGACCTCGCCGCGCTGGGCGGGCACCAGGCCGGACAGACAGTGCAGCAGGGTCGTCTTGCCGCTGCCGCGCGGTCCGCTGACGGCGAGGATCTCGCCCTCCCGCACGCCCAGCGAGACACCGCCGAGCGCCGGGGAGCCGTCGCGGTGCGTGAAGTACAGGGAGCGTGCCCACAGCACGTCGTTGTCCGGCGGGGCCTCCATGGGCGTACACCTCGGTTCAGATCTGTGGTTCCCGTGCCAATCCCCCGTGCGGGGGAACGAAGACAGGGCCGATCGGTCACTCGCACGCTAGGCAGCCGGGAGGGGAAGGCCGGACAGCACACGGCCCCGGGTCGCCGTTTCTCACTCGAACGGTCGACACCGGGGCCGGTGTTGATCAGCTGATCAGGCTGACGGTCACAGCTTCGTCCACGCCTCCGTCAGCGTCGCGCGCAGGATCTGCTCGATCTCGTCGAAGGTCTCCTGGTTGGAGATCAGCGGCGGGGCGAGCTGGACGACCGGGTCGCCGCGGTCGTCGGCACGGCAGTACAGGCCGTTGTCGTACAGCGCCTTGGAGAGGAAGCCGTACAGGACGCGCTCGGTCTCCTCGTCGTTGAAGGACTCCTTGGTGTGCTTGTCCTTCACCAGCTCGATGCCGTAGAAGAAGCCGTTGCCGCGGACGTCGCCGACGATCGGCAGGTCGTGCAGCTTCTCCAGGGTCGAGCGGAACGCGCCCTCGTTGTCGAGCACGTGCTGGTTGAGGCCCTCGCGCTCGAACAGGTCGAGGTTGGCGAGGCCGACCGCCGCGGAGACCGGGTGGCCGCCGAAGGTGTAGCCGTGCAGGAAGGTGTTGTCGCCCTTGTAGAACGGCTCGGCCAGCCGGTCGCTGATGATGCAGGCGCCGATCGGGGAGTAGCCCGAGGTCATGCCCTTGGCGCAGGTGATCATGTCCGGGACGTAGTCGAACTTGTCGCAGGCGAACATCGTGCCGAGGCGGCCGAAGGCGCAGATGACCTCGTCCGAGACCAGCAGGACGTCGTACTGGTCGCAGATCTCGCGCACGCGCCGGAAGTAGCCGGGCGGCGGCGGGAAGCAGCCGCCGGCGTTCTGCACCGGCTCCAGGAAGACCGCGGCGACGGTGTCCGGGCCCTCGAACAGGATCTGCTGCTCGATCTGGTCGGCGGCCCAGCGGCCGAAGGCCTCGGGGTCGTCGCCGAACAGCGGGGCGCGGTAGATGTTCGTGTTCGGGACCTTGTGCGCGCCCGGGACGAGCGGCTCGAAGGGGGCCTTCAGGGCCGGCAGACCGGTGATCGACAGGGCGCCCTGCGGGGTGCCGTGGTAGGCGACCGCGCGGGAGATGACCTTGTACTTGGTCGGCTTGCCGGTGAGCTTGAAGTACTGCTTGGCGAGCTTCCAGGCGGTCTCGACGGCCTCGCCGCCGCCGGTGGTGAAGAAGACCTTGTTCAGGTCGCCGGGCGCGTGGTCCGCGAGACGCTCGGCGAGCTCCACGGCCTTCGGGTGGGCGTAGGACCACACCGGGAAGAACGCCAGCTCCTGAGCCTGCTTGAACGCCGCCTCGGCGAGCTCCACCCGGCCGTGGCCGGCCTGGACCACGAACAGGCCCGCGAGGCCGTCGAGGTAGCGCTTGCCCTTGTCGTCGTAGATGTAGGTGCCCTCGCCCCGGACGATGGTCGGGACGGGGGAGTTCTCGTACGAGGACATGCGGGTGAAGTGCATCCACAGGTGGTCGTACGCGGTGCGGCTGAGGTCCTTGGTGCTCACGGTTATCGGGTCCTCACGATTATCGGGTTCCCCACATGTAGGTCTGCTTCTTCAGCTTCAGATAGACGAAGCTCTCGGTCGAGCGCACGCCCGGCAGGGCACGGATGCGTTTGTTGATGACGTCCAGCAGGTGGTCGTCGTCCTCGCAGACGATCTCGGCGAGGATGTCGTACGAGCCGGCGGTCATCACCACGTACTCGACTTCCGCCATGTCGGTCAGCGCTTCCGCTATGGACTCGACATCGCCCTCGACGTTGATCCCGACCATCGCCTGCCGGCGGAAGCCCACGGTGAGCGGGTCCGTGACGGCGACGATCTGCATCACGCCCTGGTCGAGCAGCTTCTGGACGCGCTGGCGCACGGCCGCCTCGGAGAGGCCGACGGCCTTGCCGATCGCGGCGTACGGCCGACGGCCGTCCTCCTGGAGCTGCTGGATGATGGCGAGGCTGACGGCATCCAGGTGAGGGGTGCTGCCGTTCCTGGACTCGCGGGAGTCCCTGTGCTCTGCGCTTCGACTGGCCACGGCCTCACTGTGCACGACGTCTCGACAGTTCCGCAAGGCCGAGGCGATGAAATTCGTTGTTTACGTAACGGAGATCTGCGGATTCCGCAGCCGCGACGGGATCAGGGGTGTTGAAAACGTCGGGGCAAGGATTAGTGTGGGTGTCTCAGTCAATGGACACCGAACCTGGAGGGCCGGCAGTGAGCACCGAGCTGGGACGGCTGCGCAAGCTACGCAACTACATCGCCGGCGAGTTCCGGGACGCCGCCGACGGACGGACCACCGAAGTGGTCAACCCCGCGACGGGCGAGGCGTACGCGACCGCGCCGCTGTCCGGCCCCGCGGACGTCGACGCCGCGATGGCGGCCGCCGCCGAGGCGTTCCCGGGCTGGCGCGACACGACGCCCGCCGAGCGTCAGAAGGCCCTGCTGAAGATCGCGGACGCGTTCGAGGAGCGGGCCGAGGAACTCATCGCGGCCGAGGTGGAGAACACGGGCAAGCCGATCGGGCTGACCCGCTCCGAGGAGATCCCTCCCATGGTCGACCAGATCCGCTTCTTCGCGGGCGCGGCCCGGATGCTGGAGGGGCGCAGCGCCGGCGAGTACATGGAGGGCCTCACCTCCATCGTCCGCCGCGAGCCGGTCGGCGTCTGCGCGCAGGTCGCGCCGTGGAACTACCCGATGATGATGGCCGTGTGGAAGTTCGCCCCGGCGATCGCGGCCGGCAACACGGTGGTGCTCAAGCCGTCCGACACCACGCCGGCCTCCACCGTCCTGATCGCCGAGATCATCGGTTCGATCCTGCCCAAGGGCGTCTTCAACGTCGTCACCGGCGACCGTGACACCGGCCGGCTGATGGTCGAGCACCCGACCCCGGCGATGGCCTCCATCACCGGTTCGGTGCGTGCGGGCATGTCGGTCGCCGAGTCGGCGTCGAAGGACCTCAAGCGCGTCCACCTGGAGCTCGGCGGCAAGGCGCCGGTCGTGGTCTTCGAGGACACCGACATCGCCAAGGCCGTCGAGGACATCTCCGTGGCGGGCTTCTTCAACGCCGGCCAGGACTGTACGGCGGCGACCCGCGTCCTCGTCCAGGAGGGCATCCACGACGAGTTCGTGGCCGCGCTCGCCAAGGCCGCCGCGGAGGCGAAGACGGGGCAGCCGGACGACGAGGACGTGCTCTTCGGCCCGCTGAACAACCCCAACCAGCTGCGGCAGGTCACCGGCTTCATCGAGCGGCTGCCCGCCCACGCCAAGGTCGAGGCGGGCGGTCAGCGGGTCGGCGACAAGGGCTACTTCTACGCCGCGACCGTCGTCTCCGGCCTGAAGCAGGACGACGAGATCATCCAGAACGAGGTCTTCGGGCCGGTGATCACCGTCCAGTCCTTCACGGACGAGGACCAGGCGGTCGAGTGGGCCAACGGCGTCGAGTACGCCCTCGCCTCCTCGGTGTGGACCAAGGACCACGGCCGTGCGATGCGGATGTCCAAGAAGCTCGACTTCGGCTGCGTGTGGATCAACACCCACATCCCGCTGGTCGCCGAGATGCCCCACGGCGGCTTCAAGAAGTCCGGTTACGGCAAGGACCTGTCGGGCTACGGCTTCGACGACTACACGCGCATCAAGCACGTCATGACGTCCCTCGACGGATAACGCTCCACCGGGCGGCGGTCGGTCGTCGCGTGGCTGTGGCCGTGGCCGTGGCCGTGGCTGTGGCCGTGGCTGTGGCCGGCTGCGGCTGCGGCCGGTGATGTGCGGGTGCGGGTGCGCTGTGGCCGGTCGCGCAGTTCCCCGCGCCCCATGGGGAGTTCGGCCGGTCGCGGGTTTCCCGCGGCCGTCGGGGAGTTCGGCCCCCGGTTCTGCGACCGGGGGCCGTTCGCCGATCGATCGACAAGGTGTCGGGTCGCGCGCGGTGTGCTCGACGCAGCGTCGATTGTCCGGGCGCCGCCCCCACGGCATGCTGACGGCGTGCCCCAGACTCCCCCGCTCTCCCGCGCCGTGTCCCGCCGTTCCCTGCTGCGCGCGCTCGGGGGGACCGCGGCGCTCGGCGGGCTCGCCGGCTGCGGGGTGCCCGCCGCCTACGTACGGCCCGGTGACCGCGCCGGGGCCGATCTCTCCGCCGGCGACAAGCGGCTGACCTGGGCGAACTGGCCGCTCTACATCGACACCGACGACGAGGATCCCGACCGGCGGCCCACGCTCGACGCGTTCCGCGAGAGCACGGGCATCGCCGTCGACTACGTCGAGGAGATCAACGACAACGACGAGTTCTTCGGCAAGATCAGCCCGGCGCTGATGAACCATCAGCAGACCGGCCGCGATCTGATCGTCATGAGCGACTGGATGTGCGCCCGGTTCGTACGGCTCGGCTGGGTGCAGGAGATGGACCGGGCCGCGCAGCCCCACGTCACCGAGTACCTCGACCCGCAACTGCGTTCGCCCGCCTTCGACCCCGGACGCGCCTGCACCGTGCCGTGGCAGTCCGGCATCACCGGCATCGCCTACAACCGGCGGAAACTGGGCCGGGAGCTCCGCAGCGTCTCGGAGCTGTGGGCCGACGACCTCAAGGGGCGGGTGACGCTTCTGTCCGGCCTGGACGAGGCGTTCGCGCTGCTGATGCAGGGCAACGGCGTGGACGTCACGCGGTGGACGGCCGACGACTTCCACCAGGTCTGCGACGAGGTGGAGCAGCAGGTCGGCCGCGGCCAGATACGCCGCTTCACCGGCAACGACTACACCAAGGACCTGGTCAGCGGCGATGTCCTGGCCTGCCAGGCGTACTCGGGCGATGTCATCCAGCTCCAGGCCGACAACCCCGACATCCGCTTCGTCGTGCCCGAGGAGGGCGCCGAGCTCTGGGCGGAGTCCCTGATGATTCCCGACCTCGCCCGGCACAAGGCGAACGCGGAGAAGCTGATCGACCACTACTACCGGCCCGAGGTCGCCGCCGAGCTCGCGGCCTGGGTGAACTACGTCTGCCCGGTGCCCGCCGCCCAGGCCGTCCTCGCCGACTCCGACGACGAGGAGACGGCCGCCCTCGCGGAGAACCCGCTGATCTTCCCGGACGCCGACATGCGCAGGCACCTCGCGATCGCGCGTGACATCACCTCCACGGAGCGCCTGGAGTTCGCCAAGCGGTGGAACGCGATCGCGGGGCTCTGACGGCGGCCCTTCCCGGCCGCGGGCCCCCGATCGGGACTTTGCCTGCTCTTTACAACCCGCCGCCCGGCTGTCTCGTCTCTTCGCTCGATCCGTCAACGGACCGAGGAAAGAGAGCGATTCATGCGACTCATGCCGCGAACGGGCCTTGCCGCCCTGGTAGTTGCGGGCACCGCCCTGCTGGCGGGCGCGGCGCCCGCACTGGCCGACGGCGGGACGCCCACGCCCGGCCCCACCACCGTGGACCGGAGCGCGACACCGGCCCCCGCCGAGGACGGCACCGACGCGACCCCGGTACCGGCCCCGACCGAGGCCGTTACCGCTCCGTCCGCCGTCCCGAGTCAGGTCGGTGTGGTGCCGCGGGGCGGTGCCGACACCGGGGTCGAGGAGCCGTCCGAGGGCCGCGGCGGGCTGATCGGCGGCGGCGCGGCCGCGGCGTTCGCGGCCGCCGGCACGGGCTTCTACGTCGTACGGCGCCGGAGGGCGACCGGCGCATGAGCCCGCTCTCCAGGCGCGCCCTGATCCTCTCGGCCCTGGCGGCGCCGCTGGTCACGGGCTGCGCCGGCGACCCGGCCGACCAGGCTGCCCCGGGCGACGCCGCGCGTACGCCGGGCACCTCCGCGGCCCCCTCCGTCCGGGCCGCGCGTCCCCTCGCGCGCTCCGTGCCCGTCGGGCTGCGGATCCCGGCCATCGGGGTCGACACCCCGGTCATGCGGCTGGGGCTGGCCGCCGACGGCACCGTGGGGGTGCCTCCGGTCGAGGAGCACGACCGGGCGGGATGGTACGAGAACTCGCCGACGCCCGGCCAGACCGGCCCGTCGGTGATCCTCGCCCACGTCACGGTCGGCACCTACGGGGACGGCGTCTTCCGCCACCTCGACCGGCTGCGCCGGGGCGACCGGATCCGGGCGCGTCTGGAGAACGGCACGACGGCCGAGTTCGCCGTCACCGAGGTGACGACCGTCGACAAGGCGCAGTTCCCGACCGAGAGGGTCTACGGGAACGTGGACCGCCCCGAACTGCGTCTCATCACGTGCGGCGGGCCGCGCTCCGGCGACGGATACCGCGACAACGTGATCGTCTTCGCCGCCCTGACTCCCGCGGGAGAACGTTGAAACGGCCCTCTCGGTCCCGTGAGAGGGCGGCGTCCGAGCTGTTCGCCGCCCTCTACCCGCGCCTCGCCGGCTGGTGCCGCCGTCTCGTCGACGACGACGAGACGGCGCACGAGATCGCCTCGGAGGCGTTCACCCGGCTCTGGGCCCGCTGGACGGCCGTCGCGGAGCCCCAGGGCTTCCTCTTCGTCACCGCCGCCAACCTGGTCCGCGACCACTGGCGCAAGCTCGAACGCGAGCGCCGGGCGCTGCGCCGGGCCACCGTCGAGGCCGCCGTCGCCCCGCCCGCCGAGCAGGCCGACCCCTCGGTGCGCATGCTCGTGCAGTCCCTGCCCGACCGGCTGCGCGTCCCGATCCTGCTGCACTACTACGCTGACATGCCGATCCGGGAGGTGGCCGTGCTGACCGGGCGCAAGGAAGGAACCGTCAAGGCCGACCTGCACGCGGCCCGCGAACTGCTCCGCGCCCACCTGAGGAGAAGCCTTGATCACACCCACTGACGACTTCGACGACGGCCCGGACCTCGACCCCGACGACCCCCTCACCGTCCTCCTGGGGCCCGTCCCCGGCCACCTCGGCCCGCCGCCCGGCCGCTACGAGGAGATCCGCCGCGGCGCGGTCCGCCGCCGGCTGCTGCGTACCGCGGCCGGGGTCGGCGCGACCTGCGGGATCGCCGCGCTCGCCGTGCTCCTGCCGTTGCACCTGACGGCGTCCGACACACCCACGCGCCCTGTGGTCCCGCTGGCCCCGCCGTCGGTGACCGGTCCGTCGACCGTGGCCCCGCCCTCACCCTCGCCCTCGCCGGTACCGGACACCGAGCGCCCTACCGAGGGGGCCCCGACCCCGGCCTCGGATCCGCGGACGTCGACTGCGCCCGCCGGCACCGCTGTCCCGACCGTCGGGAGCGACGGCCGCAGCGAGTCCCCGGAACCGAGCATGGCGAGCGAACCGGGCCCGGCGAGCGAACCCGATACGACCTCGGCGGCGCGGCCCACCCCGTCCGCCGAGCCCTCGGAGGGCTCGACACGGTGAGGCTGCCGCGCCGTCACTTGAGCGCGGCCATGGCGATGCGCCGGGCCACCGGGTTCATGTCCTCGCCTTTCGCGTCGGTGGAGTTGACCGAGTAGACGAGGGTCCGGTCGAGGTTCCGGGTGGCGGCGATCAGCGCGTTGTAGCCGTAGCGGCCGCCCGACTTGAGCCAGTAGACCTTCCCCTCGTACACGAAGCGCTGGAGGCCCGCGCTGTAGGTGGCGCCGTCGATGTGCGCGGGGACCGTGAACATCTCCCGCAGTTGGGGCCCGGGGACGACGCGGCCCCGGAAGAGCGCGGTGAGCAGGCGTTCCAGGTCCGCGGTCGTGGAGATCATGTCGCCTGCCGCGAACCGGTCCGCCTGGTTCCACTCGGTGACGTCGACCAGCTCCGTCGTCCCGTCCGCCCTCTTCACCGCCTGGTAGCCGCGGTTGTGCGGACCGGCGATGCGCGGGTCGGTGCCGGGGAAGTACGTGTCCTCCATGCCCGCGGGCGCCAGGACCAGGCGGGTGGCCTCGGACGCGTACGACCGTCCGGTCACCTTCTCGATCAGCAGGCCCAGGACCGTGTAGTTGATGTTCAGGTAGTGCTGCCGCCCGCCCGGGCGGAACTCCGGCCCCTTCGCCGCCGCGGACGCGACGACCTGCTGCGGGGTCAGCGTGTCGAAGCGGTGCGCGTACACCTCCTCGAAGGAGTCCCCGAGGCCGTCGCCCGCCGGGATGCCGCTGGTGTGGTTGAGCAGTTGCCGTACGGTGATCGGCCGGAACTTCGCGCCGAGCAGGCCGGGCAGGTAGCGCTGGACCGGCGTGTTCAGGTCGATCCTCCGCTCGGCCGCCAGGCGCAGGACGGCCGCCGCCGTCACCACCTTGGTCGTCGAACCTGCCCGGAACCGGGCGTGGGGGTCGGCGGGCGCGGCGCTCGGCAGGTCGTGCACGCCCGCACTGCCGCGCCAGGTGCCGCCGGTGCCGCCGACCCGGACGAGGGCGGCGGTCGCGTCCTGGTCCGGGAGCCCGGTGAGCGCGGCCGCCAGCGCTTCGACGTCGAGGGAGTCCGCCGGGTGGGCCGGGGCCGACGCCGGCGCCGAGGCCCGAGCGGGCGTGGCGAAGGCGGGCACGGCCAGCGGGCCCGCGGCGAGGGCGGTCACCAGGGTGGCGGCGAGGACGGTGGTGCGGCGGCGAGCGCGCATACGGGCTCCAGAGGGAGGGGGGCCGGAGGGTTCGAAAGGATCTTCCGCCGGGATGCCACCGCCGCGGATCGTCGCCGAGGAGGGTGCCCGACCCTGGCGAAACCCTGAGCAACTGACTTGAGAATCGGGGGGAGTTGCTCAGGGTGCCCCTTACGGGTGCCGGACGGGAAGGGGACGGGGTGCGGTCTGCGCGCCGGTCCGGTGCCGGTCCGTGCGACGGTCCGTGCGGCGGTCCGGCCGACGAAAAGTGTTATCCGTGGGCCGTCCCGGCCGTCTCCCTGGATGTGATCTCCGACATTGCCGACAGCGGGGTCCCGGCTGAGAGGGTGCGGGCATGAGGACGTACGCCGAGGCCGGCCGGCACTGGCGGGCCACCATCGCCGACGCGCAGGCCGGTGACCGGCGGGCGCTGGACGAGTTGGTGGCGGGCTGGCTGCCGCTGGTCTACAACATCGTCGGCCGCGCCCTGAACGGCCACGCCGACGTCGACGACGTCGTGCAGGAGACCATGCTGCGCGCCGTCGACAACCTCGGCTCGCTGCGCGACCCCGACAGCTTCCGCTCCTGGCTGGTCGCGATCGCCATGCGGCAGGTCCGGGACCGCGCGCGCCGCAGGACACCACAGCGCCTCGACGAGAACGTGCCGCCCGGCGAAGCCGCCGACTTCGCCGAACTCGCTGTGCTCCGGCTCCAGTTGGAAGGGCAGCGGCGCGAGGTCGCGGAGGCGGCGCGCTGGCTCGACGACGAGGACCGGCAGCTGCTGTCCCTGTGGTGGCTGGAGGTCGCGGGCGAGCTCACCCGCCGCGAGCTGGCCGCGGCCGTCGGCATCAGCCGGCAGCACGCCGCCGTGCGCGTCCAGCGGGTGAAGGAACGCCTGGAGGTCTCCCGGGGCATCGTGCGCGCCCTCGACGGGGCCTGCCCCGACCTGCGCGACCTGACGGCCCGCTGGAACGGCCGGCCGGACTCCGTGTGGCGCAAGCGGCTGGCCCGGCACATCCGCGGCTGCGGCTACTGCGGCGACACCCGCGAGTCCGTCGTCCCGGCGGAACGGCTGCTCGTCGGGATCGCGCTGGTCCCGGTGCCGGCCGGCTTCACGATCTCCCTCGCGCTCGGCGGCAAGACGGCCGCCGCGGCCACCGGCACGGCCTCCGTCGGCTGGTCCGCGAAGGTGCTGACCGCGCTCACCAAACCGGCCGTCGCGGTCACGGCCGGCGCGACACTCGCCGCGGGCGGTGCCTACGTCGTCGTACAGACCCCTGACGACCCGCCCGCACGGGCGGCCGTCGTCCCCACGGCGGCGAGCACACCCGCCACCGCCCCCTCCGCCCCCGGTCCCGCCCCCTCGGCCTCAGCGTCGGCCTCTTCCTCGGCGTCGGCGAGCGAACGGAAGGCGGCGCGGTACGGGAGTGTCGTCGACGCCGTCGACCGCGCGCCCGACCCGGGCACCCCGCCCGTCGCCCTGCCGGAGCGGCCCGCGTCCGGCGTCACCAGCAGCGGCGGCGCGCACGCCACCATGAACCACCGCGGGGACGGCGTGACGCTCAGCGGACAGGGCTATGTCCTCGTGCGCTGGCAGATATCGCCGCAGTACCGGTCCGGCGCCCTGGTCATGCCCAGCTGGACGGGGCTGAGGGGCAGGCTCTTCCACGTGGCCTCCGGCGGGGGCCGTCGTATGGACGACCCCGTCGGCGGCACGGACGCCACCGCCACCGGCATGGGGAGCAAGGCCACCGGCTACACCGTCCTGCCGTCCGGCACCCAGCAGATGTGGCAGAACGAGTACTTCTACCTCACCGGCAGCGTCACCCTCACCGTGAACGAGCGGGGTGCCGACTACGGCCTCAACGTCTTCCCGACGACCTGGGACGCCGTGGAGAAGGACGTCACGAGCGGTCCCGCCCAGGGCGCCGGGCGCTACGGCCTGGTCCGTGACACCGGCGAGGACGACACACCGGTCCCGCAGTACGTCACCCGCGAGCAGCCTGCCGACCCGGCGACGGTCCCTCAGGCCTCCCGCGTGTAGCGGTCCTGGGCCCGGACCACCTCGTCCCCGTGGTCATGGGCCCAGATGCCGAAGGCCTGGATCGGCGCGAGCAACGTCCTTCCCAGGTCGGTGAGTTCGTACTCCACCCGAGGCGGCGAACCCCCGTACGCCTGCCGTGAGACGAGCCCGTTGGACTCCAGCCTGCGCAGGGTCTCCGTCAGCACCTTCTGGCTGATCCCGCCGATGCGCGTCCGCAGCTCACCGGGGCGTCCGGGGCCGTCCTTGAGGGCCCACACCACCACCGGGTTCCAGGTGTGGGAGACGAGGTCGAAGGCGAGCCGGGTCCGGCAGTCGGCGAGGAACACGAGGTCGGGGTTCACGCACCGAATGGTGCCCGAACGGCTTCCTACTGTCGTGGGAGATCCATGCAACGGCGGTCCATGCGGCGGCGATCCAGGCAACGGAGATCCGTGCAACGGGGATCGGGGCAACGGAGATCCGTGCAACGGGGATCCGTGGAACAGGAGGAGACATCATGCGCGTGGGAATTCTCGGTACGGGCGGAATGGCGGACGCGCTGGGCACCCGGTGGCGGCGGGCCGGACACGAGGTGGTCACCGGCGGCCGCTCGGGAGGGCTGCGGGCGGCGGCGGAGGCGGGGACGGACGCGGTGCTGCTCGCGGTGCCGTACGAGGCCGTGGTCGACCTGGTCGGCGGGCTGGAGGAGGCCCTGCGCGGACGGGTGCTGATCGACTGCACCAATCCGGTGGGCCCGGATTTCGGCCTGCTCACGGCCGACGGCCCGGCGGCGGCCGAACGCATCGCCGCCGCCGCGCCCACCGCGCACGTGGTGAAGGCCTTCAACCTGTGCCACGTCGGTGTCTGGCGCCTCGACCCGCCGGTCTTCGACGGCCGCCCCCTGGCGGTCCCGCTGTGCGGGGACGACGAAGCGGCCCTGTCCGTCGTGCGCCGGCTGGTCCGCGACCTGGGCTGCGAGCCGCTGAACGCGGGGGGACTCGACCGGGCGGGTCTGCTGGAGGCGACGGCGGCGTTGCTGATCCGGCTGTGGCTGGGGGAGGGCGCGGACGCCCAGGCGATCTCACCGCCGTTGGCGTACGCGGCGGGCTAGCGCCTGTCGTGTGCATCAGGCTGCGAGGACGCCGACGACGCGGGCGGTCAGCCCTGCTTGCGCAGAGCCGTCAGCACCTCGATCCGGTTGGTGGTGATGGAGTCGACGCCCAGGTCGATGAGCCGGCGCATCGAACGGCGGGTGTCGGGGGTCCAGACGGAGAGCAGGAAACCGTCGTGGTGCACGCGGGCGGCCAGATCCCGGTCCACCAGGGAGAAGCGGTAGTTGAGCCAGCGCGGCTTCACCGCGTCGAGCAGCGCGGGCCGCGGAGGCGCCAGGCTCGTGCAGGTCAGGGCGATCTCGGCGGACGGATCGGCGGCGCGCACGGCGAGCATCGCGCCGGCGTCGGCGCAGTAGTAGACCCGGTCCGCCGCCCCGGCCTCGCGGACGGCGTCCACGATCCGCCGCGCCGTGCGCACGTCCCGCGTCCCCGGCAGATCGAGCATCAGCCGGCTGCCCCCGGTCGCGGCGAGCGCCTCCGCGAGGGTCGGCACCGCACCGGCCGTCAGCCCGCGCACCTCGGCGGCGGACAGCGACCGCAGCGGCCGGTCCTGCCCCCACAGCCGCTTCAACGTCTCGTCGTGCAGCAGGACGGGAACGCCGTCCCGGGTGAGCCGTACGTCGAACTCGACGGCGTCCGCGCCCCGGTCGAGCGCGGAACGCAGCGAGTCGACGGTGTTCTCGCGGAAGCGGTAGGGGTCGCCACGATGGGCCACGGCAGTCACGTTGTGCATGGGCCCATTGTGGCGGCCGCCGGCCCTCAGGGGGCGAGCCGGCCCGTCGTGTAGGCGTCGATCTCGGCCCTGATGCGGGCCTTGCCGGCCTCGTCCAGGAAGGACGCGTCGACCGCGTTGACGGCGAGGGCGGCGATGCCCCGCTCGTCGAGGTCGAGGAGGCGGGCGGCGACCGCGTACTCGTTGTCGAGGTCGGTGCCGAACATGGGCGGGTCGTCGGAGTTGATCGTGACCAGGACGCCGGCCCGCACGAACTCCTTGATCGGGTGCTCGTCGAGGGTGCGGACCGCGCGCGTGGCGATGTTCGAGGTCGGGCACACCTCCAGGGCGATGCGGTGCTCGGCGAGATGCGCGAGCAGCTTCTCGTCCTGCGCGGAGCTGGTGCCGTGACCGATGCGCTCGGCGCGCAGGTGCGTCAGCGCGTCCCACACCGTCTGCGGTCCCGTGGTCTCGCCGGCGTGCGGCACCGAGCGCAGCCCGGCGGCGATCGCGCGGTCGAAGTAGGGCTTGAACTGCGGGCGCGGTACGCCGATCTCGGGCCCGCCCAGCCCGAAGGAGACCAGCCCCTCCGGGCGGATCCGGTCGTCGGTGGCGAGCCGTGTCGTCTCCTCGGCGGCCTCGAGACCGGCCTCACCGGGGATGTCGAAGCACCAGCGCAGCACGGTCCCGAACTCCGCCTCCGCCGCCTTGCGGGCGTCCTCGATGGCGTCCATGAAGGCGAGTTCGTCGATGCCGCGCCGGGTCGAGGAGAACGGGGTGATGGTCAGCTCGGCGTACCGCACCTGCTGGCGGGCCAGGTCCCGGGCGACCTCGTACGTCAGCAGCCGGACGTCCTCCGGCGTGCGGATGAGGTCCACGACGGACAGGTACACGTCGATGAAGTGGGCGAAGTCGGTGAACGTGAAGTAGTCGACCAGGGCCTCGGGGTCGGTCGGCACCTTGGAGTCCGGGTGCCGGGCGGCCAGCTCGGCGACGATGCGGGGAGAGGCGGAGCCGACGTGGTGGACGTGCAGTTCGGCCTTGGGCAGCCCGGCGATGAAGGCGTGCACATCACGGGCGCCGGCCGCGGCGGCAGCGGTGGGACCTGCGGGTGCGCCGGAGACGGGTGCGCCGGAGACGGGGGTGCCTGGGCCGGGGGAGCCGGGGGCTGCGGCGGATGCGTCGAAGCGGTCGGTCATGGGGTCCTCCCCGGGACGGCGCCCCGGGCCCGGCGGGCCGGACGGGACGCGGGTGATCGGCTGATCGATGAGTCGGGATCATCGTAGGCGGAGCGGGTGGGAGACGACCGTCGGCCTCGCTCGCGGCATGAGCCAACGCCCGTCGCACCGCCCGTCGCCCGGGCCACCGGCCGCCGTCCGTCGCCACGGCCCGCCACCCACCGCACCGGCCGCGGGCCGTAGCATGACGGAACGTACGCAGGGCGGAACGGTGTACGGACGACGGAACGCAAGAGGGAACGCGCGAGAGCGAACGCGCAGGACGCTACGCGCAAGACCGAACGCCTGGCGGCACGCGGGGCGGAGGGCGACAGAGGGGATCCACGCATGTCCGACGACGCGCCGACTCCGGCCGGTGACGCCGCTCACGACCCGTGGCCCGCGCCCGCACCCGACGAGGCGGACGGTCCGCAGGACGCGGCTCCCAAGGTGCCGTTGGACAAGGGCACGTCGGACGCGGGTACGGCAGGCGCTCCGGGCCGGGCGGGCGGCACGGGCCCGGCAGGCGGCGCGGGCCCGGCGGAGAACGGTGCCGGCTCCGTCGCGTCCCAGTCCGCGTCGAACCCCTGGGCCGCCCCCGGCGACAGCGCGCAGAGCGGGGCCGGCTACACCGTCGCCGCGAACGACCCGCTCACGCCCGCCCCCGGATCCGCCCCCGGCCCCCGGGACCAGGTGCCGCCGGCCGTTCACGACCAGCTGACGGTGACCGCGCTGCCCGGCGTGCCCCCGCCGCCCGCGGACGTCACCCCGCAGCCCTGGGCCACCCCCTTCGGGAACCCGCCCGTGAGCGGCCCGCTCGGTTCCTTCCCGCCGCCCCACCCCGGCGCGGCGGCGGCCGGCGGCCCGCCGTTCCACCCCGGCAACCCCTTCGCTCCCCCCGGCGCGGGCGGGGCGGTACCGCCACCGCCCCCCGCGCCCTACGGGCCCGGACAGGTCCCGTACGGGTATCCGGGCGGCTACGGCTACCCGTCCCCTCCCCCTTACGGGGGCGGCGCGCCGGGCCCCTACGGCTGGCCCGGCGGGACGGGGGACAGCAACGGTATGGGCATCGCCGGGATGGTCCTCGGGATCGTCTCGGCGGTCGGCTTCTGCATGTGGCCGCTGGCCGTCGTGCTCGGCATCCTCGGGATCACCTTCGGCGCCGTCGGGCGCGGGAAGGCCAGGCGGGGCGAGGCCTCGAACCCCGGTCAGGCGCTGGCCGGGATCATCTGCGGAAGCGTGGGCATCCTGCTCGCGATCGGACTGGGAGTCCTGCTGATCGTGCAGCCCTGAGGCCCCGCCGGGCACGGACGCGGCGGCAGCCGCGCCCCAGCCCGAGCGGCGACGTCCGGGGCAGGCCCGTCTCGGCTTGGACGGCGACCTGCCGAGCAGGGACGTCTCGGGCAGCGGCGACGCCTCGGCGCGAGCGACGGCGCGCAGCGGAGGCGGCGTCACGGCTACGCGGCCGAGCGGAGAGGTCTCGGGCATTGAGCAGGGATGTCCTGGCAGCCGCGACGCCTCGGCGCGAGCGGCGGCGCCCGAGGCAGGCGCGTCTCAGCTCGTACGGCGACGCGGCCGAGCGGAGACGTCTCGGGCGTCGCCGCTCAGCGTGAGCAGCTACGCCGGAGACGGCCGCGTCTCAGCCTGAGCTGCGACGCGCAGCCCTGCCGGCCCCCGCGGGCCGGCAGCATGGCGGCGTCTCGGGCAGCCGCGACGCCTCAGGCCGAGCCGCGACGCCGAGGGCAGCCGCGTCTCAGCCCGGGCAGCTACGCCCGAGGCGGCCGCACCAAGGCGGCCGCACCAAGGCGGACGCGACCCAAGGCGGACGCGAGCCAAGGCGGCCGCACCAAGGCGGACGCGACCGAGGCGGCCGTGGCTCGGGCGGTGGCGGTTGCGGTGGCTCAGGCCGCCGCTCGTACTTTCTCCCGGGCCTCCATCAGCGCGAATCCCAGCAGGTTCGGCCCCCGCCAGCGCTGTGGATCCATCGCCGCCTCGTCGTCCGCCGCCAGGCCGATGCCCCACACGCGGTCCACGGGGCTCGCCTCCACCAGTACCCGCTCGCCCGTGTTCAACAGGTACGCCCGCAGCCCGGGCGTCGAGGCGAACTTGTGGACGCTGCCCTCGACCACGATCCGGAACCGCTCCCGCTGCCAGGTGGTCTCGTCGAAGCCGCGCACCAGCCGCCCCTCCTTCTTCGCCTGGGCGGGGGAGGCCGCGGCCAGCACCCGGCGCTCCGCTTCCGCGTCCTCGAAGAGGCGGGCCTTGCCGGCCATCATCCAGTGCTCGGCCGTCGCGTAGGTGATCCCGTCGACCACGAAGGGTGACGGCCACCACTGGCTCAGACAGCTGGAGCCCAGCCGGCCGTCGGGCCGCGGCCGGTGCCCCCAGAAATGCAGATACTTGATCCTCGCCCCGGCCCGGACCTGCCTGACCAGGGCCTCCTGGCAATCGATCTTCTCCATGCACGCGAGTCTGACACGCGCCACTGACAGGGCGTCCCGCCTTTTCCGCTCCGACTCGACACCTGGTCGACCCCCCGTCGACAGATTCCGTCGCGTAACCAAAAGGCAACAACGGAATCACTTGTTGGAGTGCCCTTGCTCTGTCAGGATCGGCAATCAAATCAAGCTGGAGCTACGCCAGCCGCCGCCGCGCACAGCGGGGCGAAGGCGGAGGAGAGCGACATGCAGGACCGGTTCCCCGCACAGGAACGATTCGCGGACGGCGCTCAGTACATCGGGGGCCGTCTCAGGCACGGCACATCCGGCCGGAGCCACGCCGTGATCGACCCCGCCACCGGCGAGGAGGTCTTCACCTACGAGCTGGCCGGCGCCGACGACGTCGACGCGGCGGTCGCCGCCGCCCGCGCCGCCTTCCCGGGCTGGGCCGGCACCACACCGGGCGAGCGCTCCGACGCGCTGCACCGGTTCGCCGCCGTCCTCGCCGACCGCGCCGAGGAGTTCGCCCGCGCCGAGTCCCTCCAGTGCGGCAAGCCGCTGAAGCTGACCCGCGAGTTCGACGTGCCGGGCACCATCGACAACACGGCGTTCTTCGCGGGCGCGGCCCGCCACCTCGCGGGCCAGTCCGCCGGGGAGTACTCCGGCGACCACACCTCCTACGTCCGCCGGGAACCCATCGGCGTCGTGGGCTCCATCGCGCCCTGGAACTACCCCCTCCAGATGGCCGCCTGGAAGATCCTCCCGGCGATCGCGGCGGGCAACACCATCGTGCTCAAGCCCGCCGAGCTCACCCCGCTCACCTCACTGCTCTTCGCCCAGGCGGCCACGGAGGCCGGCATCCCCGACGGTGTCGTCAACATCGTCACCGGGACCGGACAGGAGGCCGGTGAGCACCTCGTCGGGCATCCCGACGTCGCCATGACCTCCTTCACCGGCTCCACCGCCGTCGGCAAGCGCGTCGCCGAGGTCGCCGTCGCGACCGTCAAGCGGCTGCATCTGGAGCTGGGCGGCAAGGCGCCCTTCGTGGTCTTCGACGACGCCGACCTGGAGGCCGCCGCCAACGGCGCGGTCGCGGGGGCGCTCATCAACACCGGGCAGGACTGCACGGCCGCCACGCGCGCGTACGTGCAGCGGCCCCTGTACGAGGCGTTCGTCGAACGGACGGCCGCCCTCATGGAAACGGTCCGGCTCGGCGATCCCTTCGCCCCCGGCACCGACCTCGGCCCGCTGGTCTCGCACGTCCAGCGCGACCGGGTCGCCGCCTTCGTCGACCGGGCGCGTGGCTACGCGCGCGTGGTGACCGGCGGTGAGGCTCCCCAGGGCGATCTCAAGAAGGGCGCGTACTATCGCCCCACTCTGATCGCGGACGCCGCGCAGGACAGCGAGGTCGTCCGGTCCGAGATCTTCGGCCCGGTCCTGGTGGTGCTGCCCTTCGACAGCGATGACGAGGGCATCGCGCTCGCCAACGACACCCCGTACGGGCTGGCCGCCTCCGCGTGGAGCCGGGACGTCTTCCGGGCGAACCGGGCGACGCGCGAGATCAAGGCCGGGTGCGTCTGGGTCAACGACCACATCCCGATCATCAGCGAGATGCCCCACGGCGGTTACAAGTCCTCCGGCTTCGGCAAGGACATGTCCATGTACTCGTTCGAGGAGTACACGCAGGTAAAGCACGTTATGTTCGATAACACCGCGGTTGCCCGCAAGCCCTGGCACCGCACCATCTTCGGGGACTGTTAGAGCGACGACGACCGGCCGCCGACCACGGCCGACCCTCCCGAAAGGGCACCACGCGCATGGAGCAGTACGAGCCCGACCGCCTGAGCCGAGCCCAAGTGGCCGCGATGCGGCGCAGCCTCCGCAACGGCAGGGCGGCGATGACCCGCCGGTCGCTGTTGCGCGCCTCCACCGGAGGCGCCCTGGCGCTGGGCGGCCTCGGCGCGCTCAGCGCCTGCGGGATCCCCGCGGCCGGCAAGACCGAGGGCGGCACGTCCGCCGACGACCACTCGGCGAAGGAGAAGACCGTCAGCTTCTCCAACTGGACCGAGTACATGGACGTCGACGAGAGCGGCAAGCACCACCCGACGCTCGACGCCTTCACGAAACGCACCGGCATCAAGGTCAAGTACACCGAGGACATCAACGACAACAACGAGTTCTTCGGCAAGATCAAGCCGCAGCTCGCCGCGGGCCAGGACACCGGCCGCGACATCATCGTCCTCACCGACTGGCTGGCCGCCCGCCTCATCCGCCTCGGGTGGGTGCAGAAACTGGACCCGTCCAACCTGCCGCACGCCTACGCCAACCTGTCGGCCCAGTTCCGCAGCCCCGACTGGGACCCGGGCCGGGCGTACTCGTATCCCTGGCAGGGCATCTCCACGGTGATCGCCTACAACAAGAAGGCGCTCGACGGCGTCGAGGTGAAGTCCGTCTCCGACCTGCTCGACAACCCCAAGCTCAAGGGCCGCGTCGGCTTCCTCACCGAGATGCGCGACAGCGTGGGCATGACGCTGCTGGACATGGGCAAGGACCCGGAGAAGTTCACCGGCGACGACTACGACGCGGCCATCGCCCGTCTCCAGAAGGGCGTCGACAGCGGTCAGATCCGCCGCTTCACCGGCAACGACTACACGTCCGACATCACCAGCGGCGACTTCGCGGCCTGTATCGCCTGGGCCGGTGACGTCGTGCAGCTGAAGGCGGACAGTCCCGACGTCGACTTCGTCATCCCGGACAGCGGCTATCTGACCTCGAGCGACAACATGCTGATCCCCAACAAGGCACGTCACAAGACGAACGCCGAACGGCTCATGGACTACTACTACGAGCCGGAGCCGGCCGCCGAACTCGCCGCGTACATCAACTACGTCTGTCCCGTGGACGGCGTGAAGGACGCGCTGGCGAAGATCGACGAGGATGCGGCGAACAATCCGCTGATCATCCCTGACAAGGCCATGCAGGCGAAGTCGCACTCCTTCCGCTCGCTGAGCTCGAAGGAAGAGACCGCCTACGAGGCGAAGTTCGCGAAGCTCACCGGGGCGTGACGACGATGAAGACGACCAACAGCGGCAGCGGCGACGTCCGCCTGACCGGCATCAGCAAGACCTACGGCTCCTTCACCGCCGTCCAGCCGCTCGACCTGACCGTCCCGCAGGGCTCCTTCTTCGCCCTGCTCGGCGCCTCCGGCTGCGGCAAGACCACCACCCTGCGCATGATCGCCGGTCTGGAGGAACCCTCCTCCGGGACCGTCCACCTCGGCGACCAGGACGTGACGGCACTCCCGCCGTACAAGCGCCCGGTCAACACCGTCTTCCAGTCCTACGCCCTCTTCCCGCACCTCGACATCTTCGAGAACGTCGCCTTCGGCCTGCGCCGGCGCGGCATCAAGAGCGTGAAGAAGCAGGTCGAGGACATGCTGGAGCTCGTACAGCTCGGCGAGCAGGCCCGCAAGAAGCCGCACCAGCTCTCCGGCGGCCAGCAGCAGCGGGTCGCCGTTGCCCGCGCCCTCATCAACAAGCCCGGGGTGCTGCTGCTCGACGAGCCCCTCGGCGCCCTCGACCTCAAGCTGCGCCGTCAGATGCAGCTGGAGCTCAAGCGGATCCAGACCGAGGTCGGCATCACCTTCGTGCACGTCACGCACGACCAGGAGGAGGCCATGACCATGGCCGACACGGTCGCCGTGATGAACGCGGGCCGGGTCGAGCAGCTCGGCTCGCCGACCGACCTCTACGAGAACCCGAACACCACCTTCGTCGCCAACTTCCTCGGCACGTCGAACCTCATCGAGGCCGAGGTCGACACCAAGAGCGGCGACGACATCGTGCTCAAGGCGGGCGGCGGCAAACTCGTCCTGCCCGAGTCGCGCTGCTCCGCGCCCACGACGACCGGCGGCAAGGTGCTGGTCGGCGTCCGCCCGGAGAAGATATCCCTCACCCACGCCGACGACGCCGGCGAGATTCCCGAGGGCCGCAACCGCATCACCGGGCGCATCGCCAACTCGTCGTTCATCGGCGTCTCCACCCAGTACGTCATCGACACCCCGGTCTGCCCCGAGTTCGAGGTCTACGCCCAGAACATCGACCGGGACGCCCGCCTCGCCCCCGGCGCCGAGGTCGTCCTGCACTGGAGCCCCGCCCACACGTTCGGCCTCGACGCCGCCCAGGACATCGACGCGGGCATCCAGGAAGAGGCGGCCCTCTGATGGCGACGCTCACCGAGGCGCCCCCGCCTCTCTCCCCGACGGCGCCGACGGAGAAGCCGCCCCGCAAGCGCGGGCGCTGGACGCCCTACTGGCTGCTGCTGCCCGGTCTGCTCTGGCTGTTCGTGTTCTTCGCGCTGCCGATGATCTACCAGGCCTCCACGTCCGTGCAGACGGGCTCGCTGGAGGAGGGCTACAAGGTCACCTGGCACCTCGCGACCTACTGGGACGCGCTGAGCGAGTACTGGCCGCAGTTCCTGCGCTCGGTCCTGTACGCGGCGGCCGCCACGATCCTGTGCCTGGTGCTCGGCTATCCGCTGGCCTATCTGATCGCCTTCCGGGCCGGCCGCTGGCGGAACCTGATCATGATCCTGGTGATCGCGCCCTTCTTCACCAGCTTCCTGATCCGCACCCTCGCCTGGAAGACGATCCTCGCGGACGGCGGTCCGGTCGTCGGCGCCCTCAACACCCTGCACGTCCTCGACGTCACCAGCTGGCTCGGCTGGACAGCGGGTGACCGGGTCCTGGCCACCCCGCTCGCGGTGGTCTGCGGTCTGACGTACAACTTCCTGCCGTTCATGATCCTGCCGCTCTACACCTCGCTCGAGCGCATCGACGGGCGGCTGCACGAGGCGGCCGGGGACCTGTACGCCAGGCCGGTCACCACCTTCCGCAAGGTCACCTTCCCGCTGTCGATGCCGGGCGTGGTCTCCGGGACGCTGCTGACCTTCATCCCGGCGGCCGGCGACTACGTCAACGCGGAACTCCTCGGCTCGACGGACACCCGCATGATCGGAAACGTGATCCAGACGCAGTTCCTGCGGGTCCTGGACTATCCGACGGCGGCGGCCCTCTCGTTCATCCTGATGGCCGCGATCCTTTTCATGGTCACTCTCTACATCCGCAGGTCCGGGACGGAGGATCTGGTCTAAATGCCCTTCGTCAACTGGCTCAAGCGCCATTTCGTGGTCATCGCGGGACTTCTCACGCTCGCCTATCTCCTGCTGCCGAATGTCGTCGTCACGGTGTTCTCCTTCAACAAGCCGAAGGGGCGCTTCAACTACCAATGGCAGCAGTTCTCCACCGATGCCTGGAAGGACCCGTGCGGGGTCTCCGGGCTCTGCGGGTCGCTGTCGCTCAGCCTCCAGATCGCCGTATGGGCGACCCTCGGGGCGACCGCCCTCGGCACGATGATCGCCTTCGCGCTCGTCCGCTACCGCTTCCGCGCGCGGGGCGCCGTCAACTCGCTGATCTTCCTGCCGATGGCGATGCCCGAGGTCGTGATGGCCGCCTCGCTGCTCACCCTGTTCCTCAACCTGGGTGCCCAGCTGGGCTTCTGGACGATTCTCATCGCGCACATCATGTTCTGCCTCAGCTTCGTCGTGACGGCGGTCAAGGCACGCGTCATGTCGATGGACCCGCGCCTGGAGCAGGCCGCCCAGGACCTCTACGCCGGCCCGGCGCAGACGTTCCTGCGCGTCACGCTGCCCATCGCCGCCCCCGGAATCGCCGCGGGCGCGCTGCTCGCCTTCGCGCTCTCCTTCGACGATTTCATCATCACCAATTTCAACGCGGGCTCCACCGTCACCTTCCCCATGTTCGTCTGGGGTTCGGCACAGCGCGGAACGCCCGTTCAGATCAATGTCATCGGTACGGCCATGTTCCTGATCGCCGTACTGTTCGTACTGACCTCGATGGTCATCGGAAATCGCCGCAACAAGCAAAAGGCGTCATCGTAAAAGCCCTGTAGGGAGTTGAAATCATGGCCCCAAGCGCCATGAACCGGTGGATCACTTCTCTTTCCGACGCACAGCCGGTGCCGTACTGGCTGGAAGATCCCGGCAAGCCGCACCCCGAACCCGCGCTCACCGGCCCCGAGACCTGCGACCTGCTGGTCGTCGGCGGCGGCTACAGCGGACTGTGGACCGCGCTCGTCGCCAAGGAGCGCGAGCCGCAGCGGGACGTGGTGCTGCTGGAGGGCCGCGAGGTGGGCTGGGCCGCCTCGGGCCGCAACGGGGGCTTCTGCGCGGCCTCCCTGACCCACGGGCTGCCCAACGGGCTAGCCCGCTGGCCGGACGAGATCCACCGGCTCGAGGAGCTGGGGATGCGCAACCTCGACGAGATCGAGGCGGCGATCGCCCGGCACGGCATCGACTGCGACTTCGAGCGCTCCGGCGAGATCGACGTGGCCACCGAGACGTACCAGGCGTGGGAACTGCGCGACTGGTACGAGGAGCTCGAAGGCAAGGGTCTCGCCGACGGGCTCGAATTCCTCGACGCGGACGCGGTGCGCGAGCAGGTCGCCTCGCCCACCTTCCAGGCGGGTCTCCACGACCGCCGGGGCGTGGCCATGCTCCATCCCGCCAAGCTCGTCTGGGGTCTGAAGCAGGCGTGTATGCGGCTGGGCGTCCGCGTCTACGAGCACACCCCCGCCCTGTCGCTGAAGCCCTACGGCGCCGGAATGGCCGTGGGCACCCCCTACGGGCAGGTGCGGGCCCGGCAGGTCGCGCTCGGCACCAACATCTTCCCCAACCTGATCCGGCGGGTGCGGGCGTACACCGTCCCGGTCTACGACTACGCGCTGATGACGGAACCGCTGAGCGCCGAGCAGCTCGACTCGATCGGGTGGAAGAACCGGCAGGGGCTCGGGGACTCGGCCAACCAGTTCCACTATTTCCGGCTGTCGGCCGACAACCGGATCCTGTGGGGCGGATACGACGCGGTCTACCCCTACGGGGGCCGGGTGCGGGCCGAGTACGACGACCGGCCGGAGACGTACGCCAAGCTCGCCGGGCACTTCTTCGGCTGCTTCCCGCAGCTGGAGGGGGTGCGCTTCACCCACGCGTGGGGCGGGGCGATCGACACGTGCTCGCGCTTCTCGGCGTTCTTCGGCACGGCGCACCAGGGGAAGGTGGCGTACGCGGCCGGATACACCGGCCTGGGCGTCGGGGCCACCCGCTTCGGGGCCGAGGTGATGCTGGACCTGCTGGCGGGGGAGAGCACCGAGCGCACGTCGTTGGAGATGGTCCGCAAGAAGCCGCTGCCGTTCCCGCCCGAGCCCTTCGCCTGGACCGGCATCGCCCTCACCAAGTGGTCGCTGGCCCGCGCCGACGCGCACGGCGGGCGGCGCAACCTGTGGCTGAAGACGATGGACCGGCTGGGTCTGGGCTTCGACAGCTGACGGCTGACGGCTGACAGCCGGCGGCCGACACTCGACGGCTCACGGCCGACCGATGACGGCGAGGTGTGACCCGGTTCACTCCAACGGGTGGCCCCGACCCGCGTAATGCCCGCCGGGGACCTCCCTCTCCCTCGTGACGCGACCGCGTCCACGAGTGAATGGGAGGTCTTCTCATGGCTGGGGCGAAGACGGCTGTCGAATGGCTGGCATCCGTCGCACCGGATCCCGAGGCATGCCGCTGGGAGTGGGAGCGCAACCCCCTGGGGGTGGCGCTGCTGCCCGCGGGCAAGGCCTGGGACGTACTCATCCTGCCGGGCGAGCTCGGCTATCCCACCCTCGACGTGCTCACCCGGATCCTTCATCGGCCGGGGCCCGTGCTGGTCGACTTCGGAGACAACCGCATGGGCTTCTTCGTGGCGCCCGGCACGGCCGCCCGCTGGCTCGGCACCGGTATCCGTACGGCGGGGGCCGGCACCTGGATCGTCGTGCCGTATCCGGGCCGCTCGACCCGGGGTGTCCGCTGGCTGGTCCCGCCGGACGGCTCCGGCACCCTGACCGATGCCGCGCTGCTGGAGCTGGCGATGCACGAGGCGGCGGCGGGGCCGGCCGGCGGAGAGGACGGCTGACCGGCCGGACACCTCCGCCGCGGTACCCGGCCACCGACCCGGCCGGGACGGGCGTGCCTCCACGTCCCCCTGAACCGGGAGGCACGGCAGATCCCTTTCACGTCGGCCGCCCGTGCGGCCGGCGCGGACGCCTCCGCCTCCGGCGCGGACGCCTCCGCCTCCGCCTCCGGCGCGGGAACGACTGCTCAGCGCTGCGCCGCTTGCCTGGCGGTGCCCGGTGCCCGGTGCCCGGGGCCTGTGCTTGCGCACACTGCCGGGGAAGGCACCTCGCTCGGTCGCCCCCGACCTGTCCGATCCGGCCGGTCGTGCTCATGGGCCGATGTCGCCGCCGCCCTGCTCGGTCGCCCCTCGACCTGTCAGGTCCGGCCCTGTCCCGTCAGACGTGCTTCTTGGCCGACGTGGCCTCGCGTCTCGCGTCTTGCTCTGTCGCCTGCGACCGGTCTGTCCGCGGCCGGTCTGTCCGCGGCCGGTCTGTCCGCGAGCGGTTCGGTCCCGGCCGGTCCCGTCCTGCCCCGCCCCGCGCCCGTCGGGCTACTCGGCCGATGTCGTCTTCAGGGCCAGCCACAGCTCCATGCGGACGTCGGGGTCGTCCAGGGAACGTCCGAGGATCTCCTCCACCCGCCGCATCCGGTAGCGCAGGGTGTGCCGGTGGACGCCCAGGTCGGCCGCCGCCGCGTCCCACTGGCCGTGGCGGGAGAGCCAGGCCCGCAGCGAGGCCACCAGGTCGCCGCGGCCGGTCGCGTCGTGTTCGTGCAGGGCGCGCAGCAGACCGTCCGCGAACGCCTTCACCGCGTCGTCCGCGAGAAGGGGCAGCACGGAACCCGCCGCGAGCTGCTCGTGCTCCACGAAGACCCGGCCCCGGCGCCGCGCGACGGACAGCGCCTGCTCGGCCTGCTTGTACGCCGCCGCAGCGGCGATCGGTCCGGCCGGGGCGGACAGGCCCACGACGAGTCCGTCCTCGTCGCCGGACTCGGGCCCGGCGCCCCCGGCCGCCCGCGCACTCTCCAGCGAGGCCGTGTACTGGGCGCACGCCTGCGCGGCCGCGCCCCCGTCCGCGACCAGGGCCACCAGCCGGTCGCCCTCGGGCACCACGAGTACCGCCTCCCCGGCCCGGGCGGCGGCCGACTCGACGACCTCGGTGAGACCGTCGAAGGGGTCGCCGCCGCCGTCGGCGCCGCCCGACGCCGGTGTCGCGTCGGCGACGATCACCCGGAACGGGGCGTCGAGCAGCCCGCCGTACAGATCCCCGGCGACGGCCCGCGCGTGGTCCGGCTCGCCCGCCAGCAGCATGCACAGCACCGCCGCGCCGATCCGCTGCTGCGCCGCGTTCAGCGAGCGCGAGCGTTCGGTGGTCAGGGTGAGCAGCGCGATGGCCGAGTGGACGGCGTACCGCTCGGCGGTGCCGAGGGCCGAGGCGGTGCCGACCGCGAGCGCGGCGCGCGGGCGCCGCCCGGTGCCCAGGGAGTGCAGCTCGACCCGGTCGTCGTGCCGGTCGTCGGGTCCGGAGCGCTCCGGACCCCCGCCACCGCCCACCACCGCCGAGGCCGGGGCCGGCCGTTCCCGCAGCCGCTCCACCTCCGCCGTGAGCCGCCCCGCCCGCCGGCCCGCCCACTCCGGCGCGGCTCCCACGACGGCGCCCGAGGCGTCGTACAGGGCCGCCCACCCGTCGACCTGCGCGGCGAGCGCGCGGAGCAGGCCCTGCGGGCCGTCCGTCAGCGCCTGCTTCGTCAGCTCGCGCTGGGCCGCGAACCCCGCCGTGACCGCCCGGTACTGGTCGGCCGCGATCGCCGCCGACACCGCTTTGCTGATCGCGAGGAACGGCGTGCGGCGCGGCACCTCCAGCAGGGGCAGGCCCTCCTCCTCCGCCGCGTCCACGAGGGCCTTCGGGATGTCCTCGTAGTTGACGCCGACGGCGAAGCCGAGCCCGACCACCCCGGCCTTGGCCAGCCGCCGCACGTAGCGCTGCATGGCCTCCGGGTCCTCGGCGTCCAGCTTGAGCGCGGTGATCAGCAGCAGCTCCCCGCCCTCCATGTACGGCACGGGGTCCGCGAGCTCGCTGACGTGAGCCCAGCGCACCGGCACGTCCAGACGGTCCTCGCCGGCCCGCACGGTCAGTTTCAGCGCGGAGTGGTGGACGAGCGAGGCGAGCGTGGGAGGCATGGGGCCTTCAGGTCGGGGGAGTGAGCGGCGCCGTGATCTTTTGGCCGCCGCGTATGAACGGTCTCTCCCGATTCTGCCTCACTGTACGGACCGCGGACGCGTCTTCAGCCCCGCAGGTCCACCAGCAGCGGTGGTGCGTGCTCGCCCCGCACATCGGTCAGGGACAGCACCGCGTGGCCGGGCGGCACCTCGTGCGCCAGCCGGGACGCCGACCACCGTTCCCGTTCCACGTGGCGCACGGTCACCGCGTCCGTGGTCACCGCCTTGCCGGTGACGAGCTTGCGCAGGGCGTGGATGGCGCGGGTCATCGGCTGGTCGGCGAAGACGGTGTGCTGGGCGACCTCGGTGGTCTCCACCCACTCGGTGCCCCAGGTCTGCGCGAACCTGCTGCCGTCCCAGGTGGTGATGCCGGAGAACGCCATACGGCAGCCGACGGCCCCGTACAGCGGACCGTGCAGCGCCTCCGGGACGTCGCCGACGGAACGCAGGGCGAGCACCACGCCGGCGTTCTGCGAGCGCAGCCGCTGGAGCCGGCGTACCGACCCCTCGGTGACCGTTCCCGTCGCGTCGTCCAGGACCAGACAGGCGAAGTGGTCGCGCCGCTCCCGCACGACGGTGTGGAACTGGGCGAGGACCAGCCGGGTGATCAGCCGGGCGGCCTCCTCGTGACCGCGCTCGGGCAGGTCGACACGGACCCGCAGCGGATGGTGGGCGACGGCGCGCAGCGAGAACGCCCGGTGCGCGTTGCTGCCGCCGCCGAAGAACTCCGCGAACACCGGGCGGTTGAGCAGCGCCAGCCGGTCGGCGAGCGCCCGGCCCGCGTCGCCCGGCGCCCCCGTCTGCCGGACCCGTGCCTCCAGTTCGCGGCGCATCACCTCGTCACCGGCCACGGCCTCGCGCAGCGCGGACAGCGCGGCCGGTTCGCCTTCGAGGAGCTCGCGCAGCTCGGGCAGGGTGGGGAAGCAGCCGTGCGCGCTCCGGTAGGGGCCCAGCACCTGGGCGAGCGCCGTGGTCGCGCTCTGGCCGCTCACCGTGTCGAGGTCGCCGACCAGCGCCTCGGCGAGGATCGAGGCCGCCTCGTCCGGGTCCTCGGACTCCGCGTACGGGTCCAGGTCGTGCACCGACGACGGATTCCCGATGCCGACGATCACGTCGAACGCGGAGTCGGAGCCGAGCGGGCCGCCCCCGGGCGACGACACCGCGACGACGGCGCACGCCCCGGTGAGCGCCTGCAGGGCCAGCGCCTCGGTCAGCGGCTCGACCAGGGTCCGGGTCTTCCCCGATCCGGAGGGTCCGACCGCGAGCAGCGAGGTGCCCAGCACCTCCGGGCCGAGCGCGGCACCCGCGTCGTGATAGCTGACCGGGGTGCGTTCGGCGGCCACCCAGCGGCCGACCCGCACCTGCCCGGTGAGCAGATCGTGGCGCGCGGTGCGCCGGGGCAGGTCGCGGGCGCCGGAGGGGTGGGTCCAGGCCGCCCCGCCGTGGCGCAGCACCGTGTCCCGGAAGTCCGCGACCCCCGCCGTCCAGGCCCGTCGCACGCGTGCGCAGTCCACGTCGTTCATCCGGCCGGCGGCGACCTCGGCGGTCAGCAGCTCGGCCGCCTCGTACTGCCCCGCGTCCCGCAGCTCGGGCCACCGGGCGCGCGGCAGCTCGACCGCGGGCGCGGCCCGGCCGGGCTCGGCGCGCCGGGCGGCGAGTCGTTCCTGCAGGTACGGCCACCAGCCGCCGACCTTCGCGAACGGCCACACCACCAGCAGCGTGATGACCGTGTACAGCGCGTTCGTGAACAGGGGGGAGGCGAACAGCTCGTAGCTGCCGGAGATCAGGACGATCAGCGAGAACAGCGGGTCGACGACGGGCAGGGCGTCCCAGCCGACCCCGAAGGCGCCGGGGAAGACGAAGCTGAGGGCGGCGAGCGCGCCCAGCAGGGCGACGAGAGCCCGCGCGGGCTGCGGGCGACGGCCCACGAAGTGCCGCACGGCGTGCGCCCAGCTGCCCAGCCGGCCCATCCCGTAGACGAGGACGGCGAAGAACACGCCGTCGTAGACCACCCGCGCCTCGGCGCCCTCCATGGACTTCGGGGACGCGATCGTGCCGCCCCACCACCAGTCGTCCGGGGTGAACAGCCGCAGCAGGGTGAACTGGTAGGGCAGGCCGCCGCGGCGCCACAGCGACCACAGGACCAGCGCGACCACCAGCGGGATCAGCATCCCGACGACCGTCACCGGCGCGAGCCGCTCCGTCGCCCGGGCGGCCTTCGGCGGCCGGTACCCGAAGCGCCAGATCCCCGTCCCGGCCGTGGGGCGCGCCTCGTCGAGCCAGTCGGCGACGGCGGACGCGGCCCGCGGGGCGTGCCCGGGGGCAGGCGGCAGGCCCGGCGCCCGCTCCGGCCGCGGCGGCGGCGTCGACGGCGGCCGCGCCGGCCCCGCCGGGCGCGGCACGGGATTCGCCTGCGTACCCCGCGGGTCCTGCGTCCCGTCGCTGTCCATCGCCCCTGCCCCCTGACCAGCCGTTCCGTCCACCATCAGCGAGTCAATCTAACGCGCCCGCAAGGGGAGTTCACCGCTTACGCGGCCGGGCCTGTGACGATCACCGTCCGGTGGCACTGTCCATGACGGACAAGCCGCCCCGCCGACACCGCCCACATGGAGCATGCCCACCCTCCACTCCCCGTCCTAGCCTGCGAGAAAAGAACGAAAGTGTCCGCAAAACCCCAGGAGCCCCTCATGACCGCCCTTCCGCAGGAGCGCCGCGTCGTCACCGCCATCCCCGGCCCGAAGTCGCAGGAACTCCAGGCCCGCCGTACCGCCGCGGTCGCGGCCGGTGTCGGTTCGGTGCTCCCCGTCTTCACCACGCGCGCGGGCGGCGGCATCATCGAGGACGTCGACGGCAACCGCCTGATCGACTTCGGCTCCGGCATCGCCGTGACGTCCGTCGGCGCCTCGGCCGAGGCTGTCGTGCGCCGGGCCACCGCCCAGCTCGCCGACTTCACCCACACCTGTTTCATGGTCACCCCCTACGAGGGCTATGTGGCGGTGGCCGAGGCCCTCGCCGAGCTCACCCCGGGTGACCACGCCAAGAAGTCCGCACTGTTCAACAGCGGTGCCGAGGCCGTCGAGAACGCCGTCAAGATCGCCCGCGCGTTCACCAAGCGCCAGGCGGTCGTCGTCTTCGACCACGGCTACCACGGCCGCACCAACCTGACCATGGCGCTGACGGCGAAGAACATGCCGTACAAGCACGGCTTCGGCCCGTTCGCGCCCGAGGTCTACCGCGTCCCGGTCGCCTACGGCTACCGCTGGCCGACCGGCGCCGAGAACGCCGGCCCCGAGGCCGCCGCGCAGGCCATCGACGAGATCACCAAGCAGGTCGGCGCGGACAACGTCGCCGCGATCATCATCGAGCCGCTGCTCGGCGAGGGCGGCTTCATCGAGCCCGCCAAGGGCTTCCTCCCGGCGATCAGCAAGTTCGCGTCCGACAACGGCATCGTCTTCGTCGCCGACGAGATCCAGTCCGGCTTCTGCCGCACCGGCCAGTGGTTCGCCTGCGAGGACGAGGGCATCGTCCCGGACCTGATCACCACCGCCAAGGGCATCGCGGGCGGTCTGCCGCTCGCCGCGGTGACCGGCCGCGCCGAGATCATGGACGCAGCGCACGCGGGTGGCCTGGGCGGCACGTACGGCGGCAACCCGGTCGCCTGCGCGGGCGCGCTCGGCGCGATCGAGACGATGAAGGAGCTCGACCTCAACGCCCGGGCGAAGCACATCGAGTCCGTCATGAAGAACCGCCTCTCCGCCATGGCGGAGAAGTTCGAGATCATCGGCGACATCCGCGGGCGCGGCGCGATGATCGCGATCGAGCTGGTCAAGGACCGTACGACGAAGGAGCCGAACCCCGAGGCGACCGGCGCGCTCGCCAAGGCCTGCCACCAGGAGGGCCTGCTGGTCCTGACCTGTGGCACCTACGGCAACGTGCTGCGCTTCCTGCCGCCGCTCGTCATCGGCGACGACCTGCTGAACGAGGGCCTCGACATCATCGAGCAGGCTTTCGCGCGCATCTGAGCCGGGGCACCGCACAGCTGATTCCCATCCCCCGCAGAGGGTGTGAAGAAGGTGTGCGGGGAGGATGGCGGGACGGGATACGGCCTGTCGTACCGCCTGCCTCTGCCGTAGGTTCTCCCCAGATGAGAGATACACCCCGTCCACAGGGGACTGCGGACGGATCCAGGCCGGGGCCTCCCCAGCTTCGACCTGGTCGTGCCCTCGCGCACACAACCGGAGCTTCCGGCTTCGGATCTCCACACCGATCGGACGGCCGCCCGCCCCAAACCCCCCGGGGCGGCCGGTACTCCGGTCCGGACGGCCACCCCGGAACCACCCCCCCTGTTCCGGGGTGGCCGACCTCCTTCTCCGACACAGACCACGGAAAGCAGACCCCGGATCCGATCCGGGGTCTTTTTTCGGTCCCGGGTCGGGTCGAGCGGGGGTCGGGACTTTCCGTCCGGGCTTCGGTAGGGGCTCGCGTCCGGTCTCTCGGTGTGCCCGGGCTCGCGGTTCGGCCTCGCGGTTCGGCCTCGCGGTTCGGCCTCGCGGTTCGGCTTCCTTTTCCGCGGTCCGGCCGCCCCTGACAAGCTGGGGCCATGCCGTCCCGCCCGTCCCGTCCGTCCCGCGCCGTCCTCGGCCTGCTGCCGCCCGCGCTGCTCTTCGCGCTGATCACCTGGCAGGTCGCCGCCGACGGCCCGCTGCTGCGCCCGGACGAGCGTCTCAGCCGCGCCCTCGTCCATCCCGACCGGGCCTCCGAGCTGCTGGCCGACCTGGGGGAGGTGCAGATCGCGGTGCCCGTCCTGCTGCTGGTCGCCGGGTACACGGCGTGGCGGGGGAGAACGGCGGGTGTGGCGCGCTGGTGGGTACCGTCCCTGGCCGCGCTCGCCGTGCTGGCGACGGTGCCGCTGATCGTCGTCCCCCTGAAGCTGTGGACCGATCGCCCGGGTACGCCGGCCGTGCCCCCGGCCACCGGCTACTACCCCTCCGGGCACACGGCGACGGCGGCCGTCGCCTATGGTGCGGCGGCGATGGTCCTGCTGCCGTGGCTGCGCAGCGCGTCCGCCCGGTGGCTGGCCCTCGCGACGAGCGCGCTCCTCGTCCTGGGCGTGTCGTTCGGGCTGGTCCGGTGCGGCTACCACTGGCCCCTGGACGTCATGGCGAGCTGGTGTCTGTGCGCGGTGCTGCTCGGTGCGCTGTGGCTCCTCCTGGAACGTGAGCGGCCGGAACGCGAGCGGCCGGAACGTGAGCGGCCGCAATGCGAGCGGGCGGCGCGGGGACGGCTCCGGACCGCAGCGGGACGACCGTGCCAAACCGGCGCACCCCGGCCGTCCACCCGTACGACTCGGACAAGCGACCCTTCGGCCTCCCGCCCCTACCGTGGAGCACGAAAACCTCAGGACACCCCCTAAGCGGAAGGGCCGGGACTCGCAATGCCCCAGGAAAAGAATGTGGGGGCCACCCACGCCTTCTGGCTGGCCGGCCGCCAGGTCACCGGCGAGGACAGCTTCGACGTCACCTCGCCGTGGGACGGCCGTCTCGTCGGCAAGGTCAGCGTGCCCACGGACGCGCAGGTCGAGGAGGCCGTGGCCGCCGCGTACGCCGTGCGGGACGAGTTCGCCGCCACCCCGGCCCATGTGCGCGCCGCCGCCCTCGACCACGTCAGCAAGCGGCTCGTCGAGCGCACCGAGGAGATCGCCCGGCTGATCTCCGCCGAGAACGGCAAGCCGATCAAGTGGGCGCGGGGCGAGGTCGGCCGAGCCGTCTCGGTGTTCCGGTTCGCCGCCGAGGAGGCCCGGCGGTTCAACGGCGGCGAGGCCCAGCGCCTCGACACCGACGCCGGCGGCCAGGGGCGGCTCGCGCTCACCCGGCGCTTCCCCAAGGGGGTCGTGCTCGGCATCGCGCCGTTCAACTTCCCGCTGAACCTGTGCGCCCACAAGATCGCCCCGGCGATCGCGGCCGGTGCGCCGATCATCCTCAAGCCGGCCCCGGCGACCCCGCTGTCCGGCCTGATCATCGGTGACCTGCTCGCCGAGACCGAGCTGCCGGCCGGTTCCTGGAGCATCCTGCCGGTCTCCAACGACCGCATGCCCGCCCTTGTCCAGGACGAGCGGCTGCCGGTCATCTCCTTCACCGGCTCCGAGAAGGTCGGCTACGCGATCATGGACTCGGTGCCGCGCAAGCACTGCACCCTGGAGCTGGGCGGCAACGGCGCGGCCGTCGTCCTCGGCGACTTCGCGAGCGACGCCGACCTCGACTGGGCCGCCGGCCGCATCGCGACCTTCTCCAACTACCAGGGTGGGCAGTCCTGCATCTCCGTGCAGCGGGTCATCGCGGACGCCTCCGTGTACGACCGGCTGCTGCCGCGCATCGTCGCCGCGGTCGAGGCACAGGTCACGGGTGACCCCTCCGACGACAAGACCGACGTGGGCCCGCTGGTCAGCGAGGACGCCGCCAAGCGCGTCGAGACCTGGGTGGACGAGGCCGTCGCGGCGGGCGCCTCGCTCCTCGCGGGCGGCAAGCGCGACGGCGCCTCCTACGCGCCGACCGTCCTCACCGACGTACCGGCGGACACCACCCTCGCCTGCGAGGAGGTCTTCGGGCCGGTCCTCACCGTGACGAAGGTGGACGGCGAGGCGGAGGCCTTCGCCGCCGTCAACTCCTCCAAGTACGGCCTTCAGGCGGGCGTGTTCACGCACGACGTCCAGGTCGCCTTCCGCGCCCACCGCGCGCTGGAGGTCGGCGGCGTCATCGTCGGCGACGTGCCGTCCTACCGTGCCGACCAGATGCCGTACGGCGGCGCCAAGCAGTCCGGCGTGGGCCGCGAGGGCGTGCGGTTCGCGATGGACGACTACACGTACGAGCGGGTGCTGGTCCTCACCGGGCTCGCGCTCTAGCTCATGGGAACCATTTTCATATAGGCTCCCCGAAGGGGGCCGGCACCGATGCCTTCCGGTGCCGGCCCCCTTCTTCGTACCGGCTTCCTCCGGACCCTCAACCGGAGAAGCCGACATGCGCCAGCCGCAGTGGGCCGCGCAGTCCGAGGCGCAGATCGTGGACGCCCGCGGCGGTGAGGGCCGCGTCGACGGTGACGTGGTCGTACGGTCCAGGCGTGGGCGCGTCGACCGTCAGCGTGGCCAGAACCGGGCCGCCGTCGAGCGACAGCTCCACGCTGCCCGAGCCGGCCACAGTCACCGTCACCCCCGTCGTGCCGGTGCCGAAGTCGCAGGCCCGGTAGACCAGTTCGCCGGTACCGCCCGCCACCGGCGTCACCGCGTCGCCCGACACCTTCGTCCGGTCGACGATCTCGACGCCGCTCTGCTCGTCGAAGTCGGCGGGCGCCAGACCGCGCCGCCGGACCGGGCGCGGGGCGGCCGGTTCGCCCTCCAGCGTGACGGTCGTCCGCAGCCGGACGTCCGCGCTCGACGCGCCGACCAGGAGTTCGTACGGGCCGGACTCCAGACGCCACCGCCCCTGCGCCACGTCCCAGAACGCGAAGGACGACAGCGGGACGCCGAAGGAGAGCTCCGTGCTCGCGCCCGGGGCGAGCGTGACCCGGCGGTGGTCGAGCAGTTCGCGGCGCGGCCGGGTGACCGAGGGGTCCACCGCGCGGGTGTAGAGCTGGGCGACCTCGTCGGCCGTCACGTCCCCGGTGTTGGTGACCGTGAACGAGACGTGTGCCGTGCCGTCCTCGATGCGCACCGCCAGGTCCGCGTAGGAGAACGACGCGTACGACAGGCCGTGCCCGAACGGGAACAGCGGGGTGCCCTCGAAGTAGAGGTACGTCTGACGGGAGCCGATCACGTCGTAGTCGAGGAGGTCGGGCAGATCGGCGTCGCCGGCGTACCAGGTCTGCGGGAGGCGTCCGGCCGGGGAGACGTCTCCGGCCAGGACCCGCGCGAGAGCGGTGCCCGCGGCCTGGCCGCCGTGCGCCGTCCACAGCACCGCGGACAGCGGGCCCGGCTCGATCGCGTACGGATACGCCGACACCAGGGCCAGCACCGTCCGCGCGTTCGCCGCCCGGGCGGCCGCGAGCAGCCGCTCCTGGTGGGCGGGCAGCCGCAGCGTGGTGCGGTCCTCGGTCTCCCGGCCGTTGATGTGCGGGTCGTTGCCCGCCACGACCACGACCACGTCGGCCCCGGCCGTGACGCGGGTCACCGCGTCCTCGCCGGATTCGACCACGATGACCTCGACCACCTCGGAATTCTCCTCGTCCGGCCCGGCAACCCTGACGCCGTCGGCGGCGACACAGACAGGGCGACCCGTGCCCAGATGCAGCAGGAGGTGACCGTTTCCGTGAGTGTTGCCCGGTGTGTTCCCGTCGGCTTTCGCGCGCGGTTCCAGGCGGAACGTCTCCTGCACGACCCAGCCGCCGGGCTGGTCGGCCGAGGCGCGCAGCCGGCCGTCCTCGGCGACGGAGAGGTAGCGCCCGTCGGGCGCGCGCAGGGTCAGCACGCCCTCGCCCCAGTCGACGAGCGCGAACTCCGTGCCGGTCGCGTCCGTGGTCAGCGGCGGGAGGTCGGTGCGGCCCGCGAGCAGCGCCGGGTCGAGGGCGCCCTCCGCGCCGCGCACCTCGTCGGTGGCCTCCGCGGCGGTGGGAACCTTCAGGAACGTCCCCGCGGAGGTCTTGAGCAGGACCCGGTCCACGCCCTCGGCGAACTCCACCCGCTCGGCGCCGAACCGCTCGTACAGGCCCTCCAGAGGGGTGGAGCGGTGCAGCAGCGTGCCGCTGTACCAGTCGAGCTTGCACTCGTCGGCGAGCAGGCCGACCACCGCGATCCGGGTGTCCGCGGCCAGCGGCAGCACACCGTCGTTGCGCAGCAGGACGATCGCCTGCTCCGCGGCCTCCCCGGCGAGCGTGCGATGGGCCGGGGAGTCGAACTCGCCGGTGCCGGCGTGCGGGTCGTAGTGCGGGTCGAACTCGCCCAGCCGGAAGCGGACCGAGAGCTGGCGGCGGACCGCCGCGTCGACGTCGGCCTGCGTCAGCAGCCCTTGTTCCAGGGCCCCCTCGACCCGGGCGACGATCTTCGAACTGTCGGTGCCGTGGTCGGTGAAGCTGTCCACGCCGGCCATGAGCGCGGCCGCCGTCGCCTCCTCGTGGGTGTCGAAGTAGTGCTCGGAGTCCACCAGGTTGGAGGGCGCGCCCGCGTCCGAGCAGACCAGCAGCTCCTCGTCGGTCCACGTGCGCAGCTGCTCGCGCAGATACGGCGAGACATGGTTGGGGCGGCCGTTGACGAGGTTGTACGCCGGCATCACCCCGGCCACCGCGCCCGCCTCGACGCATCCGCGGAAGGCGCGCAGATCGTACTCGTGCAGCACACGCGGGCGGACCGAGGACGAGGTGACGTCCCGGCCGGTCTCGTTGTTGTGGGCCAGCCAGTGCTTGAGGACCGGTGCCGTGCGCCAGTACGTCGGATGATCACCGCGCAGACCGTGGGTATAGGCGGTGGCGATGGCGGAGGTCAGCCGGGGGTCCTCGGAGTACCCCTCCTCGTTGCGGCCCCACAGGGGGTGGCGCAGCAGGTTGACGGTGGGGGACCAGACGTTCAGGCCCACCCGGTCGTCGCGGGCGCGCATCGCCCGTACCTCCTTGGACACCGCCTCGCCGATCCGGCGTACCAGGTCGGTGTTCCAGGTCGCGCCCAGTCCCACCGCCTGCGGGAACACGGTCGCCGGGCCCATCCACGCGACGCCGTGCAGCGCCTCCTGGCCGGTGCGGAAGGCGGCGATGCCGAGGCGCTCGACGGCGGGTGCGAACTGGTGCAGGAAGGAGACCTTCTCCTCGGGGGTCAGCCGGGACAGCAGGTCGTCGATGCGCTTCGCGAACGGCAGCTGCGGATCGCGGAAAGGCGGCGTGGGCGGCGTGTGTGCGGTCACGTGGGGATCCCTTTGCGGTGGAGCGGGGAGGCTCTTTCGAAGCGCTTCGATGCTCATTCGACCGTGGGGCGGGTGTCAAGGGGACTTCACCGCTATTTCAAGCAGCACATACGGAGAGGTCGTCCCTGATACCTCGGAGGAATGTTGGGAGCGACCCTTGTGCACCCCAGGGTGTTCACTTAACCTCGCAGCAACATCGAAGCGCTTCGACTGTAAAAGCGAAACATCGTCGGAGGATCGCTTCAGCTCAGCCAGTTCCACTCGAGACACCGCAGCCGACGGCCACCGCCGGGTGTCCTGGTGCGCCATGAAGGGTTGACGCAATGACGCCGAACGCCGCTTCCGCCTCCTCCGGCCCGAGCCGGAGAAGCTTCCTCGCCTCCACGGCGGTCGCCACCGCCGCGGTGGCCGGAGGGATGCCGTTGCTTGCCGCCTGCGGCGGCACGGACAGCGGCTCGCGCGACGGCACCACGTCGGGCAAGGACGCGAAGAAGATCCTGCCCGCCTACGTGGCCAGCAACGTGGTGACGCCCGACATCCCGTCCAAGAACGGTTCCTCGGTCGGCTTCAGCAGCAAGCTCGACCTCACCACCCTGAAGACCTCGGTGCCGGAGAAGCTCGGCAAGGGCGGCAAGGTCACCGTGATGTCGCCGTTCTGGGGCTCGCCGCCGAAGGGTGACAACGCCTACTACACGGCGATGAACGCCCTCATCGGCGTCGACGTCGTCTGGCAGAACCAGGACGGCAACACCTACGACCAGAAGCTCGGCGCCGTGCTCGCCTCCAGCGACGTGCCGGACGTGGTGGTCGTCCCCGGCTGGAACATGGGCGGCAAGATACCCAGCGCCATCCTCGGCAAGTTCGCCGACCTGGGACCGTACCTGTCCGGCGACAAGGTCAAGGACTACCCGAACCTCGCGGCGATCCCGACCGACGCCTGGCAGCGCTCCCTCTTCGGCGGCAAGCTGCGCGGACTGCCGATGCCGTCGTCCTACGTGACGAACATCGTGCCCTTCTACCGCAAGGACCTCTTCGACAAGAACGGCTACGAGGTCCCCACGACGACGGACGAGTTCACCGCCCTGGCCAAGGAGATCACCAACGCCAAGGCCAAGGTGTGGGCCTGCGGCGACATGAAGTGGACCGCGTTCAACAGCTTCGGGGTCCCCTCCGGCGGGGAGAAGCCGCTCGGCTGGATCCTCGAGGGCGGCAAGCTCGTCAACCGCGTCGAGCTGGACTCCTACCTCGAGGCGCTGGAGTGGACGCGCAAGCTGTTCGCCGCCGGCTATGTGCACCCGGACTTCAAGCTGGGCAAGAGCCAGGCCGTCGACCCGAGCACCAAGTTCGCCGCCGGTGAGTTCCTCATCTACAACAACGACATCTCCAGCTGGTACGGGCAGCAGGCCTCGCAGGCCGCGCAGAACCCGGACTTCCGGATCTGGGGCATGGACATCTTCGGCCACGGCGGCGCCGACCCGGTCATCTACGCCACCCAGCCGGCCAACATCTTCGCCTTCGTCAACAAGAAGGCCTCCGAGGCCGTCATCCGCGATGTGCTGGCCGTCGCCAACGTCACCGCGGCCCCGTACGGCACCAAGGAGTACATGCTCACCAACTACGGGGTGGAGGGCACGCACTACAGCGTCAAGGACGGGGTGCCCGTCAAGAACGACAAGGGCAACCAGGAGGTCCTCAACGCATTCGTGATGGTCGCGAGCCCGGCGTCGACCATCGCCCACCCCGACTTCCCGGACATCGCCAAGGGCCAGGTCGAGTGGCAGCAGCGGATGGGCGCCTTCACCAAGAAGTCGGCCTTCTACGGCATGCAGATCACCGAGCCCAGCCGCTGGACCAACCTCTCCAACAACTTCGAGCAGCTGGAGGACGACATCGTCCGCGGCCGCAAGAAGATCAGCGACATGCAGGCGGCCGTCACCGACTGGAAGAAGAAGGGCGGCGACGGGCTGCGCGCCTGGTACCAGAAGCTGCTCGACGACAACGGCACGGCGGCGAGCTGACGGCAGCGAGGCGAGGAGAACGGCCGTGTCGCACAGCACGGTGCCTCGGAGCAGGGCCGAGGCCGACGAGTCGGGAAAGACCCCGGTGGCGCCCGGCGGCGCCACCGGCCCCCGGGGGAAACGGTCCTCCGGGAAGCTGGGTCTGCGGGTCAGGCTCAGACGGGACCGCGTCCTGCTGCTGATGACGCTCCCGGCGGTCGTCCTCATCCTGCTCTTCAACTACGTGCCGATCCTCGGCAACGTGGTCGCCTTCCAGGACTACGACCCCTACGTCAGCGACAACGGGATCGTCGCCATCTTCCACAGCCCCTGGGTGGGTCTGGAGAACTTCCAGCGGCTCTTCGAGGACTCGGCCTTCTGGGAGGCCGTCCGGAACACCCTCGTGCTGTTCTTCCTCCAGCTGGTCCTGTACTTCCCGATCCCGATCATGCTCGCGCTGCTCATCAACAGCGTGGTCAGGCCCCGGGTCCGGGCGGTGTCGCAGGCGATCCTCTACCTGCCGCACTTCTTCTCCTGGGTGCTGGTCATCGCCGTGTTCCAGCAGCTCTTCGGCGGCGCGGGGATCCTCTCGCAGCTGCTGCGGCAGCACGGGTACGACGGCATCGACATCATGACCGACCCGGAGACCTTCAAGTTCCTGATCACCGCCCAGAGCGTCTGGAAGGACGCCGGCTGGGGCATCATCGTCTTCCTCGCCGCCCTGGCCTCGGTCAACCCTGACCTGTACGAGGCGGCCGCGATGGACGGCGCGAACCGCTGGCGCCGGATGTGGCACGTGACGCTTCCGGCCCTGCGCCCGGTGATCGCGCTGCTGCTGGTGCTGCGGGTGGGGGACGCGCTGACGGTCGGCTTCGAACAGATCCTGCTCCAGCGCGACGCGGTCGGACCAGGGGCGTCGGAGGTCCTCGACACCTTCGTGTGGTGGAACGGCGTCCGCAACCAGGACTTCGGCTACGCGGCCGCCGCCGGTCTGATCAAGGGCGTCATCAGCCTCGGCCTGGTGCTCGTCGCGAACAAGGTGGCCCATCTCATGGGCGAGCAGGGGGTGTACCAGAAGTGACCGCCGTGATCGACAAAACCGTGCGCACGCCCGGCCGCTGGGCGGCGCCGCCACGGCCCGTGTGGGAGGAGGAGCCCAGCAGGGCCGGCCTCGCGGGCAAGGGCATCGCCCTGACCTTCGCCTGCCTGGCGATCCTCTTCCCGCTGTGGATCGTCCTCGTCACCAGCCTCTCCTCACGCAAGACCATCGACGAGGCCGGCGGGCTGGTGATGGTGCCCAGGGGGATCACCTTCATCGCCTACCGGGAGCTGCTCAGCGGTGGACAGGTCACCCGCGCCGCGGTCATCAGCGTCCTGATCACCCTCGTCGGCACGCTCTTCTCGATGGGCGTCTCCGTCCTGTGCGCCTACGGCCTCTCCCGCTCGGGCTCGTTCGGGCACCGCTGGATCCTGATGGTCCTGCTGGCGACGATGTTCTTCAGCGCGGGCCTGATCCCCACCTACCTGCTGGTGCAGTCCCTGGGTCTGATGGACACCTACCTCGCGCTGATCCTGCCGAGCGCGATCAGCGTGTTCAACATCCTGGTCCTGCGCGGCTTCTTCATGGGGATCTCGCAGGAACTGATCGACAGCGCGCGGATCGACGGCGCCGGGGACTTCCGCATCCTCTGGCAGATCGTCATGCCGCTGTCGCGTGCGGTGCTGGCCGTCATCACGCTGTTCTACGCCGTCGGGTACTGGAGCGCCTGGTTCAACGCGTCGCTGTACCTCAACGACCAGGACATGATGCCGCTGCAGAACGTCATGATCCAGCTCGTGCAGAAGCAGGAGGCGCCGGTCGGGCTGGGACAGGCGATCAAGACGGGGCAGCTGTCGGGGCTGGCCGTGCAGATGGCGGTCATGGTGATGGCTCTGCTGCCGGTGGCGGTGCTGTCCCCGTTCGTCCAGAAGCACTTCAAGAAGGGGATGCTGACGGGGGCCGTCAAGGGCTGACCTCCGGCGTCCGGAGCGCGGGAGCTACGGCGGCCGAGGGTTCGCCGTGGTCGGCCGCGTCCGCGCGGCGGAGCCGCAGGACGAAACAGCCCCGCGCCCCTGGCAGGGCCGGCGCGACCGGCCCTGCCAGGGGCGCGGGGAACTGCGCGACCAGCCCCCACCACCCGCACACGAACGACACACCCCGGACCCATTGGCCTTCACCCACCGAGGTACCCCAACATGCACCCCACCCGCCGCACCCTCCTCACCAGCACCGCAGGCGCCGCCACGCTCACCGCACTCCCAGGCACTTACAACCGAGCCCAAGCCGCACCGACGCGACCCGGCACGACCGCCGGAGGCTACCGCTGGCGCAACGCCGTGATCGGCGGCACCGGATTCGTCACCGGTGTGCTCTTCCACCCGGCCGTCCGGGGTCTCGCCTACGCCCGTACCGACATCGGCGGCGCCTACCGCTGGGACGACCGCACGGCCCGCTGGACCCCGCTCACCGACCACCTCGGCTGGGACGACTGGAACCTCCTCGGCGTGGAGGCCCTCGCCGTCGACCCCGCGCACCCGGACCGCCTCTACCTCGCCCTCGGCACCTACGCCCAGTCCTGGGCGGGCAACGGGGCCGTCCTGCGCTCCGAGGACCGCGGCACCACCTGGAGCCGCAGCGACCTCGCCGTGAAGCTCGGCGGCAACGAGGACGGCCGGGGAGCGGGGGAGCGGCTGCTCGTCGATCCGCGGGACAGCGACACCCTGTGGCTGGGGACCCGGCACGACGGGCTCCTCAAGTCCACCGACCGGGGCGTCACCTGGGCGGCCGCCACCGGATTCCCGGGGACCCCGAGCGCGAGCGGCCAGGGCGTCACCCTCCTCGTCGCCGCCGGCCGTACCCTCTACGCCGGCTGGGGCGACTCCGACGGGATGAGCGCCAACCTGTACCGGACCGCCGACGGCAGCACCTGGGAGGCCGTCCCCGGCCAACCCACCGGCAGCTCCGCCAAGGTGCCCGTCCGCGCCGCCCACGACCGCCACACCCGCGAGCTGTACGTCACGTACGCCGACGCGCCGGGACCCAACGGCCAGGCGGACGGCAGCGTGCACAAGCTGGCGACCGCGAGCGGCACGTGGACCGACGTCACCCCGGTCCGGCCCGCGGCCGGCGACACCTTCGGCTACGGCGGCGTCGCCGTGGACGCCCGGCGCCCCGGCACCGTCGTCGTCTCCACCAACAACCGCTGGTCGGCGGTGGACACCCTGTACCGGACCACGGACGGCGGCCGCACCTGGACGTCGCTCAAGGACACGGCGGTCCTCGACGTGTCCGAGACCCCGTTCCTCACCTTCGGCACCGACGCACCCAAGTTCGGCTGGTGGATCCAGGCCGTCGCCGTCGACCCGTACGACTCGCGGCACGTCGTCTTCGGCACCGGTGCCACGCTCTACGGCACCCGGGACCTGAAGCACTGGGCCCCGCAGATCCGCGGCCTGGAGGAGACCTCCGTACGGCAGCTGATCTCGCCCCCGGCCGGGCAGGCGCACCTGATCAGCGGGCTCGGGGACGTCGGGGTGATGTACCACGAGCGGCTCACCGCCTCGCCGTCCCGGGGCATGGCGACGAACCCCGTGTTCGGGACGGTGACGGGACTCGCGCAGGCCGCGGACCGGCCGTCGTACGTCGTCCGCACCGGCTGGGGCGACCACGGCAACGGCGCCTGGTCGGCCGACGGCGGCAGATCCTGGGCACCCTTCGCGGCCCAGCCCGCGCTCGCCAAGGAGGCGCCGGGGCCCATCGCCACGAACACCGACGGCAGCGTCCTGCTGTGGACCTTCGTGCACTGGGACGGCACCAAGTACCCCGCCCAGCGCTCCGCGGACAACGGGGCGACCTGGTCGGAGGTCCCCACCTTCCCCAAGGGCGCCACCCCGCTCGCCGACCCGTCCGACCCGGCGCGCTTCTACGCGTACGACACCGACACCGGAACCCTGTTCGCCAGTACCGACGCCGGTCTCACCTTCACCGCGCGAGCGGGCGGACTGCCCTCCGGCGACAGCCAGTTCCAGCTGGCCGCGGCCCCGGGGCGCTCCGGCGACCTGTGGCTGAGCACCAAGGGGAACGGCCTGTACCGGTCCACCGACGGCGGCGCGGCTTTCGCCAAGCTGACCAGCTGCCGGGCCTCCTACACCCTGGCCTTCGGCAAGGCCGCCGACGGCGCCGCGTACCCGGCGGTCTACCAGGTCGGCTCCACGGAGGCGATCACCGCCGTGTACCGCTCCGACGACGGCGCCAAGACCTGGGTGCGGATCAACGACGACCGGCACCAGTGGGGCTGGATCGGCGCGACCATCGCCGCCGACCCGCGCATCCACGGCCGGGTGTACATCGCCACCAACGGCCGGGGCATCCAGTACGGGGAGCCCGTCCGATGACCGCCCCCGTCCGGCCCGGTCTCGCCGACGCCACCCGCGGCCGCATCCTCTTCGGCGGCGACTACAACCCCGAGCAGTGGCCCGAGGAGACCTGGCACGAGGACGTCCGGCTCATGCGGGACGCCGGCGTCAACTCGGTCACCCTCGGCGTCTTCTCCTGGTCCAGGCTCGAACCCGAGCCGGGCGCCAGGGAGTTCGGCTGGCTCGACACGCTGATGGACCTGATGCACGCGAACGGCGTCGGCGTCGTCCTCGCGACCCCCACCTCCGCCCCGCCCCCGTGGCTCGGCCGGCTGCACCCGGACACCCTGCCCCGCGACGAGAACGGCGACGTCGAGTGGTGGGGCGGACGGCAGCACTTCTCGCACTCCAGCGCCACCTACCGGCGGTACGCGGCCGCCATCACCGAGGACCTGGCCGCCCGCTACGGCGGCCACCCCGCCCTCACGATGTGGCACATCAACAACGAGTACTGCACGGCCGATCACGGCGACGAGGCGGCCGTCGCCTTCCGCCGCTGGCTGCGCGAGAGGTACGGCACCCTGGACGCCCTCAACACCGCCTGGGGCACGGACTTCTGGAGCCAGGGCTACGACAGCTGGGACACCGTGCTGCCCGCCCGCCGCGCGCACTACCTGAAGAACCCCACCCAGGTGCTGGACTTCCGGCGCTTCACCTCCGACATGCTCCTGGAGTGCTATCTCGCCGAACGCGACATCGTCGCCCGGCACACCCCGCACATCCCGGTCACCACCAACTTCATGCCGCTCTTCGTCGGCCAGGACGCCTGGCGCTGGGCCGAGGAGGAGGACATCGTCTCCGTCGACCTCTACCCCGATCCGCGCGACCCGCTGGGCGCCCAGCACGGGGCACTGGTGCAGGACCTGACCCGTTCCCAGGCGCGCGGCCCCTGGATGCTGATGGAACAGGCCGCGAGTCCGGTCAACTGGCGCGGGGTGAACCACCCCAAGCCGCGCGGTCTCAACCGGCTCTGGTCCCTGCAGGCCGTGGCCCGCGGCGCGGACGCCGTCTGCTACTTCCAGTGGCGCCAGTCCCGGCAGGGCGCCGAGAAGTTCCACTCCGGGATGGTCAGCCACGCGGGGGAGCGGGGCCGCACCTTCCGGGAGGTCAAGCAACTGGGCGCCGAACTCGCCCGGATCGGCGCCGAGGTGACGGGCGGCCGCATCACCGCGGACGTCGCGATCCTGCACGACTGGGACGCCTGGTGGGCCGGCGCCCAGGACGGCCGCCCCTCCACCCTCGTCGACCATCCGGCAGTCCTGCACGCCTGGCACCGCGCCCTGTGGGAGAGCCACCTCATCACCGACTTCGCCCACCCCGGGCACGACCTCGGCGGCTACCGGCTGGTCGTCGTGCCCCAGCTGTACGCGCTGACGGACGCCGCGATCGACAACCTGGTGGCCTACGTCCGCGGCGGCGGCACCCTCGTGGCCGGCTTCCTGACCGGCGTGGCCGACCAGGACGACCGGGTCCGCCCCGGCGGGATGGACGCCCGCCTGCGCGAGCTGTTCGGCATCCGCACCCTGCACGAGTGGTGGCCCCTGGACGCGGGGGAGCACGTCGGGACCGACGGCTTCCGCGGGACCCTGTGGTCGGAGGAGCTGGAAGCCGAACGGGACGACGTGGTGGAAGCCGTCTACAAGGGCGGCGAACTCGACGGACTGCCCGCCGTCCTGCGCAACGACCGCGCCTGGTACGTCTCCACCCTCCCCGAGCCCGAGGCCTTCCGCGCGCTGCTCGCCCGCATCGCCGCCGGCGCGGGCGCCCGGCCCGTCCTCGAAGGCCTCCCGCCGGAGGTCGAGGCCGTACGGCGCGGTGAGCTGCTGTTCCTGCTCCACCACGGCCGTGAGCCGGTGACCGTCCGGCTCCCGGGCACCCACCACGACCTGCTGACCGGGACGGCCCACACGGACGAGATCACGCTCGGCCGCTACGGCGTGGCGGTGCTGCGCTCATGACCGGCACCCCACCTCCTGCGCGCCCCGGCCTCCCGAGCACCGACCGCCCCGTGCACGGAACCCACGAGTACCGGCCCGCCACCCGCTGGGAGGACGCCTTCCTCGGCGGCAACGGCCGGCACGGCACCCTCACGTTCGGCGATCCGTACGACGACCGGGTCGTCGTCACCCACCACACCCTGGTCCGCCCCAACGGCGCCGAACACGCCCGTCCGCCGGAGCTCGCCGCCGAACTCCCGGCCCTCCAGGACAAGTTGCTGGCCGGAGAGTGGGAGGCCGCCGAGAGCTTCACCGACCACCGGCCCCTGCAGTGGGTCCAGCCCTTCCACCMGGCCTTCCAGATACGGCTGAGGGCGTCCTCGGACGAGCCGCGCCGCCACCGGCTGCGGACCGTCGACTTCACCACCGGCGAGGCCACCGCCCTCTGCGAGGGCGGCGCCAGCCGGGTCTTCGTCTCCCGCGCCGACGACGTGATCGTCCAGCTGGTCACCGGTCTCGACCTGGACATCTGGCTCGACCACCGGCTGCCGGGCGCCCCCGCCGACCTCGCCGTCGGCCAGGGATCCGTCCTCACCCCCGAGGGCGCCCTGCTCACCCTGCGCGCCCGCTACCCCGGCAGCGACCGCGCCTACACGGGAGTGACCCTCGTCGTCGTCACCGGCGGCCGCACCCGGATAACCCACCCCGGCGTGCGGGTCACCGGCGCGGAGTCCGTGCTCCTGCTCACCCGCGTCCGCAGACACACCGGCGAACTGGACGTCACCGGGGAACAGCGCGCCCTGAGCGAGCTGCCACACCGCTACGACGATCTGCTCGACCGCCACCTCCCCCTCCACCGCACCGCCTACGAGCGCGTCACCCTCGACCTCCACGCGGAGCCCGACGAGCGCGGGCTCCCCGGCTCCGAGCTGCTGGAACGCCCCCGCAGCAGGGCGCTGCTCGAACGTCTCTTCGCGGCGGGGCGCTACCACCTCCTCTCCTCCTCCGGCCTCAACCCGCCCCGTCTGCCGGGACTGTGGACCGGCGACTGGGACACCGCCTGGGCGGGGGCGTTCACCAACGACGCCAACGTCAACCTCCAGACGGCCTCCGCCGCGGCCGCCGCGCTCCCCGAGGTCACCGACGCGCTGGCCTCCCTGATCCACCGGCAGCTCGACGACTGGCGGGAGAACGCCCGTGCGGTCTTCGGCGCCCGGGGCGCGGTCGCGCCCGCGCACTCCGACGGCGAGTCCGGGCTGACCTACCACTTCAGCCGCGAATACCCGCTCCACCTGTGGACGGCCGGCGCCGACTGGCTGCTCAAACCCCTCGTCGACCACGACGAGACCCGCGGCGAACGCGACCCGCGCACCGCCGCCGCCCTCGCCGAAGTCGCCCGCTTCTACGAGGACTTCCTCACCCGCACCGACCCCGGCGACCCCGACGGGCCGCTCGTCGTCGTCCCCTCCTACTCGCCGGAGAACCGGCCCACCGGCGGCAGCTGGGGTGCGGTGAACGCGGCCATGGACCTGTCGGCCGCCAGGCACGCGCTGCTCACCGCCGCAGGTCACCACCCGGGCACCGCCGAGGCCGAGCGCTGGCGTGCCCTCGCCGACCGCCTCCCGCCGCACCGGATCAACTCCGACGGCGCCCTCGCCGAATGGGCCCGGCCGGGCCTCGGCGACACCTACGACCACCGCCATCTGAGCCACCTCTACGGCGTCTGGCCCCTCGACGAGATCAACCCCTACGACACCCCGGGGCCGGCCGCCGCCGCCCTGCGCGCCCTCGAACTGCGCGGCGCCGAGAACCACTCCGCGCACGGCCACCTGCACCACGCGCTGATCGCGGCCCGCCTCCGGGACGGCCGGCGGGTCGCCCACGCCCTCGGCGAGGTCCTGGACGGCGACTTCTTCCACGCCTCCCTGATGAGCGCCCACTACCCCCGCCGTGACGTGTACAACGCCGACGCCGCGCACACCCTCCCCGCCGTGCTGATCGAGATGCTCGTCCAGTCGACCCCCGACCGGCTGGTCCTGCTGCCGGCGCTTCCCCCGGGGCTCCCGTCGGGCGAACTGCGCGGCGTGCGCACCCGGTTCGGCGCCGAACTCGACCTCTCCTGGGGGCCCGGCGGCAGCCGGGCCGTCCTGCGGCCGCGACGCGGCCACCGCATCGAAGTCCGGACTTCCTCCGGCGGCGCATCGCCGCTCGACCTGGTCGCCGGAGAAGACCACGTCCTCACCTCGGGGACGTGGTGACTCCCCCCACCCATGGAAGGGACACCATGGCAACACGTACGTTGAGCAGGGTCGGCAAGGCCCTGCTGGCCCCGGCGCTCGCACTCGGCGCGACCGTCGGACTCGCCGCCGCCCCCGCCCAGGCCGCCGTCTGGAACTCCTGCGACCAGTGGGGCAACACCAGCCTGAACGGCTACACGCTCTACAACAACATCTGGGGCTCCGGCGCCGGCAGCCAGTGCGTCTGGGCCAACTCCGGTACCAACTGGGGTGTCTGGGCCAACCACCCGAACACCGGCGGCATCAAGTCGTACCCCAACTCCAAGAAGGTGATCAACAAGACGATCACCTCGCTCGGCTCGCTGTCCAGCAGCTACAACGTCACGGTCCCGTCGTCCGGCGCCTACAACACGTCGTACGACATCTGGGACACGGACTACGACTACGAGATCATGCTCTGGGTGAACTACAACGGCGCCGTCGGCCCGCTCGGCACCTCGCAGGGCAACGTCACCCTCGGCGGCCACACCTGGACCGTCTACAAGGGCAGCAACGGCGCGAACGAGGTGTTCTCGTTCCTGCGCACGTCCGACTCGTCGTCCGGCACCGTCGGCATCCTGCCGATCCTCAAGTGGATCAAGGACACGAAGGGCTGGTTCGGCAACGAGACCATCGGTGACGTGCAGTTCGGATACGAGATCACCTCGTCCTCCGGCGGGCTGGACTTCGTGACCAACAACCTCACCGTCAGCAGCAGCTGACGCCGGGGCCGGGGCCGGCCGGCGTTCCTACGCCCGGTCGACCTCGGCCCGCAGCGCGTTGTAGTCGGCGAAGGCCGCGTCGACGTCGGCGCGGGTCAGACCGTACCGGGACAGGTCGTAGCGGTGCGGCCGGGCGCCTCGGGGACGGGAGGCGATCGCCGGCAGCCGGGCCGCGTCGGCGTCGGTCCAGCGGGCGCCGACCGCCGCGTAGAGCTTCGGGGCGCCGGCGGCCGGATCGGAGCCCAGCCAGGAGTACGGGACGTCCACGAGTGCCTCGCGGGCGACGCCGGGCCGGGCCGCGAGGCCGCGCCGCACCGAGCCGCTCAGCAGCTCCAGCCAGGTGGCCCCGAGGCCGTGCAGGTCGACGGGGCGCGCGGTGATGGCCATCCCGTGCTCGATCAGGCTGCAGAAGGACGCCACGACGGCGGCCGGATCACGGTGGGTCCACACCAGGGTGGCGTCCGGGAAGACCGTGAGCAGCGCGTCGAGGTTCCCGGTGTGCAGCGGCGACTTCAGCACCCAGCGGCGGCGGGGGCGGCCGTACTGGAGCACCTGGTAGATCTGCTTGAGGTACGCGTAGTCGGGCACGTGGTCCCGCTCGTCGAGCGCGGCCCGGTAGGCGGGGATGCGGGCCTGGGACAGCGGCATGACGGTGTGCGGGAGGGCGAAGGTGCACTCCTCGGGGCCCTCGGCGGCCAGGGGGTGGATGTCGCGGTAGCGCGGGGCGAACAGGTCGATGCCGCCGACCATCAGCCGCGCCGCGCCGATTGCCTTCCGGCGCCGCTCGGCAGGTCCCTCCAGGTCCGGCGTCAGTAACTCCCACAACAGGGGACATCGGTGCTGCTCCGAAAGGGACAGCACACCGTGCGTGAGGGTGGTGGCGGTGCGTGGCAGACCCACCACGAACACCGGCCTCTCGATGGGCTCCCGCGTGATCCCGGGGTGCTCGGCGACGAGCCGCCGGACCCGGGCGCGGTTGGCGAGATGCCTGCGGACATGGCCCTGCGCGGACCACCAGCCGACCGGCGTCAGGTTCTCGTCCCGGGACCAGTCGCGAAGGAGCAGCCGGAAGTCGTCGGCGAACCGCTGATCGCCGTCGGCCTGTCCGGCCCCGGCGAGAAGACGGTCGAAGACGCGGTCGGGGGTGCGCCGGGAGCGGTGGCCCGGCCGGAGCAGCAGATCGGCCAGGGTGAGGGCGAGCGGGGGTGAGGACATGGGCGGGACACCCTTCGAAGCGGGGACGGGCGGACAGGGCGGACGGGTGGTCCTTACCCCTTCAACTCGCCTTTGCCTCAACGGGAGTTCACGGATGTCCCAGGTTTCGCGGACGGCCGGTCCCTCCCCTGAGCCGGGACCGGCCGCCCGGGATTCCCCTCCCCGCGCGGCTACTCCGTCACCGGCAGCCGCGCCCCGTCCCGCAGGAACAGCGGGAGGCGGTCCAGCGGGGCGTCGACGGTCACGGCCGCGCCGCCCTCGTACGTCTCGCCCGTCCACGCGTCCGTCCAGGTCGCGCCGGCCGGGAGGTAGGCCGTGCGGGCCGTGGCGCCCGCCGTCAGCACCGGGGCGACGAGCAGGTCCCGGCCGAAGAGGTAGGAGTCGTCCACCGACCAGGTCGCCTGGTCGTCGGGGAACTCCAGGAACAGCGGCCGCATCGGGGGCAGCCCCTCCTCGTGGGCCTCCCGCATCACCTGGAGGACGTACGGCTTGAGCCGCTCGCGCAGCCGCAGGTACTTCTCCAGCACCGCCCCGGCCGCCTCGCCGTACGACCACACCTCGTTCGGGCCGCCGGTCATGTCCGGGCCCAGCGGCATCCCCGGGTCGCGGAAGCCGTGCAGCCGCATCAGCGGGGACAGCGCGCCGAACTGGAACCAGCGGACCATCACCTCCTGGTACGCCGGGTCGCCCGGGTCGCCGCCGTGGAAGCCGCCGATGTCGGTGTTCCACCACGGGATGCCCGACAGCGCGGTGTTCAGGCCGGCCGCGATCTGCCGGCGCAGGGTCGCGAAGTCGGTACCGATGTCACCGGACCACAGGGCGGCTCCGTAACGCTGGCTGCCCGCCCACGCCGAGCGGTTGAGGCTGATGATCTCCTCCTCGCCGAAGGCGCGCAGCCCCTCGTAGAAGGTGCGGGCGTTCTCGGCCGGGTAGATGTTGCCGACCTCCAGGCCCGGACCCGCCCAGTAGCGCAGGTTCTCCTGGAAGCCGGGCTTCAGCTCCGGCTCGCAGGCGTCCAGCCAGAACGCCGTGATCCCGTACGGGGCCAGGTAGTTGTCGCGGATCTTCGACCACACGAACTCCCGGGCGTCGGGGTTCGTCGCGTCGTAGAACGCCACCTGGACCGTCGACGCGACGCCCTTGTCCGGCCAGTCGGCGTGGGCCATCGGGCCGTACTGGGTGCCGATGAAGAAGCCGCGCTGCTCCATCACCGGATGGTTCTCGCTCAGCGGCGACACGGACGGCCAGACGCTCACCACCAACTTGACGCCCAGCTCGTCCAGTTCGCGGACCATCGCCGCCGGGTCGGGCCACTCGGCCAGGTCGAACTTCCACTCGCCCAGGTGGGTCCAGTGGAAGAAGTCGCACACGATGACGTCGAGCGGCAGGCCTCTGCGCTTGTACTCCCGTGCCACGCCAAGGAGTTCCTCCTGGGTGCGGTAGCGCAGCTTGCACTGCCAGAAGCCCGCCGCCCACTCCGGCAGCATCGGGGTGCGGCCGGTGGCCGCGCTGTAGCGGCGCTGGGCGTCGGCCGGGGCCCCCGCCGTGATCCAGTAGTCGATCTGCCGGGCCGAGTCCGCGACCCAGCGGGTGCCGTTGCCGGCCAGCTCCACCCGGCCGATCGCCGGGTTGTTCCACAGCAGGGTGTAGCCGCGGCTGGAGGTGAGCACCGGGATGCCCACCTCGGCGTTGCGCTGGACCAGGTCCAGGACCAGGCCCTTCTGGTCCAGGCGGCCGTGCTGGTGCTGGCCGAGACCGTACAGCTTCTCGTCGTCGTAGGCGGCGAAACGCTGTTCCAGGCGGTGGTGGCCGTTCCCGACGGCCGTGTACAGGCGGGTGCCCGGCCACCAGAAGTGGGCGCGTTCCTCGGCCAGGATCTCCGTCCAATCGTCCGTCCGCAGGAACCGGATCACGCCCTCGGCGCTCACCTCGACGGTGAGGGCGCCGACGGTCAGCCGGCCCTCGGAATCGGTGATCTTGACGCTGCTCTCGGTGGCCGGCGGCTCGTCGAGGAGCGCGCCCGGCAGCCCCTCGAGGATCGGCCCGCCGAGCCGGGCGCGCACCCGGACGGCGTCCGGACCCCACGGCTCGACCCGCAGGGTCTCCTGGCGGCCGCTCCACTCCAGGGCGCCGCCGTGCTCACGGAAGGTGCCGACCGTGGGCGACGACTGCGCGAGGCTGACCTGAGGCTGGTTCTCGGCAGGCTGGTTCATGTGAGGTGCTCCTTGAAGGAGTGCAGACATGGCGGTGCCCTGGCAAGGGGCGCTACGGCGGAGGGGCGGGGTGGGTCAGGAGACGGTGGGGGCCGGTCCCGTGCTCGCCCGGACCGTCAGCTCGGGCGCGATCAGCACGACTTCGTCGCTGCCGTGCCCCTCCAGCTTGGCGACGAGGCGTTCCACGGCATGGCGGCCCATCTCCTGCGCGGGGATGGCGACCGACGTCAGCCGCACCGAGGCCTGGACGGCGACCTGGTCGGGGCAGATGGCCACCACCGACACGTCCTCCGGTACGGCCCGGCCCTGCTGGCGCAGCAGCGCGAGCAGCGGCTCGACGGCCGACTCGTTCTGGACGACGAAGCCGGTGGTGCCCGGACGCTCGTCGAGGACCCGGGCCAGGGTCACGGCCATCGCGTCGTACCCGCCCTCGCACGGGCGGTGCAGCAGCCGCAGGCCCAACTCCTTCGCCCGGTACCGGAGTCCGTCGAGGGTGCGCTCGGCGAAGCCGGTGTGCCGTTCGTAGACGGCCGGCGCCTCGCCGATGACAGCGATGTCACGGTGCCCCAGCAGGGCCAGGTGCTCCACGCACAGCGCGCCGGTCGCCGCGAAGTCCAGATCGACGCAGGTCAGACCGGAGGTGTCGGCGGGCAGCCCGATCAGCACGGACGGCTGGTCGGTGGAGCGCAGCAGCGGCAGCCGCTCGTCGTCGAGCTCGACGTCCATCAGGATCATCGCGTCGGCGAGCCCGCTGCCGGTGACACGGCGCACGGCGTCGGGACCCTCCTCGCCGGTGAGCAGCAGGACGTCGTACCCGTGCGTGCGCGCGGTGGTGGCCACCGCGATCGCGATCTCCATCATCACCGGCACGTACATGTCGGTGCGCAGCGGGATCATCAGCGCGATGATGTTGGACCGGCTGCTGGCCAGTGCGCGGGCGCCCGCGTTCGGGTGGTAGCCGAGCTCCCGGATGCTCTGTTCGACCCGCTGCCGGGTGTTCGTGGAGATGGACCGCTTGCCACTGAGGACATAGCTCACCGTGCTCGCCGAGACTCCGGCGTGCTGGGCGACCTCGGCGAGGGTGACCATCCAGCTCTCCAAGTTTTGTGAAGCGCTTCGACAGTGCGCAGGGCGAACAGGGGCGGGTGAGGGAGGGTGGTTCGACAGTAGCTCTAGCGGGGGTGGGTGTCCATAGGTTGTCGAAGCGCTTCGACAGCGAGTTGTGGGGGATTGGTGAAGAAGAGTACGGCACGCTTTTCCGGCCCCCGCGGCCGCCACTCGTTCGGCGCAAGCCGCGCACCGACGACCGGTGCGTCCCCGGCGGCGGAGCGGGCGCCGCGGCCCCGAAGGGAACAGGCCACCCGGACCGGAGCCTTACGCCTCCGCCACCGGCCGGAGGCACGCGCGTGGGGTGGCCACCTCGCCCCGGATCGGGTACCAACGATCGGGTAGCACCCATCGGTAACCAATGTGGCCCGAGATCCCGATTCGCGGCGAGGTGAGCCTCATGTCCGCACCACCCCTCAAGAAACCCACCGTCACGGAGCGCGAGGCACGCCAAGTCGCCGAAGCGGCGCGGGAGCAGGACTGGCGCAAGCCCAGCTTCGGCAAGGAACTGTTCCTCGGCCGCTTCCGGCTGGACCTCATCCATCCCCATCCGCTGCCCACCGACGAGGCCGTCCGGCGCGGAGAGCAGTTCCTGACGAAACTCCGCGCCTTCTGCGAGACGAAGGTGGACCCGGCCCTCATCGAGCGTGAGGCCCGCATCCCCGACGAGGTGATCAACGGGCTCAAGGAGCTCGGCGCCCTCGGCATGAAGATCGACCCCAAGTACGGCGGCCTCGGCCTCACCCAGGTGTACTACAACAAGGCGCTGGCCCTGGTGGGCTCGGCCAGCCCCGCGGTCGGCGTGCTGCTCTCGGCGCACCAGTCGATCGGCGCACCGCAGCCGCTGAAGCTGTTCGGCACCCCGGAGCAGAAGCAGCGGTTCCTGCCGCGCTGCGCCCGCACCGACATCAGCGCCTTCCTCCTCACCGAGCCGGACGTCGGCTCCGACCCGGCGCGGCTCGCGACGAGCGCGGTGCCGGACGGGGACGACTACGTCCTCGACGGGGTGAAGCTGTGGACCACCAACGGTGTGGTCGCCGACCTGCTGGTCGTGATGGCCCGGGTGCCGAAGAGCGAGGGCCACCGGGGCGGCATCACCGCCTTCGTCGTGGAGGCGGACTCGCCCGGCATCACCGTCGAGAACCGCAACGCCTTCATGGGCCTGCGCGGCATCGAGAACGGCGTGACCCGCTTCCACCAGGTCCGGGTCCCGGCCGCGAACCGCATCGGCCCCGAGGGCGTGGGCCTGAAGATCGCCCTGACCACGCTCAACACCGGACGCCTCTCGCTGCCCGCGTCCTGCGTGGCGGCGGGCAAGTGGTCGCTGAAGATCGCCCGCGAGTGGTCCGCCGCCCGTGAGCAGTGGGGCAGGCCGATCGCGCACCACGAGGCCGTCGGCGCGAAGATCAGCTTCATCGCGGCGACCACCTTCGCCCTGGAGGCGGTGCTCGACCTGTCCTCCCAGATGGCGGACGAGGACCGCAACGACATCCGGATCGAGGGCGCGCTGGCCAAGCTCATCGCCTCCGAGCTGGGCTGGCGCATGGCCGACGAGCTGGTCCAGATCCGCGGCGGCCGCGGCTTCGAGACGGCGGCCTCGCTGGCCGCCCGCGGCGAGAAGGCCGTCCCCGCCGAGCAGGTCCTGCGCGACCTGCGGATCAACCGCATCTTCGAGGGCTCGACGGAGATCATGCACCTCCTCATCGCCCGCGAGGCCGTCGACGCCCACCTCTCGGTGGCCGGTGACCTGATCGACCCCGACAAGTCCCTCCAGGACAAGGCGAGGGCGGGTGCGAACGCGGGTGTCTTCTACGCCAAGTGGCTGCCGAAGCTGGTGGCGGGACCAGGTCAGCTGCCGTCCTCCTACCCGGAGTTCAAGCACGGTATCGACCTCTCCCCGCATCTGCGGCACGTCGAGCGGCACTCCCGCAAACTCGCCCGCTCCACGTTCTACGCCATGTCCCGCTGGCAGGGCCGGATGGAGACCAAGCAGGCCTTCCTCGGCCGGATCGTCGACATCGGCGCGGAGCTGTTCGCGATGAGCGCGGCCTGCGTGCGCGCCGAGATGCTGCGCTCGCGCGGCGAGAACGGCCGGGAGGCCTACCAGCTCGCCGACGCGTTCTGCCGCCAGTCCCGCATCCGCGTCGACGAGCTCTTCGGCCGGCTGTGGAGCAACACCGACGACGTGGACGGCAAGGTCGTCAAGGGCGTCATGGCCGGCACCTACGAGTGGCTGGAACACGGCGTCATCGACCCGTCCGGGGACGGTCCCTGGATCGCCGACACCACACCGGGACCCAGCGAGCGGACGAACGTCCACCGTCCCATCCGCTGAGCGGCGCCGGGACGTGGGTCCGCCACCGCGCGCACTCACGTCCCGGCGGCGCCGCCCCCGGCCCCCGGTGCCCTCCTGGTCAGCACCCTGACCACGTTCGTCGGAACGGTGATCACCCGGCTCCTGGCCCGGGCGGTCACCGCCAGTTCGACCCAGCGCGGCAGCGGATCCGGCGGCAGGCAGGCACCGGCCCGCAGCTCGAGACGCCTGACGAGCTGCGACTCCAGCTGCCACAGCGCGATGTCCAGGCCGCCCTCGGGGACGTCGTACGACAGCGTCCGCGTGAACTCGGACTCCGTGTTCACCGAGATGGTCGACCTGGTGAGCCGGGACCACTGCGCGCTGGCCTGCGCGGCGAGGAACGGGATGTCCAGCTTCGCCTCGAGGCCGATGGTGGTCGCCAGCTCCCGGGTGGTCTCCTCGCTGACGCCCACGCGGACCGTCCGCTCGTCGGTGAACTGGCTGGGCCCGTCGGCGGACACCACCCACAGCAGCCGCCAGCGCTGCACATGACCGAGCCGGAACGTCAGTACCTCGGAGGCCGCGCCCAGCTGCGACGACGCCAGCGTGCCGAAGCCTGGCTCGCGCGCGAGCAGCCGGCGGGTGAACGCCGGGGCGGAGATGCTGCGCGAGACCAGCCAGGCGGACTGGCGGTGCTGGAGCTCACCGAGCGAAGAGCCCACCGACTCGCCCGGGAACGCGGGCGGTTCACGATGGGTCAGGGCGATGGTGCGCCGGTTCGTGGCCGTGCTCATGGCCGGGGTCCGTTCTGCCCGCCCCGGGCGGGCGGCCCGGCCGGCCGGTGCAGCGCCCGGTGGTGGATGTCGGCCGCGCACTGCGCGATGGATTCCACCGCCCTGAGCGCGAAGGCGAGATCGCCCGACCGGTCGCCGGTCAGACTGACCTCGAGGGTCTGGTTCCCCGCCACGGTCACCTTCAGCAGCCCGTCGGTCGTGTGGGCCGAGGTCGGGTACAGCACATGCAGGGTCACCGGGACCCGGCCGGCCCAGACCACCTGACCGGTCACCGCGATCCTGTCCGAGCGGACGACATGGCGCAGCCCGCTGTACTTCGCTATCAGGTCCCGGTCACGGGCCAGCCGCTCCTGACCCTGGGGCGAGTCGGTCCAGCCCGGCACCGACAGCGGCACGGGCCCCTGCGCCGCCGCATCGGGAACCGCGACGGTCCCGCCCGCCGAGCCCGCCGGGTCCGTCGGGTCCGGCGGCCCCTCGGCCACGATCAGGTTCTCCCGCGTCAGCTCGTAGTAGTGCCGGTCGCCCCGGACGAAGAGGAAGTGCCGGGCCGACGCGAATCCGCGGCTGTCCGTGCCCAGGCTGGCGAAGAAGAAGTCGTGGTTGTGCCCCTGGGCGTTCACCGTGTCCCGGTATCCCTCGATGTCCCCGGAACTGAGGTTGCGCAGCTGGTTGGGATGGTGGCTGTGCCAGCTGCCCAGATGCTCGATCTCGGGGTACCGCTTCTCCAGCCGCCGGAACTCCTGGATCTGGAACTCCGTGTCGCCGCGGTGGAACGTGGGGGTGCGCTCCGCCCGCGGCCCGTCGTCGATGTAGTCCACGACATGCAGTTCCAGCCGCTCCATCGCCTCATGGCGCGCGTCCAGGCGTTCGGACCGCTTCGTGCCCCGGATGAACCCGACGTACTTGCCGCCCACCTCCACCTTCGGATGGCCGAGGATCTCCTGTGTGAAGCGATGGGTCACCCGGGGCCGTACGAAGACCCGCAGCGTGGCTGGGCATTTCCTCCGGGCTGTTCCGAACATCTCCACCGTCCTCACTCGCTGTCCGTGTCGGGCTCGGTGGCCGGCCCACAGGCGAGATGGCACCCGGTGAGCGGCCGGAGCAGGATGCGCGTGTTGTCGTACGAATTGCCGAAGAGGCCTTCGGCCCGGCGGATGCCGACGGTCAGCCAGTTGAAACTCGGCTGGAGCAGATACCGCGAGCGGCGGCCGCCCAGCAGCGAGAGCACGTAGTGGGCGTGGTACGAGGCCACGATGGAGATGTCGGCGGCCAGCCCGGAAGCGGCGAAGTCGGTCTCGCCCAGGCCGTAGATCCGCTGCTGTTCCTCGTCGGTGAGTTCCAGCCAGTCGTCGAGGTCCAGGCCCCGGTCCATGCAGAACTTCAGCTTGCAGTCGTGGCAGCCGGTCTCGCCCGGAAGATAGGCGTACACCTCACCGCCCAGTCCGGTGCGGAACACCATGCCGAAGACGCATGGGACGCGGCTGCGCACGCACAGCTCGTTGACGTAGTTGCGGGCCACGGCGTCGTCGACCGCGCACACCACCAGGGCCGCCCCGGCGATCGCCCGCTCGATCTCGGGGGACCTGGTCACGTCGTGCGGGTAGGAGTCGACCCGGCTCGCCGGATTGCGGTCCACGAGCCATTCCGTGGCGATGTCGGTCTTGAGCCGCCCGAGGTCGCTGCGCCGCGCCGGATGCTTGACCAGGTTCTCCGGCTGGAGCACGTCGGGGTCGAACAGCGCCCAGTCGCGGATGCCGCACATGGCCAGGCGCTCCATGACCACGGTCCCTCCGCTCCCCAGGCCGACCAGGACGATCCTGGCCCGGCCCAGTGCGGAGGTGTCGAGGAGATAGTCGATACGGGATGTGTCGAGCACCGCGTCAGCGGTCATGCCAGGACCTCCTCAGATGCCCGGTGGCCCCGGTCAGTGGGGCTGCTGCGGGCCCGGCCATACCTGCCGCTCGACCCAGACCTCGTACTTGTTGAGCCAGATCGCCGCCTTCGCGACCACGGCGGCCGCCGAGAAGAAGGAGGACCACTGTCTGCGACGCATCACACAGATCGTGCCGTCCGCGTACATGTGAGGGTTCTTCACCGGCGTCCAGCCGTGCGGCCAGACCTGCGGAAGGCTGTGCGGATAGCCGTCGGGCAGATCGATCCAGATGCCGTACTGGGTACCGGCGAACGTCCGCAGCGTGCCCCGGGCGACCGCCCACGTGCCCGCGCGCGGAGTCGTGGAATCCAGGACGAACGAGGGGAAGTGCAGCGCCAGGATGCGCCTCTCCTCGGCCAGCCGGCCGCCCACCGGGTCGGCGCCGATGACCAGGCTGCGGGTGACCTTGATGTCCCTCGCCCCGCCCGCCACGTCAGGACCGGCCCGTCCGGGAGTACTCCCCCTTCTGGTCGGCGATGCCGACGATCGGCTTGTTGATGAACCCGGCGGGCGACTTTCCGGCGGCATAGATGTTGCCGTCCTCGCCGACCTCCACGAGGTCGTTGTCACCCAGCGATGACAGCAGTTGCTCCGCCTCTGCGCGGCTCGTCATCAGAACCCCCCGATCGATCCGCAGATCCTGCGCGAAAGCTAGCGGCAGGGGTAGGTGAAGTGCCAACGAAATAGGCGAAACGGTCTGGATGGGGAGCAGTATGAAAAACTTCGTACAGCGGGCGGCGGGAAACATGCATCACCGGCCAGGTTCGGCCGTGCGTCGTGGGGCATACGCGACCGGTGTGCCCTCCCGGGGGACACCCCGGTCCTGCCGCGCACCCGTTGCGGCAACAATGGGGGGATGAGCGACAGTCCAGCCCCCCTCGCCGACCCGCACCTCGTCTACGACCCGGTCGCGGGCGACGGCCCGAAGGACGTGGTGATCCTCGGCTCCACCGGTTCGATCGGCACGCAGGCCATCGACCTCGTGCTGCGCAACCCGGACCGCTTCCGGGTGACCGGCCTGTCCGCCAACGGCGGCCGGATCGCCCTCCTCGCCGAGCAGGCCCGCAGGCTGCGGGTACGGACCGTCGCGGTCGCCCGCGAGGACGTCGTGGCGGCCCTGCGCGAGGCCCTCGCCGCCGAGTACGGGACGGGGGAGCCGCTCCCCGAGATCCTGGCCGGCCCGGAGGCCGCCACCCTGCTCGCCGCCTCCGACTGCCACACCGTCCTCAACGGCATCACCGGCTCCATCGGCCTCGCGCCCACCCTCGCCGCGCTCCGGGCGGGCCGCACCCTCGCGCTCGCCAACAAGGAATCGCTCATCGTCGGCGGCCCGCTGGTCAAGGCGCTGGCCGAGCCCGGCCAGATCATCCCGGTGGACTCCGAGCACGCCGCCCTCTTCCAGGCTCTCGCCGCCGGCACCCGCGCGGATGTGCGCAAGCTGGTCGTCACCGCCTCCGGCGGCCCCTTCCGGGGCCGCACCAAGCGGCAGCTGGCGAACGTGACGGTCGAGGAGGCCCTCGCCCACCCCACCTGGTCCATGGGCCCGGTGATCACGATCAACTCCGCGACCCTGGTCAACAAGGGACTGGAGGTCATCGAGGCGCACCTGCTCTACGACATTCCCTTCGACCGCATTGAGGTCGTCGTGCATCCCCAGTCGTATGTCCACTCGATGGTGGAGTTCACGGACGGATCGACGCTGGCCCAGGCGACGCCCCCCGACATGCGCGGGCCGATCGCCGTCGGTCTGGGCTGGCCCCGGCGCGTGCCCGACGCGGCGCCCGCCTTCGACTGGAGTACGGCGTCGACGTGGGAGTTCTTCCCGCTCGACAACGAGGCCTTTCCCTCGGTGAACCTCGCCCGGCACGTGGGCGAGCTCGCGGGCACGGCCCCGGCGGTGTTCAATGCCGCCAACGAGGAGTGTGTGGAGGCGTTCCGCAAGGGCGCGCTCCCGTTCAACGGGATCATGGAGACCGTCACCCGGGTCGTGCAGGAGCACGGCACGCCGGCGACGGGAACTTCACTCACCGTGTCGGACGTCCTCGAAGCGGAGACCTGGGCACGGGCCCGGTCCCAGGAACTGACGGCTACCGCGGAGGCGCGTGCATGACAGCCCTGATGATGATCCTCGGCATAGTCGTCTTCGCGGTCGGCCTGCTGATCTCGATCGCCTGGCACGAGCTGGGACACCTGTCCACGGCCAAGCTCTTCGGCATCCGGGTTCCGCAGTACATGGTCGGCTTCGGCCCGACGATCTTCTCCCGGAAGAAGGGCGAGACCGAGTACGGCGTCAAGGCGATCCCCTTCGGCGGCTACATCCGCATGATCGGCATGTTCCCGCCGGGCGACGACGGCCGGATCACGGCCCGCTCCACCTCACCCTGGCGCGGCATGATCGAGGACGCCCGCTCGGCCGCGTACGAGGAGCTCCAGCCGGGCGACGAGACGCGCATGTTCTACACGCGCAAGCCGTGGAAACGCGTCATCGTGATGTTCGCGGGCCCGTTCATGAACCTGGTGCTCGCGGTGGGCCTGTTCCTCACCGTCCTGATGGGCTTCGGCATCCAGCAGCAGACCACCACCGTCAGCTCGATCTCCCCCTGCGTCATCTCGCAGAGCCAGAACCGCGACGAGTGCAGGTCGACCGACCCGGCCTCCCCGGCCGCGGCCGCCGGCATGAAGCCGGGCGACAAGATCGTCGCCTTCGCCGGGGAGAGGACGGCCGACTGGGACACGCTGTCCGACCTGATCCGGGTCAGCGCAGGCAAGGAGGTGGCCATCGTCGTCGACCGGGGCGGCAAGGAACTGACCCTGCACACGACGATCGCCACCAACCAGGTCGCCAAGAAGAACTCGGACGGCACCTACGTCCAGGGCGAGTACATCAAGGCCGGCTTCCTCGGCTTCAGCGCGGCCACCGGCGTCGTCAAGCAGGACTTCGGTGACTCCGTGTCCTGGATGACCGACCGCGTGGGCGAGGCCGTCGACTCCATCGCCGCCCTCCCCGGCAAGATCCCGGCCCTGTGGAACGCCGCCTTCGACGGCGCTCCGCGCGAGCCCGACTCACCCATGGGCGTGGTCGGCGCGGCCCGTGTCGGCGGTGAGATCTTCACTCTGGACATCCCGGCCTCGCAGCAGCTGGCCATGGCCGTGATGCTGGTCGCGGGCTTCAACCTCTCCCTGTTCCTCTTCAACATGCTCCCGCTGCTGCCGCTGGACGGCGGGCACATCGCGGGCGCCCTGTGGGAGTCCCTGCGCCGCAACCTGGCCAAGCTCCTGCGCAGGCCGGACCCGGGCCCGTTCGACGTGGCGAAGCTGATGCCGGTGGCGTACGTGGTGGCGGGCATCTTCATCTGCTTCACGGTGCTGGTCCTCATCGCGGACGTGGTGAACCCGGTGCGCATCTCCTAGCCACCCTCTCGTCACACATGGTTCGGGGCGGCCCGGGACGATATGTTCCGGGCCGTCTCCCGTCATGTTCCGGGCCGCCCTCCATCGAGTGGGTTTGACGGCGGCCGGGTCCTCCCGTCGAGTGGTTCGCGGTGGGGGAGTGCTCGGGCCGGGGCCGGTGCCGTAATCTCGAAGCCTGGAACCCGCCTGAAGACGGGACCTGGGCCTTGATCCACGACTTGGGGTTGCACAGCAGATGACTGCGATTTCTCTCGGCATGCCGTCCGTTCCGACCAGGGTTGCCGAGCGCCGGAAGAGCCGGCAGATCCAGGTCGGATCCGTGGCGGTCGGCGGAGACGCCCCGGTGTCCGTGCAGTCGATGACCACGACCCGTACCTCCGACATCGGCGCCACCCTCCAGCAGATCGCCGAGCTCACCGCCTCCGGCTGCCAGATCGTCCGGGTGGCCTGCCCCACCCAGGACGACGCCGACGCGCTGGCCACGATCGCCCGCAAGTCCCAGATCCCGGTGATCGCGGACATCCACTTCCAGCCGAAGTACGTGTTCGCCGCGATCGAGGCGGGCTGCGCCGCGGTCCGGGTGGCTCGCTGGACCGCCGCCTGCTCCAGAAGTACGGCAAGGCGACCCCCGAGGCCCTCGTCGAGTCCGCCCTGTGGGAAGCCTCCCTCTTCGAGGAGCACGACTTCCGCGACATCAAGATCTCGGTCAAGCACAACGACCCGGTCGTGATGATCGAGGCGTACCGCCAGCTCGCCGCCCAGAGCGACTACCCGCTCCACCTCGGCGTCACCGAGGCGGGCCCCGCCTTCCAGGGCACGATCAAGTCGGCGGTCGCCTTCGGCGCCCTGCTCTCCCAGGGCATCGGCGACACGATCCGCGTCTCCCTGTCGGCCCCGCCGGTCGAGGAGGTCAAGGTCGGCAACCAGATCCTGGAGTCCCTCAACCTCAAGCAGCGCGGCCTGGAGATCGTCTCCTGCCCGTCCTGCGGCCGCGCCCAGGTCGACGTCTACAAGCTGGCCGAAGAGGTCACCGCCGGCCTCACGGGCATGGACGTCCCCCTCCGCGTCGCCGTCATGGGCTGCGTCGTCAACGGCCCCGGCGAGGCCCGCGAGGCCGACCTCGGCGTCGCCTCCGGCAACGGCAAGGGCCAGATCTTCGTGAAGGGCGAGGTCATCAAGACCGTCCCCGAGTCGAAGATCGTGGAGACCCTCATCGAGGAGGCCATGAAGCTGGCCGAACAGATGGAGGCGGACGGCATCACGTCCGGCGAGCCGTCGGTATCGGTCGCGGGCTGACCGTCCCGAACGCCTGAGCCACGCCGGGCGCGGCCGGCCCCGTCCGGCCCGCCCGGTGCGGCCGGGGGCGAGGCCCGACCGTCTCGGGCTCGTGTACCGGCCCGGACCCAGCCGGTCCCGCCCGGTGGTTGAGGGCGGGGGCGTCTGGGGCTTGCGGCGCAGGGTCGGCTGTACCCAGGCCGTCCGGGGTTCGGGGGCGAGGCCGTCCTCGGCTCCGGTGTCGGGTCGGGTGCGTCCGGCCTGTCCGTTGTCCGAGGGCGAGGGCCGGCTGTTCCGGTCAGTGGTCGGGGGCGGGGGCGTCTGGGGCTTGCGCGGAGGGCCGGCTGTATCCAGCCCGTCCGGCGTTTGAGGACGAGGCCGTTCAGGCCGACAGCGGGGGGCTGGGGGCGGCAGCCCCCGGGGGACGGCACGACACCCGACGGTCACCTGCAGACGAACGCCGGCTGAACACGGGTCGGCACCGCCCAGCTTCCGCAGGTACAGTGCGGGGACCAGCAGACCTGAGTGTGAGGCCCCGCGCGTGTTGACCCAGACCACCTCCCGGGTCCTCGAACCGAGCGACCTGGACGCCGCGCTCGCCGTCCTCGACCGCGAGCCGGTCGCCAACGCCTTCGTCACCTCCCGCGTACAGGTCGCCGGCCTCGACCCGTGGCGCCTCGGCGGCGAGATGTGGGGCTGGTACGAGGACGGCATGCTGACGTCCCTGTGCTACGCGGGCGCCAACCTCGTCCCGATCTGCGCGACACCGCGAGCGGTGCGCGCCTTCGCCGACCGCGCCCGCCGGGCGGGCCGCCGCTGCTCCTCGATCGTCGGCCCCGCCGAGCCGACCACCCAGCTGTGGCGCCTCCTCGAACCCCACTGGGGCCCGGCCCGCGAGGTCCGCACCCGGCAGCCCCTCATGGTCACCGACCGCATGCCCACCGACATCGCCCCGGATCCCTACGTCCGCCGCATCCGCAAGGACGAGATGGACACGATCATGCCGGCGTGCGTGGCGATGTTCACCGAGGAGGTCGGCGTCTCCCCGATGGCCGGCGACGGAGGCCTGCTCTACCAGGCCCGGGTGGCCGAACTCGTCGGCTCCGGACGCTCGTTCGCCCGCCTCGACGACCGGGGCAGGGTCGTCTTCAAGGCGGAGATCGGCGCCGCGACCTCCCACGCCTGCCAGATCCAGGGTGTGTGGGTGGCCCCGGAGTACCGGGGCCAGGGCCTGGCCGCCCCCGGCATGGCGGCGGTCCTGCGCTACGCCCTGGCCGACGTGGCCCCGGTGGTCAGCCTCTACGTGAACGACTTCAACACCACGGCGCGGCGCACCTACAGGAGGGTGGGCTTCCAGGAGGTCGGCGCCTTCATGAGCGTCCTCTTTTGAGGCCCCTGTAGGCTCCCCGCCATGGACCTCGTGATCGGCCCCCTGGACCTCCCCGCCCATGTGGACGAGGCCCTGGCCGTACAGGCGATCGCCTTCGGACTGGGCCCCGACGAGGTGGCCGTCCGCCGCCAGATCGTCCTGCGTCACATGGCGCACCCGGGCGCGAGAGCCTTCGGCGCGACCGTCGGGGAGCGACTCGTCGGCTTCGTCTACGGCATGCCCAACGACCGGGCCCACTGGTGGTCGACGGTCGTACAGCCCTACCTCCGGGCCCAGGGCAACGAGCAGTGGCTGGACGACTCCTTCGTGATCACGGAACTGCATGTCCACCCCGCCCACCAGAACCGCGGCGCGGGCCGGGCCCTGATCACCACGATCACCGACACCGCGACCCAGCCGCGCTCGATCCTCTCCGCGATCGACACCGAGAGCCCCGCCCGAGCGCTCTACCACTCCCTGGGCTACCAGGACCTGGCCCGCCGCGTCCTGTTCCCCAGTGCTCCCCGTCCTTACGCGGTGATGGGCGCCCCGCTCCCGCTCCTGCGGGGATAACGGATTTCCGGCCCGCCACGCTCCCCGGCTAACCTCCTAGCCAACACCCTCCCTCGCTCTCGGTGGCGCTCGAGCGGGGGACCCCCTTCGGCAGGAGTACGAGAACCATGGCGAACGCACCGGTCCAGCGCATGTCCCAGTTGATGGCGAAGACGCTGCGCGACGACCCTGCGGACGCCGAGGTCCTGAGCCACAAGCTCCTCGTCCGCGCCGGGTACGTCCGTCGTACCGCAGCCGGCATCTGGTCCTGGCTGCCGCTCGGCAAGAAGGTCCTCGCCAACGTGGAGCGCATCGTCCGCGAGGAGATGGACGCCATCGGCGCCCAGGAGGTCAGCCTCCCCGCCCTGCTGCCGCGCGAGCCCTACGAGGCGACCGGCCGCTGGGACGAGTACGGCCCGGAGCTGTTCCGTCTCCAGGACCGCAAGGGCGGCGACTACCTCCTCGGCCCCACCCACGAGGAGATCTTCACGCTGATCGTGAAGGACCAGGCGTCCTCGTACAAGGACCTGCCGGTCATCCTCTACCAGATCCAGACGAAGTTCCGTGACGAGGCCCGCCCCCGGGCCGGCATCCTGCGCGGCCGTGAGTTCCTCATGAAGGACTCCTACTCCTTCGACACCGAGGACGAGGGCCTCGCGCAGTCGTACGCCCTGCACCGCCAGGCGTACCGGAAGGTGTTCGAGCGGCTCGGCCTGGACTACCGCATCTGCGCGGCGACCGCGGGCGCGATGGGCGGCTCCAAGTCGGAGGAGTTCCTCGCCCCGGCCGCCGCCGGCGAGGACACCTTCGCCGACTGCCCGAACTGCGACTTCGCGGCCAACACCGAGGCGATCACGTACGAGTTGCAGCCGGTGGACGCCGACGGCGTGGCCGCTCTCGAGGAGATCCCCACCCCGGACACCCCCACCATCGAGACCCTCGCCGCCCACCTCGGCGTCCCGGCCTCGGCCACCCTGAAGAACCTCCTGGTGAAGGTCGACGGCGAGATCGTCGCCGTCGGTGTCCCCGGCGACCGCGAGGTCGACCTGGGCAAGGTCGAGGCGCACTTCGCCCCGGCGCCCGTCGAGCTGGTCACCGCCGAGGACTTCGTGGGCCGCCCGGACCTGGTCCGCGGTTACGTCGGCCCGCAGGGTCTGGACAAGGTGAAGTACATCGCCGACCCGCGCGTGGCCCCGGGCACCGCCTGGATCACCGGCGCCAACAAGGAGGGCCTGCACGCGAAGAACGTCGTCGCGGGCCGGGACTTCGAGGTCGGCAGTTACGTCGACGTCGTGGTCGTCCAGGAGGGCGACCCCTGCCCGAAGTGCGGCACCGGCCTCAAGCTGGACCGCGCCATCGAGATCGGCCACATCTTCCAGCTGGGCCGCAAGTACGCCGACGCCCTCAAGCTCGACGTGCTCGGCCAGAACGGCAAGCCGGTCCGCGTGACCATGGGCTCGTACGGCATCGGCGTCTCCCGCGCGGTCGCCGCCCTCGCCGAGCAGAGCGCCGACGAGAAGGGCCTGTGCTGGCCCGCCGAGGTCGCCCCGGCCGATGTGCACGTCGTCGCGGCGGGCAAGGCCCTCCAGACCGAGCTGGCGCTCGACGTCTCCGAGAAGCTGCGCGCGGCCGGGCTGCGTGTCCTGGTCGACGACCGGGCCGGCGTCTCCCCGGGCGTGAAGTTCACCGACTCCGAGCTGATGGGCGTGCCGAAGATCCTGGTGGCGGGCCGCCGCTCGGCCGAGGGCGTCCTGGAGCTGAAGGACCGCAGGACCGGCGAGCGCGAGGAGCTCACGGTCGACGAGGCGATCGCCCGGCTGACGGCCTGATTCTCAGCAACGTCTCAGGGATTTCTGCCGGGGCGTACGGCCGCCTCACAGACTCCTCTCAGACCGTTCCCCGACCGTAGGACGTGACAGAACGTCACTGCGGAGGGGAACGGTCATGGCGACCAGGGAAGAGGAACGGGGGGCCGCGGCAGCGGTCCGCAGAGGTGCGCGGCGTACGGCCGCCCTGGCCGCGGCGGTCACGCTCGCGGCGGCGGCCGGGGTGTTCGCCCTGGTCGGCACCATGCAGGCCGACGCCGGGACGACGGCGAGCGGCACGAGCGGCAACTCCGGCGCCAGTTCCAGTTCGAGCTCCTCGGACACCGGCTCCCCGGACACCGGCTCCACCGACACGGGCACGACCGACGGCAGCAGCACAACCGACGGCGGCAGCACCGACAGTGGTACGGACTCCTCGTCGAGCGGTTCGTCGAGCGGTTCGTCGTCCTCCGACAGCGGCAGCGCCTCCTCGGACAGCGGTCTCACCTCCTCCTCCGGCGGCTCCACCGACTCCACCTCGGGAGCGTCGTGATGAGCGCCTCCCCCGGGTCCCGCACCAAGGCCGCCGCACAGTGGCGTGCCCTCGGCACCACGGTCCGCCTCGTCGTCACCGACCCGGCCCTGCTGGAGTCGTGCAACCTGCTCCTCGCCCGGCATCTCGCCGAGGTCGACGCGGCGTGCAGCCGCTTCCGCGCCGACTCCGAGCTGGCCGCCCTCGACGGCACGGCCGGCCGGCCCGTCCGGGTCAGCCCGCTGCTCGCCGAGGCCCTCTACGTGGCCCTGCGCGCGGCCGAGGCCACCGACGGGACGGTGGACCCCACCGTCGGCTCCGCGATGGACGCCCTCGGCTACGACCGCGACTTCACCCTCGTCCGCGAGGACGATCGCCCGGCCCGGCTCACGGTCCGGCGCACCCCGGGGTGGCGCACCGTGCGCCTGGACCGGGCGACCGGCACGGTGACCGTCCCCGAGGGCATCCGCCTCGACCTGGGCGCGACCGCCAAGGCGTGGGCCGCCGACCGGGCCGCGGGGACGCTGGCCGCGGCGGCCGGCTGCGGCGTCCTGGTGAGTCTGGGCGGTGACACGGCCGTCGCGGGGGAGTCCCCGGCGGGCGGCTGGCAGATCCGCGTCCAGGACATCACGGGAGCCGTCGACGAGGTCCCCGCCGAGGGGCCCTGCGACTCGGTGGGTCTGCGCGGCGGGGGCCTGGCCACCTCGGGCACGACCGCCCGGCGCTGGCGGCGCGGCGGTCACGACCTGCACCACATCGTCGACCCGCGTACCGGCCTGCCGGTCCGTTCCCCGTGGCGCACGGTCTCCGTCGCCGCCGGGACCTGCGCCGACGCCAACGCGGCGAGCACGGCGGCCCTGGTGAAGGGCGCGGCCGCGGAGCGGTGGCTGCGTCGGCGGGGCCTGCCGGCCCGTCTGGTGGCCCAGAACGGCACCGTCGTCACCACGCCCGGCTGGCCCACGTCGGCCGCTCTCCCGCGGGAGGCGGCCGCGTGACCTCCGAGACCCTCTGGTACGCCAACCGTGCCACGGGTGCCGTCTGCCTCGTCCTCTTCACGGTCGTCGTCCTGCTGGGAATCGCGGTCCGGACGAGAACCCGGCTCCCGGGGCTCCCCCGGTTCGGCACGATGAGCCTGCACCGCACGCTCTCCCTCTCCGCGACCGCGTTCCTGGCCCTGCACATCGCCGCCGCGGTCGTGGACGGCTATGTCGACATCACCGTCGTGGACGTCCTCGTCCCCTTCGTCGGCGACTACCAGCCCCTCTGGCTCGGCCTCGGAACGGTCGCGCTGGACCTGATGCTCGCCGTCGTGGTCACCAGCCTGCTGCGGGCGCGCCTCGGTCACCGCGCCTGGCGAGCCGTCCACCGGCTGGCGTACGTCTCCTGGCCGGTCGCGCTCGTCCACGGCATCGGCATCGGCACGGACACCGGCGCCGACTGGATGACCTGGTTGACCGTCGCCTGTGTGGCCACGGCGGTCGCCGCCTTCGCCGCCCGCCTCGCACACGCCGCCCGGACCGGCCGCCGCACGCCCGCGACCCTCCTGCGCGCCGCCGAAGGAGCCCGACCGTGACCGCCACCTTCCCGGACCTCCACCTGCCCCCACGACTCCTCGCCCCCGACGCCACCCCGGCCGACCTGGCCGTCCACCAGCGGCGTTACGGCCCGCTGTCCCACGGAGACCCCGAGACCCTGCTCCGCACGGTCGCCGAGTCCGGGCTCACCGGGCGCGGCGGAGCCGGCTTCCCGACGTACCGCAAGCTCGTCTCCGTCGCGGAGGCCGGCCGGCGTACCGGCCGGGCTCCCGTGGTCGTGGCCAACGGCGCCGAGGGCGAACCGGCCAGCCACAAGGACAAGGCCCTGCTACGCCTGTCGCCCCATCTCGTCCTGGACGGGCTCCAGTTGGCCGCCCGCACGGTCGGCGCGGGGGAGGCGTACCTCGCCGTGGAGGACGGCGTGACCTGGCTGGAATCCGCCCTTGCCCAGCGCACCGCGGACCCGCTGCCGGTGAAGGTCGTCCGCCTGCCCAGGTCGTTCCTGTCCGGCCAGGCCGCCGCCCTCGCCCGGTACGTGTCCGGCGGCGCGGCCCTGCCCACCCACCAGCGCCCGCCGGTCCGCGAGCGCGGAGTGCACCGGGCCCCGACCCTCGTACAGAACGTCGAGACCCTGGCCCACCTCGCGCTGGTCGCCCGCTACGGCGCCGGCTGGTACCGCACCGCCGGTACCCCGACGCAACCCGGCAGCGCGCTGTGCACGCTTCATGTGCCGGGCCGCGAACCCCGGGTGGTGGAAGCGCCCTACGGCCTGCCCCTGGGCCGGCTGGTGCCGCTGGAAGGCGCCCGGGCGGTGCTGGTCGGCGGTTACCACGGCACCTGGATCCCGGCCCCGGAGGCGGCTCGACTGGGCCTGGACGGCAGCTGCCTGGGCGCGGGCGTGCTCGCCGTGCTGCCCGTCGACCGCTGCGGTCTCGCCGAGACAGCCCGGGTCCTGCGCTATCTCGCCCTCCAGTCGGCCGGCCGGTGCGGCCCCTGCCTCAACGGCCTGCCCCGCATCGCCACCGCCTTCCGTACCCTCGCCGCACCCGGCCCCCAGGGCACGGTCCGCGCCGACCTGGCCCGCTGGTCGGGACTGGTCGAGGGCCGGGGCGCCTGCCATCACCCCGACGGCACCGTCCGTCTGGTCCGCAGCGCACTGACCGCCTTCGCCGCCGAGGCCGACGCGCACGCCCGGGGCCACTGCACCGCGACCGACCACACGCCCCTGCTGCCCGTCCCCGAGGAGGACTGACCCATGAGCACGGCCCAGCACCTCGACATCGACTGGACCGCCTGCCAGGGGCACGGCCTCTGCGCGGACTTCCTCCCCGAACACATCGTCCTCGACGAATGGGGCTACCCCCTGGTCGACGGCGCCCCGGTCCCGGCCGGCACCGTGCGACGGGCCCGCCGGGCGGCGGCCGACTGCCCGGTGCTCGCCCTGGCGTTGGTTCCGGGGCGGGCGGGCCGGGGGGAGGACGGGGAGGTCAGCAGACCTCGGCCGCGAGGACGCCGTAGGGCGTGAGTTCCCGTGGGAGTTCCACCCGCATACCGCAGAAGCACCACAGGAGGCTGCCCCGTGAGGCAGGGGCGCCGAGGTCGACCATCAGAATGTCGCGAACTTCCCGGAGCACGTCACTCAGTTGGAAGCCTCTGGCCACGCGGATACTGACCTCATCCGGGTCCCAGACCGCAATTTTGGGCAAATTGTCTGCCAATGAAATGTGGATGCACACAACTGTCTCCCCAGGGATGCACAACGACACGAGTGCTCCGCTCCGGGAGGTCAGCGGCTGACTGATGGTAGCCGCGACTCTCGCGGCTAGGGGGAGTTTCGGTCATATTCATTCGTAGGGAATGCGTCGGTTTGCGGAATCCCCGGGAGCGGGCATCGCGGCACGTTGGGCCGGGAGGGATGCCCGCTGACCTCAGGTGATGCGGCTGACCTGCAACATTGCCTCGGCATCCTTCAGCAGGGCTCGTTGACGTGCCTCCGGCAATTGCCGGTACAGCTTGAGGAGTCGTGCCTCCCGCTCGTCCCCGCTGGGTCCGGGCGCGGGACGGCCGACCGCCTCGAAGAACTCCCTCGGTGTCGTCGCCACGCCCCAGCGCCGGAACACGTCGACCATGGCCCGCAGCTTCTCCGGGTCGATGCGGGAGGTGCCGCGCGTCCGGTTCATCCACGCGTTCAGCGTCGGGTACGAGATGCCGGCCGCCGAGGCCAGGTCCTTCTGGGTCTTCCCCGGCGCCTGTGCCAGCAGACGTTCGAGCAGAATCGCGAGGTCCGCGTCCTGGCGTGGCGGATCATTGCCGGGCGTCGGGTCTCCTGGGCGGTGTTGCTGGTTCGTCACGCCTCAGAGGATCGGCCATCGATATCTACAAGCGCAAGTAGATCGCAGACCGACAATCAGGGCTGTTAGTGCACGCCGGAGCGTTACCGGACCAGTCGCGCAATTCTGCGCCCCCCTGCGTCCTCCTTGTGCCGCCACACCCGCACCTTGCGTTCCGTGCACAACTTGACACTGTATGCATCTACGTGAAGACTGTAGATAGGCCCGGCGGCGGGTCATCCGGCTCGCGGAGGAAGTGGGCGGCAAGCGCCCTTCCGGTGAGAGTCGATGGCTCTGGGTTCCCGGCGCCTTGCGCGGCGAAGTCATGTCGTCACCCACATCTTTGATGCCGGTCGCCCCGCTCCGTCCCGTAGCGGAGCGGAGTGGCCGGATGTCCGTTCCGAAAATCTACATCTACATGCATATCGCAGATGCGGGGGCCTTCGCTCCGCACCCCCGCACGACGTCGACGGGAGTACCCGCTGTGTCCGCACCGAACAACGTCACGTCCGCTCCGGACGGCCCGGAACCCGAACTGATCGCCCGGGCCCGCGCGGGCGACCGGGAGGCGTTCGCCACCCTCTACTACGACCACTACCGCCTCGTGTACAGCTTCCTGCTGGTCCGTACCCGCAACAGACACCTCGCGGAGGACCTGACCCAGGAGGTGTTCACCCGGGCGCTGCGACGTATCGACGCATACGTCTGGCAGGGCACGGCGTTCGCCGCCTGGCTGGTCACCATCGCCAAGAACCTCTATCTCGACGAACTCGGCCGCGGCCGCACCCGGCTGGAGACCCCGGTCGCCGAGTTCCTGGACCCACAGGGACCCGGCCGTGGCCCGGAGTCGCTAGCCCTGCGCGAACTCGAGGCCGTCGAGGCGCACGAAACGGTCCGCACCGCCCTGCACACGCTCAACGACCAGCAGCGCCACTGCGTCCAGCTGCGCTTCCTCGACGAACTGACGGCGCAGGAGACGGCCCTGGCGATGGGCCGCAGCGTCGGTGCCGTCAAGGCGCTCACCCACAGGGCGCTCCAGAAGCTGCGCTGGACGGCCGGGGCGGTGGCGGTGTGAACGGGAACGTCCTGCACGCCGCGCGCGTGATCCGCACGGTGCTGGCGACCGTCCGGACCGAACAGGCGGCGGCCGTGGCACACGCGCTGGACTCCGCCCGGCTCCTGGTCGACCCCGAGCGTTCCTTCGGCGTGGTGCTGTACCGCACACCGGACGGCGGCTGGTCCCGCACCGCGCGACCGGTCACCGAGCTGGAGCGGCAGGCCCTGACCTGGGACACCTCCTGCGCACGGGCGCGTGACGTCGCGCGCGCCATCGAACGGCACCTGGACACGCACCCCGGGCCGCACGCCGTCCGCGTCGACGGCGACCGGGTACAGGTCAGGCTGCGTGTCGACGGCCCCGCCCAATGGGCGCGCTGGCGCTCGTACTTCGGCATCGCGATCGTCGGTGAGCGGACCGAGCCCCACACGCTCACGGGCGAGGGGGAACGCGACGGAGTGCGGGTGACGGTGGTGGCCCTCGGCGCCTCCACCGCACCGCCGGAGCCGGCGGCGGGCGAGGAGAAGCGCCGGTTCCGGATCGGCGAGACCCTGTACGACCTGGCCTTACCGATGCGGGACGGGTACGGGGGCGTCTGGTACTTCGAGGGCCGCCGAAGCGGCGACGGCATGCCCCTGATGGCCCTCGACGGCCGGCCCGAGCGGTGCTCCCTCGCCAACGTGGTCGCCTACCTGGGCCCGTTGTCACCGGTGGGGCCCGACGAGGACGGCACGGTCCCCGGCCCGGCGCAGACCTCGCCGGCCCTGCCGGACCTGACGGAGCCGCGGGTAGCGCCCGTACGGCTGGACCTGCCGGTACCGCGGACGCTCCCGAAGGCGGCCGTACCGCACGTGCTCCCGAGCGCTCCGGGGCCGTGGGCGGCGGTGGACGTGTCGGAGGCCGGAGTGCGGCCGGAGATGCCACGACCACGGATGACGCCGGAACCACCGGAACAGGAAAGGGAACAGGGCCGGAAACAGGGACAGGGGCAAGGACAGGGACAGGAGCAGGGACAGGAGCAGGGACGAGGACAGGATCGGGAGCGGAAACAGGAACGGGAGCAGGCACGGGCGCCGGAGCCGGGGCCGCCGGAGCCGACGGGGCCGTCGGAGCGGCCGGCCTGGGGGGCCTGGGGGGAACCGTTCGGGCCGCTCGTACCGGCGGTGCCGGCGACCGGTCCGGCGGGGCCCGTCCGATGAGCGCCGGTCGGTCGAGGGGGCCGACCGGCGCCCGGGGAACGACGGACGAGGGGACCCGGGCATGGGAGTCACGTGCCGCCTGCCGGTACCAGGACGCGGAGCTGTGGTTCTCCCGCCGGTCCTCGTCCCGTGCCGTGGCCATCTGCGCGGCCTGTCCCGTACTGGCCCCGTGCCGGGCCGCCGTGCTCACCCGTGAGAAGGGACTGCCCAAGTGCCGTCGCGAAGGTGTCATCGCCGGTCTGACCGGCCCTCAGCGCCATGCCCTGGAGCGTCAGGCGGACCGGTCGCCGCCGGAGCCGCCCGCCGGTCCCGGGGCGCCCCGCGCGCCGGGCGGTGCGCCCCGGGGCCGGCCCGCCCCGTGCGGGACCCGGGCGGCCTACCAACGGCATCTGCGTCTGCGGGAGCCCGTCGACGAGGCCTGCCGTCGGGCCAACGCGCGCAGTGCCGGCCGATACCGCCGTACCGGCTCCACCCGCGGGCGCGACGAAGCCGCCCTGAGCCGCGAACGCCTGTGGGGCCCGGCCGGACCACCCGCCCCGCCCCGGAAGTGACCCCTCGTTCCCCGCCACCGGAGTACTTCATGTCCTTACCCTCACCGTCGACGGGCCGTCCGCCCGAAGAGCCCCGGTCCGACGGCTCCCGGAACCGCGGATCCCGAGCCGCCCGTCCCACCGGCCGCACGGCCGCACTGCGCCGCCTCTTCAGGCCGCGAGGCCGCGCTCCCGGGCCGGAGACCGCGGCGCGGCACAGCCCCTCCCCGGAACTGGACGACTGCCGCCGGGAACTGGCCCGCTGGCAGCGCCATGCCGACTCCTTCGAGCGGGAGCTGACCCGCGTCTCCTTTGAACGCGCGCACCTCCTCGCCTGGCTGGCGGCGCTGCACCCGTCGAGCGCGGTCGTCACGCCGGCCGCCGGCGCCGGACCGGACGGCACGCACCTGCTGCGACTCGTGGCCGGCGGACGGCAGCTGTCCTGGCGTCTGCCGCCCAGGGACATCCCGCTGTTCGCGCATGTCCCGTACACGGAGCACGCCATGGGACACGGGCAGCGGGACGGCCCCACCGCGGTGGAGCAGGCCGCGCACATCCGCAGTCACACCCGCCTGCTGGCACTCGAGGGGACGCTGTTCGCCACCCCCGCCGAGAGGCGGCCGCAGGCGCGATCGACCGAGCACTGACGCCGCACGGGACGGGCCTCGTGGCCCACCCACGAGACTCCGGTTGGCAGGCTCGGGAGGCACGTCGGCCGGACCCACAGCGCTCCCCTGCGGGGGGACCTCCAGCAGGGGAGCGCTGCCCGCCCACGACTCCACAACCTGATCGGCCTGCGGCCTGCGACTTGCGGCCCGGTAGTCGCGATGCCGTGACCGTGCGGTCCGCCGGGGTCCTGCCTCGCTACAGCCAGCTCGCGAACTCGAGCAGCAGTTCGGCGTCCCGTGTCCGGCCGACGCGGAGCGCCCGGACTCCCGACTCCACCGCCCGGAACAGCGTCCAGCCGCGCAGCCGCCCCTGGTCCAGTTCCAGCGACTCCGCGAGCCGCTTCACCCGGCGCCGGGTCGTCGTCGCCCCGGACGGCGAGGCGATCAGGTCCTCCACCCGGTCGCGGACCAGCCGGGCCAGGTCGAAGGCGCACTCGCCGACCACCGGGTCCGGACCCACCGCCAGCCACGGCATCCGCTCACCCGCCAGCACCTTGCTCTGCCGGAACGTGCCGTGCAGCAGCCGGTGCTCGGGCGGTCCCACCAGCAGCTCCGCACGCGCGGCGAGCGCCGCGTCCACCAGGGCGGCCACCTCGGGCTCCGCCTCGGCACTCGCCCGCATCGCCTGCGCCTGGCGCCCGGTCCGGTCGGCCACGGACTCGAAGGAGTGGCCGGCCGGTGGCTCCACCCACAGCCGCCGCAGCGTCCCCGCCGCCTCCAGCAGGGCCTTCGCCTCCGCCAGCGACCGCACCGACACATCGGGATGCAGCCGCTCGAGCAGCAGTGCGCCCGCCGTCTGCGGCTCCTCCAGCAACTGGACGGCGCCCAGGCCGTCCCAGTGCGTCAGCGCGGCCCGCTCCGCCTCCGGCCGGAACCGGGGTGGGGCCAGCTTCAGCACGGCGGGTGTCCCGTCCGCGCGCCGCACGAGCACGACCATGCTGGTCCGGCCCCCCGGCACCTGCACTCGATCGACCGTCAACTCGCGTAGGGCGACGGCCTGTCGGGCCGCCTCCGGCAGCTTCTCCAACCAGTCGTCACCGTCCGGTGCCGTCTCGCCGAGCGCCCTGACCAGACGCTGCGGCGGTTCGAAAGCCATGCGCGAGTCGTTTCCTTCCTGCTTCGGGTCAAGCCGCCGGTGTGCCCGAGGGCGCTGCCGCCGCCGGAGGCGTGGCCGCTGCCGGTACGGACGGCGAGCCCGTGGCCGGATCCGTACCGGTCCGCTCGGCGAGCCCAGGGAAGGCTACGCTCCCGCCGCGCCAGCGCACCGCACGGACCGCCGCCTCCCGCAGCGCGCCCGCGGCCTCCCGGCGCCGTGCGTCCCCGGCTGCCCGCACCAGGTCCGAGTACACCCCGGCCAGGCGCTCCTCCAGCTCGGTCGCGAGCCGGACCGCCGCCGCGGAGTCCGGTACCGGGAACGGCAGCGCGTATCCGGCGCTCGCGGCGACCGGCTCGGCCCCCAGGTCGCGCACCTCGCGCGCCAGCGCGTCCCGGCGCGCCCGGTGCGCGTCGTAGGCCGCCCGCGCCTCGGCGCTCCGAACCTCCCCGATCCGGCCGCCTACGACCCCGTACCCGTACACCGCGGCGTGTTCGGCGGCCAGTGCCGCCTGGAGCGCCGTCAGCTCCGCGCTCGTGGCCTCACTCATCGCGTCCCCTCCGTCAGCAGATAGGCGTGTGCCGCGCCGGCCGCCGCCACCGACGCCAGCAACCGGGCCAGCTCGCCCGGGACGTCCAGCAGCTCCGTCGCCCTGCGGTCGGCGAGCGCCCGCTCCGCCGCGGCCAGCCCGGCGAGCGCGTCCGTGTCGGTGATCGGCACGGCGGACGCCACGGCCGATGGCTCGGTCGGCGGAACCGGGGCGGAGCCGGTCGAGGAACCCGTGGGGGAGGCGGGGGTGGGGGAGTCGGGGGCGGAACCCGTCGCGGAAGGGGTCGCCTTCGCGGTGCCTCCGAAGGCCTCCACGTGCCGCAGGACCTCCGCCCGCAGCGGCTCCAGCCGTCCCGCCAGCGCCGGATGGACAGCGAGCACGGCGTCGTACCGTGCCACCAGCCCGCCGCTGTCCCGGGCGGCACGCGCGCGTGCCCGCTCGGCGACCGACGGGCTGCCGCTCGCGCTCTCCTCGGACTTCTCCGCACCGGACGAGCAGCCCACGAGCAGCACCGCTCCCGCGGCCGACGCGAGCAGGGATCTTCTGCGCGGCCCCGAGGGGGTTCGCGAGGGGAGGGGCAACGGCACGGCGGGCGTCCTCGGGGAACTCGTACGGAACTGGCGTCCTGGTGGGCGGGCGGGCCCGTGATCACCGTACCCGCGCGGCCGCCCCGTACCACTCAGCGGCACCGCACCGCGAGGGCCGCCACCCTCCGTGCACAGGTGGACGGCAACACACCCTGCGACCGGATACCCTTTGACCAGACACGCGCCCCATCCCACAACAGCACACGCGGCCGAGGAGTCACCCGGATGAGCACCACCCAGAGCGAGAGGCTGCGAGAGCTCCTGGAACCGCTCGTCGCCTCCCAGGGACTGGACCTCGAAGAGATCACCGTGGACTCCGTCGGACGCAAGCGGGTGCTGAGCGTCGTCGTCGACTCCGACTCCGGAGCGGACCTGGACCAGATCGCCGATGTGAGCCGCGCGCTCTCGGCGAAGCTCGACGAGACGGACGCGATGGGCGAGGGCGAGTACACCCTCGAGGTCGGCACCCCGGGCGCGGAGCGCGCGCTCACCGAGCACCGCCACTACGTCCGTGCCGTCGACCGGCTGGTGCGGTTCCAGCTGACCGAGGGCGGCGAGCTGGTCGCCCGGATCCTGACGGTCGACGACGAGGGACTCGACCTCGAGGTCCCCGGTGTGAAGGGCCGCAAGGCCACCACCCGCAGACTCACCTTCGGTGACATCGACAAGGCCCGCGTGCAGGTCGAGTTCAACCGCAAGGACAAGAGCGGCCGGCACGCCGAGCACGAGCACGACGAGCACGACGACGAGAACGACGAGAACGAGATGGAAGAGGAGGCGTAGCCGTGGACATCGACATGAGTGCCCTGCGGGGCTTGGTGCGGGAGAAGGAGATCTCCTTCGACCTGCTGGTCGAGGCGATCGAGTCGGCCCTCCTCATCGCCTACCACCGCACCGAGGGAAGCCGCCGTCACGCGCGCGTGGAGCTCAACCGGGAGACCGGACATGTGACCGTGTGGGCGAAGGAGGACCCCGAAGACCTCGAGGAGGGGCAGGAGCCCCGCCCGTTCGACGACACCCCGTCCGACTTCGGCCGGATCGCCGCCACGACGGCCAAGCAGGTGATCCTCCAGCGTCTGCGCGACGCCGAGGACGACGCGACGCTCGGCGAGTACGCCGGCCGTGAGGGCGACATCGTCACCGGTGTGGTCCAGCAGGGCCGCGACCCGAAGAACGTGCTCGTGGACATCGGCAAGCTGGAGGCCATCCTGCCGGTGCAGGAGCAGGTCCCCGGCGAGACGTATCCGCACGGCCTGCGCCTGCGGTCGTACGTCGTCCGGGTGGCGAAGGGTATGCGCGGCCCGTCCGTGACGCTCTCCCGCACCCACCCCAATCTGGTGAAGAAGCTCTTCGCCCTGGAGGTGCCGGAGATCGCCGACGGTTCGGTCGAGATCGCCGCCATCGCACGTGAGGCCGGTCACCGTACGAAGATCGCCGTCAGGTCCACCCGTTCGGGTCTGAACGCCAAGGGTGCCTGCATCGGCCCCATGGGCGGCCGGGTGCGCAACGTGATGGGCGAGCTGAACGGCGAGAAGATCGACATCGTCGACTGGTCGGACGACCCGGCCGAGATGGTGGCGAACGCGCTGTCCCCGGCCCGGGTCTCCAAGGTCGAGGTCGTCGACCTCGCGGCCCGCTCCGCGCGCGTGACGGTGCCGGACTACCAGCTGTCGCTGGCGATCGGCAAGGAAGGGCAGAACGCCCGGCTCGCCGCTCGGCTGACCGGCTGGCGCATCGACATCCGTCCGGACATCGAGCAGCCCACCGAGCAGACCGGCGAGTAGTCCCGCGGGTGGCCCGGCGGGTACGTCACCTGCCAGGTCACCCGGCTGGTGCCGACGGCAGGGGAATAGATCTCGGCCTGCCGGGGCTCAGATCACGACAGATGTAACGCGGCAACTGTTCGAATCCTGGCCCAAAGGGGTGAGGTCGCCGCGGGGAGGTAGACTTAAGAGTGTCTGGCCGGACGCACACCGGAGCATGCCCTGAACGCACCTGTGTGGGGTGCCGGGAGCGGGCGGCCAAGACGGAGCTGCTGCGCATCGTGGCGATCAAGGACGCATGCGTCCCCGATCCACGCGGTACGCTGCCCGGCCGGGGTGCGTACGTGCATCCCGCCCCGGCCTGTCTCGACCAGGCGGTACGCCGCCGGGCGTTCACGAGGGCGTTGCGAGCCCCGGGAGCGCTCGACACAAAGGCGTTGCGCCAGTACGTCGAGCAGACGACCGTTGCCGAACAGGCAACACCGTAAGAAGGCGTCGCACGGAACCTCCGTGCGGCTCTGGTACCCCGCGAGTTGGAAGTAGGTCGAGATTGCGATGAGCACTCGATGAGCACGCGATGAGTACGCCCATGAAGTAGCGACGGTCCGGACACACCCGGACCTAAAAGGAGCGAAGTGGCTAAGGTCCGGGTATACGAACTCGCCAAGGAGTTCGGGGTGGAGAGCAAGGCCGTCATGGCCAAGCTCCAGGAACTCGGTGAATTCGTCCGTTCGGCGTCTTCGACCATCGAAGCGCCCGTTGTCCGCAAGTTGACAGATGCCTTCCAGGGCGGCGGCAAGCCCGCCCCGCGCAAGGCAGCCCCCAGGCCCGGCGCGCCCTCACCGGCGCAGGCGGCCCGTCCGGGCCCGGCCGCACCTCGGCCGGCCGCCCCCAAGCCTCCCGCGGCGCAGACGCCCGCGGCTCCGGCGGCTCCCGCCGCCCCCGCCGCCCCGTCGGCCCCCGCGCCGGCGGCCTCCGGCCCGCGTCCGGGCCCCAAGCCCGCGCCGCGTCCGGCCCCGGCCGCCCCGGAGTTCACCGCTCCGCCGGCCGCTCCGGCCGCCCCCGCCGCTCCGGCCCAGTCGTCCGGCCCGCGGCCGGCCTCGCAGGGCCCGCGCCCCGGCGCGCCGCGCCCCGCCGGCCGTCCCGCGCCCGGTCAGGACCGTGGCGACCGCGGCGACCGTGGTGACCGCGGCCAGCGTCCGGCCGCCGCTCAGGGGCCGCGCCCCGGTGGCGCCGGTGCCCCGCGTCCGGGCGGTGCCCGTCCCTCGGGTCCGCGTCCGGGCAACAACCCCTTCACCTCCGGCGGCAACGCCGGCATGGCGCGCCCGCAGGCGCCCCGTCCGCAGGGCGCCCCGCGTCCCGGCGGCCCCGGTGGCGCTCCCGGCGCCGGTCCCCGTCCGCAGGGCCCCGGTGGCCAGGGCGGCGGTCCTCGTCCGCAGTCCCCGGGCGGCTCCCGTCCGTCTCCGGGCGGCATGCCCCGCCCGCAGGGCGCAGGCCCCGGCGGTCCGCGTCCCGGCGGCGGTCCGCGTCCCAACCCCGGCATGATGCCGCAGCGTCCCGCTGCCGGCCCGCGTCCCGGCGGTGGCCCCGGTGGCCGCGGTCCGGGTGGCGGCGGCGGTGCGGGTCGTCCCGGCGGCGGCGGTCGTCCCGGCGGCGGCGGCTTCGCCGGCCGTCCGGCCGGTCCCGGCGGCGGCGCCCGTCCCGGTGGCGGCGGCGGTTTCGCCGGTCGCCCCGGTGGCGGTGGCCCCGGCGGTGGCGGCGGCTTCGGTGGCGGCGGTGGCCGTCCCGGATTCGGCGGTCGTCCCGGCGGTCCCGGTGGCCGTGGTGGCACGCAGGGTGCCTTCGGTCGTCCCGGTGGTCCCGCGCGTCGCGGTCGCAAGTCGAAGCGCCAGAGGCGCCAGGAGTACGAGGCCATGCAGGCCCCGTCGGTCGGCGGCGTGATGCTGCCTCGCGGCAACGGACAGTCCGTCCGCCTGTCGCGCGGTGCCTCGCTCACCGACTTCGCGGAGAAGATCGGCGCCAACCCCGCGTCGCTCGTCGGCGTGATGATGAACCTCGGCGAGATGGTCACTGCCACGCAGTCCGTCTCCGACGAGACGCTGAAGCTCCTCGCGGACGAGATGAACTTCGTCCTCGAGATCGTCAGCCCCGAGGAGGAGGACCGCGAGCTGCTCGAGTCCTTCGACATCGAGTTCGGCGAGGACGAGGGTGGCGAGGAGTTCCTCGTCGCGCGTCCGCCGGTCGTGACCGTCATGGGTCACGTCGACCACGGTAAGACCCGACTGCTCGACACCATCCGCAAGACGAACGTCATCGCGGGCGAGGCCGGCGGCATCACGCAGCACATCGGTGCGTACCAGGTCGCCACCGAGGTCAACGGTGAAGAGCGCAGGATCACCTTCATCGACACCCCGGGTCACGAGGCGTTCACCGCCATGCGTGCCCGTGGTGCCAAGTCGACCGACATCGCGATCCTCGTGGTGGCGGCCAACGACGGTGTGATGCCCCAGACGATCGAGGCGCTGAACCACGCCAAGGCGGCCGACGTGCCGATCGTGGTCGCGGTCAACAAGATCGACGTCGAGGGCGCGGACCCGACCAAGGTGCGCGGTCAGCTCACCGAGTTCGGTCTGGTGGCCGAGGAGTACGGCGGCGACACGATGTTCGTCGACATCTCCGCCAAGCAGGGCCTCAACATCGAGAGCCTGCTGGAGGCCGTGGTCCTGACCGCGGACGCCTCGCTCGACCTGCGGGCCAACCCGGAGCAGGACGCGCAGGGCATCGCGATCGAGTCCCACCTCGACCGTGGCCGCGGCGCCGTCGCGACCGTCCTGGTCCAGCGAGGCACCCTGCGGGTCGGCGACACCATGGTGGTCGGCGACGCGTACGGCCGTGTCCGCGCGATGCTCGACGACAAGGGCGAGAACGTGGAAGAGGCGGGTCCCTCGACTCCGGTCCTCGTCCTCGGTCTCACCAACGTCCCGGGCGCCGGCGACAACTTCCTCGTCGTCGACGAGGACCGCACGGCCCGTCAGATCGCCGAGAAGCGCGCGGCGCGTGAGCGCAACGCCAACTTCGCCAGGCGCGGAGTCCGGTTCTCCCTGGAGAACCTGGACGAGGCGCTCAAGGCCGGTCTGGTGCAGGAACTCAACCTCATCATCAAGGGCGACGCGTCCGGTTCGGTGGAGGCTCTCGAGTCCTCGCTGCTCCAGCTCGACGTCGGCGAAGAGGTCGACATCCGCGTCCTGCACCGCGGTGTGGGTGCGGTCACCGAGTCGGACATCGACCTGGCGACCGGCTCCGACGCCATCGTCATCGGCTTCAACGTCCGTGCGGCCGGTCGTGCCGCGCAGATGGCGGAGCGCGAGGGCGTCGACGTCCGGTACTACTCGGTGATCTACCAGGCCATCGAGGAGATCGAGGCGGCCCTGAAGGGCATGCTGAAGCCGGAGTACGAGGAGGTCGAGCTCGGCACGGCGGAGATCCGCGAGGTCTTCAAGTCGTCCAAGCTGGGCAACATCGCCGGTGTCCTGGTCCGCTCGGGCGAGGTCAAGCGCAACACCAAGGCGCGCCTCATCCGCGACGGCAAGGTCATCGCGGAGAGCCTCACCATCTCCGGGCTGCGTCGCTTCAAGGACGACGTCACCGAGATCCGCGAAGGGTTCGAGGGCGGTATCAACCTCGGAAACTTCAACGACATCAAGATCGACGACGTCATCGCGACGTACGAGATGCGGGAGAAGCCGAGGGCGTAAGCGCCCAAGGTCCGTACCGGCCGGCGGGGGATCGCTCCCCGCCGGCCGGTACGGCGTCCGGCGGACGCATGAGCGAGGGAAAACCCCGTCGAGCCACCGCCCGGATCGTTGTACCGTTCGTGATGTCCCTGTCCCATGGACGGCAGGGCCATCGATCCCGTACCGGCGGGTGAACCGGTTACACATGTACGTGGGGACTCTGTCCTTCGACCTCCTCCTCGGCGACGTACGGTCGCTGAAGGAGAAGCGCTCCGTCGTCCGTCCGATCGTCGCCGAACTCCAGCGCAAGTACGCGGTGAGCGTGGCCGAGGTGGACGACCAGGACCTCCACCGCAGGACCAGGATCGGTCTCGCCGTGGTCTCCGGTGACGCGGAGCATCTGACCGATGTGCTGGACCGGTGCGAACGGCTGGTCGCCGCCCGCCCCGAAGTGGAGCTGCTGTCGGTCAGACGCCGCTTCCACGGCGAAGACGACTGACCGACCACAGAACGCAAGAGAAGAAGAAAGAACGGGAGACGGACCAGTGGCCGACAACGCGCGTGCCAAGAGGCTGGCGGACCTCATCCAGCAGGTGGTGGCCCAGAAGCTGCAGCGCGGGATCAAGGACCCGCGGCTCGGCTCCCACGTCACCATCACGGACACCCGGGTGACGGGTGACCTCAGGGAGGCGACGGTCTTCTACACGGTGTACGGGGACGACGAGGAGCGGGCGGCCGCGGCCGCCGGGCTGGAGAGCGCCAAGGGCGTCCTGCGCTCCGAGGTGGGCCGCGCGGCCGGCGTGAAGTTCACGCCGACGCTGGCCTTCGTCGCCGACGCCCTGCCGGACAACGCCCGCACCATCGACGACCTCCTCGACAAGGCGCGTGCCGCCGACGAGAAGGTCCGCGAGGTGTCCGCGGGTGCCGGGTACGCCGGCGACGCCGACCCGTACAAGAAGCCCGGTGACGAGGACGAGACGGACGACTCCGCCTGATGAACCGCAAGCAGACCCCGCCCGACGGCCTTGTCATCGTCGACAAGCCGTCGGGCTTCACTTCGCACGACGTCGTGGCCAAGATGCGCGGGATCGCCAAGACCCGCCGCGTCGGCCACGCCGGCACGCTCGACCCGATGGCGACGGGCGTCCTCGTCCTCGGCATCGAGCGGGCGACGAAACTCCTCGGGCACCTGGCGCTCACCGAGAAGGAATACCTGGGCACGGTCCGGCTGGGCCAGACGACCCTGACCGACGACGCGGAGGGCGAGATCACGGGGTCCACGGACGCCTCGAAGGTCACCCGGGACGCGATCGACGCGGGCGTCGCCAAGCTGAGCGGCGACATCATGCAGGTGCCGTCCAAGGTCAGCGCCATCAAGATCAACGGCGTCCGCTCCTACAAGCGGGCCCGCGACGGCGAGGACTTCGAGATCCCGGCCCGCCCGGTCACGGTCTCCTCCTTCTCCGTGTACGACGTCCGGGACGCGGTCGCCGAGGACGGCACCCCGGTCCTGGACCTGGTCGTGTCCGTCGTCTGCTCCTCCGGCACCTACATCCGGGCCCTCGCCCGCGACCTGGGTGCCGACCTCGGCGTCGGCGGCCACCTCACCGCCCTGCGCCGCACCCGCGTCGGCCCCTACAAGCTGGACTCGGCGAAGACGCTCGACCAACTCCAGCAGGAGTTCGGCGTGATGCCGATCGCCGAGGCGGCCACCGCCGCGTTCCCCCGCTGGGACGTGGACGCCAAGCGGGCCCAGCTGCTCACCAACGGCGTACGCCTGGAGATGCCCGGCGCGTACGTCGGCGCGGGCGCCGTGGCCGTCTTCGACCCCGAGGGCCGCTTCCTGGCCCTGGTCGAGGAACAGAAGGGCAAGGCGAAGAGCCTGGCCGTGTTCGGCTGAGTGTCGCGAAGCGTGCCGCGCGGTGCGGTTCGGCCGGGCGGCCCGAAGCGCGTCGCGTGGTGCCCGTGGAGCGGCGAACACGGGGTTGTGCTGCGCCGCCGCTCCACGGTCCCCCCTCGGTTCCCCCACCCCTAGGGTGTATCCAGCGGCCCTCGTTCATTCACCCGTCCGGGCAGGCGCTCGGAGTGAATCCAGGGAGTGCAGGGGGGCGCGTTCGCTCCGTGATCTGTCCCGCTGATCATCCCGCCCCTACCGTCGGACCCAGGGCACGCGGGCGCGGCGGGAGGTACGACGATGGCGGGACGAGGCCCGCGGACACCGCGGCACGACTCCCTGCGGGGCGCGACCGGGTACCGCCCGGCGGATCCCCCGGGCCCTCTGGATCCCCAGGGTCCCCTGGCTCACGCGGATGCCCTTGATCCCCGGGACGCGGACTTCGCCCCGGGCTTGGCCGACACCGCGACCGCCACCCTCACCGCCGCCGGCGCCGGTGCCTCGCTCGTCAGGATCCGTGATCTCGCCGGCCGGCCGCGCGGCACCGGGTTCGTCGCCGACCACCACGGCACGGTCGTCACCAGTCACGAGGCCGTCGACGGCCTGTCCCGGCTCGTCCTGTACGCCGCAGGCGACCGCAGCTGTGTCGTGACCGACGACGCGGTCACCCCCCTGCCGGAACTCGACCTGGCTCTCGTCCGCACCGAGGGCCTCGGCGGCGTCCCGCTGCCGGTGACCGTGCGGGACGGCGTCGAGACCGGCCGGTACGTCCGGCTGGCCGCCGGCTGCTGGCGCGAGGCGCGGGTACTGGCCGAGACGTCCGCGACGTACACGGCGACGGACCGCTTCCACCTCCTCGACGACGCCCTGGAGCTGGCGATCGGCACGGCCGGCCGGGACGCGTTGCGGCTCGGTGGTGGCGCGGCCGGGGGGCCGGTCCTCGACGCGGAGACCGGCGCGGTCGTCGCCGTCCTCGGCACCGCGCTCCAGTCCGGCCACCGCGACGTCGGCTTCGCGGTGCCGCTGCGACCCCGGATCCGGACGGCCGACGACAGCCCGGCGACCGACGACAGCCCGGCGATCGACGACCTCCCGCCGGCCGGCGACAGCTCCGGCGGGCTGCCCCCGAACGACCACGTGACGCTCACGGGTGAGAGTGCGGGTGCGGGGGGCGCTCTCGGTGGTGGCGGTGGCGGTGCAGGTGGCGGTTCCGCGGGGCCGGCGCCCGGGGTCGGGGCGGGGGCTCCGGCCGACGGTCCGCTGGCCGAGCTGCTCGCGCGCAACGCGGCCACCGTGCCCGCCTACGGCGCCGACCTCAACCTGGCCGGTCTCCTCGAACTCACCGCCACGTCGGTCGGCTCGGACGGCCCGCCCGGAGCGCTCTGCGGCCACTTCGGCGACTCCGGCCGCACCGCCACCGGCTCGCTCGCGGCCGCCGCGGAGCCGATCGAACGCGACGGCCCGGCACAGGAGTTCGCCGCCTTCTCGACGAGCCCTGCGGCAGTCCTGGGCCTCGTCGGAGCACCGGGCAGCGGCCGAACGACGGAACTCGCCGCCCTCGCCGCGCGCCGCGACCGGGGTGCGCGGCCGGCCCCCACCCTGTGGCTGCGCGGCGCCGACCTGAGGGCAGGGGACGACTCCCTCGCCGACGCGGCCCGCCGCGCACTGAGCCGCGCGGCACGCATCGTGGCCGCCTCGGGCTCGTCCTCGGGTTCGGTTACGTCCTCGTCCTCGGGTTCGGGTTCGGCAGCGGTGCCGGGGCAGGGGTCGCGGGGCGTTCCGGCCGGTCTGTCCGGGGGGTCCGGGGTGTCCGGTCCCTGCGGCCTCGGTGACGTCACACCCGAGCGGCTGGCCCGCCTCGCCCGGGCTGTCGGACGCCCCCTGCTGCTGCTTCTCGACGGGCCCGAGGAGATGCCCCCGGTCCTCGCGCACCGGCTCGCCGAGTGGACCGAGGGCACGGCCGAGTGGTTGCGGGAGACGGGCACACGGCTGGTGGTGGCGTGCCGCGCGGAGTACTGGGAACGGGCCGGCGCGGAATTCCCGCCGGAGCTGCTGTACGGGACCACGGCGGCCGGGGACCCGCTCCCGCCCTGCGTCCGCCTCGGCGATCTCACCGTCGACGAGGCGCGCGAGGCCCGCGTCCGCCACGCCCTGCCCGAGGGCGCGCTCACCACCCCCGACGATAGGCATCCCCTCACCCTCCGCCTCCTCGCCGAGGTCTGTGCCGCCCTCCCCGGTCCGCAGGCCCCGCCGCCCCTCGACCGCGACGACGTCCTGTCCGCGTACCTCGACCTGATGTGTCTGCGCGTCGCGGTGCGCCTCGCCGCCGAGAACGGGCTGCGCGGCAACGCCGTACGCCGTCTCGCGGCGAAGGTCTCCGGCCAGGTGCACGAGGCCGCCCGCCGCAGCCTCGGGCCCGGCCAGGGCGAACTGGACCGGGCGTCCTTCGAGGCGGTGTTCCCCTGGGGCCAGGCGCCGGCCCGCCTCGGCGGCGGCGCCGGCTGGGCGTCCGCCGTGCTCACCGAAGGTCTCCTCGTGCCCGCGGGCCGCGGCTACCGCTTCGCCCACGAGGAACTCGCCGACTGGATCCAGGGCATCCACCTCGACCTGGACGAGGCCCTGCGCGCCCTGGTCCACCGCCGTCGCCCGTCCGACGGGGGACCACCGCTGCCCGTCCCGCACCACCGGATCGGTCCCGTCGTCCAGGCCCTGCTGCTCCTCGCCCGCCAGCAGGGCCCGCACCGACTCGCGCTACGGCTGCGGGAGTTGGTCCACGCCCTGGACGCCGACCCGGAGTCGTGGTGGGCCGCCCGGCTGCTCACCGAGACGCTGCTGGGCGTCCCGGACGCGACGCCGTACACGGGCGTCCTGCGCCTGCTTGCGGACCTGATCGGCGCGGGGGCCCAGTCGCACGGCCGGTTCGTGGACTTCGGCCCCGCGTTCTGGACCGGGCTCGCCCTGCCCGCCGACGCCCGGTTCGACCTGCTGCGCCGTCTGGTCCTCGCCGACGGCGCCCCGCACGACGCGGACGCGCCCCGCTACCTCGACGCCGTCGCCCGGCTCCTCGCCGCCGACCCCGCCGCCGTACAGCCGTGCCTCACGCACTGGTTCGACGACGAGCGGCCGCTGCCCGCGACCCCGCACGCCACCGTGGCGACGGCGGCGCAGGCGCTGCTGCACACCCACCGCCACCGGGCGCTGGACGACCTCACGGAGGCCCTCGTCGACTGCGGGCACCCGCGCGCCGACGAACTGCTCGCCGTGCTGGCGCAGGAGGAGCCGTCCGCGCTGTGCCGGGCCGTCGACCGCTGGTCGCACGACGAGCGGCAGCCCCGACGGGTCGCGGCGGCGACGTACGCACTGCGCGTCGCCCCGTACGTCCGGACGGGGGCCGACCACCGGCTGCTGCGCTACGCGGCCCTCGTCCTGCTGGCCCGCCCCGCCGATCACGCCCTGCACGGTGGCGCGCTCGCGCTCCTCGTCCGGGACCCCGAGACCCGCTCCCGGCACCTGCCGCAGGCGCTGGAGCAGTTCGCGGCGGGGGATCCGCAGCCGGCGCCGAGCGCGCTGCTCGCCGCCCTGGGCACCCACCCCGAGCCGGTCCTGGAGGCCTTCCGCTCCCGCCTGAGCGGTCCCGGCCGCGCGGACACCGGAAGCGTCCTGCGCGCCCTCGCCGACGTCACCACGCCCGCCCTGGCCCTGCGGGTCGCCGCCCTCGTCCGGGAGGTGGTGGAGCGCCGACCGGAGGCCGCCGGGCATGTGGCCGCCTACGTCGACCGGCGCCTCGACCACGGCCCCGCCGCCCGCGCCGTTCTTCTGCCGCTGGTCACGGGACTGGTGGACGGCGGCGGGCCGGAACAGGTGCGGGCCGCGCTGGCCTGCGTACTGGCCGCCCCCGGCGCCGCGGAGTCCCGCCCGCTGCGTGACGAACTGCTGGAGCACCTCCTCGCCCACGAACGCGCGCCGGAGGTCCTGGACGCCGTACTGCACGGGGCCGCCGGACGCGACGGCGAGGACCTGCGGGCCCTCGTGCACCGCACCGGCCTGCTCCTGGTCCGTACCCCCGACGGCGCGACCCGCTTCGACCGCGGTCTGGTCGAGCTGGCCCGGCATGTGCCGGGCTTCGCCGCGCGGGTGGTGGACTGGCTCACGGACGCGCCGGGGGAGTGGGCGGTGGTGGTCGGCCCCAGCGCCCGCCGGACGATCGAGAACCTGGCGGGGGCGCAGGTGCCCGCGTGAGGCGCCGCCCGCGTGGCCCGACCGCTGTGCCGCGGCTCTCGTGGCCCGACCGCTGTGCCCCGTGTCCCGTGGCGCGAATCCTGTGGTCCGACTCGCGTGGGTCGGGTCACAGCCCCCATGCCGATGCGGGCCGGGAGCACCCGGCATGGCACCCTTAGTCCTGCGTAAGAGGCAATGGTAGATACGGACACGGGTTCGAGGAGCGGTCACAGTGCAGCGCTGGCGTGGCTTGGAGGACATCCCCGAGGACTGGGGACGCAGCGTCGTCACCATCGGTTCCTACGACGGGGTCCACCGCGGGCACCAGCTGATCATCCGGCATGCCGTGGACCGCGCCCGTGAGCTGGGCGTTCCCGCCGTCGTCGTCACCTTCGACCCGCATCCCAGCGAGGTCGTCCGCCCCGGCAGCCACCCGCCGCTGCTCGCCCCGCACCACCGTCGCGCCGAGCTGATGGCCGAACTCGGGGTGGACGCGCTGCTGATCCTCCCCTTCACCACGGAGTTCTCGAAGCTGTCCCCGGCGGACTTCGTGGTCAAGGTCCTGGTCGACAAGCTGCACGCCAAGGCGGTCGTCGAGGGCCCCAACTTCCGTTTCGGCCACAAGGCGGCGGGCAACGTCGAGTTCCTCACCGAGCAGGGCAAGGTCTACGACTTCGACGTCGAGGTCGTCGACCTGGTGCTGTGCGGCGAGGCGGGCGGCGGGCAGCCGTTCTCCTCGACGCTGACCCGGCGGCTGGTCGCCGAGGGCGATGTCGCTGGTGCCGGGGAGATCCTCGGCCGCCCGCACCGGGTGGAGGGGATCGTGGTGCGCGGCGCGCAGCGGGGGCGGGAACTGGGCTTCCCGACCGCCAACGTCGAGACCCTGCCCCACACCGCGATCCCGGCGGACGGCGTCTACGCGGGCTGGCTGCACGCCAACGGCGAGGCGATGCCGGCCGCGATCTCCGTCGGCACCAACCCGCAGTTCGACGGCACCGAGCGCACGGTCGAGGCGTACGCCATCGACCGCGTCGGCCTCGACCTCTACGGCCTGCACGTAGCCGTCGACTTCCTCGCCTTCGTGCGCGGCCAGGCGAAGTTCGAGTCGCTGGACGGGCTGTTGGAGCAGATGGCCGAGGACGTGAAGCGCTGCAAGGAGCTGGTGGCGGCGCGCTAGCCGCCCCGCCCCGGCAGGACCGGCGAACGCCGAAGGGCGGCCGGTGTCCCAGGACACCGGCCGCCCTTCGGCGTTCTCACTGCTGCGGAGGCTGCCCTGCCTGCCCCGGCTGAGGGGCCTGGGGGGCTTGCGGGTAGCCGTAGCCGGCCGGGGGATACCCCGGGTTCTGCTGCTGCGGCGGCTGCGGCTGGGCGTACGGATCCTGCCCCGGCTGGGGCTGCGGGTACGGCTGTCCCGGCTGCTGCTGCGGATACGGCTGGCCCGTGGGCTGACCCTGCTGCGGAGGGTACGGCTGCCCGGGGCCGGGCTGGGGCGCCTGCGGGTACGGCTGGCCCGCCTGCTGCGGATACGGCTGCCCGGGCACCGGCTGGCCCGGCATCTGCTGGCCCGGCATCGGCGGGGCGGCCACCGGCGGCGGGTTGCCGTCGCTGGTCCACAGGCCCTGGCGCTGCTGGTGGCGGATGAAGTCCTCGGCGACCATCGCCGTGAGGTTGAAGTACGCCTCCCGGACCTTCGGCCGCATCATGTCGAGGTCGACCTCGGCGCCCGCGGCCAGGTGCTCGTCGAACGGTACGACGACGACCCCGCGGCAGCGGGTCTCGAAGTGCGACACGATGTCGTCGACCTTGATCATCTTGCCGGTCTCGCGCACCCCGGAGATGACGGTGATGGAACGCGAGACGAGCTCGGCGTATCCGTGCGCGGACAGCCAGTCCAGCGTCGTGCTGGCGCTGCTCGCACCGTCCACGGACGGCGTGGAGATGATGATGAGCTGGTCGGCGAGGTCGAGCACTCCGCGCATGGCGCTGTAGAGCAGACCGGTACCGGAGTCGGTGAGGATGATCGGGTACTGGTTGCCGAGCACGTCGATCGCGCGCCGGTAGTCCTCGTCGTTGAAGGTCGTGGACACCGCCGGGTCGACGTCGTTGGCGATGATCTCCAGGCCGGACGGCGCCTGCGAGGTGAACCGCCGGATGTCCATGTACGAGTTGAGGTACGGGATCGCCTGGACGAGGTCACGGATCGTCGCCCCGGTCTCGCGCCGCACCCGGCGGCCGAGCGTGCCGGCGTCCGGGTTGGCGTCGATCGCGAGGATCTTGTCCTGGCGTTCGGTGGCGAGGGTGGAGCCGAGCGCGGTGGTGGTCGTGGTCTTGCCCACGCCGCCCTTGAGGCTGATGACGGCGATCCGGTAGCAGGACAGCACCGGCGTGCGGATCAGCTCCAGCTTGCGCTGCCGCTCGGCCTCCTCCTTCTTGCCACCCAGCTTGAAGCGGGAGGGCGCGGCGGCGGGCCGCCCGCTCTTCGCCTTCTGCCGCTTGTTGTTGAGCAGCCGGTCGGAGGACAGCTCCACGGCTGCCGTGTAACCCAGCGGCGCCGCACCGGGGTTGACCGGCTGCCGCTGGTCGTGCTGGATCGGCTGCGGCCAGGCGGCCCCGGCCCGGGGGTCGACGGGCGGCTGGTGCTGCTGCGGAGCCTGCGGCGCGTCGGGAGCGGGCGCGTGCGGGGCATGCGGTGCCTGCGCGCCATGCGGTGCGTGGGGCTGGGGCTGGGGAGGCTGCGGCTGCCCGGGGAAGCCCTGAGGCGCACCCTGTGGGGCTCCCTGCGGGAACCCCTGGGAGGCGGCCGCCGGGGGCTGCCCGTCCGCCTGCTGCGGGACACCGGGCTGCGGGTGGCCGGGGTGCGCCTGCGGCTGCTGTGCCTGCGGCTGCTGCGCCGCCGGGGGCTGCGGGAAGCCGTAGCCGCCGGGGGCGGGAGGCGCGTCGGTGGGGTGGGGGAAGCCGTAGCCGGCGGGGGCGTGGGCGTCGGTGGGCGGTTGGGGTGCCGGAGGCGCCGGTTGCGGCGCGGGGGCGGAGGCCGGGGCGCCACCGGGGTGCGGGAAGCCGTAGCCCGGCTGCGGGGCGGCAGGCTGCTGTGCCGCCGGGACGGGAGCGGAGGGCTGCGGGAAACCGTAGCCCGGCTGGGGTGCGGCCGGGGCAGGCTCCGGGGCCGGCGGGTTCCAGCCGACCGGCGCGGGCGGAGCCGCCTGCGGCTGGACGGGCGGGTGAACGGGCGGCTGCTGGACAGGTGCCGCGGGCGCGGGGGCGTGCGTCGCGGCATCGGCGGGCTGCGGCTGGACCGGCCACCGGGCCGCCGGCGCGGGTGCCGCGGGCTGGTACGACGGCGGCAGCGGAGGCAGCTCGCCCTGCGGGGCCGGCGGGGGAGTCCAGGCGGGCTGCGCCGGGGGAGCCGGGGGAACGGCGTCCTGGGGCACGCTGCCCCGCGGCTCGGCGGGGTCCGTGGGGACGGCGTCCGAGGACTCCTCGGCGGGAGAGTCGTTGTGCGGGGCCGCGCCCTTGACGACGGCGCCGTCACGTGCGGGATCGGTCGTCACGTCCCCGGCGTCCTGGATCGTCGCCTCGTCGCCCGCGTGTGCCTCGGGGGCGCGCTCGCCGTCCGGTGCGGTACCGCTTTCGTCGGCCGTGCCTTCGGCCGTGCCCTCGGCCGGACCGTCGGTCGGGACTTCGGTCAGGCCCTCGGTCTCGGCGTGGGCACCGGTGTCGGCGGCCTTGGCCTCGGTGTCGTCCGACCTGCCCGCGTCGGCGGACGCGTCCGCCGCATCCGAGGCCTCGGACGGCACAGCGCCGGGCGAGGGGGATTCGGCGGCCCCGGCTTCGGCCTCCGCGGGCGTCCCGGGCTCGGCCTGTACGGCGGCGGCGTTCTCGGCGATCTCCCGCTTGAGCGCGGCCGCGGAGAAGCGCATGGTCGCGCCGCTCTCCAGGTCCCCGTTTCCGGAACCGCTCTGCTCGTCACCCGCCGAAGCCCCCGTGGCTCCCCACTGGGCCTCGGCGTGCTGCTGGTGAGGCTGTGCGTGTAGGTGCGGTTGCGGCTGTGACTGTGGCTCGAATCCGCTGCCCGCCGGAAGGCCGGGCACGGCGACCGACCCCGCGCCGGGAGGCGAGGCGGGAGTCGCCGGAACGGGCGGGGCGGGCGGAGCGGGCTGCGCCGGAGGAGCCGCCGGAGTGACCGGCACTCCCGGAGCGGCCAGGGGGAAACCTCCGTCCGGCACGGGCGGTGCGGCGGGAGCGAACGGAGCCTCGGGCATGGGAGTCGCCGGAGGCGCGGCCGGGGTGAACGGGGCTCCCGGCGCGGGTGCCGCCGGGGGCGAAGGCGGCGTGAACGGAGCGTCCGGCGCGGGCGGAGCGACCGGCGCCGCAGGCGCACCCGGCTCCCCGGCACCGGCTTCCGCGCCAGCCCCCGGCCCGGAGGCCGCGCCGGGTGCAGCCCCGGGGCCCGTGCCGGGTGCCGGACCACCGCCCGCGTTCTGCGTGTACCAAGCCGGCGGCGCGTAGTCGATGGTGAACTCGCCCGTCGCCTCGACGGCGGACTCCGCGTCGGGCTGGTCATCGCCGGGTGTGGCCCAGCCCCCGCGGATCCCGTCCCGATCGCTGCTCACAATTCCTCCTGGTTGGTCGAGCACCCTCATGCCGTGCCGGGGCGACCGTTCGCTTTTGTCGTCCTTGAGTGGTTCGAGGCCGTCTGACGTCGTCCGATGCGGCTTTCCCCCGGGAGACGCCGACGTCCACCCCATGGTTTCCGGTATCGCGCCCCGTACCAGCCTAATCATCAGACGACCCGCCTCGGCAGGCCCGCCCACCCCTCAGCACCAGTCCACCACGTCACGCAACCCCCCAAGAGGCCGCAAACACGCTTGAGGCCACTCGGCAAAACGGCCATAACGGCTGAAGTGCCGCACGGGCGAGGGGAGGTGAGGGAAGTCGCGTCAGTCCATCCGTCTCGGTGTGCCCAGCAACCCGATCTCCGCATCCGTGGGTTGCGTCATCACGTACTGCCGGTCACGCTCGGCGCACCACAGGGTGAACCCGTCGGCCAGCGTGGGCAGTGCCTCCACGTCCCCGCGGGGCAGCGACAACGCGCGCCCCAGTTCCGCGGCCTCGTCCGGCGAGATGCGCTGTACACCGACGAGCCGGGCCTGCCGGACCAGCCGCGGGGCCACGGGACTGAGATACGGCAGCAGCGTCAGCACGGACTGCCAGGGCCCGGAGGTGACCCGGCCGCGCGGTGGGCGCATCCCGCAGTCCCGCACCACCAGCACCGGCGTACCCGCCGAAGCGCCCTGCGGAGGCACCCGGCCGACCTCGTACACCGCGAGCCCGTTCTGCCCGCCGCCCATCGCGTGCACCATCTGCACCCAGGACTGCGGCCGTCCCGTCTCCACGGCCACCCGGGCCCCGGTGGCGGCCGTCCTCAGGGCGAGGACCTGCGCGGTCCACAGCCCGCCGATCAGGACGACGTCGTACGGCGTGGGCCGGTTGATCCCCAGCACGGCCGGCCGGCCCTCGGCGCCGACGCCGATGACGACGCCGTCGTCCCCGATGGGCAGCGCGAGCGCGGCCAGTTGGTCCGCGGACACCGAGTGACGTCCGTGCCGCGGCCCCCGCAGGCCGAAGCCGCTGCGCGGCGAGCGGCGTCCGGGCCGGCCGGCGGACCGATCCGGTTCGCCGGAAGCGGAGGCTCCGTGTGTCGTCGTCGCCGTCATCGAGCACCTCCGAGCGGCAGCGTCGCGAGGATGCCGGGCACCTGCTCGCGGTCGAGACGGGCGAGCCCGGCGCCGGTGTGCCGGGCCGCGCCCTGCACCGCCCGCCGGGCCGCCACGAGTTCGTCGTCGCTGCGCCCCGTCACCCGGATGTGCCCGGACAGCGACACCTCCTGCCGGTCGCCGCGCGCGAGGGTGACGCTGAACGTGGTGGCGAGCGCGGGAACGGCCGTGACCAGGGCGACGAACTGAGGGAGCGACGGGCCGTCGCCGCCCAGCGCGGGCCAACGCCGCAACCAGTACGTGGTGTGACGGCGGTTGTCGCAGCGCCAGCTCCGGCCGGTCTCCTCGGTCCGCCGCTCCACCGTCCCGGTCCGTCCGGCCTCCGCCGTCACCAGCGGGTTGGCGCAGGCGGACGTGGCGAAGGCGGACGTCAGCTCCTCCTCGTCGAGGACGGTCGCGCGGAATCCGGCGCCGGTCAGCCGGCTCGCCAGGTGGTCCACCGCCCGTACGACGCACTTCTGCGCTCCGACCGCACCGCCGCCGCGGACGGCCACTGCCTCCGGACACAGCTCCGGATCCAGCTTCAGGGCGATCCAGGTGATGCGGACCGCCGGTGCTCCGGTCTGCTCCTGCAGGGGTGCGTAGTTGGCCACGGCCACGGACTGCGGGGGCAGGTGCAGCGCGGGCGCGGGCTGGGTGTGCAGCACGATCTGCGCGGACTCCAGCCGGATCCCGTCCACTTCGAGGGCGTCCCGTACCAGGGCGAGCGGCAGTGGATGCCGGCCGCGCTCGGCCCGCATCGCGGTCGTGTCGGCCTCCACCTGAAGGACGGCGGTGACGAACGTGCCGTCCCCGACGATCCCCACGGGCCGCCGGTCCCGGCCGCCGTACGCGTACGTCCGCAGCCCGGGATCGCATTCCACGGCGGGCACGAACCCCGGTTCCGTCCCGGCCGGTATCTCCAGCCGAGCCGCCAGCCGGCGACGGGACTTCAACTCCCGTGCCGTGGCCAGCCACTGCGGAAGCGAGCGGCCCCGACGGCGAACGAAGGCGAGGGCGACCAGCAGGGCGGCGACGACCACCGCGGCCACGAGCGCCACCGGACCGCTCACCCAGCCGATGAGCAGGACGGCGGCCGCGATCTCCAGCAGGACGAGGCGTTGCAACCGGAATGCCCCGCCCTGTCCCGCGCGCGTCCTGAGGTGCGGTGCGCCCGGTGCCGAGGACCCGTCGGGCCGTCCGGGCGGCCGCGGACCGGTCGACGCGGAACCCCGCGTCCGCGACCGGCCGACGGAGCGCGCGCCCGTTCCCGAAACCCTCACTCCGTCCCCCCGTTCCGCTCACGAACCGCCCGTGTTCCAGCACCGCACAGGGCACTCGACGGCCCGGGAACCCTACCCGCTCCCCAAGTCCCCATGGTTACCGGGCATAGTAGGTGGCCGCTCTGACATCGGAGACGGGGAGCCGGTCGACCGTGCTGCGGACCACACGGATCGGCCGGAAATCGGGGAGAGACGGGCACAGATGGCATCTCGGCGGGACCAGCTCAACGCCTACACCTTCGCGAAGCGCCGCATGCTCGCGGCCTTCCTGCAGTCCTCGCCCGACGGTTCGGAGGAGGGGGCGCCGCGGCCGTTGCGCTCGATCCTGCCCGGAATCATCGTCGGGGTGCTCGTCATGGCCGTCTTCGGGGCATGGGGCATGTTCCGACCGACCGCGCCGAAGGGCTGGGACACACCCAACGCCAAGGTGATCGTCGCGAGCAAGTCGACCACCCGCTATGTGGTGCTGCGGACCGGCGACGAGGTCCAGCTGCACCCGGTCCTCAACATGGCCTCCGCGAAACTGCTCCTCGACGAGGGACAGGGCCAGGTGGTGACCGTCTCGGAGTCCGTCCTGGACAGCGGCAGGATCCCGCACGGCGTCACCGTGGGCATCCCGTACGCCCCCGACCGGCTGCCCTCGGCGTCCGAGGCGGGCAAGGCCAAGCGCTGGGTGGTCTGCGAGCGGCCGAGCGCGGGGGGCGGGGACTCCGTCCAGAAGGCGGCGCTGGTCCTCGCCGCCCGCGAGAAGGACGCGACCGAGGGCGCCGGGCGTCTGCACGACGGCCAACTGCTCTATGTGGCGGACCCGGACGGCGGACGCTACGTCGTGGACGCGGGCGGTACGGCCTACCCGGTGCGCAAGAGCGACGAGTTGCTGCTGCGGGCGGTGGTCGGCTCCGGCCGGGAGCCCCAGCGGGTGTCGGCGGAGTGGCTGGCGACCCTGCACCGGGGCGATCCGATCGCCTTCCCGGACGTCCCCGGGCAGCCGGGCGAAGCGGCCGGCGCACCGGGTCAACTGGACACGTCGGCGGACCGGGTCGGCATGGTGCTCAAGGCGTTCGACAACAACACCGAGCAGTACTACGTGGTGTTGAGCGGCCGCGTCGCCCCCGTGTCCGCCTTCGTCGCCCAGCTGCTGCTGTTCAGCAAGGAGCTGGCGCCCCTCGGCCAGGCCGGGCACGCCCGCGAGCTGAGCCCCGGCGCGATCGTGCCGGGCGAGGCGTTCGGCACCGAGCGCCGCTGGCCCACCGGTGATCCCGAGCCGGTCAACGAGGCGTCGGCGGCGGCCGGGAGCCGCAGCACGATCTGCAACGTCCTGCGCGGTGTCGATTCCGGCTCGGGCGCCACGACCCTCAGCACCTGGGTGGGCACGGACTTCCCGGCCAAGCTGCCCACCGGCTCCTCCAGCGCCTATGTGACGCCGGGCTCCGGCCAGCTCTACCGCCAGTTCCAGGGTGAGGCGACCAAGGCCGGCCCGGTCTTCCTCGTCACCGACACCGGCCTGCGCTACGTCCTGCAGTCCAACGGGGACAGCGCGACGGACGACGCGGGCATCGGCACCACCGCCGAGCAGCGCGAACAGCGGCAACGGGAGGCGCAGCAGGCCCAGACCCTGCTGGGCTTCAAGGACGTCGACCCGGCACCGATCCCGGCCGCCTGGTCGGAGTTCCTGCCCACCGGCCCCCGCCTGTCGACGGCGGCGGCCCGCCAGCCGCAGGGCTCGTGAGGAGGAGGACGACGGTGCAGCGGACGGCGACGACGTCGCGGACGGCGACAGCGCCGCGGACGGCCCCGGTACGGCGGACGGCCCCGGTACGGCGGACGGCATCGGTGCCGCGTAGGGCTCCGTTCCCGCGCACCGCTCTGGTGCTGACCGCGACCCTCCTCACCGCGGCCACGGCCACGGTCCTCGCGCCCCCCGCGTCGGCGGCCGACAAGCTGCCCTACTCGGACCAGTGCACGTTCCCCAACGGCGAGTACCCGGGCCGCCCCTGGGCCCTCCAGCGGGTCCTCCTGGACGAACTGTGGAGCCGCTCCAAGGGCAAGGGCGTCCGCGTGGCCGTCATCGACACCGGCGTGGACGTGAAGAACCCGCAGCTCACCGAAGCGGTGGACGCGAAGGCCGGCCGCAACCTCCTCCCGAAGAACCTCAAGGACGACGACGGCGACCCGATCGAGAGGGGCGCCGAGAACGGCACCACGGACACCGTCGGGCACGGCACCAAGATCGCCGGCATCATCGCGGCCCGCCCCCTCGACGGCACCGGCTTCGTGGGGCTGGCCCCCGAGGCGACCGTCATCCCGATCCAGCAGAACGACGCCGAGGGCCACGGCGACACCGAGTCCCTGGCCGCGGCGATCCGCTACGCCGTGCGGGCGGGGGCCGGGGTCATCAACATCTCCCAGGACACGTCCGACGCGGTCCGGCCGACCTCCGACCTGGAGCTGGCCGTCGACGAAGCCCTGGACCGCAACGTCGTGGTCGTGGCGTCGGCGGGCAACGACGGCCTGGGCGGCAACGTCAAGGAGACCTACCCGGCGTCCTACGAGGGCGTCCTCGCGGTCGCCGCCTCGGACCGCAACAACGAACGCGCCTCCTTCTCCCAGTCCGGCGACTTCGTGGGCGTGGCCGCCCCCGGCGTCGACATCGTCTCCACGGTTCCCCAGGGCGGTCACTGCGCCGACAACGGTACGAGCTTCTCGGCGCCGTACGTGGCGGGCGTGGCGGCGCTGCTCAAGGCGAGGCACCCGGACTGGACCGCACGCGAGATCGTCGCCCAGATCGAGCAGACCGCGGAACGCACCATCGCGGGCCGCGACCGGCTCGTCGGCTGGGGTGTCGTCGACCCCGTCCGCGCGCTGACGGAGGACGACCGCCCCATCGAGTCCCCGAGCCCCCGGGACGGTCTGGCCAGGGCCGAGGCCCCGAGCGCCGCGAAGTTCCACACCGGCGAGACCCCCGACGAGCGCAACACCCGCCTCGCCACCTATGTCGTGGTCGCTGCGGCGGCCCTGGTGGCGGGTCTCGGCGGCACGGCGGTGGCGATCCGCGACGCACGGAGACGGGCACGGAGGGTCGCGGGGGCGCGCTAGAGCGCGGCGGCCATGTCGCGGCGCATCGGGGCGAGTTGAGGCGTGCAGTGGCCAACGATTTGTAGGATCATCGCAATCGCAAGGGACTTGTGATGCCGACGCGACGGGGGAGGGCTGCGGCATGGGCGTGCCCGGAGCAGGCTCGGGGCAGGGAAGCGGCCCCGAGCTGAAGGTGTCCGCGCAGGACCTCACCAAACTCGCCGACGACCTCGACGACATGCAGGACCACCTCGACAAGCAGGTACAGCGCATGGACGCGGTCGTCGACGGCATCGAGGCGGGCTGGCGTGGCCCGGCGGCGTCGGCGTACCGCGACTTCCACCGTGCTGCCGCCGAGGACGCCGTACGCATCCGTGAAGTGATGAAGCTGCTGGAGGAGGCGGTGAGGCTGAGCCGTGACGGCTTCTCCCAGGACGACCTCGAGGTGCTCGCCCGGATGCGGCGGATCCAGGTCGACGTCGGGAGCGAGGTGGCGAGACTGTCGACGCCGAACACCGACGTGACCGCGCCGGTGCCGCGCAGCAGCCTCGACGACCTGTAGCCCCTTTCGACCGCAGTCGCCGAGACGAACACGGGGGAATCATGTCGACCGGCACCGCACCTGACGACGAGCCCATATCCGTTTCCTTCGCCACGCTCGAGGAGTTGGCCGCCGACCTGGAGGACATCCTCAAGAAGCTCAACGGCAAGCTGGACGACCTCTACGACCGGGTCGTGCCCGTCGTGCTGTCCTGGCGGGGCGAGACCCGTGAGGTCTTCGTCGACAAACTCGACGAGTGGGACCGCTCCGCCCAGGACCTGCAAGCGGCCCAGAAGTGGTTGCACGAGTACGTGACCACCGGCCACACCGACTACGCGGCCGCGCACCTCGCGGTGCTGCGAGGCTGGGGCGGCGCCTGATGGCCGAAGAGCGGCCCACGGACGAGGAGCGTGCACGGGAGCGGTCGGACGCCCGTACCCGTTCGCCCAAGACGGGCGGCGGCGGATTCGACGTACAACCGCAGCACGTGCACTACACCGCGCTGGTGGTGCGTGACGGGCAGTTCGACTACGACAAGGGCGCCAGGGCCCTAGTCGATGTGCTGAACCAGTACAGCCAGTCGGCCGGAACCGGCTGGGGCGCGGACTCCTTCGCGGCGGCGTACAGGTCGGTGAACGAGAAGTTCCTGGAGCTCTGGGCGAAGAGCGTGGTCTCCGTGGGCGGTGTGGCCGTCGGCCTGACGGACACGGCCAACAAGTACACCCAGGCCGACTGGTACGCCCGCAGGCTGTACGGTCCGCCGCCCGTCGAGAAACCGCCGCCCGTCGTCATCGAGAAAGAGCCGGGATACGGGCCGGTCAACGACATCAAGTGGTCCGGCACCGGTGAGGACGCGGACTCCTGGGACATCTCCGGAATCCTCGGCGAGGTCCCGGACTTCCTCGCTGACGTCATCCGGCCCGCGATCGAGCACGGCCTCAACCTCGGCAAGATGCACGAGATCACCCCGGGAGCCAGGGACGAGGAGCTCAAGGGCATGGCCACGGCCTGGCGCGCGGTCGAGAAGGACGCGAAGGCGGCGTCGGACAACTTCAACGGCGCCATCAAGTTCATCACGAACAACAAGGGCAACGACGAGTGGCAGGGCGCGATGAAGGCGTTCTGCCAGACCATCTGGGGCACCACCGAGTGGGGCAGGACCTACGACGCCCAGATGAACAGGGTCTCCATGGGCCGCAGTTGGAAGACCAACCGCAGCGTGGTGCCGGCGAAGCAGCGGCCCGTCATCGAGATTCTCCGCCAGACCGCGACCACCGTGCAGGAGACCCTCGACCATCTGGCCGCCGTCCGTCTCAAGACCGCGGAGACGACCACCCGGCTCGGCAAGGAGGCCGCGAAGGCGACGGTCAAGGACCTGACCACCGGCCTCGACCTGTTCGAGCTGACCCGGCTCGCGGCGACCATGGCGTTCGGCGAGATCGTGCTGACGTTCCGCTCGCACATGGACAAGGGGGCGGCCGACAGGGCGGTCGAGGAGTATCACCAGGCCTTCAGCGACGCCGCGACCAAGCTGAAGGCCTTGGAGCCCGAACTGAACGAGGCGCTGCTCAGCGTGCCGACGTTCCGTGCGGAGGCGGCGCGCGCCGAGGCGTACGGCGCGCGCACCCTGAACGACTTCAAGAAGGAACACAGCTGGCAGCGCACGGAGAGCCAGATTCCGTACAAGTACTCCATCGACCTGGCCACCGAGGAGGAGCTGAGCGGTGGGCACAGCATCGACAAACACGTCGGCCTGACGGACGCCCAGCTGACGCAACGGTTGCGGGACGAGGCGACGGGAGGTGGAGTGCAGCAGCTCCCGGCGGCTTCGACCTTCACCGACCTGGACTCGGCTCAGGAATACACTCAGTACAACATCCGAAGCAATTCGGCGAACATCGACAAGTGGCTGGAGAATCCGCCGCCCGATCCTCTCAAGAAAGATTTCACAGTTCCCTCGGTCACTGAGGGAGGTATGGCCACTCCGGTGGTGACGGGGCGTACGGCACCAGTGGTGGCCGGCAACCCGACATCGCCGAAAGACGCACACGGCGTCCTCACGATTCTGAAATATGACCCGAGCTTGGATCCGCCGTTCGTCGTCCTGACGTCGATGCCTGAATAATGACGATTGAGGTGACGAGAATGGCAGAACCCGATGAGCGGGCCTGGGCCGAGGCGATCGATATGTACGCGCGTCGGTACACGATCGCCAAGGTGACGGGCAGGGAGCATGAGGACTGGGTGTTCGACGTGAGCACCCTGATGCGCGGTGACACGCCGGACGCCCGCGGTTGGCGTGTGAACGACCCCCTCGCGGGCGAGCTCGAAAGGGTCGATGACCCGTACTACCCCTTCATCGAACTGCCGACTGAGCCCGTGAAAGCGGATACTCTCAGGGGCCGTTTGCATGAGATTCCACGCGCCTCGGCCAAAAAGTTCCTGGTAGCTCTTTCCACGTCCTGGCTCGATGTCGAGAAGGAGCAGGACTTCGAGGAACGCAGGGGGGGACTGGAGGCGAAGGCAGACGTCATACTGTCACGTTTCCCGAACGGGTCCCTCTTCTTTGCCAACACAGGCCGCGACAACGAAAACCGGGACTATTACAAGCGCATTTCCGGCTGCAACACCATTTCCCAACACGTCTGGGACCTGGGACTGTTCCTCGTCTCCGACTCGGAGGTCGGGATGGTCTGGTCCTTCCACGCGTGGTGAGCCTATGAACGGAGCCCGGATCGGCCGTTGGTCCTCTGTCCCAGCCCGTGCGACCGGTATCCGGGCAGGTGTCTCGTCCCAAAAAGAGAGGTCGGTATGGTCGAATCTTTCGCCCCGAAGCGACCTGGCCGCAGCTCGCCGCCCCATCGCCCCACAAGGAGTCCGTTGCGCACCCGCACTGCCGCCTACCCCGACCGTGACACCGCCCAGTGGGCGACCCAGCACGTGGTCACCCGCAACGAACAGGTCGTCCACCGCTGGCTGGCACAGTCGACCCGGCAGCGGCTGGTGATCGAAGCGTCGTGGCCGTCCCGTGAGGAGCCCGTCGGGCGGGTCCTGCTGCAGGCGATGATGCTGGCGGGGCGCGACGCCGTCGACGTACGGGCCGCTCGGGTCGTCCTGCGCCGCGAGCCGGCCGCCGCCCACGGGTTCGCCGTGCACGCCACCTTCCCGGTCTATCTGTAGAGAACCCAGAGGCTGCCCACCGTGTCCTTGAGCCCCCTCGAACACGACCGTCGCTACGGCGAGCTGGACCAGGTGATCCGCGCCCACGCAGGCCAGCCGGCGGACGACACCCCCGACAGGCCGAGCCAAGCCCTGACCGCCTACCTGCGGCAGACCTGGCACACCCGCCCCTGGGCGCTCGCCGTCGCCGAGCGGCAGCTGCGGGAGTACGCCGACAGCCCGCCCGGCCGACTCCGCCTCCGCCTGGGCGAGTTCTACGCGATCCCGGACGTCGGTCTTCCCGAGGGTGAGATCCAGCAGTGGCTGTACCGCCTGGCCGATCACATCAGGCACAGCATCGAGCAGGGCGAGGTCCCGCCCCCGGCCGTTCCGGCCACCCACTGGGAGTGGCACGCCCGCTTCCCTGAACTGGGTCAGTTCCTCGGCGGCTGGTTCTCCCAGGACATGCCGGACGAGTTCGACGACCATGACGCGGCCGTCGACGACTACCGCGCCACGACCGACCGGCACCTCGTGGCGCGCCTGGTCGGCGAGCTGCGCGAGCTGCTCGCACTCTCCCTGGACGAGTCCGACTACGCCGTGGCCGTAGCCGAGTTGGGCATGGAGGTCGACCCGCCGACGCCGTACGCACCCAGCGGCTGGCTTGCGCTGACCGCCGACCGGCTCACCTCCCCGCACCGCGGACCCGGGCCCGGGACGCCACCCCCTGCTCATCCCCCGGTCTAGCACTGACCGCACCCCGGCCAAACACCCGTGAACAACGGTTCGCGAGTACCCGGGCAAAGTCGGCGCGCGACGCTGGATGCAGGAGAAAACGCCCCGAACGTGAGGAACGGGTCACGTGAGTGTCAGCGGTAGCACGGTTGTTGCATAAGGCAGTTGGGGCTGTCAGAGGGAGTCATTACAGTGGTTGCGTTGCGGTCATGAACACTTGAAAGGCGTGGGCGGTTCCCGTCCGGGACGGGCGGCGGAAAACGGGGAGAGTGGTTGGCGTGATTCCTGCGGACATGGGCGGGGGCCCCACCGACGTACGGCGCGGATACATGGCGCTCTCGACGTTCAAAAAGCGGGTGGACGACCTGCTCACAGCCTTCGAGAAGTCGGCCGGCGGCTCGGCCAAGGTCGGGGGACACAGCCTGTCGGCGGCCACGTTCGGAGCGGGGCAGTTCCCGGAGGCAAAGGATCTCCACCTCCAGTACGAGCGCGTCCATGAACGCATCACGACCCTCTCCAAGTCCCTCGGGCTCCAGTTGGAGGCCATGCAGATCGCCGTGCACGGCGTGGACGTCACCTTCGACAACCTCGAAGAGGACCTTCGGTACCGGTTCCACGAGATCCGGACCGAGGTCAACCGCGACCGCGAAGAGGCGCTCGACCAGCAGCCCGAGCGGACCAACGACGCCGACCACACCGACGCGGGGTACTGATGGCCGACCACGAGAAGAAGTCGGACCAGTATCAGACGGAGCGCCAGGAAGCCGCCCAGCAGAACAGCGGCGTCGAGGACGCGGTGAACAAAGCCGCAGTCATCAGTCCTGGGTCCCTCAGCAGTCCCGGCGGCTTCGGCAAGACCAGCTTCGAGGGCTACGACCTCAACGCCATGATCGACATCGTCGAGTCGGCGAACCCGGAGACCCTGGAGAACGCCGCCACGGCCCTCGTCGACGCCCGGGACGCCATCAACGAGGCGGCCAACGAGCTCAGCCGCAACCTGGGCAACGTCGACTGGGAGGGCGAGGCCCACACCGCCTTCTACACCTGGGGCATGAACCTCACGACCACCGCCCTCGCGCTCGCCACCTACACCGACGAGGTCGGCACCCAGGTCCTGGCAGCAAGCTCCGGCCTCGCCTCCGTACGCAAGTCGATGCCGCCACGTGACAGCCGCGCCGACCCCAAGAAGGTCGAGGACATCCCGACACCCCAACGGGTCGAAGGCAACGAGGAGTACACGGCAGCGGTCAAGGCCGATAAGGACCGCCAGGAAGCCATCAATCAGATGTACCGGCTGGCGTCGTTCTACACGGTGTCCAGCGGGATGATGTCACTGGCGGAGGAGCCGGAGTTTCCCCAGATGCCGGGAATGGGTGTGCCGGAGCCGTCTCCGGACTATGGGAAGTTCAAGGACCCGCCGGGCCAAGGGCCGCTCTCGTCTGCCAGTGATGTGGGAACCACGAGCCATCACTCTGCAGCGACCGGGACGGAGCGACCGCGGGCAGAGAACCTGCCGTCATCCCATAGCCGCGGGGACGAAACCGTCAGGCTTCCCGAGCATCACGTGGGCACGGAGATTGACAGCGTCGGTACGTTGCCGTCTCAGGACGCTGTCAAGCCGATTGCTGTCACCGCGTCCCCGACGGCAGTTCCCAGCGCAACATCTGCGGGGACGGTTTCTCCGTTTGCCCCCACTGGCCTACCCCCCGCCCTTCGAGGGGCGGCCGGGCGTACCTCAGGGGTCGGCGGCATCCCCGCAAGCAGGGCTACCTCGGCGCAGGGGCGCGTAGGCGGTGCGCCGAGCGGCACGGCGGCAGGTCGTACGGGAGCCGGCCCCATGGGCCAGGTAGGACGTGCCGCAGCAGCGGGGAAGACGGGCGGTCGCACCACTGGCCCCATGGGGCGAGGTGTGGTCGGCGCAGCGCCGAAGACCGGTGGGCAGGCGACAGGGCGTACCGGCGGCGTGCCGCGCGGTCCTGTCACCGGCATGGGTGCCACGAATCCCGGACGTCCGGGAAGCGGGCGAACCGGCGCCGGACGCACGGGCGATGGCATCGTCGGCGGGAGGCCTGTCGCAGCGGGTGCTCCTGGTGGCAAAGCGACCAGGTTGCCGCGCGGCACGGTTGTCGGTGGTGAGAGCGCACCCGCGTCAAGGGCTGGAGGAGAGAAGCCCGGTCAGCGGGGCGTTGTCGGGACGTCCGGCTCAACGAGGGGCGCGGGAAAGGCGGCTCGTCGCGCTGCCGGTAGCCCCGATGGTGTGGTCGGAAACCCGAAGGGGCGAGTTTCCGGAAACGCCACCGGGGGACCGGGTGCGGCGCGTGGTCCTGCGCGCAACCAGGGTGGTGGCGAGGGACGCTCGAGCCGTGACAAGCGGAGTGATGACGCCTCCGTGACCGACTGACTGAACAAGAGCGAGGACAGACAGAGGCATGGTGCCAGGGATCAGCCGACGCGGCAGGTGGAGCGCGTCCTTCGCGGTACGAAGCGGCAGACGAGTCACCGCCGCCTGCTCATTGATCGGTGCCTTGACCGTCCTCTCGACGGGTCTGGCTCCGAGCGCATCGGCCGCCGATGTCCAGTCCCAGCAGTGGTACCTGTCGGCGATGAAGGCCGACGAGATGTGGAAGGTGAGTACCGGCAAAGGCATCAAGGTGGCCGTGGTCGATACCGGAGTCAACCTCAACACCCCTTCCTTGAAGGGACAGGTGCTCGCCGGCGAAGTGCCGAAAGCCGTCGGCTACAAGGCGACCGAGGACTACGACGGTCATGGGACGAGCATGGCGGAACTCATTGCCGGTACCGGTGCTGGAGACGGTCTGAAAGGACTAGCGCCGGGTGCGAAGATCGTTCCTTATCGGCTCGCGATGAAGGACATGAAGGACGGAAGCGAGAAGGAAAAGGCTCCTGAACTACCGGACGTGATCAGAGCGATCGCTGACAGCGATGCCAAAATCATCAGCATGTCCTTCGGTGAAGACATCGAAAGGCCCGATGTTCTCGCGGCCGTCGAGTACGCCAGGGCCAAGGGTAAGTTGATGGTTGCCGCCACGGGTAATGACGCCCAGGAGAAAAACTTCATCGGGTACCCGGCGGCTTACCCCTACGTAGTCGGCGTTGCTGCTTCGGACAAGTCCGGTACCGTCGGAAAATTCTCGGAACACGGCAACTACGTCGACCTGGCCGCTCCCGGTCTTGACGTCCCCACCTGGTGCGACAACACCTTCCGCTCCTACTGCAACGGCCAGGGCACCAGCCAGGCCACCGCCATCGCCTCCGCCTCCGCAGCCCTGATCTGGTCCGCCCACCCCGACTGGACGGCCAACCAGGTCCTCGCCAGCCTGATCGACACCGCCGGGCGCGACTGGGCGAAGGACGACCCGAGCACGTACCTCGGCTACGGACTGATCCGCCCCCGCATGGTGCTGGAGCAGAGCAACTTCAACCCCGGCGGGGCCGACACCGACCCGCTCGCCAGGGAGAACGCGACGGGCGTCACGGACGAGGCGGGCAACTCACCCTCCGCGCCCGCGTCGAGTTCCTCCCCGCCCTCGAAGGCCACGTCAGGCGGCCAGACCTCGGCGGCGGCATCCACCTCGGACACCTCCGACAACACCACGATGTGGATTGCGCTCGGCGCGGCAGCGGCAGTCCTGGTGATCGGGGGCGGCGCATTCGCCGTTCTCCGCTCACGGCGAGCCACGTGACCCACCCATGACGAACCACAGCTCACGAAAGGGAGTGCCGAAATGGTCGACCGTAAGCTGAACGACGGCGATGTACAGAAGCTCCAGAAGGAAGTCATCGATCGCTACGACAACATCCGGGGCTCCCTCGCGAAGCTGCAGGGCACGATCGACATGATCGAGAGGGCGTGGACGGGCCAGGGTGCCAACGCCTTCAACATCAAGCAGACGGAGATCAACGGCCATATGGTCGCGATCGGCAAGATGCTCGACGACTTCCTCGACGGCATCCACATGACCAAGACCGACAAGCAGAACCTCGAAGACCAGATCACCGCCGACATGAACAAGATCTCGGTCGAGGATCTGGGCGGCAAGACTTCGGCGCTCAACAGCTACTGACCATCAATCCGGCGAAGTCCGGCTGAAGTCTTCAAAGAAACGAGGGGAATCATGTCCGGAGCCCATTACGAGGAACTCGCCGTCACCTACGGCACCATGGACGCGCTCGCCACCGAACTCGGCGACCAGGCCAGGAAGCTCGAGGAGGACCTCGAAGCGCTGCGACAGGCCGTGCTCAACGTGTCCTCGGGCTGGGGCGGCGAGGCGTTCCAGCAGTTCCAGAGCAAGAGCGAGGAGTGGAACAAGCACGCGCGCGGCATCCACGCGGCGCTGCTCCAGATCTCCCACCAGGTCCACGGCGCCGGCGGTGACTACCGCGGCGGCGACCTGAAGGGCGCCAGCTACTTCATGTAGCGGCGCTGACGTCACACAGCACAGGGTGGGCACGCACGGGAGGTGCCCACCCTGATTTCTTCAGACTCTGCAGCCTGGTTCCCGAAGCCGCGTCGCTGCCACGGTGACCTGCGCCTGCTATTCGGCTCCTGCCTTGCAGTCCGCTGATTTTTCGACCTCATCGGTGAAGGACATGATGAGTCTCTTCATGCCTTCGGAATCCCGGCGTTCGGAACCCTCTGCCTGGATCACGGTGTACAGCTCCTGCTTGTATTCGGTGTCGACGCAGGTGCGTGTCTTGCCGAATGCCTCATACCCCGAGTACACGAACCGCCCGTTCCCCGCCGACCGGTCGGGGTCGCCAAGGGACTGTCGGGCCGCGACCAGAGATGTCGTTGTGCCCTCTTGCATCCACAATTGAGTCGTGGTCATCACCAGTTTGTCGTCGACAACGACCTCGCATCCCTTGCTGCCCGAGTAGGACCTGTCCCTGACGGTGATTTCTTTCCCCGCCGGAAGGAAAGGGGAGAGTGCGTCGGTGTCGACAGCCGTTCCGCACAGTGTGTCAGGAACCGCATATTCGCGCTTCTGCCCCTCGTCGCCGCACCCCGCCAGGAGAACGACAAGAAGCGTTAGCGTGGTGGCGGAAACCGCGCCGGACTTCCTTGCGGCTGTTCGGTGAGAGTTCATCGACGTCTTTCTGTGGGGCAAACGGGATCAGAATGCCGTATTGCTGCCAGGGGCTCCTCCGTCGACGATTGCCTGGGCATTCAGATAACCCTGCTTTGCGGCCTCGCGTGCAGTCATCCCGGCATCGCCCGCATCCATTGACTCGTACTTTTCCGCGGCGGCTCGCGCTCCGTCCTCCGCGATGGCCTGATTTCTCACCTGGCCGTCAGCCCAGAATTGCCCGCCGGTCTTCTGGGCTTTGTCCAGGGCATGGCCTTCGGCGTCCTGGAAAACCGATTCGAGGATGACGCTGGTCGCCGTCCCCGCGGCCCCACCGGCCAACGCTCCGACCCACGGTGTTGCGACGAAGGACGTGCCCACCCCGACCGCGGTGCCGACCCCACCGGAGATCCAGTTCTTGCGCTGGGCCACGGAGTGCTCGTACGCCTTGTCGTTGTCCGAGGCCTCGGACCCGATGGCTTCCCGGGCGCCGAGGTTGAGAGTGCCGGAAACCTCTCCCGACCTCGATGCGATCTGTTCGATGACGAGTTTGTGATCGTCGGAGACGCGATCGGCTTCGGGAAGGGCGGGGTCCAAATGATAATCCAGCAACTTGCCCATGTAGGCCTTCTGGCCGACCTCGACGGCGGCGTACCCCTCTTCGTTCTGTCCCACGGCGAAGAGAAGCTTGGTCACGTCATTGTGCTTGAGTTCGGCCTCGGAGCCGGCGACCGGATACAACTTCTCGACATCCCGCCACTTCTCCGTCTCCTGCCCGTCCGCGTCTACTCTCGGTACGTCGGTCATGGCCCGGTTCATGTCCGGCAGATACTCCGAGGTGATCTGGCCGATGCTGTCGGACATATATCCGTACTTGGTCAGCCGTTCGGGATCGTCCCCGATCGACGCCACCAGGCTCTGCATCAGCTTCGCCTGCTCGGCGTTGTGGGCAGGCGTGTCGACCGTCGGCATCTCTCCCGCCGGGTGCCCCGTCGTAGCCGCCTCCAGGGCAAGGGCCAGGTTGTTCCGCCCGGCCACGCTGTCCTCGCCCTTGTCGTCCTGGTCCAGCGGCCAGTCGCGCTCTTCGAAGAGGTAGTCGAAGTTGGTCAGCGACTCCCGCTTGCCCTTGTCGTCCTTGAAGTCGTGGTCCTCGTCCTTGGTGACGAAGGTGTCGTTGAAGAACTCCGTGGCCGCGTCGGGACTGTTGGAGAGGGCCTTCAGGTAGCCGGTCATCGGGTCCCAGCCGGAGTCGGTGCCCGTGCGATTGAGGAGCGGGTCAGCGCCCGTCCGCTGCCAGGTGCCGTGACGGCCGTTGCCCGTGAACTTCTTCTCCGTTTCGATCAGCTTGTCGCCGTAGTCGACGAGGAACCGGTCGTCGAAGTCACCCCACCGCATGAGGTTGGACATGACCTGTCCGCCTAGGGGGAAGCCGCCGCTACGGCCGACCGGCTTGTCGACCAGGTCGATCATCGTGGACTTCCACTGGGTCATGCCGGCGTTGTCGCTCTGCGACGCGGTGGCGAGCGTGAGACCGAGGTTCTTCTGGAGGTCGTCGTACTGGTCGACCCGCTGCTGTCCGATCTTCCACGCGCTGTGCGGGTCGTTGATGCCCGTCCAGAAGTCCAGAGTTCCCCGTGGTCCCAGCCGTGTGGCGAAGCGTTCCGCGAACAGTGGGTCGTCGGCGTACTCCTTCAGACCCTTGTTGAGTCGGTCGAACTCCTCGACCGACAGGTCCTCGGGCTTCTGCTTCGCGAGATCCGCCAGCTCCTCGGCCTCCTTCAGCGCCTTGGCCGCGGAGTCCCGGTCGGCGTAGTCGACGTCCGAGAAGCCCAGCGTGCTCTGGTCGGCGATCGCCATGAGGACACTGCTGGCCGAGGTGTCGCTCGTGGTGGCCTGCTCGAGGATCTTCTGGATCTCGTCGCGCAGCGAGGTGATGGCGCCCTTGTTGTCCTGGTCCTGCTGGGCGCGGCCTTCCGGCGGAACGTGGGTGGTGACGGTGAACCCGCCCTCGTAGCCGAGGACCGTCAGGTTCTGCTGACGACCACGCTCGATGGCGTCGTTGAGCTGCCCCTTGTACTTCTTCAGCTCGTCCCGCGTGTCCTGGAGAATCTTGTGGATGGACGAGGCCTGGCTGTGCGCGTCGGAGAACTCTCCGGCCGTCTTGCCGATGAACTCCTTGGAGACGGTGGCGTTGTACCCCGCCCAGCTCGCCTGGTTCGCGGCGCCGCGCAGGCCCTTCTCGGCCGCGTCCATCAAGGTCTCCAGATCGCCGACCATCGTCGACCAGTCTTCGACCGCGTCGTCCAGCAGGCTGAGGTCGGCGTTGCGAAGGGCGTCGAGATCCATCAGCTCTTGCCCTCTTTGTCGCTCTTCTCGCCGTACACCGGGTTGTGCTTGCCGGGTTCACCGACGCGTTCGTCGAAGCCCGCGTCCAGCACGTCGATGCTGCTCATCTGACGGCGGATGTAGTGGTCGTCGCCGGCATGCAGCTTCTTGGTGACGGTCATGTGGTTCGAGATGTGCGCGCACGCGTCTCTCAGGGAGCCCAACTGCTCGTCCCAGCGCAGCGCGACATGCTGGAGTGCGCCGCCCAGGGCGAAACCGCCCTTGCTGAGGGCACCGGCGGCGCTTTCGCTGGTGGGCACCGCCCTGCGGCCCTTGTCCCAGAGGTCGTTGTACAGCTTGAACGCGTGGGTGCCGATCTTCGCCAGGTCACCCTGATTGGCCCGCAGCTCGCCGTACTGACCGGGATCCGGCGCGGGGCGTACCGGCCCACTTCCGGGATCCAGCTGGTTCAGCCGCATATGGGGCGCGTCGCCCGGGGCCGCCTCCGCCTTGAGTTGCTCCCACTCCTCCCACGCCATGCGTGAGCCCCTTCCCCGTGTCCCTGCGTCCCCGTGTTCCCGCGTTCCGGATTCCTGTGTTCCCGTCGAGCCGCCACCTCGGCGGCCCGGTCCCTCAGCCATCAACAAGCCAGATCCATGAACCCCGTTCAAGTGAGTTCACGGATCTCACCCTACTTTCCCCAATTCCCCGTCGTACGGCTTGACGGCGGCGAAGCGGGGCCCACCGGCCCCCGTGGTCGCCAACTCCATCACCCGCCCAACTCCCGTGCTCGCCAACTGCGTTGCTCGGAAAGTCCCTTGGGGTCGAGGGGACTCCCACTCGTCACCCTCCCTCCGGCGCCAACCCCACCTGCACCAACGGCTTCCCCCGGCGCCGTGAGACGAAGATTCCCCGCCCCGCGGGCATCGGCCGCGGCCGTACCCCGCCGAGGAGGTCCCCCTCTCCGGGGTCGCCCGCCAGTACGACACCCTGGGCGCCCAGCTCCTTGATCCGCTGCATGAACGCCTCGTACGACGCCCGCCCCGCGCCCGCCGTCGACCGCGCGATGATGAAGCGCACCCCGACGTCCCGGGCGAACGGCAGCAGTTCCGTCAGGCCCGCCAGCGGATTGCCGCTCGACGTCGCCACGAGGTCGTAGTCGTCGATGACGACGAACACCGTCGGTCCACGCCACCAGCTGCGGTCCCGGAGCTGCCGTGCCGTCACCTCGGCCGTCGGAGCCCGGCGCTTCATCAGGTCGGCCAGCGCGGCCATGTGGTGGTCCATGGCGTTGGACATCGGGATGTACTCGGCCAGGTGGGTCTCCGGCGTCACGTCCAGCAGGGACCGCCGGTTGTCGACCACGAACAGCTTGCACTCGTCGCCCGAGTAGCGCTGGGTCAGCTGCCGGATCAGCAGCCGCAGCAGGTTCGACTTGCCGGACTCGCTCTCGCCGAAGACGAGGAGGAACGGATCCTGCTCGAAGTCGACGTAGACCGGTTCGAGCCGGTCCTCGTCGAGGCCGAAGGCGACCCCGCGGCGCGGGAAGCGGTCGCCCGGCGGCAGCGAGTCGGCCGGGAACTCCCTGGGCAGCAGCCGGACTTCCGGCGCGGGCGCCGCCTGCCACTGCCGGGCGACCTCCGCGGTCAGCGCCTGCGTGGCGTCGGCGAGGCCAGTGTCGGAGGCGAGGCCGTCGATACGCGGCACCGCCGCCATGAAGTGCAGTTTCTGCGGCGACTGGCCACGGCCCGGCACGCCCGCCGGGACGTTCGCGGCGACCTTGCGGTCGATCTCGGAGTCCATCGTGTCGCCGAGCCGCAGCTCCAGCCGGTTCATCAGCTGGTCCTTGAGAGCGGCCCTGACCTCCATCGAGCGCGAGGCCGTCAGCACCAGGTGGACGCCGTAGCCGAGCCCGCGCGCGGCGATGTCGAGGATCACCTGGTCCATCGCCTCGTACTCGGACCGGAAGTTGCCCCACCCGTCGACGATCAGGAACACGTCCCCCCAGGGCTGGTCCGAGACCGAGATGTCCCCGCGGGCCCGCCTGGCCCGGAACTCCGCGATCGACGGGATGCCGGCCGAGCGGAAGTACTCCTCACGGCGGGTCAGCACGCCGTACACCTCGGCCACCGTGCGCCGCACCCGCTCCGGGTCGAGCCGGGAGGCGACCCCGCCCACGTGCGGCAGGCCGGCCACCGACGCCATCGCGCCGCCACCGAAGTCGAGGCCGTAGAACTGGACCTCGTGCGGCGTGTGGGTGAGGGCGAAGGCGCAGATCAGCGAGCGAAGCAGGGTCGACTTGCCGGACTGCGGGCCGCCGACGATCTGCATATGGCCCGCGGCACCGGAGAAGTCCACCCGGAGCGAGTCACGGCGCTGCTCGAACGGCTTGTCCACCAGCCCTACCGGGACGACCAGCCGGCCCGCGCCCTCGTACCCCGGCTGGGTGAGGCCGCGGCCCGGCACCGCCGCGAGCCCCGGCAGCAGCGCGTCCAGCGACGGCGGGCTGTCCAGCGGCGGCAGCCACACCTGGTGCGCGGCCGGGCCCTGCGCCTCCAGCCGGCGCACGATCACGTCGAGCACGGTGTCCGCCAGCGCGTCGTCGATCTCCGGATCGCCGGACGGGCGGGCCTGCGGCACCTGCGCGTACCGCACGGGCACCTCCGCCGAGGTGAACAGCACCGGCCGCCGGTCCACCGGCAGCGGGCCGCCCCCCGGCGCCGTCCGCTGAGCGCCCGAGCGGTAGACCCCGGACACGTACGCCGCCTTGAACCGCACCATCTCGTCGGTGCCGAACTTCAGGAAGCCGGAACCCGGCACGTTCGGCAGGGAGTACGCGTCGGGCACACCGAGCGCCGCCCGCGACTCCGCCGCGGAGAAGGTGCGCAGACCGACGCGGTACGACAGATAGGTCTCCAGGCCGCGCAGCCGGCCCTCCTCCAGGCGCTGCGAGGCCAGCAGCAGGTGCACGCCGAGCGAGCGGCCGATCCGGCCGATCTGCACGAACATCTCGATGAAGTCCGGCTTCGCCGTCAGCAGCTCGCTGAACTCGTCGATCACCAGGACCAGGGAGGGGATCGGCTGAAGGGCGGCCCCCGCGGCCCGGGCCTTCTCGTAGTCGTGGATGTTGGCGTAGTTGCCCGCGTCCCGCAGCAGCTCCTGACGCCGGTTGAGTTCGCCCCGGATGGAGTCGCCCATCCGGTCCACCAGTGTCAGGTCGTCCGCCAGGTTGGTGATCACGGCCGCCACGTGCGGCATCTGCGCCATGCCGGCGAAGGTCGCGCCGCCCTTGAAGTCGGCGAGAACGAAGTTCAGGGTCTCGGAGGAGTGGGTGACCGCCAGGCCCAGCACCAGCGTCCGCAGCAGCTCGGACTTGCCGGAACCCGTCGCGCCCACGCACAGACCGTGCGGCCCCATGCCCTCCTGCGCCGCCTCCTTGAGGTCCAGCATCACCGGACGGCCGTCCTCGCCCACCCCGATCGGCACCCGCAGCCGCTCCGCCAGCGAACGCGGCCGCCAGGTGCGCCGGGTGTCCACGGACGCGGCGTCCCCGAGGCTCAGCAGGTCGGTGAACTCCAGGTTGGCCAGCAGCGGCTCGTCGTCGTCCCCGCCGGACGCCATCCGCAGCGGGGCGAGCTGCCGGGCGAGTGCCTCGGCGGACTCCGGCGAGAGCGTGTCCGGCGTCCCCTCGTAGACGGCGCCGTGCCCCGACTCCAGTCGCAGCGCACCGGGCTGTACGACGATGTCGAGCTCGCCGCCGGCCCCCGTCGGCTCACCGGGGACGATCTCGAGGACCGTCACGCCCTGGAGCCCCTCGGGGTTGGCCAGGACCGAGTCCGGGGGCAGGGAGACGCCGTCGAGGACGACGACGACGTGCGGCTCGTCGGGCAGCGGCGTCGCGTGCGGATGGAACCGCGGGCGGCCGGTCAGCCGAGCCCCGAGCAGGTTCTCCAGCTCACGGGTGTCGGCGCCGATCAGCCTGCGGCTGCCCGCCCCGTCCACGGCCCCGGACGCCTGGACGTGCGGCAGCCACTTCGCCCACTCCCAGTGCGGCAGTTCCTCCCGGCCCGCCGCGACGACGAGCACCAGGTCCTCGGACGAGTGCAGCGCGGCCAGCGAACCGGCCATGGCGCGGGCGCAGGAGCGCACCGAGAGCGGCTCACCGCTGACCGTGACGTGGTAGAAGGCGCGCAGCGAGACGGCCATCGGCAGGTCGTCGAGGCTGTCGTGGACGGCGAGGAAGCGCTGGAGCGCGCCCGCGGTCAGCGGCTCCAGCTGCTCCACCGGGCCGGTCTCGGGAGCGATCAGCGGGGTGGCGAGGGACTGGACGCCGAGGCCGACACGGACCTGGGCGAAGTCCTCGTCCCCGGGCCGCCGTTCCCACACCCGGCTGCCCTCGGCGACCAGCGCCCACAGCTGCTCGGGGGAGGGATGCAGGTAGTACTGCGCGTCACGCTGCGCCCGCGCGGTGTCGAGCGCGGTACGCCGGGTCTGTGCCAGATAGCTCAGGTAGTCGCGGCGCAGATCCGCCAACTGCCCCTGTGAGCCGCGCCGGAAGCGCACCACCATCGCGATCGACATGGCCACGGTCGAGGCGATCATGACCATGCCCATGATGCGCATGAACGGCTGCCCGCTCGTGAAGAAGAAGACCACCGAGCCGCCCATGCCGAGCGTCGGCAGCAGTTGCATCAGCACGCTCTCCTGATGGCCCCGCGGCAGCTCCGGCGGAGGCTGCAGAACGACCTCACCGGTGGGCACCTCGGACGGCAACACCCGTGGCTGGCGCTTCACGACGATGTGGCTCACTGCTCACCAACCCCCTTTGCGAGGCCCCGAATCCCCTTGCGCGGCCCCGGAAAACCCCGTCCGCCGCCCCCTGCCGGACGGACGCAGGCCGCCGCGTGATCCTACTGACTGCCTGTCTCACCAAGGGGCGGTAGGGTGCCGGATGTTCGCGTGAGCACACCCGCGGGCCGCGTCGCGCACCGACCGGCGCGGAACCTTCACACCGCCGACCGACACCGCACACGCGGACACCGCACACGCCGACACCGAACACGCGGACAGCGCCGACCGACACCACACATGCCGACACCACACATGCCGACACCGCACATGCCGACGCGGAACCATCACTGAGGGGGAGCAGCAGGTGAGTATCGCGGCCTCCGCGGCAGCCACCGGAGAAGGACGCGGCGCCGGAGCCGCTCCCGCGGCGGGGACGGGGCTCGGCTTCTGCCGGGTCACCATCGTCGCCCCCGACAGCCGGATCGACGTGGCGCTGCCCGACGACGTCCCCGTCGCCGACATCCACCCGGAGATCCTCAGGCTCTCCCGGCAGAGCCCCGCCGAGGGCGCTCCGGTCGGCTACCACCTCGTCCGCCGGGACGGCACCGTCCTCGACAGTTCCCGTTCGTTCGCCGCTCAGCACATCCTCGACGGCGAGCTCCTCACGCTGCGGCCCTTCTCCGAGTCGCTGCCGCCCGCCGTCTTCGACGACGTGTCGGAGGCGGTCGCCTCGGCCGTGACACGCGAGCACACCCTGTGGAGCGGCGAGCTGACCCGCGCCGCGGGCCTCGTCGGCGGAGGGGTCATGCCGGCCCTGCTCGCCTTCGTGGCCTGGACCGGCGACCCGCGTCACGACATGCACAGCCTCCCCGGGGTCCTCGCCGCGGTCGTCGGTGTCCTGCTGGTCGCCCTCGCGTGCGTCCGGGCCCGCGTGTACGACGACCGGGGCTCCGCCGTCGCCCTCGGGCTCGGCGCATTGCCGAACGTGGCCGTGGCCGGCTCCGGGCTCCTCCCGCTCGCGGACGGCCAGGGCATCGGCAGGCTGGCGTTCCTGCTGTCCTGCGCCGCGGTGCTGCTCGCCTCGGTGCTGCTCACCCTGTGCTCCCCTCGGGGGGACGGCCCGTTCGTGGCCTTCGTGGTCGCCTCCGGCGTCGGCCTGGCCGTGGTGTTCGCGGCGATCCTGGCGCACTGGACCCCGGCCGAGACCGCCGCCCTGTGCGCCCCGGTCGGCGTGGGCGCGCTGGCCTTCCTGCCCGGCCTGTCCATGCGCTTCGCCCGGCTGCCGATCGGTTTCGACACCCCGGCCACCGCGCCGCGTGGCGCGTACGGCGCCGATCCCGCCCCGCGGGAGCCGGTCGACGCCGAGCGGATCGCCGCCCAGGCCCGCCGCGGACACGAACTCCTGGTCGGTCTGGTGGGCGGCTGCGCGGTGATCACGGTCGGCGCCTGCGCGGTCCTCGGGTTCTCCGACGACGTCTGGGCCCGGCTCCTCGCCCTGGCCGCGGGCATCGCTCTGCTGATGCGCGCCCACCTGTTCCGCTACACCGCGCAGGTCGCCCCCGTACTGGCCGCGGGCCTCGGTTCCCTCGTCCTGCTCGGCCTCGGACTGGCGCTGAACCCGCCGCATTCGGTGATCCGCGACGCGCTGGCGGGCGACCGCACCGACCTGGACATCCGTACCGTCTGGCTCGTCGCGGCCATCGCGGCGGCGTCCGCGATCGTCACCGCGATCGGCCTGATCGGCTCGCGGGGCGGCCTCACGCCGTTCTGGGGGCGCTTCATGGAGCTCGCCGAGGGCTTCGTCCTGCTGACGCTCGTCCCCTTGGCGCTGGCCGTCTTCGACGTGTACGCGGCGGCCCGGTCGATGACGGGCTGACCCACGGGCAGCCGCGAAGGAACGCCGGGCGAGAGCTGCGGCGCACCCGGTCGGCCACACCGTCGCGGGCTCCGGCTGCGGCTCCGGCTTCGGTTCCGGTTCCGGTTCCGCCGGTCAGGGCGTGCGGCGCCGGTCCGGGCTCGGCGCCGCACGCGGTGCGGACGAACGGCGGCCGAGACATACCGGCCGACACCGGGCGGTGTCGGCCACACCGTCGCGGGCTCCGCCTGCGGCGCCGTTCCGGGCTCGGCGTCGCACGCGGTGCGGACGAACGGCGGCCGAGACGTACCGGCCGAGACGTACCGGCCGACACCGGGCGGCCGACACCGGGCGGCCGATACCGGGCGCCCCGCCGCCCCGGCTACCGCGCGGCGGACCCCCCGTTGTGCGGCGCCGGCTCCAGATCGAACTCGCCGTCCCGGGCACCCAGCACGAAGGCCCGCCACTCCGCCTCCGTGTAGCGCAGCACCGTCTCCGGGTCGAGCGACGACCGCATCGCCACGGCCCCCGCGGGCAGGTAGGCGATCTCGACGCGCTCCTCGTGCTCCTCGGTGCCCGGGGCGCACTGCCACTCGACGCCGGAGATGTCGAGCGCGTACAGCTCGTCCCGCTCCCGTTCCTTGCGTGCTTTGACGTCTTTGTCCTCGGCATCGGCCATGTCGGCTCCGACCCTTTCCCCTGGGTTCACACTGTTCCAACGAGCTGCGTCGTCAGCCTACTTGCCGGCGTTCCCCCAGCTCAGAGGTTCTTCCTTTACCTTCCGGACCGGCGTCGTCGCCCGTACACTGCCCCCGCGCGCCGCGGTACGGGACGAGTGCCCGCCGCGATATCCCGGACGGGCCCGGGGCCCCGGCCTGCTACGCTGGCTTTCGGCCGTTTGTGTACGCACCCCCGGAAACACCCTCAGGGAGTCCCTGAAGGTTCTGGAGGCCGCGCCCATCGGATCCCCGCCATCCGAGTAACGGAAGCTCTCCCGAGACCAAGACCGGGGGCACTCGGTGGCCACTCAAAGACTACGAGGAGTACGCGTGCCGCTCGACGCCGCTACGAAGAAGCAGCTCATCACGGAGTTCGGCCAGAAGGAGGGCGACACCGGCTCCCCCGAGGTCCAGGTCGCCATGCTGTCCCGCCGGATCTCGGACCTGACCGAGCACCTCAAGACGCACAAGCACGACCACCACTCCCGTCGTGGTCTGCTGATCCTGGTCGGTCAGCGTCGCCGCCTTCTCCAGTACCTGGCCAAGAAGGACATCCAGCGCTTCCGTGCGCTGGTCGACCGCCTCGGCATCCGCCGCGGTGCGGCGGGCGCCAAGTAGAACGCCGTGAGGGGGAGCGGTTCCCGGACCATCGGGACCGCTCCCCTTTGCCGTACGCCCGCGTACCGGCACACGGCGGTACGCATCCGCGCACGCGGATGCACGCCGACGACGGGGCCGTCGTACGCCCCGTCGCCGAGCGGAAACGTGCGGAGTGTCACCAACGCTTTGTAGTGTGGTAGCACAACGACATACGTACGACACAGCGTGATGACGTGTACTCGCTGCGGGTAAACGTCACCACGCCCACCGAACGAGGAGAAGCGCGCCTAGCCGCCGCCGGTCCTCGGTAGTGGCCCCCGGGAAAGAGAACCCCGGGTGCTTCGATCGAAGACCGGCCCGCACCGAGCGTTTCTCCGCAACCGTCCCCCTGCCACACGGGCAGCGAGGGACGAAAGACGACAAGTAACGGAGAAAATGCTAGTGGAGAACGAGACCCACTACGCCGAGGCCGTCATTGACAACGGCACCTTCGGCACCCGCACCATCCGCTTCGAGACGGGCCGCCTGGCCAAGCAGGCCGCCGGCTCCGCCGTGGCGTACCTGGACGACGACACCATGGTGCTGTCGGCCACCACCGCCTCCAAGAACCCCAAGGACCAGCTCGACTTCTTCCCCCTCACGGTGGACGTCGAGGAGCGGATGTACGCCGCCGGCAAGATCCCCGGCAGCTTCTTCCGCCGTGAGGGCCGTCCCTCCGAGGACGCCATCCTCACCTGCCGGCTGATCGACCGCCCGCTGCGCCCGTCCTTCAGGAAGGGCCTGCGCAACGAGATCCAGGTCGTCGCCACGATCATGGCGCTCAACCCCGACCACCTGTACGACGTCGTGGCGATCAACGCCGCCTCCGCGTCCACGCAGCTGGCCGGTCTGCCCTTCTCCGGCCCGATCGGCGGCGTCCGCGTCGCGCTGATCAACGGCCAGTGGGTCGCGTTCCCGACGCACACCGAGCTCGAGGACGCCGTCTTCGACATGGTCGTCGCCGGTCGCGTCCTGGAGGACGGCGACGTCGCGATCATGATGGTCGAGGCCGAGGCCACCGAGAAGACGATCCAGCTCGTCGCGGGCGGCGCCGAGGCGCCGACCGAGGAGGTCGTCGCCTCCGGTCTGGACGCCGCGAAGCCCTTCATCAAGGTGCTCTGCAAGGCCCAGGCCGACCTCGCCGCCAAGGCCGCGAAGCCGACCGGCGAGTTCCCGGTCTTCCTCGACTACCAGGACGACATCCTGGAGGCGCTGTCCGCCGCCGTCCGCCCGGAGCTCGCCTCCGCGCTGACCATCGCGGGCAAGCAGGACCGCGAGGCCGAGCTGGACCGCGTCAAGGCGCTCGCCGCCGAGAAGCTCCTGCCGGAGTTCGAGGGTCGCGAGAAGGAGATCTCCGCCGCGTACCGCTCGCTCACCAAGCAGCTGGTCCGCGAGCGCGTGATCAAGGAGAAGAAGCGCATCGACGGCCGCGGCGTCACGGACATCCGTACGCTCGCCGCCGAGGTCGAGGCCATCCCGCGCGTGCACGGTTCGGCGCTGTTCGAGCGTGGCGAGACCCAGATCCTGGGCGTCACCACCCTGAACATGCTCCGGATGGAGCAGCAGCTGGACACCCTCTCCCCGGTGACCCGCAAGCGCTACATGCACAACTACAACTTCCCGCCGTACTCCGTCGGTGAGACCGGCCGCGTCGGCTCCCCGAAGCGCCGCGAGATCGGCCACGGCGCCCTCGCCGAGCGCGCCATCGTGCCGGTCCTGCCGACGCGCGAGGAGTTCCCCTACGCGATCCGTCAGGTGTCCGAGGCCCTCGGCTCCAACGGCTCGACGTCCATGGGCTCGGTCTGCGCCTCCACCATGTCGCTGCTGAACGCCGGTGTGCCCCTCAAGGCCCCCGTCGCCGGTATCGCCATGGGCCTGATCTCCCAGGAGATCAACGGCGAGACGCACTACGTCGCCCTCACCGACATCCTCGGTGCGGAGGACGCCTTCGGCGACATGGACTTCAAGGTCGCCGGCACCAAGGAGTTCGTCACCGCCCTCCAGCTCGACACCAAGCTGGACGGCATCCCGGCCTCCGTCCTGGCCGCGGCCCTCAAGCAGGCCCGCGACGCCCGCCTCCACATCCTCGACGTGATGATGGAAGCGATCGACACGCCGGACGAGATGTCCCCGAACGCCCCGCGGATCATCACCGTCAAGATCCCCGTGGACAAGATCGGTGAGGTCATCGGCCCGAAGGGCAAGATGATCAACCAGATCCAGGAGGACACCGGCGCCGAGATCACGATCGAGGACGACGGCACCATCTACATCGGTGCCCAGGTCGGCTCGCAGGCCGAGGCCGCCCGCGCCACGATCAACGGCATCGCCAACCCGACCATGCCGGAGGTCGGCGAGCGCTACCTGGGTACGGTCGTCAAGACCACCACCTTCGGTGCGTTCGTGTCGCTGCTCCCGGGCAAGGACGGTCTGCTGCACATCTCGCAGATCCGCAAGCTCGCCGGCGGCAAGCGCGTGGAGAACGTCGAGGACGTGCTCGGTGTGGGCTCCAAGGTCCAGGTCGAGATCGCCGAGATCGACTCCCGCGGCAAGCTCTCCCTGATCCCCGTGATCGAGGGCGAGGAAGCTGATGAGGACACGAAGGACGACACCGACAAGTGACGTCGAGTAGCTCGCAGGCGACGGCCCGCACCTCTTCGGAGGCGCGGGCCGTCGCCCGTACCCAAACCCTGATCAAGGGCACGGCCGGCATCGGTGTCGTGCGCAAGACCACCCTCCCGGGCGGCCTGCGCATCGTCACCGAGACCCTCCCCTCGGTCCGCTCCGCCACCTTCGGCATCTGGGCGCACGTCGGCTCCCGCGACGAGACCCCGTCCCTGAACGGCGCCACGCACTACCTGGAGCACCTCCTCTTCAAGGGGACGAACCGCAGGTCCGCGCTGGACATCTCCTCCGCGATAGACGCCGTCGGCGGCGAGATGAACGCGTTCACGGCGAAGGAGTACACGTGCTACTACGCGCGCGTGCTCGACGCCGACCTGCCGCTCGCCATCGACGTCGTCTGTGACATGCTCACGGGCTCCCTGATCCGCGAGGAGGACGTCAACGTCGAGCGCGGCGCGATCCTCGAGGAGATCGCGATGACCGAGGACGACCCCGGCGACTGTGTGCACGACCTGTTCGCGCACACGATGTTCGGCGACAACGCCCTCGGCCGCCCGGTCCTCGGCACCGTCGACACGGTCAACGCCCTCACCGCCGACCGCATCCGCCGCTTCTACAAGAAGCACTACGACCCGACCCACCTCGTGGTCGCGGCCGCCGGCAACATCGACCACAACAAGGTCGTACGCCAGGTCCGCGCGGCCTTCGACAAGGCGGGCGCCTTCAAGAACCCGGACGCCACGCCCATCGCCCCGCGCGACGGCCGGCGCGCGATCCGCTCGGCCGGCCGCGTCGAGCTGATCGGCCGCAAGACGGAACAGGCCCATGTCGTCCTCGGCATGCCGGGTCTGGCCCGCACGGACGACCGGCGCTGGGCGCTGGGCGTGCTGAACACGGCCCTCGGCGGCGGCATGTCCTCCCGCCTCTTCCAGGAGGTCCGCGAGAAGCGCGGCCTGGCCTACAGCGTGTACTCGTACACCTCCGGCTTCGCCGACTGCGGCCTCTTCGGCGTATACGCGGGCTGCCGCCCGAGCCAGGTGCACGATGTGCTGAAGATCTGCCGGGACGAACTCGACCAGGTCGCCGAGCACGGCCTGTCCGACGAGGAGATCGTCCGCGCCATCGGACAGCTGAGGGGCTCCACGGTCCTCGGCCTGGAGGACACCGGCGCGCTCATGAACCGCATCGGCAAGAGCGAACTGTGCTGGGGCGAGCAGATGTCGGTCGACGACATGCTGACCCGGATAGCGGCGGTGACCCCGGACGAGGTCCGCGCGGTGGCCCGCGACATCCTGGGACGGCGCCCGTCGCTGTCGGTCATCGGCCCGCTCAAGGACAAACAGGCCGCCCGGCTGCACGACGCGGTCGCCTGACCCTCTTCGACAGGCCTTCGGCAACTTCGGTAAGGAAGCACAACAGATGAGCAAGCTGCGCGTGGCGGTCCTCGGCGCCAAGGGCCGGATCGGTTCCGAGGCGGTACGGGCGGTCGAGGCCGCCGAGGACATGGAGCTGGTGGCCGCCCTCGGCCGCGGTGACAGGCTCGAGACGCTGGCCGAGAACGGCGCCCAGGTCGTGGTCGAACTGACCACGCCCGCCTCGGTCATGGACAACCTCGACTACTGCGTGGGGCACGGCATCCACGCCGTGGTCGGTACGACCGGCTGGACCGAGGAGCGCCTCGCGCACCTGACGGCCCGACTGGCCGAATCTCCGCGGACGGGCGTGCTCATCGCGCCCAACTTCTCCATCGGAGCCGTCCTGACCATGAAGTTCGCGCAGATCGCCGCGCCGTACTTCGAGTCCGTCGAGGTCGTCGAACTGCACCACCCCAACAAGGTGGACGCGCCCTCCGGCACCGCCACGCGCACCGCCCAGCTCATCGCCGCGGCCCGTCGCGAGGCGGGCACGGCCCCGGCGCCGGACGCCACGGAGACGGGCCTGGACGGAGCGCGCGGCGCGAACGTCGACGGCATCCCGGTGCACGCCGTCCGGCTGCGCGGGCTGCTGGCCCACCAGGAGGTGCTGCTGGGCGGGGAGGGCGAGACCCTCACGGTCCGCCACGACTCGCTGCACCACAGCAGCTTCATGCCGGGCATCCTGCTGGGCGCCCGCCGGGTGGTGTCGACTCCGGGCCTCACCTTCGGCCTGGAAAACTTCCTCGACCTCGGCTGAGGCTGACATGCGCGCCAAGCTCTCCTACGCCGTCACGGCCGCCGTCCTGGTCTTCTACTTCGCCCTGGTCGGCAGCCGCGGCGTCATGCTCATCCAGGCCGGCACACTCCTGACCGTCACCTTCGGCATGGCGGTGCTGATCCTGCCGGTCATCGGCGTCTGGTTCCTGTGGAAGAACACCCAGTTCGTCCGCCGGGCCAACGCCCTCGCCGCCGAACTCGACGCCGAGGGCGGACTGCCCGTCGACGAACTGAAGCGCACCGCGAGCGGCCGCGTCGACCGCGACTCCGCCGACGAGGTGTTCGACCGGCGCAAGGCCGAGACCGAGGCGGCCCCCGACGACTGGCGCACCTGGTTCCGCCTCGCCGTCGCCTACCACGACGCCCGGGACACCCCGCGGGCCCGCAAGGCGATGCAACGCGCGATCAGCCTGCACGACGGCAAACCGGTGCAGACCGCCTGAGCCGTACGCCGAAGGGGCCGGCCCGCACCTGTGGCGGACCGGCCCCTTCGGCGTACGGCCGGACGTCGGATCGGTGTCCGGCGGACTCGGTTCAGCCGCGCCGGTTCTCCGCGGCCCACGCCTCGACCGCGTCCGCCGCCCGGTCGAACGCCTCGGCACGGGCCAGGAAGTCGGCCCCGTGCGTGGTCAGCAGCTGCGTGGCCTCCTGCGGGCGGTCCCGCCGTCCGACGGTCAGCGCCTGCCCCTGGACGGTCCGCGGCAGCCCCAGCCAGCGCACCGGCTGCTGCACGGTCCGCACCGCCACGACCCGCTCCCAGGGCAGCGTGCGGGTGACGAGGAAACGCACGTGCCGCAGCCCGCGGTCGCTGACCCACACACCCATGCGCAGCAGCCGCAGGGCGGCGGCGATCACGAGCAGGGAACAGCCGAAGATCACGCCGGCCTCGGACTTCGACCCGGTCAACGCGATGATGACGGCCGCGAACAGCACGTACGAGGCGAGCAGCAGCGCCAACGCGGCGACCCCGACCCGCCAGGGTCCGGGCCGGTAGGGGCGCCGCCAGCGCTCACGGTCCTCGAAGGGCAGCGCGACGTCGTCCGTCGCCTCGAATGCGCGGTCGGCCGTCAGGAAGGGCAGGGGCACGGCTGGTCCTCACTCGTCCATGCGTGGGCTGTGCCCGGTGAGGTTATCCGTCTGTGTCCCGGCTCACCACCATCGGGGGTCCGGATGGCGTCAGCGTCCCTGGGACGCCTGCGACTGCTGTGTCTCCGCCGAGTGGTCCAGGCTCAGCGCCGGCATCCCGATGACCAGGGAGCCCACCAGCGCGGCCACGATGGTGAGTCCCCACAGCCAGCGTCCGGCTATCTGACCGGCGGAGGACCGCTCGGAGGGCGGGGGAGCGACATTGCTGCGGAACCGGTCGGCCTCGGCGAGGAAGGCGAAGGGTACGGGCTCGCGCCGGCGGAACATGATGGGTACTTCCTCCTGGGGCTTTCGATCGGGCGCTTCACTGATACAGACGAGCGGGTGCCCGGAAACGTGCCCCATATCGGCAGACGTCCCGCACGAATCCGACGGCACGCCCGTGACGGACCGGCGCGGCGGCCCCCGTAGAGTTGGCGCCGCTCCGAAGACGCGACGGAAGGACCCCCGCACAGTGACCGACAGCCCCGCCGACGACCTCAAGCCCGGCTTCCGCAGCGACGTCACCGTCGAGCTGGTCAAGCACACCGCGTCCGACGCCGACGTACTCTTCGCCGCCCGCGTCTCGACCGCCGGCGAGCAGTCCCTGGACGAGCTGGGCAAGGACCCGGAGCGCTCCAAGGGTCTGATCAACTACCTGATGCGGGACCGGCACGGCAGCCCCTTCGAGCACAACTCGATGACCTTCTTCATCAGTGCCCCGATCTTCGTCTTCCGCGAGTTCATGCGCCACCGCGTGGGCTGGTCGTACAACGAGGAGTCCGGCCGCTACCGGGAGCTCCAGCCCGTCTTCTACGTCCCCGGCGAGTCCCGCAAACTCGTGCAGCAGGGCCGTCCCGGCAAGTACGTCTTCGCCGAGGGCACGCAGGCCCAGCAGGAGCTCGTCGGCCGCACCATGGAGGACTCCTACCGCCGGTCCTACGACGCCTACCAGGAGATGCTCGCCGCCGGCGTCGCCCGCGAGGTCGCCCGTGCGGTCCTCCCGGTCGGCCTGTTCTCCTCGATGTACGCGACCTGCAACGCCCGCTCGCTGATGCACTTCCTCGGTCTGCGCACCCAGCACGAGCTGGCGAAGGTCCCGTCCTTCCCCCAGCGGGAGATCGAGATGGTGGGCGAGAAGATGGAGGCCGAGTGGGCCGCGCTCATGCCCCTCACGTACGCGGCCTTCAACGCCAACGGCCGAGTGGCTCCCTGACGGACGCGGCGTACACGAGCGACGTACTGGAGCGCCGGAGACGAGCCACGGAGACGAGCGACGGAGACGTATGTACGGATCATCCGTGCGAAGTGTCCGTATTGCGGCATTTAGAGAAGTTCATCTAGCCTGATCAAACGGACCCGGCACTGCTTGAACCCCCGAGCAGGCAGTGCCGGGTTCCATCTTTGTCATGACTTTCCGTACCCCCCGCGGGCAGACCCCGCGGTGAGCAACGAGTAGCGTGTCACCCATGGCTCCGACCTCCACTCCGCAGACCCCCTTCGGGCGGGTCCTCACCGCCATGGTCACGCCCTTCACGGCGGACGGCGCACTCGACCTCGACGGCGCACAGCGGCTCGCCACCCACCTGGTGGACGCAGGCAACGACGGCCTGATCGTCAACGGCACCACCGGCGAGTCCCCCACCACCAGTGACGCGGAGAAATCGGACCTGGTACGAGCCGTCCTGGAGGCCGTCGGAGACCGTGCCCACGTCGTCGCCGGCGTCGGCACCAACGACACCCACCACAGCGTCGAGCTCGCCCGCGCTGCAGAGCAGGCGGGCGCACACGGCCTCCTGGTCGTCACCCCGTACTACAACAAGCCCCCCCAGGAGGGCCTGTACCGGCACTTCACGGCGGTCGCCGACGCCGCCGGGCTGCCGGTCATGCTCTACGACATCCCCGGCCGCAGCGGCGTCCCGATCAGCACCGAGACGCTGGTCCGCCTCGCCGCGCACCCCCGGATCGTCGCCAACAAGGACGCCAAGGGCGACCTGGGCCGCGCGAGCTGGGCCATCGCGCGCTCCGGGCTGGCCTGGTACTCCGGTGACGACATGCTGAACCTGCCGCTGCTCTCCGTGGGCGCGGTCGGCTTCGTCTCCGTCGTCGGTCACGTGGTCACCCCGGACCTGCGCGCCCTCGTCGAGGCGTTCACCGCCGGGGACGTCCAGAAGGCGGCCGAGATCCACCAGAAGCTGCTCCCGGTCTACACGGGCATGTTCCGCACCCAGGGCGTGATGACCACCAAGGCCGCTCTCACCCTGCTGGGCCTGCCCGCCGGCCCGCTGCGCTCGCCCATGGTCGAGTGCTCGCCCGAGGAGATCGAACAGCTCAAGATCGATCTTGCGGCGGGCGGGGTACAGCTCTGACAACGGACTTCACAACTGAATAGCAGGCCACCGGTGCCTGCAATCCACAACGACAACTGCTTGCACGAACGTCATGCGCGCCACGTGCCCACCGGTACGTGGCGCGTGTGGTTGAGGAGAGTCTTTTGAGTCATCCGCATCCCGAACTTGCCCCGCCCCCGCCGCTGCCGGCGGGCGGCCTCAGGGTCACCCCGCTCGGCGGCCTCGGCGAAATCGGCCGGAACATGACGGTCTTCGAATACGGCGGCCGTCTGCTGATCGTCGACTGCGGCGTGCTCTTCCCCGAGGAGGAGCAGCCCGGCATCGACCTGATCCTGCCGGACTTCACGTCCATCCGGGACCGCCTCGAGGACATCGAGGGCATCGTCCTCACCCATGGTCACGAGGACCACATCGGTGCCGTCCCCTACCTCCTCCGGGAGAAGCCGGACATCCCGCTGATCGGCTCCAAGCTGACCCTCGCGTTCATCGAGGCCAAGCTCCAGGAGCACCGGATCCGTCCGTACACCCTCGAGGTGGCGGAGGGACACCGTGAGCGCATCGGCCCCTTCGACTGCGAGTTCATCGCCGTCAACCACTCGATCCCGGACGCGCTCGCCGTCGCCATCCGCACGCCCGCGGGCATGGTGGTCCACACCGGCGACTTCAAGATGGACCAGCTCCCGCTGGACGGCCGTCTCACGGACCTGCACGCGTTCGCACGTCTGAGCGAGGAAGGTATCGACCTTCTTCTCTCCGACTCCACGAACGCCGAGGTCCCCGGTTTCGTGGCGCCCGAACGGGACATCTCCAACGTCCTGCGCACGGTCTTCGGGAACGCCCGCAAGCGGATCATCGTGGCCAGCTTCGCCAGCCACATCCACCGCATCCAGCAGATCCTGGACACGGCGCACGAGTACGGCCGCCGGGTCGCCTTCGTCGGCCGCTCGATGGTCCGCAACATGGGCATCGCCCGCGACCTGGGATACCTCAAGGTCCCGCCGGGCCTGGTGGTGGACGTCAAGACGCTCGACGACCTGCCCGACCACGAGGTGGTCCTGGTCTGCACGGGCTCCCAGGGCGAGCCGATGGCCGCCCTGTCCCGCATGGCCAACCGCGACCACCAGATCCGCATCGTCCCCGGCGACACGGTGATCCTGGCGTCCTCGCTCATCCCCGGCAACGAGAACGCGGTCTACCGCGTGATCAACGGCCTGACCCGCTGGGGCGCGCACGTCGTCCACAAGGGCAACGCCAAGGTGCACGTCTCGGGTCACGCGTCCGCGGGCGAGCTCCTGTACTTCTACAACATCTGCCGCCCGAAGAACCTGATGCCGGTCCACGGCGAATGGCGCCATCTGCGCGCCAACGCCGAGCTGGGCGCCATGACCGGCGTCCCGCACGACCGCATCGTGATCGCCGAGGACGGCGTGGTCGTCGACCTCGTCGAAGGCAAGGCGAAGATCTCCGGCAAGGTCCAGGCGGGTTACGTCTATGTCGACGGCCTCTCGGTCGGCGACGTGGGGGAGCCGGCCCTCAAGGACCGGAAGATCCTGGGCGACGAGGGCATCATCTCGGTGTTCGTCGTCGTGGACTCCTCCACCGGCAAGATCACCGGCGGCCCGCACATCCAGGCACGCGGCTCGGGCATCGACGACTCGGCCTTCTCGGCCGTCACCCCGAAGATCGCCGAGGTCCTGGAACGCTCCGCCCAGGACGGTGTGGTCGAGCCCCACCAGCTCCAGCAGCTCATCCGCCGCACGCTGGGCAAGTGGGTCTCCGACACCTATCGCCGCAGGCCGATGATCCTGCCGGTCGTGGTCGAGGTCTGAGCGCCGTACGACCGCTCGTAGACGTGAACCCGGAGCGGGGCTCCTCGATTTGCATCGAGGAGCCCCGCTCCAGTACGTTTACGTCTCCGCCCGAACGGGAACCCGGTACGCCTCGTGCCCCGGATCCACTCCCGGGAGGGGCCGGGAAAACCGACTCAGAACTTCTGATAAAGTCGGAACCGCCGGAAAGGAAACCGCGAAACAAAAGCG